>WQXU01000014.1 GCA_009781635.1 Treponema sp.
GGGTTCCAGTCGCTGACATCCTGTCAGCTCCTTGCACCCCCGCCTGCGCGTTGCAAGCGCATCCATGCGCTTACATGCTCACAATTTAAGGCTTACGCCTTACTGGTCTTTACAGCAACGCTTTGTTTCGAATCCCCCGGCGTTAATGTAATCATTGCATTTATCCCTAATCAGGGGATTAATCGGTATCATATACCGTTTACGGAGCAGGGGGGATTCGAACCCCCGGTACCCTTTCGGGGTACAACTCCTTAGCAGGGAGCCCGATTCGGCCTCTCTCGCACCGCTCCAAGGATGTTTTCACAGTTTTTATAATTTACGGAGCAGGGGGGATTCGGGGTTCCAGTCGCTGACTCCTGTCAGCTCCTTGCACCCCCGCCTGCGCGTTGCAAGCGCATCCATGCGCTTGCATGCTCACAATTTTTAAGGCTTACGCCTTACTGTCTTTACAGCAACGCTTCGTTTCGAATCCCCAGCGTTAATGTAATTGCTGCCTTTATCCCTAATCAGGGGATTAATCGGTATCATATACCGTTTGCGGAGCAGGGGGGATTCGGGGTTCCAGTCGCTGACTCCTGTCAGCTCCTTGCACCCCCGCCTGCGCGTTGCAAGCGCATCCATGCGCTTACATGCTCACAATTTAAGGCTTACGCCTTACAGTCTTTACAGCAACGCTTCGTTTCGAATCCCCAGCGTTAATGTAATTAATATATTTATCCCTAAAACAAGGGATTATTCGGAGCAGGGGGGATTCGAACCCCCGGTACCTTTCGGCACAACGGTTTTCAAGACCGCCTCCTTAAACCGCTCGGACACCGCTCCAGATTATTGACAAGTCCAGTCTATACAAGACGGTAGTTTTTGTCCAGCCAGTTAATGGTAGTGCAATTGGCAGGATATATCAAGCCCTGTTTGACTGCAGCTGTGTTGGAGTAAACAGGGTTATTTGTCAGTCTAGCCGTTCTAAAAACATAAATTAATGCTTTTTTTATACCCTTGCGTACAAATTGCTGCAAATCTGATTTAATAGCAAGTTTATATCCATTTCTTGACATATGTATTGTAATCCAATATAATATGGTATCATGATACCATATTATATAAGGGGGTGAAAATGGCTTATATACGCAGGTTACTGGAAGATATTGCAAATAAAACGATAGAAACCCGTCCCGTTCTATATGTAAACGGGATGAGGCAATGCGGGAAATCTACCCTGGTTCAGAATATTAACACCGCAAAAAAGTTAAATTATATCACCTTTGATAATCCCGCTCATTTGTTTTTTGCCAAAAATGATCCGTCTGGTTTTCTTAAATCTTTGCCGCAGGATATGCTAAACATAATAGATGAAGTTCAGCTTGTCCCTGAATTGTTCCGCTGGATAAAAATCTCTGTAGATGAAAAACGCCTTGTAAAGAAAAACAGAACGGGAAACTCCGTTTCACAATCTTTGTATGTGCTTACAGGTTCTGCAAATATATTAGCATTACCGGGTCTTGCAGAAGCGCTTGTCGGGAGACTTTCAATATTAACCCTGTACCCTTTTTCTGCATCCGAAATAAAAGAGAGTAGTTTTAACTTTATAGAAAAGTTGTACAGGGAAGATTTAAAGCCAGGAAAATACCAGAAGGCCAATATCACAGATATTATTTTAAGTGCGACTTTTCCGGAAATTGCTTTGGATAGAAAAAAGGACAGATATCAATGGTTCAATGATTATCTTACAACTTTACTTCAAAGAGATGTCCGAGCTTTTGCCGATATAAAAAATCCTGAAAAAATTTATCAATTAATTGTCTCGCTTTCGCAGAGAGCAGGCAGCCTGCTTAACAATGCAAACATAATGAAAGAAACAGGCCTTGATGCAAAGACATACGAAAAATACAAGGCTCTTTGTAATAATACATTTCTTACGTTTGAGCTGCCCTCATGGTCAAAACCAAACAGGCTGGATAAAAAATTTGTAAAACAGAAAAAACTGTATTTTTCTGACACCAGTTTGTTATGTCATATAATGCAGCGGGACATAAAAGAAATATATAAAAATGAAAAAGTGACAATGGGACATCTATTTGAAAATTTTATGGCAACAGAGATTATAAAGGCGGCTAAATCAAATACATCGTACAGTGTGTCGCATTTTAATCCTGTGCAAAATCAGGGCAGGGAAGTGGATTTTGTAATAGAAAACCCTGATGGCAAAACAATCGGAGTAGAGATAAAACTTGATGGAACTGTCAATCAAAAAGATTGGGCTAATATGATTACCTTGCAGGAAACTACAGGAAACAAGTTCTTAAAAGGGATCATTATTTATACAGGAACAGAGCTGATGCAATTAAGCAGGGGTATTTGGGCAGTTCCGATTAATTATATATGGGAAAATAATTCTTAGCATATGACAGGAAAAATATTTACTCCAAAAAAAACTGCCCGGAAAATTAATCCCGGACAGTTAAACCGCTATATATAAAAAAGCGCGTTATGCGCAATTTTGCCTACATCTGCCTTGTGGTCTGGCGTACCTGGCTTTCGTTAAAGCCGTCAATTAGTTTAACTATATCAAGCCAGTGTTTGGCTTCATTTTCTGATGTATAGGGGCCAAGCCTTACTCTGTATAATGTCTGCCCGTTTATAATGCGTGTCTCTATTATCGAGGTTAATCCCTTTGAAGAAAGGTTCTCTTTGGCATCTTCAGCTCTTACCATCGAACTGAATGCGCCTGTTTGAATCCAAAAATCATTTACCGTGCGGGTTCTTGGAGCTGCCGCTGTTGCTGCAGGTCTTTGATTGGTTGCAGCGGTTTGAGCCGGTTTAGCAGCAGCAGGCGTTTGCTGTCTTGCAGCAGGACTGGCGGCAACTGGCGTAACAGCAGCGGCAGGAGCAACAGGCGCTTGCTGTCTTACAGCAGCGGCGGGCTCAGGTATCGCGGCGGAGTTTGGCCTTGGAATTTGAATGGTAAGGCCTTCTTCGTTACGTAAATCGGCAATGGAAACAATTTCCGGGATTTCACTTACTATATCAACCGGCTGGGTATCAACAACCGCTGCAGGCTGCACTGGTATAATCTCCGTTACAGGCTGTACTCTCCCATGAGAATAAGGAACAGATGTAGAAAAGTTTGTTTCTCTTGCCTGTACTCTTGGTGTTAAAACAATAATCGCAACGGTAATGGTTACAAGAAGGAAAACGCCGACAGATACGGCAACCAATAACAGTTTTTTCATCTCTTTTTCCATTTCAATCATACTCCTTATCCGGGAGAATCTGTTTTAAAAACGTGTCAATCCGGCGTTCCAGTTTGCGCCCGCCTTTTAATCCCGGGTTCTCTATTCTATAAATTTCGGCATAAACAGGGCTTGAGTTTATTGATAAATATTGATTATAAAAGTCCTTCTGGCTTTTAAAACGTTTTATGATTTCCCCAAAGGAGAGCTTGTCGCGCCGTTTTGCCCTGAAAAACCGTGTAATTACAGGAGCAGTTACAAGGATAATATAATCCAATTTGGAAAAAATCGAGGAACGGTGAAGAAGAGCGGCATTTATCACGCAGGATTTATTTTGCTTCCCTATCCACTCCTCTGTAAGGCGGTTTGCAGCAGGGTGTACAATGGCTTCAAGCTTTGCTAACTCTTCTGCAGAGCCGAAAACAAGCTTGCCTAAAAGCCGCCTGTCAAGCGAGCCGTCATCTCTTTTCAGCTCAGATCCAAACAGGGTGAATATCGCGTCTTTTTCCGATTCAAGCGCCTGATAGCCCAACTTATCAACATCAAGGACAGGCAGTCCTCTTGCTTCCAGTAAGGCGGCAATATGATTTTTTCCTGCGCAGTAAGCGCCGGTAAGCCCGATTATCATAATATATGTAAAGACATCGGCTAAATGACGGTATGGCTAAATATTGATTTTTACACTATAATTAATATGAATACTATGGTAAGACGAATCGTTTTTACAATAGCTCTGCTCCTCATTGCCTGCGGGTCGTTCACATTTGGTTTATTATCGTGCGGGTCAGTTGATAATCAGCAAACAGAAGAAGCGGAAACTCAGGCAGTTCAAACGACTCAAACAACCCAGACAGAGCAAAGAGCGCAGATCGCCCAGGAAAATGCACAGAATGCGCCCCGGCAAAGAGGGCCGGTTGCTTCATTATTAATTCCGGATTTAAATGAAGAAAAAGGCGTACAGAAAACGCTTGGCGATAAATCCAGGCAGACGCTGGATGTTTGGGAAACAGTAAAAATCACGCATGGAGTTATCAGTATATTGCTGTCTTCCGGGGCTACCGGCAGTGAATCCCTTTCTCCTCTTGACGGTATTTTAACCAAGTTGTCCAATATGCTCTCGCGGATTTTCAGCGCAATTATATTCGGAAAAATTCTGCTGACCCTTTCAAGCTATATTGTCTTCCTTGCCATTATTCCTGTTTGCGCTTTAATTACCATTCTTCTTATATGGACATACGGGGACAGAAGAAGAATGCCCAGGGTAGTTATTGTTTTTGTGATGCTCAGTCTTGTAATATCGTTTGCTTTTCCGGCAGCATTTCAGCTGTCAACACTGATGGAGAATAAAATATTATCAGGCAATATCGAAACGCTGATAACATCAATAGACGAAAAGGGCAGAACTGCAGAAAGCATGGAAAGAAGCTTATCCGCAAGAAGGCAGGGAAGCTCTGTTGCAGCTTTTATTGTAAATGCCAAAAATTTGAGTAATTCTTTAACAGAGGATGTAATAAATTATTCAGTTATTTTTATTTTTATATATATTTTTATTCCGTTTTTATTCCTTGTAACGCTTTTTTTCCTTACAAAGTATTTTGCAAAGATGATTTTAACAAGGTAAAAACTAAATTGATTTGCAAAAAATAATTTATCTGTCCCGGGCCTTACTGCTTAGGGAGAGCTGTCGAAGCGCTTATGGGTAAATTAATCTTCATCATTTAAAAAATGCGAAATCGCTGTCATGGAAAAGCCTTCATTTTTTAAGAAAAATTTTAATGACTTGGCTCCCTTAATTTTCCATGCGTTCTTTTTTATATATTTCTTAAGCAGGGCATTTTCAGCATCTTCGTTAAGCGTTTCCCTAAGCGCTGAAACGGCGCAGTCATGTTCAATGCCGCGTGCGCAGAGGGAAGAAAGAAGCTGCCGGGGGCTGCGGGTAAAGCGAAGACGGGATTGCAGCCAGAGACATGCAAACCTGCCGTCATTTAAAAGATTTAGTTCCGTAAGTTTTGTGATTACTTCATTTATACAAGCGCAATCGTGTCCGCGTCTTTTCAGTTTACGGGCAAGCCCTGCGCTGCATTGTTCTGCTCTGGCCACAAGGCGCAGAGCAGCTTTTTCAGCGCGGATATATTGTTCATCCAAATTTGCCGGAAGTGTATTTGTCTCGCTATTCTGCAAACTAACGTTTTGAGAACTGGAAGCGTCTGCGCGCTCCGGGCCGTCCGTATTTCTTGCGTTCAACCATGCGCGGATCCCTTGTAAGATAGCCATTGTTGCGCAGGCTTGCATAATTTGTGTGATCCACCTGACAGAGAGCCCTTGCAAGCCCGTGACGGCATGCGCCGGCCTGTCCATTATTGCCTCCGCCGTAAACATTGATTAAAACGTCATATTTATTATCACAGGCAGTAACCATAAGGGGCTGGCGGACCATTTGCACATGTTCACCCTGCGGGAAGTAAACGGTCAGTTCCTTGCCATTGATGGTGACTTTTCCGCTTCCTTCGCGTACATAAACTCTTGCTACCGATGTTTTTCTTCTTCCTGTACCTATTCCAAGATTCTTAATCATATTTATCCCTTTTTATGCCTCAACCGGCACCGGTTTTTGACCGCTATGCGGATGCTCTGTTCCGGCATAAATTTTGGCATTTTTTGCCATTTTTCTGCCGAGCGGGCCCTTGGGAAGCATTCCCTTTATGGCCAGTTCAAGCGGTTGAGTCGGATGTTTTTCCATTACCTTGTTGAAACTATTTGTTTTTAAGCCGCCTACATAACCTGTATGCTTATAATACATTTTTTGCTCGGCTTTTTTACCGGTTATCACAACTTTATCCGCATTTAATACTATGACATAATCCCCAATTTCCTGATTGGGTACAAAAGTTGCCTTGTTTTTTCCCCGGACTATGGTTGCGACTTTGGCTGCCACTCTGCCCAGGACTTTACCCTCGGCATCAATGATATACCATTTTCGTTCCACCGACGCAGGTTTTTCAAATATTGTCTTCATATCAATAACCTTTCTTTTCTCTTTAATTATAACGGGATTTACAGACTACTAAAAATACAAAAAAGTGTCAAGCGTTTGTAATTGGTAAAAATTTTCATTTTCACTAAAGCGCCATGCACGCCCGCGCCATATATAATAAATCATTTTTTGGAGGTTCTTATGAAAAAGTTACGTTTTATCTCTTTGTTTTGCATTTACTTGGCTGTTTTAACTCTGTCAGGCTGCGCCGAACCGGAAAAACAGGCTCCAAGCAGGACTGTCACCCTTATGACCTGGAATGTGCATAACCTGTTTGACGGCAAGGATGACGGCTATGAATACGCCGAATTCTTGCAATCTTCAGGCTGGTCCGATGAAAAATACAAAAGCAGGATAAATTCTATTTCATCTGCAATAGGACAAACATCGCCTTTACCGGATATTATTTTGCTTCAGGAAATTGAATCCCTTCAGGTTCTGGAGGATCTTGCGCTTTCTCTGCACCGGGGTTTTTCCTGGAGCCATTTCGCCAATAATCCGGGCGCGGCAATAGGGCTTGGAATTATAAGCCGGTTTCCGCTGCTGGATGCAACAGCCCATACCATCACTGTCGGCAATGACACTACGCCCCGGCCTGTTCTGGAAGTAAGGGTTTCGGCTATGGAAAATGAGTTTGTCATTTTTATCTGCCACTGGAAATCTAAAATCGGCGGTGATGACGCTACGGAAAAAGTGCGAAGGGCTTCTGCAAGGGCCATCCTGCGCCGGAGCCGGGAAATCCTGGAGAGCGAACCGGAGATTGGCATAATTGTTGCAGGCGATTTAAATTTGAATCATGATGAGTTTTCAAGGCGGGGCTCAAATGTAATTTGCGCGCTGCTTCCCGACAATCCGTATAGTGCGCTGCTTGCAGGAGCAGAGCAGAAAGATTTTATTGTAATAACAGGAGATATACCGCCTAAACCCCGTTTTTTTCCGCAGGATGCAATTGTATTCTATTCACCGTGGGAACCTCCCGCAGAGAATCAGTTTGATGAGGATATTAAGGGTTTATGGGAGCTTGAGAAGGGCACTTATTTTTACAGAAATAATTGGGAGACAATAGATCATTTTTTGATATCTCATCATTTTTTTAGTAATTCAAATCTGCAATATATTAATACCCTAATTGCGGATTACCCGCCGTTTGTTAATGCAGGAGGTATGCCTTTTGCCTATAACGTAAGAACAGGCAGCGGATTAAGCGATCATTTGCCTTTGGTGTTTGTTTTGGGGGTTGGGGAGTAGGGGGTGGGGGGTAGGGAATGGGGGTTGGGGAGTGGGGAATGGGGGGTAGGGAATGGGGAGTGGGGAATGGGGGGTGGGGAGTGGGGGGTGGGGAGTGGGGGAATAGGGGTCAGATTATTATTGGCTCTTTATTTTTTTAGTGCTGCTGTTTTTGCATCCAGGGAATTGAGTATTACCTGCAGTCTTTCTTTTTCTATCAGATCGATGAGCCGCGCTTCTGTATACCTTTTTGCCTCGTCAGAATATTGACCGACTGTAATGGAAATACCCTTGCCGGCTTTCACTTCTTTCAGGTGCGAATGAAAATCCCTTACGATCAACTCTCCGATAGAACCCTGTGTTCTTATAAAACGGAACATAATCAGATCTGACCATTTGCTTGTATCAACCTCGGCAAGTATGTCAGCCCATTCAGCCTTATTAACAGTAATATTCGTAATTTTTATTTTGGCTTTTCCAAAATAGGTCATTACAATTTTCCTGCAGAGAGCTATAAAATCTGCGGAAGAGCCCATAAGGAATATCTGCAGATTACGGTTAGCGCTTAATTCGATATATTTGTTTAAAAGGACGGTAACATCTTTATATGAAGGATTTTCCGCATGTAATTGTTTTAAATAAGGTATTGCCTTGCTGATTTCGTTTAACTTAATCAGGGTTGTAGCAATCTTGTATCGAAGTTCCGCAAGAATATCAATCTTGATATTCGCATGTCTTAATCCGATTTCAAAATCCTGAATTGCAGCCTCATACTGCCTTGTTTCAAGATGTATGGTTCCGGCAATTAAACATGAATTGGGTCCCATTACAGGATCGGCGCGCAGGTGATTAAAAATCCGCAGGGCCTGCTCAACCTGGTTCGCCTCGTGATAACATTCTGCAAGCGTATAAAGCGATTCCTTATCTTCCGGGGCCAGATCTATAGCCTTGCGTATGAAACTCATTGCCTCTTTTGGCTTCTTTAATCTGAAAAGCGCATGACCAAGGTAACGCAGAACAGAAGGGCTGTCCGGATCCTGGATGCGCGCCTGCTGCAGAAGCTGAACAGCTTTTTCATAATTTTTTCTTTCAAACTCAAGTACGCCAAGTTCAAAATTTACTTCATAGTTGTCCTGTCTGATGGCTCTGGCTGTTGAAAAGGCCTTATAAGCCTGATCCAGCATGCTGAGTTTACGGGCTGAAATGCCATATCTTAAAAAAACCTGGAAATTATCAACACCCCTGATCAGCTGATTCATTGCTACATGATCTGAGAGTGTCTCATATGTCCTCATGGCCTTGTCCCAGTTTGATTCATCAAAAAATGCATTGGCAACTATGTAGAGAGCTTCTGGGTCATTAGGGTTTTGGTTAAGCCTTTTTTTCGCATCTCTTAAGACAATGTCATCATCACCTGAACCCTTTCTTCCGCCAAAGGAAAATTTGCCGGCAAATCCCCTCAGCAAAAAAACAAGGCTGACAACGAGAATAATGGCAAGTATGCCTATAAAAACAGGATCCATGACTTATATTATCGGTTATTTCTAAATTTTTTAATACTGGTTTAGCTAACATTTATATTAATATTGCATAAAATAGGTTAAATATGCAGCAAATTGGGCCATTTACTATTGACATAAGGTATATTCAGCGCATAAACTGTAGTATATGCCTTTAAAACGGCAAATACGACCATAGTAATCGTTAGGAGCAATCCAATGGCATCAAATATTGGTATAAAGATCGCTAACGGGGATTTTTATCCCATAATGGAAGAAAATTCCTCAATCAAAAAAAGGCTGATTCTCACCACAGTACACGATGATCAGCCAAGTGTTCAAATTGATTTATACAGAAGTCAGCAGGGTACCATGCCGGATGCCCAGTATATCGGCAGCCTTGTTGTTGAAAATATAAAGGCAAAACCCAAGGGTGAGCCTTCTATCGAAATGGTTATTTCCTCCGACAATAACGGCGATATAGTTGCCGATGCCATAGACCTTGATACGGGCGCCAACGGCGAACATTATGTTTTAACTGTTTCATTAAGATCGCTTGATGAAACTTCGCGTGATATGGAAATTCCTGATTTTGAACTTGAAACCAACGAAGAGCCGCCTTCCGGTCTGTACAATCAAGCCAGCAAAATACGGCAGCAGCAGCAAAAAAAATCTTCCAAGGCATGGATTTTTATTTTACTTATTGTGCTTCTATTGTTGGGGCTTCTTGCGGCATGGCTCTTCTTTTTAGGGGGGATGGATCTTGTACGTTCTTATTTAAACAGACCGGCAGTTGAACAGGTAGTAAGACAGCCGGAACCTGAGCCTGTAAGACTGCCAGAGCCGGAACCTGTGAGAATTACTGAACCGGAACCGGTAAGACAGACGGAGCCTGTCCAGCAGGTAATTGAGCCTCCGCCTGTAATTCAGGCGCCTGCTGCGCCTCCGGCGCCAAGACAGCCTGCAGTAAGCAGTTCAGGGCGTAATCCGCCTGTTGCATCTTACAATGTGCCTGCAACTATTCCCAGGGAAGGTGTTAATTACAGAATTCGCTGGGGCGATACCTTATGGGACATCTCTGAAGCATTTTACCGCGATCCGTGGCAGTACCCAAGGATAGCAAGGCATAATAATATTCGTAATCCGAATTTAATTATTTCCGGCAGAACAATCCGCATTCCTCCAAGAAATTAATTTTTTCAGCGTACGGAGGAATTAAAATTTTTAAACCGCAAACCTGCATGAACCGGCATATAAGAACAAAAAAAACTGTTATATATGCTAGTTGTGTTTACTCGATTCGCGCTTTTTTATTCCTGTTATTTTTTATTCTTGTAAACTCATGCGTGTCTCATCAGGAGCAGGTGTCGTATGATTGTTTTTACCGGGGATTGCTCATTTCAGATAATAATGCCGAAAAAGTAAGGCTCTTTGAAAGCGCGCTTTCAAATCCCAATGAATTTGTAAGGAATGCCGCTTCTGAAAGACTTGCGATTTTAATGTTGCAGGGAGTTGAGCTTTCCGCAAATACAATCAGTGCGGTGCATCAGCAGGCCGGCGGCTTCTGGGCATCAGTATTCGAAATTATTGCATCCTTGGAAAATAATACAGTTGCAGGTAACAGGGACAAGGCTCTCTCTTTTCTGCTTAACGTTGAACATAATTCAGAGTCGTTTGATCATGCAAGGCTTTATCTTCTTGGAGAACTGAAAAAAAATGAACTGCATTTCTCTGAAACCGAGATGGCTGCCATTGAAGGGCATCATGCTGTTGTAAAATTAAGATACAATGATGCATTAAGATTTTTCAGAACCTTTCAGGGAAGCGGCGCAACAAGCGGCTTTTGGCCTTCGCAAATACCGGATTTGTTTTTGGAGTTTCCAAACCTGATTAACGATTTGGGCAGGGCTTTTCAGTATACGTCAACCGGAAGCGAAGGGCTGAATTTGTTTTTAGGATGGGAATCCGGCCTGCAAGGTGAGTGCGATGATATTCGGTTCAGGCTTGTATTTTATGCTGCAAGAATTGCGCGGCGTATGGGAGGGGGAAATATTGCAAATGCAGTTTCTCTTTTTGAACGCGCGCTTGTCCTGTCACCGGATTACGAACAGCAGGACGCATGCATTTGGTATATTCTGGATGCATTAGTAAGCGGCCCTACTTCTGTTTTTTATGAACAACTGGAAAGATTTATTCCGTATTGGCATAACGATAATTATTTTAGCGGTATTTTGGAGAGATACATTGTCAGGCTTGTTACGGGGCGCGAATGGAGAAGAGTAATAAACGTTTTTAATTTATTAAAAGACACAAACGCTGCCATGAAAGCAGGCTATGCATGGTTGGTTGCACGGGCGCTTGAAGAAGGTTATCTTACAGCAGGAGACAGACAACTGGCAGCGCGGGCGGCAAGGGTGGATAATGCATCGCTGGGTTCACTTGTTTTTTACCGGATTGCATATGACGTTGACGAAACAATGACATTGCCGGTTCTTTACTACCGCATGCAAAGCGCAAAAGCGCTGGGTTTGCCGCTGTTGATTTTACCGGAAGAAAATGTTGAACCTGATGAAGACACTGAAACAGAACTGCAGGAGACTCATTCATTTGCGCTTGAGTTTCTTCTTGGTTTTTTCTCCAATGATGCTGTAGGCCTTTCAATACCTTATATAAGGCAGATGGAAAACATGCTTACCCCGGAGGAGCTGCGTATTGTCGCACAAGCCCTTTATGACGCCCATGTATATCCCCAGTCCATGAGGCTTGCTTCCCTTAATATATCCAGAGAGGATTATATAAAAGACAGGCGCGATTATGAATTAATGTTTCCGCGTCCTTATCTGGAGTTGATAGAAACTAACGCAATGCAATTTGAAATAGCGCCCTCTTTGCTTTTTGCTCTTATCCGCGCAGAAAGCGCATTCCAAAGCGCTGTTGTCTCGCGGGCAGGAGCGGTCGGTTTGTCGCAGCTTATGCCGGCCACCGCGCTGGAGCAGGCAGAACGCATAAAACGCAGGGGCGGCCCTGATTTCCTGGGCCCTGATAATATTGTCGATTCTGCCAATCCCTACGCGAATGTTTATATTGGTTCTTACTACTATAATTTTCTGTTAAGCCGTTTTGACAATAATGAACAGCTTGCGCTGATGTCGTATAACGGCGGGCAGACGCGTGTTCGCCGCTGGTTTAATGCCGGTAATCTGCCTGCGGATTTATTGGTGGAAACTGTAACGATTTTTGAAACAAGAGATTACGGCAGAAGGGTTCCCGCTTTCGGCAGAATTTATGAGGAACTCTATTACGGGAATTAAAGCGGCATTAGAGCGTTTTCAAGCTGAGCTCTTAAATCGCCGTTTTTTGCCCTTATTGTTTTTGCGGCTGCAATAAAAGCGCCTAGATTGCTACCTGAGAGTTCATAAAGATCATCGTAAAAATTATCATCTGTATAATAAAGCCTGTAAAGTTCAAGAAAGGCATTGTTGATTAATATTTCGGAAAAAAACCTGTAATTATCGCTTGAAAAACGGCTTTCATATTCGTCATCGAACCTCTTTTTTGCCGCGCTTATAATACTGTCTTTACCGGTTAAAATCTCCTCTCTGGAAGCACAGCTTGAATAAAGCGCATCCAGTTCTGCAATCAGTTTCTGAATGAATGCAATATAATTTTGACTGTCAATATTGGAATCTAACATTTGACGGTATTCCGCAGAATCAAGCCCGTAACGCTTTTCCATGAAGATACGCGCTCCCTTATTACCGATAAATTCCGCAAGCTCTTCGTTGAATTTAGCCTGTCCCTTTATAAAGACAGTTGCATGCACAAGCTCGTGGATTATAAGAGCGGCAAGCCTTTCTGTTGAATAATTCTGCATATATGAAAAAAGCGGATCTTTAAACCAGCCAAGGGTGCTAAAGGCATCTACTCCCCGCAGCCACACATCAAGGCCCTGTTTTTCCAGCCTGTCCCTTTCCTTCCGCGCATCCTCTATTTTAAAAAAACCTTTGTAGGGCAGTTTACCCACAACCGGGTAATTCCACTCATACCGCCTGAAGGAATCTTTTGCAGACGCGGAAACTATCGCAGCAAGATAATTCCTGTCAATTTCTACATATCTTGTATAATTGCGGCTTTCTGCAAGGCCAAGCTCATTCATTGCAAATGCGCGGATATCTTTTACAAGCTGTACAAAATCATCATTATCGACCTGTTCAAGGGGTATTGCCCTGTTCAGGTAGCCAAGCATGGTTATACCCTGAGTGATTGTGTAACACCCCGATAATAATATACAGGCAGACATAAAAATAATTGCAGAAAAAAAAGGCGGCAGATGGCAGATTCTGATATTACCCATAAAACCCCTTAATAAGCGGTTTAAAACGCCGCAAATCCGCTTTTATACTTGCATTTTATTAATTATTATTCTATCATAGGCGAGTGGTTTTTCCAGGAGGACAGTATGACTAGACCGGTAACATTATTTTCGGGACAGTGGGCTGATATGCCCTTTGAAAAGTTTTGTGAGAAAGCCAAGGCATTCGGATACGATGGGATTGAAATTTCCTGTTACGGCGATCACCTGGATTTAAAAAAAGCGGCAACGGATCCCAAATATGTTGAGGATCGCAAGAATATCCTGAAAAATCATGGTTTGAAAATATGGTCTATAGGAACATATTTAACCGGGCAGTGCGTCAGCGACAGCGAAGACCCGTGTTTAAGCGGTTTTGTACCTTCAAACATTGCGGGAAAACCTGATGAAATCCGCAAGTGGGCAACTCAGGAAATGAAATATGCCGCTGCCGCCGCTAAAAACCTTGGCGTTAAAGTTATCACAGGTTTAATGGGAAACCCTGTCAGAGCCAGCTGGTACACATTCCCCAAAGCTTCCGAACAGATTATAACAGACGCTTATGCGCTTATTGGAAAATACTGGGCTCCAATCTTTGACGAGTTTGATAAAAGCAGCGTTAAGTTTGCTTTGGAAGTTCATCCTTCGGGAATCGCCTTTGATTATTATTCTGCAGAACGGCTGCTGAAGGAATTCAAGAACCGCAAAACCCTGGGCTTTAATTTTAATCCTTCTAATCTGGTCTGGCAGGGAATAACGCCTCATATTTTTATACGCGATTTTTTCAAATTTATTTTACATGTGCGTATGAAAGATGCAGCCGTTACCCTGGACGGCAGAACCGGAATCCTTGGCTCTTTCCTTCCATTCGGCGATGTTAAGCGCGGCTGGAATTTCCGTTCATTGGGTCACGGTGATGTTGATTTTGAAAATATTATCCGCGAGCTGAATGCGATTAACTACAAGGGGCCGCTTTCGGTTGAATGGGAAGACTACGACATGAACAGGGAAATCGGCGTTAAAGAGGCCTGTGAATTTGTTAAAAATATCAATTTTTCATCTTCCGATGTATCTGAAGATGCATCAAAGACAGAATAGAAACTATGGAATTGCGGGCGATTAACTCAGTGGCGAGAGTACTACCTTCACACGGTAGGAGTCACTGGTTCGAATCCAGTATCGCCCACAATTTCATTTTGTCAGTTTAACCCTGTAAATCTACAAGAGATGCTGTATTTGAATTTATAAATGCGCTTCTTCCGCCTGCTGCATAGGGGTTGTTCCGCAGAGTCTTTATTTCTGAACGAAGCTCCAGCATGCGTTTTGAAAGCAGTTCCTTGTTCTTTGTTGAGCGTATAACAGCTTCGCTTTTAAGTTTTTCAAGCGATGCTTTTAGATCCGGCACTTCTTCCTGATTATCAGAATGACTTCTGACCGAATAATACATTTCTTCCAGGGGATCTATAACTTTTTGGATGGAGAAAATATCCGCAACTATTTTTTCTTCTATTTCAACATAGGTTAAAAGATCTTCGGCGCTGCCCGATTCAATTACGCCCTGCTGCTTGTCAAGTAAATCAAGATAGGAGCGAAACCTGTCTCTCTGCTGTGACAGCAGGATCTTAAAACGTTTCAAAACTGCAACTCTCTGGGCAAGTTCCGCCGAATCAATATTGGCTGTAACTGCGCTGCGTTCCTCTGTCATAACCGCCATATCCCCTCCCTAAATTATCCTGCTATGTTCAAACCCACCGCTTCACGGCCCGGTTGTTCGGCAGGTGTCTGGCTCGCAACAGCGCTCCATGTATTTCTCAATTCTGAAAGCATATTCCTTACTGCAAGCATTCTGCTTACATCCTGGCTTATATTCGCTTCTACAAGCTCCCTGTTAAACCATGTATACAGTGAAAATAAATTTTTGGAAATTTCACCGCCCTGTTCAAAGTCCAGGGAGACCATAAGTTCTGTCAGGATTTCTTCGGTTTTCATCACGGCTTTGTTTATATGTTCAATTCTGCCGGGATCTTTTTTATCGCTTTTATTAAGTTCCAGAAACTCAATTGCTTTTGTTAACTGTTTTACTGCCTCATCGTACAGCATTACAATAAGCTGCCCCTGACCTGCGGTTTTTATCTTTGTCTCTTTGTATGTAGATGATGCGTTTTTATATGCCAAAATAGACCCCTCAAGCAATTATCGGCATTTAAAAACTTTACTTTAGGACTTTGTTGGCTTTTTAACCATATAACAGGGTAAAAAAAATTATTGAGTCTATGCCGGAAAACGCCGAATTTCTAAGATATAGCTGTATTTATTTTTTGGGAGTAAAGAGGAGTGATTTTATTATGAAGTTGAAACAGATAGCAGGTATTTTTTTTGTGATACAATTTGTATTTGTAACTCTTGGCTGTTTAGCTCCTGCACCGGCCCCAGAGCCCGCTCCAGCTCCTGCGCCTGTACCCGTTACCGTATACAGAGACAGGGAAGTTGTAGACACAAGGATGCCCTTAACAATAGCAATTATCCAGAGGTTAAGAGATATACGTGATGATACGTCCAATGATGTTATTGACAGTTTTCAATTGCATTTATTTTCCCGTATTACACTGGAGCGTGAATATATACAACCCAATGACGGACGCGATCCCGATGGAAGGGCAAGGTTTGAGAATGTGCATGTAAAGGAAGTAATAACAATAAATGATCAGACAGAGGGACAGGTAATAAGAGTTGAAAACAGAAGCGGCGGAGAGATTTTGCTGTATGTCAGTTTTGACGACATTGATGATTTTTTGGTGTTCTCAAGCAGAACCATTAACCCAGACGGCTTCTTCAATTTGGTGTATGAACCCAGCACTATGATATCGATAAACGGAGACGAAAAGGGATGGGTTAATTACGGAGGATTCCGTTACAGGGTAAGATATGTAGGGGAAAGGTCTCCCTATTTACTGATAAAATTATCGCAAAGCAATATAGACAGAATAAATTCACGCACCTTGGGCGGAAGAAGGATTCAATAATTCTTTTTTAATCACAAGTAAATGTCTCTCTTCATCCAGGAAAGGAACCTGGCAGGGGATGATCTGCCAGTCTGCCTGCAGAGGTTTCATTTCTGCTTCTATCTTTTCGCGCCTTCCTTTGTAGGCGGCAATATGGCCTGCAGGCGCACATAATTTAAACAGTGTTTTAAGCAGTTTTGAATCCAGGGGTTTAAAGGCGCGGAATGTGATTAAATCAAATTTGCCGGATGCCTTTTCCAGTTCTTTTTCTTCTATATTAATATTTGAAAGAGATAATACTGCTTTAGTGTTTAATAAAAAGCCGGCTCTGCGTCCCATGCGTTCTATTAAAGTAAAGCTGCACTTTTGCAGGGCAATTGCAAGGGGAATACCGGGCAGCCCCGCTCCGGAGCCGGCATCTGCAATGGATTCATTTTTTGTTTTTAATAAATTATAGATAATTCCCAAAGGCGCAAGGGAGTCAAGTATATGTTTTATAACAAGTTCATTTCTGTCATTCGTTCCAACAAGGCCGTAGGCAGGATTGAATGTTTCTATTTCATTTATATAACGGTTAAGAAGCGGCACAACAGAAGGAGCAAGCAGATTATCAATTTCTGCATTGTTCTTGCGAAGAATATTTAATCCTTCTAAAAGTATGCCGCTGCTTTCATTCATCTATATATGTTTCAGCGCTTTTTTATCATCAACAAAGCCATTGGTACGCGCCATTATATAGGAGCCGAAGGCGTTTAACATGACATCTATAAATGTGCCGACTGCAACAAGGTAGAATGCCATCGGTTTCATAATAAGATATGCCGCCTTGTATTCGCCGCCGCCGTAAAAAAGGCACAACATTGCAAGGGCAATGAATGCGCCGTTACCAGGGTACCGCGCCAGAATAAATGATATTAAAAAGGCGTATAAACCAATGGTAAATAAATCCAGCGTTCCAATTCTTAAATATGAATATGATTTAATTATGACTATGAATGCTACTGCCGCTACCATGGCGCTGCCGCATCTGCAGAAGGTTGCAAACAGTGAAATGGAAAGCGCGCTTGAACGCCGCTTGATTCCGAAATTTTCCTTTGAATGGCGCTGGAGTATGGGAATGGTGAAATTGACATCCCCTGAGAAAAATGCCGCAATTGCAGGACCAAGAAAACCGTAAAGGATGCGCCATGGATTTATTTTTGTTTCTGCTTTTGTTTTTATCAGATACAGGAAAAGGGGCATAATGCCGAAACAGAGAATTACGCTGAACACTCCAAGCATAACAATCAGGTCTTTAAAAACTTTTGCCTGCATCGCCTCATTAAAACGGACTGCCCAATACGCCGCAAGTACAATCAGTATGAAGCCGAGTATTTCGGAAAAGAACGATGCGACATGGTAGAAAATCCTGGAAAGTGAATCTATATGTGAAATAACCGGTTTGGAATAATTGCGATCGTATTTAAGACCCATGCCAAGGAAAAAAGCAAATATGCATACCGGAAGAAGGTATACTCCCGTACCTGTCAGAACGCTGAACATATTGGATGGAAATAATTCCAGTATATTTTCCCCAATATTAAGGTTAATCACTTCCAGCTGCTCGACTGTTTCTATAGGTATCCTGTCCGGTGAAAAAATCGAGACTACCATAATGCCGGAGAAAATTACAAAAACAGAGGCGGCGACAATAAGTATGATATTTTTTAATACCATTGGCCAGAATTGCTCGTCCATGCGAAGTTCATAAACCGCAATAGTTAACGCAAATACCAATACCGGTATTACCGCATAACGTCCTATGCCAAGAGCCAGCCCTTCCAGCCAGCGAAGCGCTTCAAAAACACTTTCGTTGTTTGGCAGCAGGAAGCCAATTGTCATTCCCAATACAGAGCCAATTAATAATTTTACCCATACTTTCATGGAGCCTCTCCAAACTTGCGCCGGCAGGAGCAAATGTTATGTATTATTCAAGAATAACCTTTTTATGGATATTAGCCTAGAGCCTGATTATCCTTGCCGTTGTAAGGACTTCATGGCTTTTTTCTGTTATAAGAATGTCGTTTTCAAGGCGGCACCCGCCCAGCAGGGGATCGTAAAGGCCGGGTTCTATGGTAAAAATCATTCCCGGCGCAAGCGCCCATTCGTTTTCATCCGAGTTTCTTAAAATGGGGTATTCATGCTCCTGCAATCCCAAACCATGGCCAAGGGAGTGAGGCATCTTCTTTTTGGATTTTGCAAAAAAGGCATCCACAGCCGCCGCAATATCCCTTGCCCGCGTTTCGTTATGCGCCATTTGCACGGCGAGTTTTGCGGCTTTTTCAACCATAGAGACAAGTTTTTCCTGCTTTGGATTCAAATCGCGGGCAAAAGTAAGCGTTACATCGGTGCAGTATCCCCCCAGCTTTACGCCAAAATCCAGAATTGACAGTCCCTGTCCGCCGAAGGGAGCGTTTGTCCAGTTTGGAAATGCATGGATTGCATAACTCCTCTGAGGCCCCGCTGCCAGCGTTCCAAAACTTGTTCCTTCGCAGCCTGCCTTGCGCGCTTCAAGTTCAATGAACAATGCCGCATCGGCTTCTGTTTTTATTTTTCCGCTGCGTACATTTTTTTCCAGGGAATCTATTAATTTGTTTGTGATAAGAGCGGCTTTCCGTGTAATGGCAATTTCACTATCGTCCTTAACTGCGCGCAGCTTTCTCATTTCCGAAGCAGCACCTGAATCCCTGCAAAGAATGTCAAAATTGGTTAACTCTCCCACATAGTCAAGAAAGACAGGGTAGGGTGTTACAGAAGGTATTTCAATTTTTGATCCGGACGGAATGCCGAGTTTCTGCGCAATTGCAAAAATCGCCTTAACAGGTTTGCGTTCAAAATCATTGTATGAAACAATTGCAGCAGGAGACTGCGCCGCATAGAGTTTTGCAAGATTTACATCCCATGCAACAAGCGCCGCCTTTCGTTCCGCAGAAAGCATAAGCAGCGCGTCTCCGGGATGGCCTGTAAGCCAGCGGATGTTTTGATCCCGTCTTGCTTCGGTATCTTCCAGCACGACAAGCGCAATGCCTTCCTGAATCATCCAGTCGTAAATTTTTTCAAACCGTGCAGATAAAATAGAGGAGTATTTATCCATAAGCTGATGTTCCCTATAAAATGGTTGTTGATTAAAGTTAAAAGAAGTTTACCGTTTTTCTTTCACCTTTTCTTTTTCTTTGGTTATTTTGGCTTCGAGTTTGTCGATTAACTTGTCTATGGCTTTTGTAAGCTCAAAGTCGCCTTCTGCGACATGAACAGAAACACCCCAGCGGAAATTTACTGTTGCATCGACATTAAAATCCTTTTCTTTCTTTATCGTAATAAGCAAGTCCACAATCATGTTTTCGGCATTGCGGAGCCTTTCAATTTTTTTATTAAGGTATTCTTTTGCGTCTTCATGCAGTGAAAAATGCACTGCTTTAATGTCCAGGTTCATTTTAACCCTCCTGATTTGATAGTCCGGATATGTTTTCTAACGAACAGACAATTTGCGGTTGTATGAAGAACCCATATCCAGTTCTTTCCTATATTTTGCCACAGTTCGGCGTGCTAGCGCAATTCCTTTTTGACCTAACAGAGCAGAAATATCCTGATCCGACAAAAGCCGGTTTTCAACAGCAATTATCTCCCTGATTATCTCTTTTACGCTCTCCTTGGAAAATTGTGACCTGTCGGCACCTGCTCCGCTTATGGAATTCGTGAAAAAGTAACGAATTTCGAAAATTCCCCATTCGGTTTGCATGTATTTTCCGTTTGCAGTACGGGAAACCGTTGTTTCATGGACATTTAATTGTTTTGCAATATCCCCAAGGGTAAGAGGCGCAAGATATTTAGGGCCGTTTATGAAAAAAGACCTCTGAAACTCTATAATTGCATTTGCAACGCGGATCAATGTCTGGCTGCGCTGACTAAGATGATTTATAAAAAGGCGTGCTTCCCTGATATTATCCCTTGCAAAATCCCGGGCTGCCTTATCATCACTGTCGCCGAATTTTTCAAAGCATTGATTGATGCCAAGAACAGGGAAAGCTTCATCATTCAGATTGATGCTAAACTCATCATTGTCCCTTACAACTCTTATGTCCGGAATAACATAACGTACTTCATCCAGCCTGGAAGCAAAGGCGCGGCCGGGAAAAGGTGAGAGTTTTTTTATGTACTCACAGATAAGCTGTACGTCTTCTTCATCAAGGCCGGTTTTTTTTGCAAGGATACTATATTTTTCTTTTTCCAGAAGTTCAAGCTCATCAAGAACTTTTTCCATTTCCTCCATATCTGCAGGAGCGTCATCTGAAAGTGCTATCTGCACTTTTAACGATTCACGGTAATCGCTTGTACAGGTTCCTGCAGGTTCAAGTCCCCTGACTAATCTTATCGCCTCTGTTATTCTTTCCTGCGGCTGCACAAAAAGTGTCTGCGGATTTTCCTTGTGAAAACCGTCATCATCAAGATTTTGAATAAGTGTTTCCGCTATTTGTTTTAATTCATCATCTACAGGTTCAAGCTGCAGCTGCCGCAGAAGATGTTCCTGCAGGGTATCAGGCCGTGTAAGTACACCCTCGATAAATTTTTGATGCTCATCTGCAGCCTGCTGTCCGCGGCGGCCGGGATCGGAGGATGTCTCAAAATACTCATATACATCTTTGCGGTGCGTTTCAGCTTCGTTCAAGGGGACAGTGTTTTTGTCTTCGATTAATTCCAGCGCCGGATTGCGTTCCAGTTCCTGTTCAATTCTTTCGCGCAGTTCCGGAACCGGAAGTTCCATTAATCTTATGGACTGCAAAAGCGCAGGGTTCATTTTGAGGCGTTGTTCCTGAATAAAGGATGCGCGCTGGAATTGCATGATAATATATTAAACCCGTATATGTTATTTTTCAATCGTTAGATTGGACTGTAAAATGAAAATGCTATTGCCTTAATTTCTCGATATCTCCAATGCTGTCAAACCCCGTAAAGTCATAATCTACTTCGGCCAATGTCAGAATTGCAAATGTTAAAACTTCTACGCCGTGATGCAGATGCCCGCCAAAAGCGGTTTTGGTATCCGAGTGAACAATGTGGGCATGAACGCGTCCTTCTATTATATAACCGCTGATACCTGCAATATCCGAAGCTTTTTCATCTTTAACAAAATCATTTCTGGGCGGATTCTCGCGCGTGCCGACAACGTGAAAATGATGGCTGCGCGCGGATCCAATGCCGCAAAGAATAACCGCATTTTTTATATTCTTTTCTTTTGCGGCCTGCTCCAATGATGCAAGTAAATCATCGCCCGGATTTAAACGTACAAAAATTAAATTTTTTACAGGAGTTCTTTCTGCAAGCATGAGGGCTCCTTATTCAACTGTATCATCAAGCTGCATTCCAAGATCGATATATAGCTGCTTGCGGGATTTCTTGTCAGCGCTCGCTTCCTGCCAGGCATATTTGGCCACATCCTTTGCGGCCTTGCGGGGGACTGCAATAACGCCGTCGCCGTCAGCTACGATTACATCACCAGGATAAATTGCAACACCGCCGATAGCTATCGGGATATCCTTATCGATATATCTGATCCTTGCCTGATCCATTGGCTGGGAAATGTGCATAGACCATACATGGATTTTTTGCAGAATGCATTCATCGGTGTCGCGGATTCCGCCGCCGTTTGTCATAAAACCAACTGCGCCGCGTTTTTTGCAATTCAATGTATTGTTGGAGCCAAGAAGCCCCACATCAAGGCCGGCGATGTCAAGGCACATAAAGTCGCCCGGCTGAATGTCATTGGTCCAGGGGTCGTAACATATTTTTGAATAATACATTTTTACCCACTCGGTATATTCATCGGGCGGAAGCGCGGGAACAGGGCCTTCGTAGGGGACATAGCGCGCCGTTCTTGCAATGCCGATGATGCTTGTTTCCGGGCGGAAGAGCGGACGGATTTTATAATCTACAGTCCCGTAGTGATGGTAGCCCATCCAGTCCATGCCGTCGCGGACATCCGTAACTCTAAGCCGTTTGAACATTTCAATTAATTCAAGGTTTTCACTCATAGGACATTATATCATGAAAATGATGAATGACACTATTTAATTTTTACATTAAGATAATTCCATGAATGAATACCGGAAAAAATTAAATTCGCTAGGACTTGAGATTCCTTCGGTACTGCTGCCTCAGCCTGCATCTGATTTAACAAAGTGGCCTGTAATTGCCTGTGATCAATTTACGCAGGATCGCAATTATTGGCAGAAAGTAAAAACTATTACTGCCGGCTCGCCGTCAACCTTAGATTTGATTTTTCCCGAAGTATTTTTATCCGATGACGATGCTGCGCAGAGAATTAAAGATATTCATTCAGCAATGAAGCGTTATCTGCAAACAGATGTCTTTTCAAAACCCGGGCAGGGATTTATTTATATTGAGAGGGATACCCCTTTTAACAAAAAGCGCCGCGGGCTTGTGGCTGCAATAGACCTTGAGCAGTACGAATGGAACGCGGATGCCCGTCCTCTAATACGCTGCACGGAAGGAACAGTGCCTGAACGCCTGCCGCCCCGGATGGATATTCGCCGCGGCGCGCCTGTGGAACTGCCGCACATTCTTTTGCTTATTGACGATGATACTGACAGCCTGCTGCCGCTTCTTGGCGAAAAAGTAAAAAAAGCTGATCCCCTTTACAGTACCAGTCTGATGATGGAATCCGGCAGCATAACAGGCTGGCATGTAAACGCAGAAAACGATTTGGACTTTGTTGCCGGAAAACTTGAGGAGTTATATAAACGTTCATCTGCCAGATATGAGTGCGGAAAACCATTTTTATTTGCCGTGGGAGACGGGAATCATTCTCTTGCAGCGGCAAAGGAGATTTGGCAGGAATGGAAAGCCGTTAACGGATCAGATCATTCTCCTCCATGCAGTTATGCGTTAGTTGAAATTGAAAACATCTATGATCCTGCAATTCAGTTTGAACCCATTCACCGCCTTGTTTTTGGCATTGGTTATGAGAGGATCGTACCTATGCTGTCTCAGCTGCCGGGCTTTTCATGCCTTCCTGTTAAAAGCAGCGATGAACTTTTAAAAGCAGTTTGCGGGAAACCTGCAGAAAAAGAGGGTAATATTTTCGGCCTTATCTCTGAAGGAAATTACGCATTAATAAAAACAACATTCACCGGGATTTCAACCGCCTGCCTGCAGCCCCTTCTGGACGAGTACGCAAAAGACAATCCGCAGTTAATAGATTATATCCATGATGAAGAAGAGCTTTTCCGCCTCTCTGAAGGCACAGCAGCAGGCATCTTGCTTCCGCCTGTTCAAAAATCAGGCCTCTTTGAAACTGTTGCCCGCCTTGGCCCACTGCCGCGAAAAAGTTTTTCCATGGGGCGTTCATGCGAAAAACGGTTTTACCTTGAATGCAGGAGTTTGTTGTAAAATCAAAACAGAAATTTGCATTTTAAAGGGTTTTTTGATATAATAATCCGCATGACAAATGAAAATCCAAAGCATGAAGTGGAAATTGTTGTTTGGGATCACAAATACGCCACAGAAATTGAATTAATTGACGTTCAGCACAAGCAGCTTGTTAAGTTAACAAACCAGTTATACAATGCGTGCCATGAAAAAGACGATGTGCTTCAGGCAGTGTTCAAAGAAACAATGAGCCGCATGGTGAAATATGTCCATTTTCATTTTGACGCTGAATTAATACTTCTAAAAGCGTTAAATTATCCAGGTTATAATGAACATAAAAAACTGCATGCCGATCTTATAAAGGAAATTCTTTCATCTGTAAATGAATACAACGAAGGCAAAAAATTAGTTCCAAACCATTTTGTACGCACCCTTAAAGACTGGGTTTTCAGCCACATTGCCATCTATGACAAGCAGTACAGCGGCTTTGTAAAGGAGCAGATAAGAAACGGCCTGCTGACCGAAAAATCGCTTAAAGATATTGAGATGGATATCCTGCAGTCATTTAAGGCAGAAACAGGTGAAAAATAAATTTATTTTTCTTGCCTTTGTGTTTCTTTCCCTAAACACAGCTTTTGCCCAAAGGCTGCCTGTTATCGGCATTATTACATTTGAAACAACAGGCGGCGGAGTTACTGCAGCGGATGCAGTTAATCTTACAAGTCAGGTAGTTTCCGAATTAAACTCCTGGGGAACAGTAAATGTTGTACAGGGAGCAGCCGGAGCCGAGTATATTATCCGCGGCTCTCTTTCCAGGATTGGAAATAATTTTATTTTATCAGCATCAACATTAAACGCCGGCACGAATGCCGTATTAAATGAATATAATGAACAGGCGCGCGCCTTAAATGATATTTCTGTTTCTCAGTTTTGCGCAAAGGCAGTAGAAAGGATAGCGCTGCCGAATTATCTTTTAGGGACATGGCAGTCTGTGCTCAATATGCCCGACGGCCCTGTTGTCTGCATTATTGAATTCAGAACCGACAGAAGCGTTAGAGTGGAAAGATATGACACATGGGAACACAGACAGCAAAATGCCCTGCGCTACGAGGGATACGGAACAGGCACCTACTCGTATATCGGATTTGCAAACAGGGTTGTAAGCGCAGGCGGCAGGCAGGTGCGGGTAGACTCTGCAATAAGCGTTAATCTGTCGCTGGAAGAAACGCTGCCCGATCAAGCTTCTGTAAATCAGTCAGGTTTGCATCTTGCATTTAACGGGGAGAGAACAACTTTTGAAATTGTAAACGGTATGCTGCCGTGCGGAAGAAACTTTGACGGGCCTTCTGTTTATCAGTCTTCTGTTCTGGGTTTTTCCCAGTTCAGGAAGCTCAGGTGATGATATGAAAAAAACCTGGTTAGTATGTTTTATTTTAATTACGGCTTTTGCATCTTTGGCAGCTCAGCAAAGAGTTGATATACCAGGCACACAGGTTGGCGCCGCTCCAATTTGGGAAGCGCCCATTGGCGATACAATCAGAGGAACGCCTCATCTGCAGGCAAGCTCCGCTGTGCTTGTTGGGGAGAACGGAAGAGTCAGATCGTTTTTTATGAGCAGCACTCCCCTATGGAATTTTGACGCAAGGGGATCTGCCGTTCCCTATATTGCCCGCTCTTACGAGGCCGCGACATATATTTGCAATACAGACGGCATATTCATGGCGATTAACAGAGTTGGCCGTGAATTGTGGCGGCTTAATCTTGGAAAACCAATTTCCTATCCGCCGGTTGTAGGATGGGACGGCAGAGTTTTTATTTCGCTTGATTCTACAATTACATGCAGAACCGCTTCCGGCAATTCACTTTGGACAATTGATTTGGAAAGCCCCATTTCATTTGCTCCCGTGCTGGACAAAACCGGAAGCGTTGCAACTGTCCTGCGGAATATGGATTTTGTTAAGGTGCATCAATTCAGTCATATAGAAAGGATAAGGCTTGAAAGGCTTCCTGTAATGATAGTTTCTCTTGACGAGGGAAATACGCAAAGTTATGTGCTATTGTACCAGTCGGGTGAAATGGAAAAAATAATTTATAATGACAGCGTAAGAAGGGGAGGCAGGCTTTCAAGGCAGAACTTAAGATCCCTTCCTGCGCCGCCTGTTGCATCCGAAAGCAGGGGAGATTTATTTGCCGTAACGCTGCGGGACGGAAGAATTCTTTGTATAAACGCCCGCGGAGAAACTGTCTGGACAAGGAACACTCACGAAGCTGCCGAGGAAAGAGGGCCTGGCAATCTTACGCAGACGCAGGCAAAGATGATGTTCGACGAGCGCGGTATTTATGCGATAACAATTCGCGGCATCAGCGCGTATACCCAGGAGGGGCGCCGCCGTTTTGTTCACAGACTGCAAACTGTTAGTTCCGGAGTTCCTTCTCTTAGCGACGAAGGACTTCTTTATGCCTGCGGGACAGATAATATTTTACGTGTTTATAATATTGATGCAAAACTGCGGACAATTGTGCAGAACAGGTTTTACGGCCCCGAACCTGAAGGCGATTACGGGATGGGCAGTCCTCCGCCTTCACCGTGGACAGGGCAGAGCAGCCGTTATCATGATGTTGAGCAGGACAGAGTATATGAGGAAATTGCAGCGGCAATCAGAAGCGGCAGGATTGGACAGAATGAACCTGTGTATGTCGCATACATGATGGAAATGATTGGCTTTTTTATCGGAAGCCCGCAGACATCCCAGGTAAGGCCGCTTGTAAATCCGATGCAGCGCGTAAGGCTTATCAATCTGCTTGCGCTGGTCGGCTCAAGAGAGACAATTCCTTTTCTCTGGAATATTTTTGACAGAGATCCGGAGCCTGCGATTAGAAGAGCATGCGCCGATGCGATTGGAATTATCGGAGTAGATCCTACAGGAAGATCATTTCATTCATACAACTTTCTGCTTTCCCCGAATAATCCCAATATCGATCCCCAGCTTGTGTTAGCTGCAACATCGTCGATTGCAAGACTGTGCCGGTTCTCCGGCCCGCCCCTTGCGCCTGAGGGAATACGCGTTCTGCGGTATTTTTCCAATCTGCCCTCTGTTCCGAACCGCGTAAAGGAGCAAATCCGCAACGAGCTTGACGGTTTATTCAGGGAGGGACTTGATAAACCCATACAGTAGCTTGATGCAAACAGTTTAAAAATTATGAATAAAAGTAATAATGGCTGTATATTCTCATTAATTTTAAGATACTGGAAAAAAGAGAAATTATTAAAGAATATCTATTTAATCGCAGCCGGAATTATGATTGCAGCTATTCTAATTATTATTCTGCTGCCAAGACAAAATATGGTTCCGTTAATAGCTGTGCCAATACATGTAAAAGAAGACCATGACAAAATAATTTTACGTATAAATCAGGAAGGGATAACATCATTTGTAACGGAAGCAGGTTTAATTACGGTAGCTGACAAGTATACGGCAAGACGCATGAGGTTCATACTTATAAGTGAGGATTTAATGCCAAAATATATTGAGCCGTGGCATATATTTAATATAAGAGAATGGACCATTACCGATGTAATAATAAATAAAATGTTCCGCAGGAACATTACCAAAATATTATCCGATCACATAAAAACATCAGATGATGTTGATAATGCAAATGTTTTTCTTTTGGAATCATCAAACCGCTGGTTCAGAGGAGGAATAATCGGAGCAATAATTTCGATAACACCGAATCAGGAAAGCGACATCCTGCAAAACACAGAAAAAATTAACAGCATAAAAAAACTTGTCAAATCCGCTTTTTACAGAATGAATGATGAGAGAATTATTGTTAGAGAGTGGAAGCGTTGATGGCGCCGTCCGCCCCAATTGGCTTCTCCCTTGGCAAGTGTCAAACTTGAAGTCACAATTTGTGACTTCAAGTTCTCTAATTCATTAGGAATCCGTCTTGAAGCCGCAATTTGCGACTTCAAGTTTTCATACTCCTGATTGGTTAATTGGAACATAAATTCAGGCGGAAAGCGGTCAATATTACGTTTGACAGCTTGATTTAATATCTTAGTTTCTTCCTGGTAAATTTTTGCCAGATCCTCATCAAGCATTACATGATAACCCCGAATTTCGTGGATCATATCCAGGATAGGTATGATCTTCTCTAGAATTCAATTTAATGTGAGGTATTGTGTTTACTGTAGTGCCTTGTTTTTAATTATTGAATATCATATTATAGAAAAAATGGCGCAAATGACTGACGAAGAAGCAAAAAGACTGGACGAAAAATGGACAAAGAACCCTCCAAAACCCGGTCCAAACGGAACAGGCTATTTCACCCAGTGTAAGAAAACCGCTCATACAGTAACGATTGACAGTGTTACTGCCAATTATTTAAATACAAAAGCCATTGCCGATCATAAAACTCCTGCCCAAATAATCAGTGAATTAGTACGAGAAAAAATTGCAATTTGTTTATAAAATATTTTATATACAAATAAACAAATAATCATTGTCTTAAATAATCTTGTAGAAAAACCAGCAAAAACCAAAAGGTCTGAACAGCAGCAGTGTCAATTACTTTAAAAACCACGCAAAGAAAAATAACACGGGGTATCAGACGCTGATAAATTACGTATCCCTGGAATATATCTAAAATTTATTTTCTGCATTTTTTACGAATAAATAGGGGTTATTATTGACAGTTATAAATCATTTGGCGTTAATCCTGTATGCTTAGCTACTCTTGCAAGCATTTTAGGACCTATTTCATCGCCATCATGAAAAGCAAAAACATAATCCGGATACCCAAATCTTTCCAGTGTTTTGTGTGAGCCGTCTTGTCTTTTTACAGACCAGCCGATTTTTAATAATGCGGCAAGAAGACGTTTTACCTTAATTGATCGCCACTTGCTCATAACGATTTGCAAATACTATAGAATTAATACCAGGAATTGAAACTTCATTTTCCATTCTTTCTGCTAAAACTCTTAGAGCTAAAGCTTTTGCTTTTGCTCCTGCCTGTAAAGGAGTTACACCGTATGCAAGAACACCAGGAATTTCGGAAATTCCAGCTATCCACCGTCCATCTTCTTCCTGTTCAAAATCAATATCAAAATTCATACATACCTCAATTTTGAAATATATAATAAAAAGGACTGCTGCACAAGCCCTTTAGCTTTCAACTGTAAAAATCAACCACTCCCCAAAAACTACCTGCCCAGCCGCGCTGCTTCGGCGAAATCTGCGTGGGCTCTGTCGGTTTCACCTTTGCTTAGCCATGCGTTGCCGCGGTTTCGCCAGGCTGTGCCGTAATCTCTTCTTAGCCTAATTGCTTCTGAAAAATCCCTTATGGCTCTGTCGTCATCTTCCTTTCTGTACCATGCGCTGCCTCTTCTGTTCCAGATAACGGCGTTGGAAGGTTCCAGCCTTATTATCTGATCGCAGTCCTCTATTACCTTGTCAAAATTGCCGGTCTGATAATATGCGTGGGAGCGGTTAACAAGCGCATCAACATAGTTTCTGTTAATCGAAATTGCGCGGGAAAAATCTTCAATTGCAAGATTCATCTCTCTTGTGCTGTTTGCTGCCATTTGCGATCTTGCAAAGCCGCGGTAGTTGTAAAGCTCCGCTCTGTTGCCGTCAATCCTTATTGCCCGCGTATAATCATCAACGGCGCGGCTGTAATCGCGCTTTTTCATCCATGCGTTTCCGCGGGAAATAAAGGCCTCCATAAAACTGCCATCGCGGCTAATCGATGCTGTGTACTCCGTGATGGCTCTGTCATAATCGGCCTTGGCGTAAAATTGTTCGCCTGCAAAATAGGAAATTAAATATTGATCAACTCCCATCTGTCTTAAAACATCAAGATCAGGATTTTCAAAATTAACAGGGTTCAATTCCGAGACATTAACCCGTCCTCCAATTCTGCTTAAAGAGGACAATGGCGGCGAGCGGTGAACCTGATGCGACACAGCTACGCTTCTCTCCGGCGCTGTCTGCTCAATTACGGTTTCCTGCTCTGCAACATGTTCTTCTTCCTGGATTTCTTCAGGTTCTATAAGTTCTTCTTCCGCCGGAGGTTCTTCTGGCTGCAAGGAAGGTTCTTCTCTTCCTGCGCATGTAAAAATAATAAAGCACAATACGGTTATTAACAGTATTGCGCAAACAATTGCTGTTAATAAAAAGAATCCCTGTCTATTCAACATTAACCTCTGAGCTTTCAATAACCGGCGGAGGCGGCGAAGGTGATGGTGATGGTGCAGGCGCTGCTGCCTGATAAATTAATCTGACATTCTCTACTACGGTTCTGTGCCTGAGCTTTAAAATTAGAGTCTGATTGTCAGGATAATATACCCAGCCTGATGAATCGTAACTTTCAAACTGACTGTCGGTTCTCCAGTCCATGCCGTGAATCTGAATTCTGTTAAAGGGACGAACGCCGCGGATTATCAAATGATGCGACATATTGGCAGGGAATGACACAGCCAGATTCAAATTGCCTCCTGCCTCTGTTGTTACTCTGATCAACGGCGAAACAGTCCATGCCCAGTGACCGTTAGCTGTAAGCCATACCGCTTTTGGATAATAATCTGAAGGTTTTAAAATGCCGTAAAGTCTTCCGGCGTTTCCGGTTGAAATGGCGGATAAGATCAAAGACCGGCCGATTGCCGCCCACTCGGTATTATGTGTTGCTTCCGCCCAGTAGGCAAGCGCTTTTCCAAGCCGGAAGCTGTACTCGGAAGTATTGCTTTCTGTGCTTGTAACATAAATTGCGTCATTTTCCGTGTCGCGGTTGAGATTTTCAGAAATCAAATTAATTATCTGATCTGTTAAATGATCGATTGCATGAGCTGATGCGGGGCGCCAGTATCTTACATCTTGAAAGAACTCCAGTAAGCCAGGGATATAATCATAAATTATCATATCAGGGCTTGCATTTGCCGCAAGCTCGATAATATCATTTGCAAGAACTGAATTGTTACGCGTAAAAAGATAATCAATAACATGTTCTTCTTTTAAAATGTCAAGAGACCTAGCCCTTATTAATCTTGTTATCTGATTCATCCTCTCATTTTCCGAGGATGTAAATGTGCGGTAGGCGTTTGTCATGCCGCCTGTGAAGGCCGAGGATCTAAAACTGTGTTCAGGGCTGTTATTAAAATTCCCAGGAACGTTTCTAATTGCCGTTGAATAGTTTCCCCTCTGAAGCGACTGGCTAAGATAAGCCATTATGTCGTATTCCGATTGCAAAGAAGCTGTATTCTGATTCCATCCTGCAAAACTTGAGTCCAGCCAGCTTGCAAGAACGTTTGAATAATTTTGCTCCCTTGCTATTATAAATTCTGCGGGATCGAAGGCTCTCTGCCTGCCTCTTGATCTGTATGCGATGGATGGATTTTCTCTTGAAAGAATCATATTTCCTGTTTCAAGTTCCTGGCCAAGGCTGCTTAGCACATACCGGGAGCCGCCGTACATAATGCCAAGCTGCCCCGAGTCATGAAGCAGTGAAGAACGCCGTGGAATAATAGGAATTGTAATTGACGAAATATTATCAGCAAACTCCGCGCTTATCTGAAGTTCCATGCCTCTTACCGAATCCATCGAATTGAATGTAATTATTGTTCCGCCGGGCAGAATAAAACGCGCTATATTTTCCGAAAGAATCATGTATTCGGGGTTTGCCGCAGTAGTACTGCCGTTATCCCCTGCGAGAATTAAACCTCTTCCGCGCTCTTCCTTAAGGTTGAAATCAAGTCCGCCGTAAAATATTCTTATGCCGCCTGTAATTCCCTGCGCTTTTTCATTATCGGAAACTTTATCAGCCAGACGTCCTCTTATTGTCATTCCGCCTGCCGGCAGCGAAAAAGTCCCCTGATTGGAAAATTGCAAAATCACAAGAAGACAGAAGACAAAGCAGTAAATCACTGCAAGGCCTATTATTTTATACGCTAAAGGTTTTTTCATTTTTACTTCAACCCCTTTTCTGACATTCTTAATTATTGTATACTATATGCTTGCATGAAAGTTAAGTTCAATGGAAGCAGTTTGATACTGAGGCCATTTTTACCGCTGTTTTTTGTAATATGTCTTTCTTCTCAGGTTTTTTGTCAGGAAAGTGACAGTGAGGCCATTTTATCGGAAGTTGTAAACCTGCTTGCGCGCAGAGAGTTTTCATCTGCGCTGGAATTATTTAACAGGCTTCCGCCCGATTATTCAGAAAGTACGGAAATCCGCATTATGCGCGCTTCAATACTGAACGCTGCAGGAAGGCCGGCTGACGCAAGACAGATAGCGAACGGCATTATCGGAACTGAACGGAATAATACAGAAGCGCTCATGGTTCTGGCTGACGCCGCTGCGCTTGAAAACAAGGATCGTGAAAGAAGACAGTTTCTTGAAAGAGTAATCGGCATAAATGCAAATCATGCAAGGGCGCTTAATGATCTTGGAAACATCAATCTGGGAAATCAGAATCTTCGCGTTGCCGCCGGGTACTTTGACAGGGTTCTGGCTTTCGAACCGGATAACGGAGAGGCCCTTGTCGGGCGCGCATCGGTTTACCGATACTCAAGAGATCCGCGGAATGCCGAGCGGCTTTTAAACCGCGCAATAAATTTATACCCGGATTGGGCAAGGCCTCTGCAGGAGAGGGCAAGGCTTTACAAAAGTGCGGGTTTCCATTCCGATGCTCTGGAGGATTTTGGCGCAGCCTATACAATAGAACCGGATAATTACTGGATACTGGTAGATTACGGACAGGTTCTTATGGAGTTAAACCGCAAACAGGAAGCCCTTGAATTATTCAACAAGGCTATTGAAATATCTCCCGGCGTTTTTATGGCCTATGTATACAGCGCAGCCATTAAAGACGAGCTTGGCGATTATGCCGGAGCGGAGCGGGATTACGTTGCTCTTGCAAGGCTTAAACCGGATTACTACTTTGCCTTTGAAGGGCTTGGAGTTATAAGGATGAGGAATAAACAGTGGTCGTTTGCAAGAGATGCTTTTCTTGACGCCTACAGACAAGCGCCAAGGGAGTTTAGTTATGCGCTGTTAGCTGCAATAAACTGGATGCGCGCAGGCCGGCAGACAGACCCAAGGCAATTTCTTTCGCAGGTTATGCGCACAGCTCCAAGAGATTCGCTTGATTTTGCCATGTTAAGGCTTTTTCATGATTTAAGCGGCGATACCAATGTAATCGCAATGATAGAAAACGAAAGAAATGTTTATACAAAGTCGCGGATGCTTTTTTACCTTGCCTCATATTATGACATAAGAGGAAACAGAAACCTGGCGGACAGGTATTATTTGATGGTTCAGGATCTTGATGCCGTCGGCTTACTGGAATGGCGGCTGAATGAAATGATACTGGCGGAGCGCGGTCTCGGTCTTAGGAATGCAAGATGAGCGGAAATATCGAAACAATTATCCTTGACGGAAGAGAGCTTAAACTGGTAGGAACAGCGCATGTTTCGCGTGAAAGCATCGATGAAGTACGGAAAATTATCAGCGAAGAAAAACCTGATATGGTCTGCGTAGAGCTTGATCAGGGAAGGTATAATTCGATAACACAGAATGACAATTGGGAAAAGCTTGATTTATCCAAGGTATTTAAGGAAGGCAAGGGTTTTCTGCTAATTGCAAATCTTGTGCTTGCAAGTTTTCAGCGCCGCCTCGGCAATGAGTTAGGTGTCAAGCCCGGCGAAGAAATGAAAACAGCGGTGGAAACCGCCAGAGAAATGGGAATTCCCTACAGTCTTTGCGATCGCGAAGTGCACACAACTCTACGCCGCGCATGGGCAAGATGCGGTTTTTGGAGCAAGATAAAACTGCTCGCCTCCCTTTTGGCAAGCGCTTTTACAACAGAAAAACTAGATGAAAAGGAAATAGAAAATTTAAAAAACAGAAGCGAACTTGACGGCATGATGAATGAGCTTGCAAGTTATCTGCCTGCTGTAAAAGCAGTTTTAATCGATGAAAGGGATTTTTATCTTGCGGCAAAAATCTGGTCATCAATATTTAAAGAGCAGGAAGGCGCGGCAAAAAAAATTGTCGCTGTAGTCGGCGCAGGACATATGCAGGGGATGATATCTCATCTGGAAAAATTAAGCAGGGGAGAGCAGACTTCCGATGTAAGTGAGCTTGATGTAATTCCCAAGCCGGGCTTTTTTTCCGGGTTATTGCGTTTCCTGATTCCGGCTGTAATTATCGGCCTTATAGCATCCGGGTTTATTACAGCAGGAGCGGACATGGGTATCTCCATGATAAGGGAATGGATATTATGGAACGGATCCCTTGCCGCTATCGGAGCGATAATTGCTTTGGGGCATCCTCTTGCTGTTCTTGTTTCATTTCTTGGAGCTCCCCTGACAACTTTAACTCCTTTTATTGGAGTGGGCATATTATCGGGTCTTGTTCAGGCCACATTCAGTAAACCGCGAGTCTCGGATGTACAGAATTTAACGGAAGATATTGCCGGTATTAAAGGCGTTTACCGCAATAGGATAACAAGGGCTCTTCTTGTCTTTTTCTTTTCCAGTCTGGGAAGTTCCATTGCTACATTTATTTTGATTCCCTTAATGGGAAAACTGCTGGCCGGCGGCTAGTTAAACCACCCAAACTTTTCCATGTTCACTTTTCCGTCTTTTGAAACTTTCACGCCTTCAGAGCGTAAAAGTTTTATTTGTATTGCCATGCCTTCATCTGACAGCGCGATGCTGCCGTTGGAACGGATTATTCTGTGCCACGGAAGCTTATATTTTTCTGACATTGAATGGAGAACCCTTACAGTTTGGCGCGCTCCGTTCGGGATTCCCGCTTTCATGGCGACATCCCTGTAACTTGAAACTCTTCCCTTTGGGATCGCAAGTATCTGCTCGATTATTCTGCGTGTATTATCTGTCATTGATATTTTGATTATGGCATTAAAAGGTTTATTAAACAATCTTGATATAATATCAAATTGGATTTAAAATCTACAATTATGAAAAATGAATACGCAGTTGTTATAACTGCATGTCCAAACGAAGAAACGGCAAAAAAAATAATTGATGCGTTACTGGAAAATAAATTGGCCGCCTGTATTCAGCTTTTTCCCATTAACAGCTATTACTCGTGGAAGGGTGAAATATGCAATGAAAAGGAGATTGCTCTTTTTATAAAATGCAATCAGAATCATTATGCCAAAATAGAGGAAACAATAATTAAAAATCATTCATATGAAGTGCCGGAAATTGTCATGCTGCCTGTCATTGGCGCATTTAACAAATACCTAAGCTGGATTGATGAAGTCAGCGGGTAATTTCACCCGCAAAGAATAACTGTAATATCATTAACATTTGTACCTGTTGGCCCTGTTATAACAAGAGCATCAACTGCGGCAAGTCCGTTATATGAGTCATTATTATTTAATATATCATGAAAGTTTAAACCCTTTTCGTTTAACCGCTGGTAAGTGGCGCCGTCAACAATTCCCCCTGCCGCATCAGTTGGTCCGTCAGTCCCGTCAGAGCCAACCGAAAAAATAAGCAGCTTGTCAATGCCGCTAATGCCTTCTGCGGCAGCAAGCGCAAGCTCCTGATTCCGTCCGCCTTTACCTTCCTTGTTTTTAAGGGTTACAACAGTCTCTCCGCCAAAAATTACAGCGCACGGCTTTTTAAATATGTTATCTGTCATGTTATTAATTTGTTTTGCAATTGAAGAAATAAAGCGTCCAGCTTCACGGGCCTCGCAATTCATTTCAGTGCATAACACAAAAGGAGTGTAGCCTAACTCTGTGGCAATATCTGCTGCGCTGCTGCATAGGGTGCGCACGCTGCCTGTAATGACAGTTTCCGCATTGTCAAGATATTTTGGGGTTTCCATGTTTAAATATTCTTTAACCTTATCGCTTATTGTTAAATTATATTTATTAACAACTGCCATTACTTCATCAACTGTAGAGAAATCAGGCGCTGCGGGACCGGATGCAATGGAATCAAGCCTGTCTCCAAGAACATCGGACAGTACCACTGCAAACACTTTTGCAGGCGCGCAAATTTGGGCAAACCTGCCAGCTTTAACAGCAGAAAGACGCTTTCTAATCATATTAATTTCTACAATATCAGCGCCGCAGTAAAGCAGCTGGGAGCTAATATCTGTTATATCGGCAAGGGTAAGTACGGGCAGGGGGTCTTCAAATAAAGCGGAGCCGCCGCCGGAAATCAGGAATAAAAGTTCATCACAAGCTCTCAAGTTTTTTGCCATTTCGGTTATTTTTTTTGTGCCGGTAATTGTATTTTCATCCGGTAATGGATGGCCAGCCTCAATTATTTCCATGCATTGAATGTCGCCTAACGAATGATTGTACTTGGTGATAACGATGCCCTTTTTTATTTTGCTTCCCAGCTCTTCATATGCTGAATGGGCCATTGTCCATGCCGCCTTGCCTATGGCCGCAAGGTATATATCGCCTGTTGCGCAGAATATATGATTTTTTAATGCATTACGTACAGCCGCACAGGGCATATTTGCCTTAATGGCCCTGTCTATGATTATTCTTGCATCGCTATGCAGTTTTTCCAGGAAAACACCTCCAATTTTTACTGGGCATCAAGTAATTCTGTTTTTTGCCCTGTAAGGCTGCCCACAAGTTCATTGAGTTTTTCGGCCTTTTTTTCAGTGTCATTGAATTTATTTACCGCGCTGGAGAGGTGCTTGCCTACAAGACTGTATTCTGTAAAAAACTTTCCAAACCTGTCCTGAACCAGGGAGATATCTTTAAGAATGTTTTTTGCTTCCTGTTCGATTTTAAGACCCTTTAATCCGAAGATTACAGCCATAAGGTAGGCGTAAAAACAGTTAGGTGAAACAGGTATTACGCGTTTTTGCATGGCGTAATTTAAAAGTTCAAATTCTTTATCCTTGCCGGCATAAGAATCGTTTATAATTGTTTCGTAATAAACATTCTCCGCCGGAATGTACATAATTGCAAAATCAAAAGTTCCTTCCGCAGGGTTAATATATTTTGAAGCAATCTCATCAATGCGTTTTTTTACGCTTGTAACAAATTCTCTTTTAAACACCTTTTTTTCATCATCATTGCCGGCATTAATAAGTCTTTGAAAACTTTCAAGTGGGAATTTTGAATCCACAGGTACGATGTTACCCTCAAGTTTGATAACAGCGTCAACCTGGGTTCCGTTTTTAAAACTGTATTTGATTTCATAATTGGCGCTTGGAAAAATCTGTTTAAGCAGTTCTTCCAAAAGATATTCGCCAAGATTCCCGCGCAGCTTTGGAGCCTGCAGTATATCCTGCAGCGAAGAAATATTTTTTCCGATATCTTCCATATTCTTTACGGTTTTTCCCAATGTACCGAGCTGATTATGTATATCCCCGAACATCTGATTGGCGCTGGAAAGCTGCTTTGTAATATTATTCTGCGCGCTATTCAGGTTTTGATTCATTATGCTCATCATCTGCTGCAATTGGGTGTTAAGATTGCTCTGCGTATCCGTCAAAAGTTTTTGCTGGCTGGTTAGGGATACCTGCTGGCTTTCCAGTTGCCTTGTTTTAAGTTCGTTAAGCTCATTTTTCAAATCGATCATCTGCGCAGTATAGTCCGTTTGTTTTTCCGAGTGCTGCTTTATAAGAACAAGAATAACAAGTAAGAATAAAACCGCAAACGCGCCTAATGTAAAAATGTCCATGTTATAACTCCAAATTTGATTATCTGTTTAAGCTACCAATTTATCATAATTGATGACTGATACTTCTGAACCTGTTGATGATGCAAACTTGTCAACTAATTTTTCAAGTTCATCAGCAACTGTTCCGCTATACCAGGTATTACCGCACTCTGTACAGACTTGAGCCGGAACGTGCCGGACAACGATGACGCCTTGCTCGATGTCCTCAGTGTAAGTAACTTTTTTTTCTTCCATTTCCGCTTTGCAGATTCCGCATTTCATAATTTAGCTCCCTTTCTTTTTCTTCCTCCAGCTTCCCACTTTTCTGGTGCTGGACGATAAGCCGTAATAATATATAGACAATCTGCATCAATACTGCAAACTATATGTATATTATCCCCGTTTATTAAACAAGCAGGGAAAGGATAATCAGTGGGATATTGTTCAATTATTTCCCCATTATCAACTGCTTTTTTTATATCATTCAACCTTATGTTTCGTTGCCTCATCCTGGTTATTAAATGCTCAGTAAGTATTATTGTATCATCAGTACAGAGATTTTTAATGTCTTCAATTTTTAGCATAATTTAGATTAATATAGGGATGTTTTTTGTACAAGTCAGAATTTTTCTATTTCCCGCTCGAATTTCGTCTGTTTTTGAATAATTGCATGATAGAAATGATCATTTTCCGGTCTTCTTCGCTTAAAAGCTTGAAATTCTGTATTAAAGAGCGAATTTCCGGCCCCAATGAGGATTTATCCTGGTTATTTTCTTTTCCTGTTACGAGGTATTCCACAGAAACCCCAAGCGCTTGGGCAATTTTAACTGCTGCATCGGCAGTTGGTATATGTTCTCTTGCCTTCGTGTGATATGCGACGCAAGATCTGCAAAATGGAATATTTAATGGGTAACTCCGGATTTGTCCGCTACAGTGAGCACTTGATGCTTGTCATCAATTTTTATATTTATTTCCATTATATATTTATCATAGTCTCCAACACGAAAACCAATATCCGGCCGGTAATCCTTCCAGAACTTGCCTGGATATAATACGCCAAATTGTTCTTCTTTATATAGTTCAGAAAATTTTACACTGTCAAACCGAATATTTTCTGTAATAATATTTACAGATATTTCCATTAAAGGAAGACTGGCAGATGAGCTTATATGAATTGTACAAATACTTGCACTTTCACCTTCAGAGGTCAATTTCCATCCCCACCCGGGCATATAGTCATTCCAAATACCAATAAATTCTAAAGTAAGTCCATATTCATCAAAAAAATCAACCTTAGAAAATTTAATTTCTTCAACTATTTCAGATATTTTTTTATCATTACCTTGATCGTTTTGTTCTTTATTATCTACTTTTTCGTTAAATTTGGATGTATCTGCTTTGTCAAAAATATCTGTTAAATCGCAGGCAAAGAAACAGAAACACATAGAAAAAACAATAATTAAGGTTATAAACGGCTTTTTCATAAAAACCTCTGGTTTTTCCATTTATCAAGGATTATGTATATGTAATATATTTCTATTGTATGTAATATTTGATATATGTCAACATAATAAAGAGAATATTTTATATATTTTCTATTTCTTCCTTCTTTTCATTCATTCCAGCCATAAGAAGCGCTTTACTTGTTATCATTAGAATACTTAATAATGCTACTCCAATTCCTGTAAATACTAAAATTATATTTATTGATATTTTATCTGAAAGAGGACCAAAAATGAGCATGCCTATTGGCATCATTGTGCTGGAAACCATCATAAAAACAGAAATAATCCTTCCCATAAAATTTGGATCGACTGTTGACTGTATTAATGCCATCGCAGGTCTATTATATAATGGCATAGAAATTCCTAATAATGCCATTATTACAAGATATATCCAAAATGACGGAACAATCCCTAATCCAACAGCAAATAAACCGCATAATGCGCAGGAAAATGCCATTGTATATATGCGGTTTTTAAAACCACCCCATAATCCAATAATAATACCTCCCGCTAATGCTCCTAAAGAAAAAATAATTTCTATTGCGGAAAGCCGCCAAACATCTGCTCCAAAATTTCTAGTAACCTGTAATGGCGTTAATAATGCAGCGGGAGAAAATAATATCAGGAAAAGAGCAGAAATTATTATTAATGTTAATAAATAACCATGTTTCTTTAAATATAAAAATCCTTCCTTTAACTCATAAAAATATGAGGTGCCTGGAAACTTCGCCCGTTCGGGCTCGTTGGAGGTACCTGGAAACTTCGCCCGTTCGGGCTCGTTGGAGGTGCCTTTTGTTTCATCTGCTTCCGTTTCAATTTTATAATCTTTTTGAATCTTTACCAAGAAACCGACAATAGAGATACCAATACAAGCTGTTACAACATCTAATAAAAACAATGTATGAAGCGGAGCAAGAGTCATTAAAACGCCGCCCAGCATTGGGCTTGCTATCGTGATAAATGCCTGTATACTGCCTTGAAAACCGTTTATTCTTGTTAAATGTTCTTTTGGAACAATCAAAGGAATAAAAGCCCCAACCGCAGGAGTTTGTATTCCCTGCCCAATAGAACGAATAAAAGCACATACAAATAATATTATATAACTTTCAATTCCAAGCATTAACAAAACTGCCACAATTAAACTAAAAAATGCTATTGACCCATCTGCTATGTTAATAATATATTTTCTATTGTATCTATCAGCCCACACGCCTGCAAACGGTGATATAAAAAACATTGGGAGCAACCCGACGATTGTGTAAATTGTCATCATTGTTCCAGATTGGCTTCTTAATGTAATATGCCATAAGATCGCATATTGAACTACCATTGTTCCAAATAATGTCAACGCTTGGCCGGCTAAAAACAGAGCTGTATTTTTTCCCCAATTTTTTTCCATTTAATTTCTATATTATATTTTAATCAATTTTTCAATCACTTGAATATACTGTCTTATACAATTTAATTATTAAATTAGATTTTGCACAACATTTAAGATTGAGGCCCGAGAGCGTAGACAGCGTCTGCATCGGTTAGGCGATGGCTTTTAGCCGGTATGTTTTCTTCAGGTTGTATCCAAGGTAGAGTAAATCCCGTTCATTTGAAACATTAGCCATTCTACATAACAAGAATCGCCAGTAGCTTTGATTTTCTTTTAATTGGTCAAAAATAATATTTGCTTCAACTGCCTGCTGTTTTATGAGTTATATATAATATATATTTTCTAATTTTACTGATATCAGTTTCATAAAAGAAGATGATATCATTAGTATAAGAGGCGTATACAAGCATTTAGAACGCATGAAGAAATAAAGATTAATTAACACTAAAAAGCAAGAAAAAAATGGATTTATAACGTGCCTAATTAAATTTTATTTTTATTCCAGCTCACTTTGGTTGTCTTTTGTTAAAGTTTAAACAACTCATTAGATCAACATTCAATACTTGATTTATTTATATACTTAAACTAAAAAGGAGATATACAATTTATTTTTATACCGCCTTTTATTATATGTCTTATGATGTAAATATTACAGGGAGACTTTATCCCCCTGTAAATAAATAGATAAAGGATTAAAAAGCCCGGACAGCACGAACATTTTGGTTGTGGCCCTGGTAGAAGCCACCATGTAAGCCAATGTCAAAATCATGATCATATGCAGCAGCGATGGGATCGCACGAAGAAGACCAGAACCTGCCTGACGTTATGCCAACATCTGCGCGTCTAAGATATAACTGATTTAATTCATCTTTGCTTGGTAAAAACCAATCATCAAAACTGTCAAAACTTGTCACAAAATAATTTTTACACGCAAGTGCCGCATAAATGTATGTATCAGATGGATAAGTTGCTTCTTGTGCCGCTATAATAAGAGCTGTATTATTCCTGCCTGAACCAATTCCAAATCCAGTTCCTGCAACATCAGGATATGGCGAAGATGCTATTATTGACCATCTCATTGTTGTTTGTACTCCTGTTTCGCCGCCAATTGCATTTGTAAGTGCTGCTTCAAGATAGTAAGCGATAGAACTATCATCGGTTATTGTAAAACCTGTTAGAGCTACATAGAAAATTATTCCGCCTGCAGGTCCTGTGTCGCCAATTTTCGCAAAACCACCAGTGCAACCACTACGACTACAGCTTACATGTCCAGTTGTAGTGTTATAAGTAGACCAATTTAATATCTCATGTCCAAGCGCATTGATTACAGTTTCTGTTACAACTTCTCCGCAACTTGTTCGAGTACAAATTCCTGAACCAGTATTTCCGTTTTCTGTGCATGTAGCATTCACGGCGTTAAAACCCTGATGTCCAAGTGCATTGATTACAGTTCCTGTTACAACTTCTCCGCAACCTGCGCGTGTACAGGTTCCTGATTCTTCGCTATTTCCTGATGTCGTACAGGTTGCCGCAAATGCTAGCGTTAAACCCTGATGTCCAAGCGCATCTGTACCTACTTGTTTTTTTGTTCCTAGTTCGTTACATTTTGAACATTTTTCTGTTTCTTCGCCTGCTTCTGTACAGATTGGAGCATTTGTTTCTTGCCATAAACTATAGGTGTGCAAACAACTAGTATCAGGATCCTTACATGTTGATATTCCAAACCCAATTATTGTAATAATAGCAACAATTAAGAAGTGTTTTAGCATCTTATTCATTAAGTAACTCCTTTTTATGCTGTGTAAACAGCAAATATAATTTAATAAAATATTTTTATGATATAACCCGAGTTAAATTATTATCTTCTTGGCTGGGAAACAGAAAGACTTGCATTTCTCATACTTGCATCTGTTGTCATATTTTCTCTTATAACTACATTTCGAGTTTCCACTTCAACAGTGTCTACTCTATCACCAACTCTTTGATCAAACCAATTACGGAAAACTTCAACTTTTACATCATAAATTCCAGTTGGGAGAGCTATTGTATGTGCTCTATCTGTATTAATGCGGGAATTATGAAGTAGCTCATATGCTGAAGAACCAGAAAGTCTTACATAAATTTTATCCACCCACATTTTTGTTTGATTTATATTTGTTGGCCATGGATGCGCATTAGTTACTTGTAAATAACCAATCGTTGGAGGTGTAACCACTTGTGCTGGAGCAGGTGTTAGTGTTGGAACAGATTCATCTGCTCTTTCCGCGTTAGCAAATTTAAATTCCCAATCTGCCTGTTTTAATGCCTCCCATTGTTTTGTAGCTATTTCTTCTGCTTCTCTGGCTGATGTAGATAATATATTGATTGTTTCTGTAAGTATATTTCCATTTTCTCCTGCATATGTAATAGTTACAGTGTACCTATTCTCTTGCTGCTGTGCAAATGCAACAAATGAAATAATACAGGTATATAGAACTAAGCAAATAATTTTTTTCATTTTTTCCTCCTTTTTCCTAAAGTTTAACTACATTTATAGCAGCAATAGATAGAATTTGAGATAATATTCGTGGATTGTTATCTCTATATTGTTGTTTTGCCCGCTCTTCTGCTTCTGATGGTCTAGTTGCCCAAACAGAAACAGTTGCAGATGTGCTACCACCCGTTAAATGTACCGATAAAGTAACTCTGTACTGAAATTCTTCAGTAGGTTGACACATGTCTTCACCAAAAACCGTAACAACTGGGATTAATAACATTCCGATTACTAATACTATTACCAAAACTCCAAACCTTCTTTTTTTCATAGATTTTCTCCATTAAAATTAAATAATACTCTAAATATAGAGTTGTTTGGCAGTATATCATGCTCTATTTTTAGAGTCAAGAGAAATGGAGCCAGAAACAATAAAAATTATAGAAAATCTCCGAAAAACCAGAATTTCTAAGAAAATTTCTTTACTAAATTTAGCCAATTCCATAGAAATATCTCATAGTCATTTATATTATATTGAGAGTAAACGAGTTATACCGTCAATTGATATTATTATTAAACTTGTAAAAGCGCTCAATATTAATTTAAAAACACTTTTAGATTGAGTACTATTTTTAGGTTATTATTTAAATGACTTTCGCATAACTTTTTAGGAGCCTGAGGGTGCTAAAGCGCTTACAGTACTAATCGCATGTTATGCGAAGCGGGCTGTTTTTTTATCTTAATAATTTATTTATTAATAAATCTTTTAAATTTCTTCTTGAGTCTATTACTGCCAAAACATTCACAATATTACCGTTTATTTTATAATATATTTTCCATGGATCTTCTGTTATCTGTCTGTAATCTTTAATATTTCTTGCTAATAATTCAGGAGCATATGAGCCGCGATTGGGAAAATGATCCAATGAATTTATTTTATCATATATTTTTTCCATCTTTATTAATGCAGTTTGCGGATTATTTTGAGCTATATAATCAATAATCTCATTTATATCGTTTTCTGCATTCTGCGTAATTTTAACAGTATACTTTTCATACTCCTTTGTTTTTTTAGCCATTTTTTGTTAATTTTTTCCTTAATTTATTAAATACTTCGTCAGGATCTTTTACATTACCATTTTCAATGTCTTTTTCAGCTATTTTTAATAAACTTAACAGCGCAAATGCGTCTTCATTATCCTGGTATGTGTTTATATCCATTAAAACGGCTCTGGCTTCCCCGTTTTGAGTAATAATAATTGGGTTTCTTCGTTCGTTTACATAATCCATCATTTGCGCCGCATTTGATTTTACATATGAAATAGGTTTTACGTTTTCTCTTAAATTTAATGCCATATATCCCCCAGTACATATAAGATACCATATTTGGTCTTTTATGTCAATAATTATTTATTTTTCTGATTTTATGGCACATAACGATACATATACAAAAACTCCAGCTAATAAATTATATAAAACCTGCCATCGCAAGCCGTAATACAGCAGGGTTAATTGGTGTTTGTCTTACCAGTTTAAACCACCATGAGGGCGCCGCTTGTATGGCGTCCTCATATGACTCATAACGGAACATTTCCGTCAGTTTGCTGGTATTAGCTTCATTTCCCGTCTATATCACGTAGTGCCTCATTTTATCATTGCAAACAACCGGTTTTTCACTATAATGATTGTTAATGGGGTAATTATATGAGATTCCGCAAGACAGGGGTTTTGCTTCTTCTGGTTTTATTGACAGGCAGTCAGGTTTTTGCTCAAAATACCTATGCAGGGGGCGCGCTAACGCTTGGAAACTTTGTAATTTATTCCGGTAAATTTACTGACAGAGCCAATATGCTCGCAGCTAATTTTGAATATGCCGGTTTCATTCCATATTACGGAGAAAGTCTTCCCGGCACAGGCAGGGGCGGCAATAATTATCATGTTTTTAAATCTTTGTTCTATATTGATAATAATCTTCAGGCTTTAGGAGATACTGACAATCTTTCTCTTTACATAGGCGCGTTTGACATGCCTGTTATTATTTATGTAAATGATATTGTTATCTATAAAAAAGGTTTAATTTTAGAGATTGACGGTGAATACAGTACCGGAGAAGTTTTTGCAAACCACGTGCCTGTTGCTGCGGGATTACTTAATTCCAATAAGGCAAATACCATCGTTGTCGAAGTGTTTCCCTTGTATGAAGACAGCTCGCTGCCGGAACTGGTAATAGCGCAGTTTAAAGATAATGCCGGAAAAGTTTTCCTGAAAAACCTTTTGAATGTTCAATTGGTGCTTGCAGCGCAATTTCTTGCCGTCTTAATCGCAATTTATCAGTTCTTTACTTTTTTCTCCAGGGGAGGCAAAGACAAAAGATATGTGCTGTTTTCACTCTTTTCTCTTTCTTTTGCGCTTGCATATACCAATATAGGATTTTCATTTGATACGGTACATTATTTATGGCTTGTAAAAATAACACGCTGTTTCCAGATGTTATGCCTTGGATTTTATTCTCTGTTTATTATTGAGTCATCCGCGCTGTTCAGTAAAACGAAAAGATATATTATTCCCGCAGTTCTTGCATACAGCCTGGGATGCGCAGTATATGTAGCTGTTCAGAAGTGCAAGGAAACGGTAAATATTGCCTTTGGCGTTATAGCGAATATTTACTTGACGCCTGTTCTTGTTGTCTGTATTCTTGCTGCAATTGCCACAATTATTATCATTAAAAATGTAAAATTCATTCCGCTGCTGTTCGCTACATTAATAGTAGTTGCAGCCAGCCTGCGTGATATGCAAATGCTTGCAAATGCCATACAGCCAATGTTCTGGTTCGGGCCTTATGCCTTTTTATGTCTTGTTATTGTTATATATGCAATCCTTGTTATTGAAGAAGCCGGAATATATAAAAAGTCGTTGAAAATTTCTGTAGAGATAGAAGAGAAAAATCAGTCGCTCAATATGCTTCTTGATAATATTTTAAAGGTTACAAAACGTTCCGGAGTTTCAAACCAGCAGCTTGATACAAGCATAACAAACACAATCAATATAATGACGGATTACACAGAGAGCAACAAACAGCTTGATGAAACAATTCTGTCTCAGTTTGAGTTAATAAATAAAATGATTGACAATGTTTCCGACAGGGTAAAGGAATCTGTCGATAAAATACCACGGGCTGTCGAAAGTCAGATACAGGTTGTAGAGCAAACCAATAAAATAATGACAGCCATGAATGATGATATTCATCAGATGACAGGCGACTCCGTTAAAACAAGCGATTACGCAAACCAGCTTGCTTTATTGGCGGTAGAAAGCCGGGAACTTGTTGTTGAATCCAAAAAAAACATGGAACTTATTTCAGATAACTCTGCATTTTTAAACAAGCTGCTTGAAGCGATGGATGACATTTCCGAAAAGACAAACATGCTTTCGTTTAATGCATCAATCGAGGCTGCACGCGCGGGAGCTTCCGGAAAAGGTTTTGCGGTTGTCGCTACGGAAATCCGTCAGCTTGCTGAAAAATCAAGATCGACATTAACGGAAAGTTTTTCAAATATCAAAGGCATGATGGACACAGTTAAAGAGGGGATAGAGCTGTCAAACAAGGTAACGCAGAGGCTTCTTACAATTATTGAGAATTCCGAAAAGTCTTCAGAAATGATTGACAATATAACTGTAAATATGAAAAAACAGCAGGATGAATCGGAAGCCATAAGAACGGGTATGAATGAACTTTTAAACAGCACCAGTCAGATACGGGGATTAGCAGAGATGGAACATACGGAAAATATTAATTTGATTGAATCGCTGTCAAAAATACATAACTTCTTTCAGCAGGTTTCCGGCATGATCGACTCCCAGGTTAAAAACGAAAAATCCATTACTGAATCCATACAAACAATTAAGGATGTAATGATCGAAAATAAAAAGAATACGCAAATTCTTATAGAAACTACAAGCGCGATCCAAAAATAAGAGCGGATAAGTTATGAGTGATAGTAAAGAAACATATGGTTTAGGAGGCTGGAAAATGTCAAAGAATGACAATTTGATACATTTTATCGGCACTGCCGATGAGCTTAACGCGCATCTGGGACTTGTCAGGGCAATACTTGCAAATGAAAACGCATGGCAGTTCTCATGGGCGCACGCCTGCGGATTCATCGAAAAAATACAGAAAAACCTGATGAAGATGATGTCTCATGTTTCCGACACTAAAAATGAAAATTATTATTTTGTTAAAGCTGAAGTTTCGGAAATAAACAGGGAAATTGCAAGGCTTTTGGAAAGCATTCCAAAGCAGAAAAAATTCAGCATTCCCGGTAAAAATATTATAGAAGCGCAGATTCAGATAGCAAGGACGGTAGCAAGAAGGACAGAGAGGCTGTATTCAGCAATTTATGAAGAGCATTCACTTTGCCCCAATGCCGGAGAGTATTTAAATAAATTATCGGATTATCTTTATTATTTATCGCAGCAGGAGTCACTGGTAAACGTTAATTTCATAAATCAAATTACCGGTATATAAACCTGATGCGCAAACGGATAACTTGATTTCAAGCGGTATCTAAAAAAATCACATGGTTTCATATAATGTTTCAATTAATTCTGAAACATCTGCAGAAATCGTTTTTGCGTTTATTTCCCTTTCCATCGCGCGCGCAAGGGAATCGGGCATTGATACAGGACCTGTAAGGGGTTCTACAACTTCCGAAAATTTTGCAGGATGCGCAGTACTGAATATCCCAATAGCTCCTTCTTTAATTTTATTTTCAGCAAGAAGTTTGTCTGTGCCTTTCCAGCCTACTGCGCTGTGCGGATCAAGAATGTATCCGGCTTCCCGGGCTATGCGTAAAATTGTTTCTTTTGTTTCATCGTCGCTGACAGATACGCCAAGTATTATCCGCCGCATTTCATCCCATGAAAAATGCGCAGACATTCTCTCAAAGTTACTGGGCGCGCCTACATCCATCGCATTGGAAATGGTTGTCTGTGATATCCGCGCAAGATATTCGCCGGAATCAAGATAATCGGGAACCGTCTTGTTTATATTTGTAGCTGCAATAAATTGATTTACGGGAGCTCCCATTTTCATTGCATAAAGTCCTGCTGTCAAATTGCCGAAGTTCCCTGAGGGAACGCAAAGCGTGACAGGTGAACCCCGCCGCGGAGTAATGCAAGCCTTTAAGCCTGTACGAGGCGTTGCATTTCCGTCAGGATCGGTCAAGCCTGCAAAAGCCCTTCCTGCTGCTGCCGAGTAGTAAACAGCCTGAGGAATAAGGCGGCTTATATTGATTGAGTTGGCGGATGATAAGGCCGCGCGTTTTTTTAAAGGATCATTTGAAAGCGCCGCTTTCACAAGCCTTTGGCAATCATCAAAACTGCCCTCTACGGCAATGGCGCTTATGTTATTGCCAAGGCCTGCAATCTGCCTTTCCTGCAAAGGTGATACGCGGCCTTTTGGGTATAAAACAGTGACAAAAATGCCTTCTACGCCTAAAAACCCGTCTGCGACAGCGCCTCCTGTATCGCCGGATGTTGCAACAAGTATTCTTAAGGGCCTGTCCTCGCCGCGGCGCAGATATGAAAATGCGCGCGCCATAAAACGGGCGCCGAAATCTTTAAAAGCCGCAGTCGGCCCGTGAAAGAGTTCTGATACATAACGGTCTGCGACAGCTATTAATGGTGCTGTAAATGTAAATGCCGACTGGACAATTTCGGATAACGCATTACCGGGAATTTCATCCTTTACATATGGTTTAATCGTTTCAAAGGCAATATCGCGGAAATCCATCGATCCAAGCGATGAACGCACCTGCTCAGAATATTGAGGTATTTCCTCAGGTACAAAAAGCCCTCCGTCCGGGGCAAGGCCGGAAAGAGCTGCAGATGCGAAATTTACAGTTTCATTTTTATTTCTTGTACTATAATAATACATAATAACCTCTATTTATGCAGTTTGTTAATCGGATGCGATACATCAGGTATTCTACCATATTGTTACAATTGACATAAAGGGGTTTTCTAAGATAACATATAATATAAGGAGTATATGTGGCGAAAGAAGAAGCTATAGAAGTAGAAGGCGTTGTAAGAGAGGCTCTTCCCAATACCATGTTCAGGGTGGAACTGGATAATCAAAACGGGCATTTGATATTGGCTCATTTATCCGGTAAAATGCGAAAACACTATATCCGTATTGTTCCGGGTGACAGGGTCAGAGTTGCCCTTTCACCCTACGATCTTAGCAGAGGCAGGATTATTTATCGCGAGCGGTAATCACAATTATTAACAAGAGGGTTTTTATGGCTGATGATACAATTTACGTTAATGTTGAAGAAGGCTCAAAAAGGGTAATGAATAACATCAAGCTTTATGTCAAATTACTTGCCAAATTCAAACTTGATTCAACCTGTAAGGAAGTTGAAGACGCTCTTGCTGAGGGAAATATGGAAAAGGCCCAGAATGCGGCGCACACATTAAAGGGTCTTACGGCAAATCTTTCGCTTTCCGAATTGTACAAACAATGTCTGGAACTTGAAACACAAATAAAGAACGGCTCTGTTCAGGAAGAGCAGCTTGAAATTGTAAAAAATGTCTATGAAATGACATTAACAGAAGTAGATAGGATTTTAACATTATATGCTTGAAAATACCCCAACAGTACTGGTTGTAGATGACGTTGACACAAATGTATTGATTCTCGAAGAAATACTAAAAGACGATTATAATATTATTACTGCGTCCAACGGCAAGGAAGCGCTGGAATTACTCCAGGTAACAAATCCTCTTCCAAAAATAATATTATTGGATCTCATTATGCCCCATATGAACGGAAGAGAGCTTTTTGATATTTTAAAAACAGATAATACATTCAAAAGGATACCGGTTATTTTTATCACTGTAGAAAATGAATCTGAAAGTGAACTGCTGGATGCCGGCGCCGTTGATTTTATAAATAAGCCGTTCCGTCCGGAAATTGTAAGGTTGAGGGTAAGAAACCAGATAGAGTTAAAAAATTACAGCGATAATCTGGAAGAAATAGTTGCATATAAAACCGCCGAAGCTACCAAAACTCTTGAGAATGCGCTTCAGGGGCTTGCAAACGTAATTGAACACCGCGATTTGGAATCCGGCGAGCACGTTAAAAGAACACAGTTGTTTGTAAAGGCATTAATTGATTACTTTTTGGAAACAGATTCCTGTTATGCCGAGGAACTAAGAAAACTCCAGCCTGACATAATAATGAAATCCATGGCCCTCCATGATGTCGGGAAAATTGCAATACCGGATAAAATTCTTTTGAAACCCGGTAAGCTCGATCCTGATGAATATGAAATGATGAAAACCCATACAACGCGCGGCAGGGAAATTATCCATGAACTTGGCGATGTTAATTCATCACTGTATCTTAAACATTGCGAAGACATCTGTTACGGTCATCATGAGCGCTGGGACGGCATGGGTTATCCAAACCGGTTAAAGGGTGAGGAGATACCATTAACCGCCCGCCTTGCAGCCTTGGCTGATGTTTACGATGCGCTTGTTTGCGCGCGTGTTTACAAATCTGCAATGCCGTACGATGAAGCGTTAAAAATAATCGCAGACGGAAAAGGCACCCAGTTTGATCCTGTTATCGTTGATGCTGTTATACAAATACAGGACAGATTCAAAGAGATTTCACAAAAATACAAATAATGCTGGATAATAAATAAAGGAGAAAGCATCATGAAAAAATTTTTCGTTTTAATTATTCTTTTTGCGTTTACTGCGTCATTCCTGGCAGCAGATTCTGTAGTAGGATACTGGTTAAGTATTGATGAAAAAACAAACAAGGTTACTGCAGGATGGCAGATATACCTGGAAAACAATGTGCTTTTCGGCAGGATTCTTTCTTTGGCAGATGAACCAAGGGGCACAATAGCAGACCGCTGCAGAGAAAGCTATAATGGGTTTCCCGTTCGGGGAAGAGTCAATACAATGCCTGTAGCTGGAACTCCCTGGATTTTCGGCCTTACAATGCACAGGCCCGGCGACTGGAGAGGCGGCAGCATAATCAATCCGGAAGACGGCAGAATGTATAATTGCAGAATAATTTTCCATGCTGCAGACGGCAGAAGATATCAAAAGGACACCCTTGAAATGCGCGGCGAAATAGGGCTTGGGATTGGCCGAAGTCAATTCTGGCAAAAGACAGATGAGGCAACTGCAAGTAATTTGTGGCCGAACTAGTATCTTCTGAACATCCATTACAGCTCTGTTATCAAAATCAAATGATATGATATGTGAAATAAAAGGTATTCCGGTTTATTATGAAAAATACGGGGAAGGAATACCAATATTACTGATTCATGGCTGGTCGGTTGATCACAGGCTGATGTCAGGACCATTCGAACCTGTACTAAGTCAATTGCAGGGATACTGCAGAATTTATATAGATTTACCTGGTATGGGAAAAACTCCTTCCGCAGACTGGCTGAAAAATTCCGACGATATGCTTGTAATACTAAAAGAGTTTATTGATAAGGTTATCGCAAAGGAAAACTTTTTATTGGCAGGTGAATCATATGGGGGATACCTGTCGCTTGGGCTTATCAATGAACTTGGAAGCAGGATAGATGGTGTTTTTTTGCTGTGTCCGTCAATTGATTCATATTTGAATGTTATTAAAAGCGGTAATTTACCGGAAAAATCACTTTTATGGAAATCAGATTTGTCTGCTGAACCGGAAGATGCAGCAGTTGTGAAAGCGTTTTTAAGCATGGCAGTTATCGCAACACCGGAAACATTTGATAAATACAAAAGAGATATACTGCCCGGTTATAAAATACATGATAAGCAATTTCTTTTAAATCACTATAAGGGTGAGTATAATCCGCAGTCAGAGGAAGCTCTAAAAAAAATATTCTATGATAAACCTGTATGTATCTTAACAGGCAGACAGGATCATGTTGTGGGTTATTATTATGCATATGAAGCATTGGACAGATTTCCCAGAGCTTCTTTTGCAATTCTGGATTGTGCAGGGCATAATCTGCAAATAGAAAACGACCCGCTTTTTTCACAGTTCGTAAAAGACTGGATTTTAAGAGTAGAATTGGAATACAAAAAATTAAAAGGGTGAATTAAAAAAGCGCTTGATTAAATATTTAGCTATAAAGACAAAATTCTGTTTCAGGGCTGTCTTGAGTTGCTTTCCGGACAGCCCCAGGCTCATTTAATTACTTTTTGCGGTTTTTGCCGGATTTTCTCCCTCTGGCCTGTTTTGCGCCGGGGACTTTTGAAGCATTTTTCCGTTTTTCTGAAATTGAGTTTGATTTTCGTTTTGTTGTTTTTACTTCTGCCTTTGCCGTACCTTTGGGTTTTTCAGCTTTTTGTATGCTTTTTACCAGTGACAAGAACTTTTTATTTGCGGAAAGTTCATCTATTTCCGATGATAACTGTATATTCAGCCAATACATCGGAGAATTATTAAAATATTTTCCCAGCCGAAGCGCGGTAGGTACTGATATTTTTGCTTTTCCTTTTATTATGTTAAGTATTGTTTGATAACTCAGCTTAATTTCTTTTGAAAGATAAAAGGGATTAATTTGGTAGTCATCAATAAATGATTGAAGGACTGAACCCGGGGTTTTAGTTGAATTTGGCATAATAGCTCCTTAAAATATGATTTAATAATCATATAATAAATAACAAAGAGTAGCAAGTGTTAAAACAAAAATAAATAATATTTGACTGATTTAATATAAATATTCTTATATACCTGTATTAGTATCTATATGAAAAATCAGCTTTTTATTTTAGAAATTTCAGCTAATGATGGCTTAAACGCCGGATATTTTTTGGATATCAGAATTGTACTGGAATTTAATGAAAAACATATAAAAATGCAATTCTTAAGTTTTTTATTTGTTAATTACTCATAAAATCAGTGTCTAAATGGCAACTAACCAGAAGAAAATCATTATTTGTAGCTTCATAATGGGGAATATGCCTTCCAATAACAATTAATGCCCTGTTTTCAAATGGACTGATAAAATAACCTAAAGAAAAAACATTGAAAATAGTATTCTGTATGAATTCCGTTTCAGAAAAGCCATCTTCATTAATCACTTTTCTTTTTCCCTGTGTTTCAACTATTATTCTGTAACTTTCAATTTCCTCATAACCATAATGGGAATCTTCTTTTTTATTAATTTCTTCAATAACATTATAGACTATATTATTGTGTATAACAGGTAGTTTTCTAAACTCTGTCTGAATGAATTCAATTCCGTTATTTATACAGATATTTCTGAATCCCTGGAAAAAAGCTTCATAATCTATTGCAGGCCCCTCTTCGTCATATCCGCTTCCTTCTGAGTATATCATTCTTCTTCCTTCGCCGTTATCAACCACAGAATTTTTCCATAAAATACTATTATCAATAAGATCTAAAATATAGACTTCTGTAGATATCCAGCCCGGTCCGTCCCAAATATCAGCATAACTATAAGCTGCTTTTCCATCTCTTGACCATCCCCATAATCTGAAATTATTACGGGAGCTAAACCAGTAATTAAGACTGATGAAATGCTCGTGTTCTTCATCAAATTGGAATAGATCTACTATTAAGGGAAGTAAAATATTTTCTGCTCCGTAATTTACATGCATATTCCTGAAATCCTCATTAAAATCTTCATAGTCCTCATAGTATATTGCCGGCTCCTCATTGATATGTCCTTCAGTTTGAGCATGCTCTGCTTCTTGCAGCGAAGTTTCCCATGCTTGTGAAGTAATTTGTATTTCCTGATTTTTTTGCGCGCGGCAGTTTATTAATAAAAATAGCCCTGCAAAAATAACCAAAATAAATAATTTTTTCATTGGATACTCCAGTATTAATATGATCACGCTTTTTAGTTATAATTTCAAGAGAACATATATATGAAGATAAATTCCTTATTGAAGTTGGAAGAGGTACGGGGTGGTTTAACGCATCACATATTTCTTTTTATATAAAATAACAATAATCAAGTAATCTGTTGCCGAATTTGTCTTCTTCATAGAACCTGTGCCAGTTAAAGCGCTGGAAAAACCATTTTTCCGGTACAGGGAATTTATTTTTGCATTTGTCATGGTAATTTATTATTGCATCTCTTTTGCCGTATACAGTGCAAACACCTAATGTTGATTTGGGGAAGTCGATAACTTCATATCCTTGCTGAAGAAGCTGCGGGGAGATTTCCGTACCTTCCGGCATAAATATCCCAAGCCAGTATTCTGCATATTCATTATTGATCTTTATCAATCCTATGTCCGCATTGCCGCCTTCATATAATTTCTTTAATTCCATAGTTGTCTGCTTTTCTATTAATTCAAATTCATTATTTAAGCGGCAGGTATCAATATTATCAAGTATTTTTTTATAATTAAAATCGGAAATGGATTCTTTATATTTTTTCCCAATGAAACGTAATGAAGGAACTTTTTGTTTGTAAGTATTAATTATCCCTGATGGTGTTTTTTGGATATGATTTTCAGTTTTCTTAGTTACAGGCGCATACCATTCCCATTGATGATAAAGTCCGCCAAATGCCAAAGAATCAAATCTCTCAAAATTAATTCTTTTTCGTTCCAGAAAAAATTTTTGGTTTTCATCATCCATAAAATCGTCTATTGCTTTGAATAGTGCATCCGCTGCAGCCATATTAACTTCAGAACCTTTTGGGCTAATGAAGCAAAAACGGGCGCATAACGAAGACGGGAATGTATAGTGATCAAAACCTTCAGGAATATTTTTTAGGTTTTTAACCAGAGCTGCCGGCATAAACAGGGAATAATCAGGATGATAATTATCAGTAAGGGCTGTTCTGCATAGGCTAATGTGCATATTGTAGTTTTTAATATTCGGTATTTTGCAGCGTTCATAATTAACAAAATTATTTGCTATTTGAGGACATAAAACTAAATCATCGCGGAATGTTACTTTATGCATTTTTCCAATTAAATAAAATTGAGGAATCATAACAAGATCAGGCCCTAACAAAACTCCGTCTTTTACTTTACTGGAGTTAAAAAGATGCAAAGGCGGATTTATTTGTATAAACTGCCCGGTTTTACGTAAATCACCGGGTGTTAGTCCATATTCACGTTTAAATGCCCTGATATAAGATTGTTCAAACTCAAAACCGTAATCCAGAGCAATATTAATTATATTTTGATCGGTCTTCAGCAAGTCTCCTATGCTTGCAGCAAGTTTCCGGGAACGTATGTATGTACCGATAGATTGCCCAAAAGCAATTGTAAATATCTTTCGCAGATGAGATGATGAAATAGAAAACTTATCCGCAAGATAATTATAATCAATATCGTCTTTTAGCCTGTCTTCTATCTCGTTTAATACGCTATCAAGCAAATCATAGGGTTTTAGCATTGTTGTTTACCGTGTAAATATAATAGTGATTTAGTATATCAAAAAATGAACTTTTTTGATTATTAATCTCTGTAATTTCCTTAATGAGTTTAAGGTATAGAAGGGATTGATTTGTAATCTTCTGTAACGCTCATTATAGCTGTTACAATTTGAGGGAAAACAAACTGGTTAGTATGCCTGTTAAGAATCCTGAAACTCGCTGAACCTTCAAGACGGACAGGCGCATGCCCGCCATCCCACCAGAAACAGCGTATACCTTTACTCATGGCATATCCAACTAAGAATTCTGTATGTCCGGCTCTTGCATCGATATTATTTTGATCTTCTGCGCCGTATTCGCCAATAATTACAGGTATACCGGCTTTTATGAATTTATTATAAACAAGATCAATTCCTTCTATAACCGGTGCAATATCGGATGGATTATTCTTATCCCATGTCCTTACAGCTCCATTTACTATTGTGGCTCCATAAGAAAATGTATATGGCGAATATAAATGTATAGAAACAATTATCTTATCAGGAGTTGTATCTTTTGGAATAAGCAAATCATTTACAGAAGATACAGTTGAAGCAGCGGCATAGGTATTAATCATTAAGACTCGTTTGCTATTATTACCGCCGCTTGTCCTTACTGTATCAACAAACACTTGATAGTATTCATTTATAACAGCACGTTCTTCAGCAGTACCTCCAGCCCATTCAGCGGCGCTGCCTTTGGTTCTTGGTTCATTCAGGCCCTGAAAGATTAACTTTTCATTGTAATTTCGGAAATTATAAGCGATCTGTTCCCATATTATCCTGAATGCCCGTAATGATTCTGCCTTTTGCGCATTTTTGAATTTAAATATATCTTCATCATGATGTGTGTTAATTATAATATACAAATCAAGTTCAACCGCATAGTTAATTACTTCTGTAACCCTATCCATCCAGTCTGAACGGATAATATAATTCCTTCTGCTTGATGTTTTAGATCTGTCAACTGCTTTTGACCATGAAACCGGAATCCTGATAGCGTTAAAACCTGCATTTTTTATAGCTGCAACATTTTCTTTTGTTATAACAGGATTAAACCAGCATGTTTCTATCCAGGAAAGAGGAGAATCATAAAAAATCCATTTTTCATCGTAATCAGTAGCGTCAAGAGCGTTTCCAAGATTCCATCCGGTCCTTATATCAGACACCAGTTGAGCAGCAGAAATATCATTAAACGGCTGCGGGTTTGGCGGAGCTTCGGCGCTTAAATAATATTTTCCATTTGTGTTGTTACTTATACAACTAATCATTAAAATTCCTGCAATAAACGCTAAAATAAATTTCATTCAGGTTCCTGTTCTTCAAAGCATATATTTTCTAAATGTCAAATAATGAACATTTTTGCCTTAACTTAATATAATTCCCATGGGTTTATACAATTATTGGCTATAAACTGGAATTCTTTTGGGTCTGGGTATTTATATGATGTCCAGTTTTCAAAACTTTCAATTAAAGCCAAAGCGTCTTCATCCGCTAGAGTAGTCAGGAATTTTTGGCATTTTTCTACTATATCAGCTGGTTTATTGAAAGCATTTATTATGCATGCTTCCAGTTTGCGTAAAGACGGAAATAAAATTTCATTTTCTATAAGAATGAGCCTGTAAAGATTATAAACCATACTATTTGCAATATGATCTTTCATAAAACCTTCCGGTTTGCAAATCAGCCAGTAATATGAATAAGACTGTTTTAGTGTACAGTAAAACCGCAGTTGTTTTGATGCCGCCTCCTGTTTTTGAAATACCGGTATTTTTTTAGCGAGCTCCTGTAAACCTGCCTGACGGCAAAAAAGCATTTTTGCACTGGTAAACTTGTTTCGTTTGGGTTCAGGCCCATTTTCCGCTAATTCTTCCATGTGTTTTTTTGTCATGTAGTGAATATCGAAATAGCCGCCGTCATAAGTGCATTTTCCAAAACATGATTCAATTACATCGCCTGATTTATCATTTTCATCAAAAAATAATTTTTTCTTCTCTTCAAAAAAATCAGGTGTTACTACAGCAATACCGTCAATGTCTGAATCCGGACGTTCTGTACCAGTAGCAATTGAACCCACAAGAAACAGCGCAATAATTTTAGGGTTTTGACCATAATGAGCTATCATGCTTACTATGGATTCTTTGTGATGTTTGTACATTTTTTTACCTCTTTTAATTGATCAATCATAAAAATTCTTAGTAAAATGTAGATGAATAAAAAATAAAAAAATGAACATTATTGATTTTTTAAATCATTTTCCGTTCCCTGTAAAAGCATTGTGAATATAAAAGCGGCAGCCAACCCCACTGCAACAGTAAGCCCCAAAATATTAACCGGTGTAAAGCTGCTAAAAGTTAGAATGCCGAATGAAAAACCGGAAGTAATAAAAGATAAAAACACAGCAAAGCGCACAAGTTTCTTACTCTTGCCGTTTTTGCTGCCAGACATGAAAATATTAAAATCTGTCCCCAAGCCAAAAACCAGGATAAGAGCAGAAATAGGTAAAAACCCTAAAGGTATATTTTTAAGAGCCAGAACAGCTAAAGCAGCAAGTATTCCCAAAGCAGGAGTTATACAAATTATTATACTCTTTTTTATTGGATAAACAATAAAAATTATGATAGCAATAATAAAATAAGCTATAAAAAATAATAACACAATAATTCTGGTAAGGTAATCTAAATCGCGGTTTATATCTTCTTCCTTATTGATTAAATACACAAAATCGTATTTCTCTGCAATGGATTTAAATACACCTAAATCTTTAGCATGAAAAGGAAACACGCAAGAATAATAATACCCGTTTATTTCACCTATCCAAAGATTGGAGATCTCCGCCCAGAATCTTACATCTTCGGGAGAGTAATAAATTTCTCCGGCAGCAAATTCCGCATAAAATATTTCTTCATATTCCGGCGGGAATCCAAGGTTGTTATACTGTAAGCCGGCCAGAGGCAGCAGAGCGCTCATGGCTTTATAGGTGTTCTTTTGGTTTTCTAACGAAGGAACAAACATCGAAGTTCCTATGAATGAATTCAGATTCCCTCTGGCGGTTTCTTCTTCCAGCTGCAGGATAAGCCGTTCTTCGTTTTTTAAAGTTTCTTCGGCGCTGCTGCCGGAAACGATAAAATACCAGGGTGAAGAGCCATGATCCAGAACAATAGCTGCCCTTTTTTCCGACTCCTCAAGGAAAGGTGACATTGTGTAAAGAGAGCCTAAATCAGTTTTTATTTTCAAACCATGAGGATTAAAGAAAAGAATAATGATAAAGACTGCTGCCAAAACCGAAGCTAAAATTATTCTAAATACCGGAGGTATAGATATTTTTTTTCCATCCAGAAATTTAAGATGCCTTTTATTTTCGTCTGGCAGCTTCAATAGAGGATAGATGCAGTAAGCGGTAAGAAAAGAACTTATTAACCCTACCATGGTAAAAACTGAAAATTGTTTAAAAATAGGGAAAGGTGTAAAAAGAATAGAAAGAAAACAAAGTGTAGAAGATACAAAACACATTATCAAGCTTTTGGAAATTGAAGAACGAATTTCATTCCCGTTTTTTAATGCAGCATTTCCCCGCCACGAAATGAAAAAATGAATAGAATAATCTATACATATTCCTATCAGGGTTGTGCCAAAAATAAATGTGAAAAAATGAATTTCTCTAAAAAATAAAAATACAGTAGTTGTTGCCAGCACCAAAGATATTAAAATATCCAGTATCGAAAAAATGATAGGAATGGGCGAACGGAAAATAATAATAAAAAGCAAGAGGATAAAAACCAGTGAAATAGTACAAAGAATAGCGATTTCTTTTTGCGCACTGGAAGCGCTTTCGTAACTGTGAAAAGGAACTCCGGAAAAATACAATTCCAGTTCCGGTTCTGAATCTTTAATCAATGCTGCAGCGGAATAAAAATCATTTATGATATTGTCTGCAATATTAGTAACAGAAACTGCCTGAGAAGAAAGTGTCATTCGAAGGAGAACATGCCAAATCTCATCATTTTGGACCGACAAAACATCTTCTTTAATTCCAAGATTCCCGCTTGCAAGCAATGACGATGAAAGAAATTCTTTCATTCGTCTTTCTGTAAGAAGAAAAGGATCCTTGTCGATATGGGTAAGCGGAATTAAATTAAATGCTCCATAAACCGAAACCAGAGCATCCGTCGCAATTTCTCCTGCGTCTCCTGATTCCAGCAATTCAATGGTATTTTTTCCGGCAATAACAAAACGGGATTTGTAGAAATACTCAGCAATTTCTGCGATAGCATGAGAATCATAAAAAAGAGAGGCGCTGTCAACACCTGCAGCATTTTTAAATTCGTTATAAAAAGAAACAGCTGTATTTTTAGCTTTTTCAAAAACGGGGGATGCAAAAAGGATAACTGTTTCACGGCTATTTCTTTCTTCAAGAACATTGTCTGCTTCAGCAATCTTTGACATGTTTCTCTGCGGGAACAAATCCAAAAGCTGGGTGCTTAAACGCAGGGGCGGTGCAAAAAACAATGATAGACCCAATAGTGCAGGGATGCCCAAATGTATAATAAACCAAAGCTTAATGAAGATATCGCGCTTCAAAGGAAGCAGCTTTCTTTGAAGCATTAAATTATGGAATTGAAAAAAAAGCTTCTTCATGATCACTAAGTCTTGCCGGATGACTGAGGTTTGACAATGTATATGTAATGACATCGCCGTTTTGTTCGAATATCCGGATAGATCGTATTGCGGAATCACCGCTCAATGTTATTTTCGTAACAAAGGAAGCAATAATGCGATCCCGCGGTAAAAGCCCCATATTCCAATTGGAAACACTGCCAAAAAAGAAAACTTCAAAATTTCCCAAAAGCCCTTGGCTATGACCGGAAAATACTGAACTTATAACATCAGCCATCTGAGTAAAGGTTTCGTTCCCTTGAGAGCTTAAAACAGATTTTTGCCCGTTTGGCCTTGCCTGCATAATATAATCATTTCCCATTATCATTGTAGATGGGAAAGGCTGTAATGTTTCCCAAACCATACCTTGCTCTGCTGCAATGATAAAATTACCGGAAGACATAAGAGATCTATTAAAGCGGGTCAAGTGTTTTTCCTGTTCAAAATTTCCTTTGATAATGGGATGTTTTGCAAGATTTGCACAAGTTGCAGTAAAAGTAACCATGGTCTGCGGCGTCAGCGGATGACGGAAAACATCTTCCTCTGCCCATACCGGTATAAGTATGAAAAAAAAGCATAGAAATAAATTTATAATATTTCTATTCATGAAATTCTCCTTCCAGAGTATAAGTATATCTACGTAAATGGTTTACCAGTTTAACGGTATTTTCCTTTTTTTCAATTTCGATTATAACATTATTCCCGCTTAAAATACGGCGAATACCATCATTAATTTCCAAAATAAAGCCGCTGTCTTTCAATGACTTGTCTAATAGAAATGGATCATAGAAGCAAAATTGGAAATCTGCTATAATATATTCCGGTTTAAAAGATCGTGTAATAGATCTGGGAATAACAGCCGATGAAAAATTAACTGCGCCGTTCTTGTAAGATAGTTCTCCTATGCTTGCACCCATTTCATTAAAAAAAATCATCTCTATTGCATCTTCATCTGCCTTTACCCAGGAATTTAAAAAATAATTCTGACCCATGAATTCAGCAGATAAAAACAGAAGCATATCCATAGTTTGTTCAATTCCTTCAGGAGGCAGTAAAACGAACTTAGAGTTATCTGTCAAATTTATATATAGTATATCTTTTTTGGCAATTGATGTGCATGAAAGAATAAAAATAATGCAAACAGAGGAAAAGAAGAGGAGCTTCATATCACGCATATGTCTCTTTATATGTAAGATTGGCATATTTGTCAATAGGTGATTTTTAACCCAAAAGATGGTATTGGAAAAGGTAAACTATAGTTTGCCGAAGTTCTTCCTTTGGCTACTTCGCCGGTGTATGGGTTAAAATAGGTATTCCCCTGAGAAATATACAAAAAGGAAAGTATATTTTCTAAAGCATTATATACTTCTAATCTTACTTTTCCTGATTTATTGGTGTAAAAAAAAGATATTTTCATATCCATTTGCATAAATGGGGTAGTGCGGTTATTTTTATCCCGCACTTCTTCCCAGAAAAATTTTTCTATGAAATGACTTTTACCATTATGCGGATCGAAAATATATACCGGATAACTTTCAGGTCCTGAGCCGACACGTTTAAGAATCTGCTCTCCGCTTGCAAGGCCAAAACGAGTGTATATATTAATGCGCTGAACCGGTCTTACATTCAAAATGAGATTCAAGGAATGAAAACGATGGTAATAGGGAAAATACCATTCATTGTCTGTTGCATTCGGATCACTGTGCCGGGCGGCATTGCCGCGAAGGTTCCCCTCCGGATCAAGATGCTGCGTCCAATTGTAAGAATACGAAATCCATCCGTCCCAAAAACGCGAACGTGTTTTTCTCAGCATCAGATCAATTCCCCATGCTCTGCCTTTGCCGTCAAAATAGTATTCGGTATCTTTGTTGCCTTCAAGATCAAAATTTAAGGGGGCGTACATCCTGTCATATATGTGTTTGTAATAACCTTCGATATTTATATACATACCATAAGGAAATTTTATTTCGGTTCCAACAACAGATGTCCATGAACGGGTTGGTTTAATTTCACCTATCAGGAATTGTTCTTCTATTTCCATTACCATATCCGGCATTGACGAAAAAAGTCCGGTTCCTGCGGTTAATTTTATAGACTCGAAAATGAAACGGTCTCTTAGAAGATTAAAATCCAGGTTAAGCCTTGGATTCAAAACCGGCTTTGTTCCCAGCGACAAATTTTCGCCGGAAAGATAATAATGATCTGTGCGCAGTCCAAGTTCCGAATTAAATCGTCCGGCAGGTGAAGTGTATTCGAAAAGTCCGTAAAGCGATGTAGTAAAGAGAGTATTGCCGGGAATATTGTAGTTCAAATAAGAAGGAGTGCTTACCCATAATTTTTCTTCCAGTAAATCACGGAGTGAATCATTGGGATTGCCCATAAAATTAAAAATTGTTTCTTTGTCATCTAAATTGCTTAACCGGTTTTCCTCACGTGTATTCTGAGTGCCGGATGTTCTGTGCATGCTAATCATTTCCTGTAAACCTGCGGCAAATAAAAAACCATTTGCAATTTCCCAATCATAATCGAGCCGTCCCTGTATGTTTCTGACAAGTTCAGAATGGGTGGATATATTTCTTGTTGATAAATTGTAAGGGTCTTTTAAACCGGCAAGTCCCGATTCGTATAAGTCACCGTATATGTCTATAAAGTTTTCTGAAAAAGATTTATTGTAAATGTTGTTGCTTATTTCTTCTTCATAGATTTCATCGCGAAAACCAACCCCGGCAAAAAATTTTACAAGCATATCGTAACGCGGAGTCAGGAGAAGAGAAGTTGTTAAAAACCCCTGATAATGAATATAATCGATAAACATTTTTTCGTCGCTTAGACCGTCAAAAGAATTTTCGTTTTTTATTCCAACTCCATCAGCGCCAATGAAAGCAGTAGAGCGCATTTCAAGCTTGTCGGTGAAACGGTAGTTTCCTGTTACAGTTCCGCTTCTAATATACGGCGCTGTCTTTATTGAGTTTATTAAACCTGCAAGGTCTTCAGGAAATTCTGGAATATTTGTTGCCTGCTTTGCCAGGAAAACAAAGGGATCAATAAAAGTAACACGCCCCATGAATAGAATGCCGCCCTTGTTCATAAGCGGAATGGAAAGATTAAGGCTGGCCGCACCGGCGCTGATGCCTAATTCAACTTCAGTTTCAGCCGGAGACGGTCTTTTGCTTGTTATGTCAATTAATCCGGATATGGTGTTTCCATGACGGCTGGAAAAAACACCGTGAGAAAGCTGTGCGCTTTCTACCATGCGGGGATCAAAAATTGAAAAAGCGCCGCCCCAATAATACGGAAAATCAAGATAAAAACCATCCAGAGATGCGCTTACATCCTGCGGATCCCCGCCGCGGATACTTGGCTGAGCATCTGCAAATTCTGTTAAGATTACACCCGGCAGAAGTTTGACGGAAGCTATTACATCCTCAACACCGCCAATTTCACCAGTCCGGCCTATATCCTGCCCGGAAACTGCAACGCTCCGCCCTGTTCTTGTTTCGTTTTCTGCGTATCTGGATGCTTCTATCACCAATTCCTGGTTTAGTAATATTTCTGAAAACATAAGCCCCAGTGTAAAATTGCTGGACTGGGTTGTAATAACAATCCTTCCTGTTTCATAACCCGGATAAGAGGCTTGAATTACTACCTGTCTGTTATCCGGCACAGTAATAAGGGCTATGCCGTCTTCATTGCATATATGCTGACTCCCATCCCATGAACGAATAATTGCTCCTTCAAGAGGCAGGTCAAGTTCAATATCGATAACAATAATATTTACATCGCGGGCAAACTGTTGCGCCTGCGGCGAACTAGGAGTTAAAATTAATGCCAGTAATCCGGCAAAAAGATTTTTTTTTAACACGCATAACCCCTAAATTATAAAACAAACTATATATGTTTTTGTAAAAATTTTGCAATTAACTCATCATATTCCGTTTTTTGTAAAGCTCTGACATATGAATGTCTGCCTTTGGGAAAAAAGCAAATCTCTTTAAACTCCGAAGCGCACGCTTCAAACAGTTCTTCGCTGTTTGGTTTAGTAGAAAATTTATCCATAGTACTGCAAATAAACAAAATCGGAATATCAATATCTTTCATATATTTTACCGGAGATTCTTTAAAAGGTCTAACCTTGGCCAGTAAATATATAAAGAAAAAAGCCGCATTAATAGCAGCATATACAACAGGGAGCATGGGCGCTTTAAGAACTTTGGCATGGGCTTTAAAAAACTCGTAATAATTTTTATATAATCCGTCAGTCACTATCCTTTTTAAGAAATCATTACCTTCTTTTTTAAGTTTATTGTATGCATAAACCGCTGTTGCAGCGCCAATGCAAATGCCATGAATTGTAAAATCAGCAATATTAAATTTATCATTTATATGCTTAATCCATAAAATTATATCGTCACTTTCTTTAATGCCTCCTGTTTGATATTTCCCGTCACTAAGACCTTGCGATCGGACATCGACAACTAAAATATTGTGTCCGTTTTTTGAATAAACATCAGCAAAATAATAGGAATAGAGCAGTGACTCAGATCTTCCCTGTAAGATTACAGCGCATTTGTCAAACCCAAAATTAATATATTCACCGTATAAATTAAGACCGTCACTTTTTATATGAAGCTGTTCTTTTTTATCATTAAATTTTTCCGCCCATGCCACACCTTCGGAAAACATAGACATTTGCAGCTCATCCTTTTTCTGAGTGCACTCCCTGACTCTTTTTTTAAAAGGGCTGCGGTATGTGGTTTTTAAAAAAATCATCAAAGCTAAAAGCAGGAATAAAAGTAAACTGACAACCGTTAGAAAAATAACTGCATAAATGCCGACGGTATTTATGCCGGCAATTTCCCGAAAATTATCTATTGTTCCGGTTAATAATATATTCATAGTTTAATTATTATCTTGTAATTAATTTTCCCTTATTTTTTACTGCATCTTTTTTTGTATTCACTATCAAGCTGCCAAAACATGTATACTCTTGCAATTCTTTCAAAGCAGCTAAATAAGTGTTTTCCAAGAATGAGCCACACACCTTTGGCAATTCTTCTTCCTATCAGCTTGCTTAAAGGATGCCATGTTGAAGAAAGGTGGTGTATCGCCATTGTATTTTCTGTAATTTTTATTCTGTGGGTAATGTAGTTTTTTGGGTAGAAGTATTCTGTTGAAAGGAGCAGAACATTATCCTCTAACTTTTTGGTTTTTCCGTCTAATTTAGTGTTATAAAGCCTCTTGGTTGAAGCGCTGAAATTAAAAACGGTCAGCATATTTGAACCGAGGTTAACCTTTTTACAAGGTGTAAGATATCTTTCGTGCACTTCCCGGATTAATCTGTGCCCTTTTTTTGCACCTAAAACAGCGCTGCCAAACCATAAATCCGATTCATATCCGATAAAAAAGTCATTTTCGGCTATTAGATCGTCTAATGGTTTTAAAAGTTCAATGTCGGTATCAAGATAAACACCGCCGTAGTTTAAAAGAATATAACTTCGTATGAAATCGGCGGCAAGCGCCCAGTTTTCCTTTTCAATTGCGGCTTTAACCCAGGAATAACCATCACAATCAAAATTTTCTTCATTCCATTTAATAATTTCCCAATCAGGATGAAGCTCACTCCAGCCATGTATAAAAGTCTTGTACTTCTCAGGGATTTCCTTTCTCCCAAGCCAAATATAATGTATTGTCTTTTCAATCATGTTTTATACCGTAAAATACCTTTCATCTGTCAATATTCAGCGTTTTTCTAAGGTTATTGTATTTAGTTCTTAATTATAGGTCAATACGAGCCTGCTGGGTTTTCTAATGATAAAAACAAAGAGAAATGCTATAATTGTAAAATATGGAACAAAAAAAGAGGTGGGTTGTCAAAATCAGGCAGGCATTATATACAAGTGCTTCTTTTGCTTATTTGAGGATAACCGCGAATCAGAGATTAAAACCAAGAAAACATTTGCGGTTTGAAACAGATGTGGTAGATCATTGCAATTTAAACTGTAAATCATGTCATCATTTTTCATCTGTTGCTGATCAAAACTTTGTAAAAACAGAAGTATTTGAAAAAGACTTTGCCAGGCTCTCGCTGCTTGCCGGAAGAAATAACGAAAATATTGATATAATGGGCGGCGAACCTTTACTGCATCCGGAAATTTCTACGCTCGCAGAAATAGCCAGAAAATATTTCGATGGACCTGTTAACATTGTAACAAATGGCCTTCTGCTTGAAAAAATGAACGAGGTTTTCTGGGAATCATGCAGGAAAAACAATATACGAATAGTTGTTACAAGTTATCCCGTAAAATTAAACGTTAAACGAATAAAAGAACTTGCAAAAAAATATAGTGTAAAATTAAAGATACGTTCGCTGTTTATGAACAAACACAGCTGGTGCAAACTTCCTTTTGATTTAAGCGGCAAACAGTGCATAACGGAAAACAGGAAGTTATGCATAACTGTGAATAAATGTATTTTTTTGAAAGACGGCAGGCTTTCTGCATGCTGCCTGCCGTTAGTTGCCGATCGGTTCAATAATTATTTCAGCAAGAACACGGAAACAGAAACCGCTGGTTTCTGTGCTGGAAACTTCACCCATTCCGGGCTCGTTGCAAGAACGACTCTTGCGGCAACAGAAGATGATAGTATTGATATTTACAAAGCAAAAGACATAGGAGAAGTATACGAATTTTTAAGCAAACCCATGCCATTTTGCCGTTATTGCAGAATAAAATCATGGGAAATTGGTATTGAATGGGGAGTGTCAAAGAAAGAAATAACAGAATGGATATAGAAAACATTAATAGGGGACTCTGTACTGGGTTTAACCCAGTAATCCGCTGCCGGTTATGGGATAGGCATTGTAGGATATTGACATAAAAAGTCCTTTTATACTATAATTCGACTATGGATGATCTAAAACGGCAAATAAAAGAATTAATAATAGACTCCCTTGAACTTGACAGTGTTAAAGTTGAAGATATTGTTGATTCTGAGCCTCTTTTCAGGGAAGGTCTTGGTCTTGATTCTATAGATGCGCTTGAACTTGGGGTTGCAATTAAAAAGAAATTTGGGGTAAAACTCTCCGCGGAAAATGCAGACAATAAAAAACATTTTGCGTCTGTGGATGCTCTTGCCGCATATATTGGAGCCGCTGGAGAGACATCATGACTGAAGAAGGATTTTTACTAAAATCCAAATTTAAATTCTGATGGTCTTTCGGTTAACCGGTATTTTTAAAGCCGCTGCCGGAAATTTCCCGATAAAAACGCCGTTTTTTTGGCTTACAACTCCTCTTTTTGTATTTGGTATTTTGTGCCTGTTTAGTGAATCCGGTTCCATTCTAAAATTTTACCCAATTTTTATGAATGTAGTATTTCTGCTTATCTTTGGTTTTACCATTTTTCTGCCCCCGCCGATAATTTACCGCTTTGCAGTTCTTATGGATAAATCTATTCCCGGCTCCCCCTGGAATAAAAGAATCGCCGAATATTGCCGCAAAGTAACCATTGTTTGGTGCGGCTTCTTTTTATTAAACGGAAGTTTTGCGGCTTACACTGTTTTTTCCGGTTCCGATACTTTATGGACTATATACAACGGCGGTATAGTTTTTATACTAATGGGTTTGCTCTTTGCGGGTGAGTACATCATAAGGAAAATAATACAGAAAAAAACGCATTTAGCTATTCCGCTTTCAATGTTCAAAAAAAAATCCCGTAATCCCTGGTTGATCCTGTGTTACGACGGCGCCTGGGGTGAAATGCGCTATAAAACCTGGAGAGACTTTATTATTGAAACTGCCAAATTGAGAAAGTACATTAATCAAAAAGGATTGGAAAAAAAACGCTGGCTGCTTTATAGCGAAGACTGCTGGTATTTTTTAATAGCTTTTACAGCTTTGCTTCAATGCAAAAAAGAAATACTTTTAAGTGCAAATATCAGCCAGGGTTACATCGCAGAAATACGCGGCTCGGCTGACAGTGTTGTTCCCTTTCTTACAGACCAGGTTTTTCCCGGGGAACAAGATTTCATACACATTCCCGCAGTGCTTGCAGATATATCGGTAAAACATTCCGATCTTAAAGAAATACCGGCGATTAATGCGGATGAAACATCAATAATAATGTATACATCCGGAAGCACAGGAGAGCCAAAAGCAATAAAGCAACGGCTTACAGAGTTTGAAAAAGATAACAGCGGTATTATTTCCTTACGGGGTGAAGAATTTCTAAAACGCAAAACATGTTCTACAGTAAGTCATCATCATATGTACGGTCTTCTTTATTCAATACTTTTGCCGTTTACAATTGGTGTTCCGTTTAGAAGAAAAATGATTGATTACCCCGGAGAACTGGAAAAACTTACCAGTTTTCCATATATGATAATTACCAGTCCTGCCTTCCTAAAACGCGCTGTAAAAACTGAAACACCATACAAATTAAAATCCCCGTGGATATTTACTTCCGGGGGACTTCTGGAATATGAAACGGCAAAAAAAACAAATGATGTACTGGGCTTCTGGCCTATAGAAGGTTATGGAAGCACTGAAACATCCGGTGTTGCCTGGAGACAATCAATAATTGGTCAAGAATGGACGCCGTTAGATACAGTCCAATTGAGTCAAGCCGAGGATAGCTGCCTTATTGTTCGTTCGCCGTATATCAAAGATCCGGCAGGGTTTAAGACAGCCGATATGGTTGAGCTTCTTCCTGATGGCCGCTTCCTTCTTAAAGGACGCATCGATTCAGTTGTTAAAATCGAAGAAAAACGAATATCCCTAACAGAAATAGAAAAGCGTATTTTGCAGTCTGGTTTTGTTGACGATGTTAGTGTTATCCCAATGGAAGGAAGCCGTCAGTATCTTGCTGCGGCAATTGTTTTTAATAACGAAGGGATAAAAAAATTCGACGGATTGGAGAAAAATAAAATTAATAAATTCTGGTGGGATTATCTTTCCCAATATCTGGAAAATGTTGTTATCCCAAAAAAATGGCAATACCCGAAAGAGCTGCCGGTTGATTCGCAGGGGAAAAAACGAAAAGAAGATATGATTATGCTTTTTAAAGATGGAACAAACGGGGACTCTTCTAAATGAGTAAAATAAGCGATGAAAAAATTATTAAGCAAACCGACAGCGCTGTCATTTTGGAATTCTCTATTCCCGGTTCAAGTGATTATTTTGACGGACATTTCCCGGGTTTCCCTGTCCTTCCGGCAGTAGCTCAAGTTTATATAATTATGCAATGTGTTTCTCGTTTTTTCGGAATCAGCGCCGGGCTTTCAGAAATAAAGCGGACAAAATTTGCCAGTATTATCCGGCCTGATATTCCGCTTCAATTAAACCTGGAAAAAAAAGAAAAGATTATTTCTTTTAAAATAATTTCTCCGGACGAAAAAACTGTTTATTCCGCAGGTACTCTTGTATTGCTGGAGGTATTATGAAACTTAGAAAAGAAAACGGACCATACAATATTTTTGCGGAAACGGAAACAACCGTTGAATTTTTTCATCTCGATCCAATGCAAGTTGTATGGCATGGAAATTACATAGATTATTTTGAGATTGCCCGCAACGCTCTTCTTGATAAAATAGGATACGGTTATTATGAAATGGAAAAATCTGGTTTCGCGTTTCCAGTGGTTGAAGTTTCCGTAAAGTATTTAGCCTCGCTCCGGCACAGGGATCGTGCCAGGATTAAGGCCATTCTTGAAGAATACGAAAACCGCCTAATGGTAAGATTCGAAATTAGAAATGCGCAAACTGGTATTCTTACTACCAGGGGGATGACCACTCAAATGGCTTTTGACATCAAGGCAGGAGAATCCTGTTTTGTCTGCCCTCCGGCTTTAACAGAAAAAGTTGAAAAATTAATCAAGGAAGGGAATTTTAGTTGAAAAAGAAAATTTTTATTTCGGCTCCGGGACTCATTTGCTGTGCGGGACAAAACGGCGAAGAATTATACGAATCCTGCATTAAAGGATATCAGGGCGGAATCATTTCACATAAAGGCTCTCCCGTTGGTCAAATTCCGGATACTGCTCTGCCGCCTCAGCCGAGTACGCAGTGCGGAACCGACACCGAGACCAAAGGTCGAGGTTCCCCTCTGGCAGGTTCCCCTCCTGAGTCGGCAAAAAATGCCCGGATTTTCAGGATAATTGACGCGGCACTGGAACAAATACGGCCGGAAATTGAAAAAGCCATTGCTGCATACGGCCCGGAAAAAATCGGTGTCTGCCTTGGTTCATGCGATAACGGGTCGGAATTATCCCTTGCTGCTCACAGAGATTTTTTTGAAAAAGGCGCTTTTCCGAAAGATTACAACCTTCGTTTTCAAAGCGCTTCATTTCCTGTTGAATATATATCTAACAAATTCGGTCTTAAGGGCCCTGCATATACCATCGCCACCGCATGCGCTTCAGGAGCAAGCGCTATTGTAAAAGGCGCCGAATTAATGCGTGCAGGCATTTGTTCCGCGGTAATCGCAGGAGGAGCTGATATTGTTTCTGACACAGTACTTACGGGTTTTAATTCCCTGGGTGCAGTTTCAGACAGCCTTAGCAATCCTTGCAGTAAAAACCGCAAAGGGATAAATCTTGGTGAGGGAGCTGCATTTTTTCTTCTTGATTTTGCGGAAACTGTTGACGGCATTGAGCTGCTTGGAAGCGGTGAGAGCGCAGACGCTTATCACATGACCGCACCTGGTGAGGATGGTGCAGGACCGGCAAAGGCAATGAAAGCTGCAATTTTGGATGCGGGAATTAAACCGGAAGATATAGGTTATGTGAATATGCACGGTACAGGTACGCCGCACAACGACAAAGCCGAAGCGCTTGCCATGACTGCCATATTCGACCCTTGTCCCCCTACGAGTTCCACCAAACCCATAACGGGCCATACACTAGGTGCGGCAGGTGCTATAGAAGCCGCGATTTGCTGGATGATAATAAACGGGAAAAAAGGGCTGCCGGTACATTGCTGGGACGGTGAAAGAGATGAAGAATTCCCGGCTCTTCCTCTGGACATTAGAGATGTTACTCCTTCAATCTGTATGAGCAACAGTTTTGCTTTCGGCGGGTGCAATGTTATTTTGATTATTGGCAGAACCCTCAGCGCCGAACCAAGGGTTCAGTAGGACAATATGATAGAAACAAATGACCTGCCTTCCATCGTACCTCACAAAGGAAAAATGTTACTCTTAAGCAGAATCACAGGGTATAATTTGGAAGAACGGAGCCTTGAAGCTGAATATCACATAACAGAAAGATGTCTTTTTTTTGATTCGGCAATCGGCGGAGTTCCAAGCTGGGTTGGTTTTGAATGTATCGCCCAGGCAATTGCAGCCTTTTCGGGAATTAGAAGCCGCGAAAAAGGCGGGAAAAGTGAAATAGGCATAAAGCCATCGCGGATAGGTTTTATCCTGAGTATTTCAAAAATGCAGGTTTTCCTCCCTGTATTAAAATCAGAGAATACAATTGTAATAAAAGTAAAGGAATTGGACTGTACAGATTTGGTTTACAATTTTGAAGGACAAATATTTTTTGAAGGTATAAAGGCTCTTGAAGGATCACTTACAGTTATGGAAGCATCGGCGGTGGAATTGATGCCGGAGGGAACGTTAAATAAAAATTAAACTAATTTATCCCAAATGGAATAAACTTCCGGGGCAGACAACATTTAATCTTCCTCCGCACGGTCCTGTTGTTTTTGCCGCTGCCCTGCCTGCCGGAATAGATCTTGTCTTTACCGATGAGAATGTTCAGGATCTTGATTTTGATGAAGACTGCGACCTTGTAGCAATTTCAATGATGCTCACCACACAGGTAAAACGGGGCTGGGCTATTGCAGATGAGTACCGCCGCCGCGGTATAAAGGTTATTTTCGGAGGCATTGCAACAATGCTTCATGCCGAGGAAACCATTGCGCATGCGGATTCTGTTTTTCTGGGTGAAGCTGAAACCCGAATGGAACAGGTAATCAGCGACTGGAAAAAAGGCGAGCTTAAGCAAGTTTATAATTTTATGTTAAAGCATCCCCCAATCGAATCAATAGGTCCTGCAAGACGCGATTTGTATACAAAAGATTTGTACAATCACAAAGGCGTTCAAATGGTTGATCTTTTCCATGCATCCCGCGGCTGCCGTTTCAGCTGTTACCCCTGTGCGGTTTCCTATCTTGGAGGCCGTTCCTTCCGTCCCCGTCCAATGAATAAAGTAATTGAAGAACTAGCAGGAATCGAAAATAACCGGCTCTTTATTGTTGACAATTCGCTGGCTCAGGATAAAAAATGGGAAATGGAATTATTCCGTGAAATGATCCCCTTAAAGAAAAAGTGGGTCAGCCATACTATCGAAGATGACAGGGAAGTTCTGGAGCTTGCCGCTCAGGCGGGCGCATGGTATGTATATCAGGCAATTTTCGATACATCGGATTTTATTAAAGAACGGGTAAAACGTTATCACGATCATGGTATTGGTGTAGAAGGTACGATTTTGCTTGGACTTGATAATCAAACCGAAGACGATATAAAACGGCTTATCGACTTTCTGCTTGAGATTAAACTTGACCTTGCAGAATTTACTGTTATGACTCCTTTTCCGCACACCAAGGCCTGGGATGATTATATGCGGCAGGGACGGATTTTTGATCGCGACTGGAATCATTTTAATGCAGGGCAGGTGGTCTTTACTCCGAAAAATATAAAACCTGAGCGCCTGCAGGAACTTTACGAATATGCCTGGAAGACATTTTATCAAGATGAATCCCAGGAAGAAAAAATGTTCCATCTTCTTTCCGCTGTAGCTGAACGCGAAATTGAAGATGGCACCTACCGTTCAAGAAACAGGCGTTTGGCACGCAAGTCTTTTGGCAAGGATATTGGTTAGATTATGCGCGTACCGGAAAAATACTACGATGAAATTTTTGATTTCAAAGGGCAGTGGGATATGCCTTCCCGATGCGGATTAAAGATTCTAATGCAAGAGAAGCCCGTGATTATTGTAACAGAGCTGTATCAGGATAATCCGGGCACTTCAGTTACAGCCGCAGGTAAAAGTCTTGCAGAACAAATCTGCCAAAGCAAAGGTTTAAATCTTAATGAAATAATTTACCTGCACTGCAACCCGGATACTAACTCAAAACTTTCGTTTTACGATGAGGAATTCTTTGAGGTTGATTTAACAAGCAAGGAACTTTCTTACCGGAAGTTAAATGCTGAAGAAATCTTGAAATTAATTAAGTAATATATATAAATAACTTATAAAGGAGATCGCATCATGTCTGGAATACCAAAAGTAAAAACTTATACCGCCGAAGAAAAATTAAAAAAAGCAGTCAAAATAAGAAAGATAATGAAAATATTTTCCAGGAAAAACCGCATGCTGGCAGGTAAAGAGCTTTTCTTAAATACAGATGAAGGGAAAGTCAGAGTACTAACCTATAATCTGGAGAATGAATCAAAGCTTCCTCTTTTTGTAAATATTCATGGCGGCGGTTTCATTCTTGGAAGTCCTGAAATGGATGATCCGTATATGATGAATGTTGCGGTTAAAGCAAATGTAAAAATAATTAGTATTGATTATAGTCTTGCACCGGAAGCGCCTTTTCCCAGAGGATTAAATGAATGTTATGCAGTAGTAAAGTATGCTCAAAATAAGGCGCAGGAGTTCGGGATAGATCCGCAAAAGATAGTTGTAGGCGGTCACAGTGCGGGAGGAAATTACAGCGCTGCAATGTGCCTGAAAAATGCTCAAGGCCGCGAACTTAATATTAAAGGTTTAATTCTTGATTATCCGCCGCTTGATGTATACACCGATCCGTTTTCAAAACCCAATGGCAAAGGATTTTTTGCCAAATTGGGCCGGTTATTTAATGCCTGCTATTGCAGCAACAAAGAAGAAAGTAAAAACCCCTTAATTTCTCCAATTTATGCTTCAAAGGAGCAGCTAAAATGTTTCCCGCCAACATTAATAATAACGGCAGGCAAGGATCTCTTGTGCAGAGAAGCTGAAATTTTCAGGGATAAATTAAAAGAAGCGGGCGTTGATGTAACTCATAAACGTTTTGAATCTTCCAAGCACGGTTTTACGTTAAGCCAAAAACCGGATGCGAAAGAAGCCTGGCAGATGATGATCGATTTTTTAAAACGGCATTTAATTTAATTTTGAAAGAATCAGACGTTTGAGAAAATCTACGGGGTTATTAATTCCTTCCTTCAAAGCCGAAAAGGGAATTGAAAGTGAATCCGGCTTGCAGGCTAGCACAAAACCAAAAGCTAATGGAAGATGAGTTCCGGGAAAAATATCTTTATACTCATGCGGTATTACTTCATCGGCATAAACAAAAATTAGTTCTTCAGATTCACCGCAGCCTCGAGTTTCCCCTCTGCTAAGAAAAGCCGCTTCCGCCAGGGAAAGACCTGCTCCAAAAGAATTCCCTCCGGGGTAAATAGCCGTATAACCTCCCTTTAAACTGAATGCCATGGAAGCCAGAGCTGCGGGAGCGTTAAAAACCGAAAGTGAAAAACCGGCGGGCATTATATCGTTGTCTTCAATAAATGTTTTATTAATTTTATATTGATGTGTAAGCTCTCCGCGAAAAGAAAGAAAAAGCATCTTTGTTTCTTCGGCCACAGGCAGAAGATCATGAACCACCTGTATTGTCATTTTGGAAATTTGACTTAACCTGCGGCGGAACATAGGTTCGGTAAAGGAAAGAGCAGGGCTTTCAGAACAAATATTTATTTCCCGCTTGCCCAATGCCCATTCTTCCCATTCATTGGCGTTTTCTAAACCGGGAGCCCAGGCAGAAAACCGTGATATGTATATTCCATTGTGTTTCATGTTTTTATATAATAACATTTTTATTAATAGGCCGCAATAAGAGAGTCGAAGTTACCTCTTTTCTAAATTGATTCGTGCCGAGAGTTTTAAACTCCGAGTGCAATTCCCCGGGAGATCGACGATAGCGATTAATTGACAAACAGGATAATCCAATATAATATAATACCATATTAATAGATCCTGACATATTATACTGGGTTTACAGTTTTTTTATAATCTGATTCAAGCAAATGATGAACAGCTCAAATCATTATTAAAAAAGGAAGATCATGCAAACTGAAAAAAAAGTTATTGTCACTGGAGCAAGCAGAGGCATAGGCAGGGCTATAGCCTTAGCTGTATCAGAAGCCGGGTATCATGTAGTCGCCCATTATTTCCAGAGTAAAGAAGCAGCAGAATCTCTGGAAAAAGAAATTCTCCAAAAAGGCGGCAGTATTGAATTGATCCAGTTTGATATTTCCGACAGGGAAGATTGCCGGGAAAAACTTGAAAAATGGCAGGAAGAAAACGGCGCTTTCTGGGGAATAATTTGCAATGCCGGGATTATTGCAGATAATATTTTTCCGGCTATGAGCCCGGACAATTGGGACAGGGTTCTGCGCACAAACATTGACGGTTTTTACAATGTGCTTTTTCCGCTTATAATGCCTTTGTGCCGTAAAAAAAAGGGGCGAATTATCACTATTTCTTCGGTGTCAGGAATTATAGGAAACCGGGGTCAGGTAAATTACAGCGCTGCCAAAGCGGGAATAATAGGAGCGACTAAAGCCCTGGCTGTGGAACTGGCCAATCGTTCCATCACCGTTAACTGCATAGCGCCGGGAATCATTGAAACTGAAATGAGCCGGGATGTGCCGTTGGACATGGTTCTTCCATCTATACCCATGGGCAGAATCGGCAAACCTGAAGAAGTGGCCGGCTTGGCAGTATTTCTCCTTTCAGAATCCGCTTCTTACATTACCAGGCAGGTAATTTCTGTCAACGGAGGAATAATATAAGAAGAAGGGTTGTCATTACCGGCGGCGTAGTAATAAATTCACAAAGTTTTCGTTTTTACACGGCATTATTTTACCTTTCTGTCCTTCCAGATAAAACCTTTACCTGTAATTGATCTGAACCATGACCATGCAGCCATGTATAAAAAATTCAGAAACATAAGCGGCCATAGGAAACAATACCACCATTTTAAACGCTGTCCTAAAAATATAAAAAGCCATGTTAAAGTATAAAGAAAACAAACAATTATAATATGTAATAACCATGGACTGCCGGTAATTAAATTGCCTATAAGCAGCAGAAAAGGAAAAAACAAAATGAATAAAACGGCGAAAAACATTAAAAATATTGCAAGTGTATTCTTTCCCAGAAAATCGAAAATATTTTTTCCTATCCCTTCAATGGCGGGACGGTATCCGTTGTACATTCTGCAGTAAGCATATTCGCAGATATTAAGGAATCTTGTTGAATAGCCGTTCCTTTTAACAAAACGGCTCATATAAATATCTTCTGATGTTTTTTTCTTGAACGCTTCGCAGCCGCCGATTGCCTTAAAAACATTATGCCGGATAACGATAAACTGACCGATTGCTGAGGAAAACCAATGCAGTTTAGTCAAACGGTTTAAGAAAAGAGGAGATATAAACCCTGTAAGAGAAAACATTAACGGAACTGTAATTATTTCGCCGAATGTCAAAAACACTTGTCCGATATAACCGGAAATCATATCTGCTTTTAAATTCTGCATGTTAGTAACAGCCCATGAAATACTTGAGGGGTTGTGCACTGTATCCGCATCGGTGAACAGAAGAATGTCGCCTTTTGCATGCGGTGAAAGCTGATGAAGCGCAAACGGTTTTCCGTACCAGTCTTCGGGAAGAGGTTTCCCGCTAAATACTTTTACCCTGGAGTCTTCTATTGCAATCTGTTCAAGAATAGCGGCTGTATTATCTGTTGAATTATCGTTTAATACAAGAATCTCGTAATTTTTATAAAGCTGATTTCTAAGGCTTGCAAGGCATCTTTGCGCATTTTTTTCTTCGTTACGCATTGGTATCAAAACAGATACCATAAGGCCGTCAAATATTTCCGGTTCCTTTGTAAAACGCCGCATTTCATAATGGTTTCCCAAAGACAAAATAAAAAAATAAAACGCTGCAATTATCAATATATAGTAATAATAAACGCTTAAAATATGATCAAGATAGCTTAACATTCGTTCACCATAATTATAGATATTATATCTGTGATCACCTGATAACAAACATATTCTAGACAATATACAACATTTAATTTTATTTTTCTATATACTGCGATACTTCACGTTTTAATTTCAATTCTACGGTAATCAGTCATTAACAGCCCCCAGTAGAGACAATCTAAATAAGCCATATCATAACAATAGTCAAGAAGCCTTGACATATATTACTTATAGGTTGTAATAATACAATATATTATAAGGAATACTAATTAAGAGAGGTCTTTATGAAATTCGAAAAAATGATTATTTTGGTTCAGGCTTTAGTGATTTTTATTCCAGCATAGGTAGAAAGGCCGGTACTTATATACTCCGTAATGGTACTTGGGTTGAGGATTGATGACGGTCACGCACGAATGGGAGCAGCAATAATAATATATAAATTCGTCACTATCCGTAATGGTTAAAAATAATTTTATCATTGGAGGGTAAAAATGAGAAAGAAGTTTTATATGTTTTTGCTATTAATGTTTGTGGCGGCTGGGTTTGTTTCTGCGCTTGAAATATTGGATAACGATTATGCAGTTATTATGCGGATTAGAGGCAATGAAATCCAAAATGGTAATTATCGGACAATTGGATGGATTAGAGGTAATGAAATTCAAAATCATAATTATGAAACAATTGGAAGGATTAGAGACAATGAAATCCAAAATGGTAATTATCGGACAATTGGAAGGATTAAAGGCAATGAAATCCAAAATCATAATTATGAAACTATTTTACAGCTTAGAAATAATGAAATACTGGATGGTAACTACCGGACAATTGTTCGTCTAAGAAGAGCTACCCCAGAGCAAGTTAGAATGGCAGCAATATTACTAGTGATTTTTATGAATCCATAACATTTTGGACTTGTTGACAATTATTTTTTTACTTTTTCTGGAGGTCTAGTGCTGCGAAAGCAGCATGGAGTCGCCTTCCAGTCACAAACATCCTGTTTGTTCCTTCCAGGCCGTCTGCACCGCTAAACCGGCATCCAGAGTCTGTAGAAAAAATCAAAACTTAACAGATTTTTTGATATACTCAGAAATAAGCGGAGGAGAAATGGCAAGATACAAATATACAGACACGGAATCTGGACAAGGACAATTCTTA
>WQXU01000015.1 GCA_009781635.1 Treponema sp.
GGTGCAAGCGGTTACAGATTGCCGACAGAAGCGCAGTGGGAATACGCCTGCCGCGCTGGAACTTCAACAGCCTTTAACTGGGGTACTAATCAAATAACATCAGATCAGGCAAATTTTAATGCTTTTTTTTATCAATATAACGACAGTCCTGCGGGAGAATACCGTGAAGCAACAACAGAGGTTGGAAGATTTACAGCTAATGCCTGGGGTTTATATGACATGCACGGAAATGTATGGGAGTGGTGCTGGGATTGGTATGACAACTATCCATCGGGTTCTGTGTCCGACCCCACGGGAGCGGACTCTGGCTCGTACCGTGTGATGCGCGGCGGGGGCTGGTTCACCGAAGGGCAGAACCTCCGTTCTGCGTATCGGGACAACTACGACGACCCATGGAGCTATGGCAACAACTATGGTTTCCGGCTGGTTCGCCCCTAAAAGTTCTAAAAAATCAACATCCATGTTGATTTTTTAGATCGAAATGCATAAATATCTTTTTACCAAAGCAATGGCTGTTCATAAAACCCCGGCAGATATCATAAATGATCTGGTTAAAAAGGAAATAGCTGCTGCAATGTAACAATAACAGCATTAATACCGCATATATGGAACTTAACCTCTTGATTTTATTTGTTTTTTATGTTTTATTAATAATTAAGGCAGGAGGAAACATAATGCAGGCAATTAATGCAATATTTGATGGGAATAATTTTAAACCTGTAGAACCAATCCCTGTTAGAGAAAAGTATGAAGTGGTAATAACTTTTACTAAACCGATTAATAATATAGACACAAAACGTCAAAGAATTCTAAAACATTTTGGCACATGGGATGATGATGATATAAATACAATAAATCAAATCATTGAAGAAAGAGCAAATTTTTCAATAAATAGAACTCAATTATGATTTTTCTTGACACTGATATTATTTCATATTATTTTAACGCAAATATAAAAATAAGAGAAAAAATATTGGAGGCAATAGACAGTAATGATAATATTTGTACTACAGTAATAAATATTTATGAAATTTTGAAAGGATTTAAATGGAAAAATAATAAAAATAAGGAAAATCAATTTAAAGATTTTTTGGAAGATGTAATTATATTTACAATAGATGATGAGGTAATAGAAATAGCATCAGAAATATATTCTGATTTAAGAAAAAATGGAAAAACAATCGGTGATGCAGATATTTTAATTGCCGCTATTGTAATAAAAAATAATGGAATATTGATAACAAACAATATTAGACATTATGAAGGTATTAAATCATTAAAGTTAATTAATTGGATATAAAATTGCAGCCTGCAGTTTAAGATTTATATAGATTAAGTTAGGCACATAAGTCGTATTCACAATCAGCCATCCTTCTTAAAAAAGGCATGCGCGTGAAAAGTTGGAATATCGCCAAGCTCTTCAACATCTTCATATCCCCGCGGATCAATTATAACAAGCGCTTTTGCAAATTCCTGCTGACTGTAATACACGGAAAATCCTCTTGCATTATACACCTTCATTGCTGTTGATTTACCAAGTTCGTATTTTCTGATTAAATTGTCGAAGTGCCCGCTGTTGGAAATAAGTCCGCCCTTGGATTCTATTCCGGAAATAACTACGGGAAGTTTGGTCATTCGCGCGATTTTCTCAAGGTTCAGGCGGAATTGAAGATATAAAAATAATGCCTGCTCCTCGGTGCAATTTCTTAAAAATGAAAAAAGAGGATTAAAAGCAAAAGCGTGCCAGTAATTTACCGCCTGTACCTCATTCGAACTAAAACCGCTTGTAGATAAATACAAAACAGACATGCCGATAATCTGCCTGTCTGTTAAATCTGCAAGCCGCTGTACAAAAAAGCCTGTCCGCAGTATTTGCCCAGGCTGTGTGGAAAGGCAAATGCCGCCCATATCACCGTAATGGGAATCCATAAAAGTTTTGGAAGTATATATTTCCATATTGTGATAATATTTTTCATCCTTCTCTTCCATGCTTGCAAGAATACCCTGCCATTTGGCGCGTTCAGCCTGCAGGGAAGCAAAGGCGGTAATTTTCTTTGCGGCAGCATCGAGGGCATCCATAGTAATTTCTTTTTTCTTTGTAATAATATACTGCTCAAGAATTTCCTGTAATACCGTGTCTTCCAAAAGCAGTTTGGCTATTTCTCCATCTTCACGCAGTTCAAAAAATAAAGTTTCCAAAAGATTTAAAAGATAAATTAACTGCTGATAACTAATAACATCTACGCTTACATCGTCTTTTAAAAAACTAAAACGGGAAGTAATGCTTTCAAGATGCTTATATCTTTGAAGCAGTAAGGCCCCTGCAAAACCGGAAAAATCTTCGATAGGGCGCTTATTGTCATCTGTCTCATCATGCCCGGCAGATTTTTCAGATCTTGATTGCGAAAGTTTATCTTTTGTTCCTGCAAGTATAAGAGCTGTAATAAACTTTTGTAAATCGTTAAGAGAATCAAATTTTTCGATTATTTTAGAGTAATGCTGCTTCTTCTCCTGAAGCGCATTTATTGTTTTATCCTGTTTTGCTATATCCTTTTCCAGTTTTTTTATTATCTCTTTATCCGCAGTCTGCAGCTCTTTTAATTCATTTTCATATGAGAGTTTTCTCTCATATGCCTTATCAAGCGGTTCATTTAAATCCATTGCCCAGCTGTTAATAAAAGAAATTGTATTGTAAACATTAACCTGTTCTGTTGTATACAGGGCATTCCATACCTTTTCTATATTAACAAGATTAATTCTCTTCCGTGCAAATTTATCTTTTTCCGCATCGTTTTGCCCTATCTGTATTATAGGCATCTGAAAACTGGTTCTTGCATTAACAAAGAACGAAGAATGGACAGAACCGTACTCTTCAAAAAGCTGAGCAAAGCAGAATGACTTGGACATCGACCATCCGCAGCCTATCCCGCGGATAACAGAACGCAGTAAGGGTCCATGCAGACTTCTTTCTCCTGAAACGCCAAGAAGATCAAGCTTCTGAATATATTCTTTTGTCCATTGACGATCACTGCCGCAAAGAAAATTATTTTGATATTTTTCTATTACATCCTTTGTTTCAGGATATTCACTCATATATGCGTTAAGAAGATCCCTGTAAGAAACAGAAGTTTTATTTTTAAGGAAAGCATCGCTTAGACCGAAATTATTTACAAGGTTATGCACATCCCTTGTTTCACGCGCGGCATCTTCATCGCGGAAAATAAGGTGTAAGCGCGGATACTGAGGATCGCATCCGCGGTTTTCTTCGATGAACTGTATATATTTATGCATATTGATTTTTGTTATTCCCAGTAATTTCTGCGTGTGCCATTTGTAAATATGCATTCCGCCTCTGTCATCAATAATTCGCACTAACTTGTTCATAAACTCGGCTATAACAGGATTTTTAAACCGTTTTAAAAGACGGGCATAATAGGCGCACAGATATACGCCTGTGGCTTTTTGCAAAAGCGCTTTTACGATGCTGAAATATGCTTTAATTTCCACGGCAAAATCAAGACTGTGAAACCCGGAATTTTTTCTTGCCTGAATTGCATGATCAATATCATAATCATACAGAAACATCGCCTTAATGCTTTTTATATTGATATTGGCATCAGGAAAAGTTTTTGTAAAAGCGCGTTCAATATCGGGAAGCTGTTCAACAATTGCAACTAACTGCACAAGATCTATTTTTCCGGACATAATGTATATAAAATGAAGCGCATTGTTTCTCATAAAATAAAGACTTAAGGGATTCTGCAAAGATATTTTCTGCCATGTCTGTCTGTAATTTGCCAGTTTTTCTTCATCACGTAATTGCGCCGCCTGATACTGCGAAAGGGGTCTGCCTATGTATCTGACAAGGACAATATCTCTTGCAAGCTTTGTCCGGCCGGATCCTATATGCTCCTGATTAAAAGGCGGATGCTCTTTTGCGGCAGTAAGAAGCTGTGCGATAATCTGCAGGGACTCTAAATGATTATCCTTCCATCTGCGCCAGTTATAATCCTGCCGCATTCTCGGCAGAATGACATATTCGGCAAATGCTCTTGGAGAAATATTATTTTTCGCCAATTGAACAAGAAGCTGAACAAAGGGTTGCAGGGCCTGAGTGCCTCCCTGGTATTTAAATAATATTTCTTCCAGTACTCCAAGCCCATTGCTTTTATCCATGGGATTCAGCCAGTATTTATTGCCGTTCTCCAGCCAGAGAGTAAATAACTCCTTTATACCAATTGGCTTTTGACGTTCCAAATCAAGTTCAACTGAGCCAAGAAACGGTATTATTGCCGATTTTGCGGCTTTTGTAAGGGCTATTTTACTGCGCAGGGCCTTAAGTTTTGAGCTATTTGGTATTGAAGATGCAATATCATCCTGTGATTGAGTATGAGCAAGATCGAGTTCCATTAAAGCATCCTGAGCTATTTTGTCAGCCTCATTTACCGCCATAAAGATTAATATAATATGCATGTTAATTTTCAGCAAGCTGACGCATGTAATGGCAGGAGGGAGTTTCGATAGTGTAAAATATTACAGATTTTAGTATTAACAAAAATTTGTTTTTTTCCCTTATCTTGTCCAATAGAGTAAAATATATTAATATACAGAGAGGCTTCAGGCCTTAGCGCCTGTTGAGGATTAAAAGGAGAAGTTATGAGTACACTGGGAATTGTTAATTCAGATCCGGAAATTCAAAAAAGCATTGAATTTGCCTTTGAACAGAGGCAGGATTTGCAGACATCCAATTATAAAAAAGACCTTTTATTTTTAGTCCAGGAAGATGAAATTGTCGAATTTTTAAAATATGCTCTGCCTGAAATTGTTGTAATTAATTTTTCTGATCCTTTAATAGATATAAATAAGATAATAAATCAAATCCAGAATGATAAATGGATTTTAAACTTTGGAATTATCGGTCTTTTTGACAACACCGCAGACAGGGAAGAGGAGCTGTTAAAAAAATATAAGGCAATTAATGTTCTTGTTATGCTGGATAACTGTCTTGTAAAATCACATCTTGTAAAAAGCATAGAATGCATTGAGCAGAATTATCAGATTATTTTTCAGCGGGAGTTTTCAAAAACATTTTTGGAAGGATCGTCGGGAAGTTTCATTATTGATAACGATATACAGGCGGTGCCGCTTTATGCAGGTATTGGAGCTACTATCCTGTCCCAAAGAGGGCTTATAAATCCTGACAGAAAGATGCACCTGCAGCTTGCTTTAATCGAACTTATCATAAACGGAATTGAGCACGGAAGCTGCGGTATAAGCTACGATGAAAAAACAGACGCTCTGGAAGCGGGGATTTCTTCTGTTGATCTGATTAAAGAAAAATGCAAGGACCCGTTTATAAACGCAAAAAAGGTTTTTTTCAACTGGGATATCAAGCCGGATAAATCAACATTTATTATTCGTGACCAGGGCAGCGGCTTTGATGTTAAAGCGTTTATAGAAAAATTAAAAACACAGGATGATTACAGTCTGCACGGCAGGGGAATTAAAATGGCCGCAAAGCTGTCCCACAAATTAAAGTATAATACAAAGGGCAACCATGTAGCGTTGATTGTTAATCATGATAAATCGGTAGAGTACGAAGTGCCCGTTGGTTTTACAGGGGAGCAGGTTGTTATTGTAAAAAAAGGCGATGTTATAATGCGCGAGGGAGATCCAAACGATTTTCTTTACTATATTTCTTCCGGCACATACGAAGTGATTCATAACGATATATGCGTGGGCTCTCTTTCCGCTCAGGATATTTTCATGGGGGAGATGTCTTTCCTTTTAAACAAACGCCGCTCTGCGACAATTAGAGCGACAAGCGCAGGAAAACTTGTGCTTTTAACACAGAAAACATTTATCAATATAATCCGCGAGTATCCTCATTATGGAGTGTTTCTGTCAAAACTTCTTGCCAAACGTCTTGTGCGCAGCAATAAACAAGCCGCAGAGCGTCAATAATTAAATAGGCAAAAACAGAACTGACAATCCGCATATAAGAATTGCAGAGCCGGCAAGCGCATGAGCGTACTTTTCAAGTTTTTCTGTTTTTAAAAGCTGAAAACCTTTTAGCCCGATTAATGTCATAACAAGCATTACAGAAATTGTAAACACAGAAAAACTTACAGTAACCAAAACAAGTGTAAATATATCCATGGTAGCCGCAGGGTACATTAAAAGCGGGATTAGAGGTTCGCAGGGGCCAAGTACAAAGAAAATAAAAAGCCCCCAAAATGCATTGTTTTTATTTTTTGATTTTTCAGGCGAATGTTTATGATCTGTATTGTCATGGGCATGCGAATGAAAAAATGTTTTTCCGTCGGCGCCGGTGTGCGTATGGGTTTTGTTTTTTACTGCGCATCTTATGCCGTAAATTGTATAAATTAATCCAAAGGCAATTAATACATATGTTGCAATTACTCCGCGGATATCTTCTATATTAACAAGTGATGTTACCGCAGCTGAAAGGGCAATGCCGAAGAAACCCAAAAGAACAGAGCCCATTACATGCCCGATTCCGCATAACAATACGATGATAATGGTTTTTTTTACTGCCCAGTTATTCGCCTTGCTAAGAGCGATAAAAGGTATATAGTGATCCACTCCGATAAGAGTGTGGATAAGCGCAATGCTTATTGATGTGCCTAATAGAATCATTGTTTCTGTCATATAATATCTTCCCTGTTTGATTATATCATTCGAATAATTTTTTATCAGTATGCGGCAGAAATAACGCGCCTGTATAGTAATCCATGTACCTGGGCTCGCTGCTTAAATCCACATAGGTTATTCTTTTTGCAAGCTTAAGCTGTTTATTTCTATATTCTTCGCTTATCAGGGTAAGGTATGCTCCAAGCGCCGATGAGTTTCCAAGAAAGGTATATTTTTCATCGGCAATACGCGGAAGCAAGCCAATCGTTCTTGCATCTTCAAGGTTTAGAAACCTTCCAAAGCCGCCTGCAACATAAATTTTATCCAGATTACTAAAAGACATTTCAACGCTTTCAAGCAGGGTCTGGCAGGCGGAAAAAACCGCGCCCTTTGCTCTTATAAAATTGTCGATGTCAGCTTCGCTTATTGTAATCTTTTGTTTGCCGGGCGATCCTTCGCATAAAATATATTCGAAGGTTTTTTGTGAAAACTTTCCTGCAGAATCGATAATTCCGTTTTTAAAAAGCTCCGCGGCTACGGAGATTACACCGGATCCGCAAATACCTATAGGGGGAGCATTGCCGATTGTAAAAATTTGCGGTTTTCCGTTTTTTATAATTACTTTTTCAATTGCTCCAGGGCAGGCTCTCATTCCGTGCTTTATTCCGCCGCCTTCGAAAGCAGGCCCTGCAGAACATGCGCAGGCGAAAATAAAATCCCTGCTGCCAAGGACAATTTCCCCGTTGGTGCCAATGTCGATAAATAATATCAGTTCGCCGGGGGATGAATCATCGTCTTTGGGTTCTGATGCAAGTTCTGTGCAGAGCAGCCCTGCTGTTATATCTCCGCCGACATAGCTTCCAACGCAAGGAGCAAAGAGCAGGGGAGCGTTTTCACAAACCTTAAGCCCTGTCTGCTGCGCTGTGTAAATCTGCGGCTGGAAAACAGCCGGCGTGTACGGAGAGAGCCTTATATATTCAGGTATAATGCCAAGGAATATATGGGTCATTACAGTATTCCCGGCAAGGGATACAAATAATATTTCAGACGGCTCTATTTTTATTTCACCGCAGGCATCAGAAATTAATTCATTGACTGTTTTTAAAATCCTTGCGCGAAGCTCATTCAGATTTTTTTTTGCGTAGTTTATACGGCCTATTATATCAAGCGCGCATTCAACCTGACTGTTGTATGCGTTGCGCGTAACAAGGACTTTTTTGTCTTCCAAGTCTGTTAATAAGAGGGATACAGTTGTGGTGCCTATATCAACTGCCGCGCAGTAAATTTTTTGCTCATTGCCGGCAGAAAAAATATTTATAACTTTTGCAATATTGTTATCTGTAAAATAGATAAAAATAATTTCTCCCTCTGCTTCGCGCAGTCTTTCCGGCAGACAGGATAAAACAGAAAGCGGAAGTTCAATAAAGGCGCATTCTGCTTCTCTTTTAAAAGCTCTTGTAAACCTGTCGGCGTCAGACAGGCCGTCCAGAGGAGCTGCAGGCGCAACTTTTAATTTAATTTTTTTAATAAATGCTTCAGAGTTTTCACATGATAATCCGTCCGGAATAAAAGCAATATCTTTTAAATATGAATCTTGAGTTTTGCCGCTATCTGTAAGTTGTTTTAGTTCCACTGTAATAGATTCATCCGGCACAGCTGTCCGGCAAATAAGCGCTTCCCGGGTTTCATTATTTTGAGTTATTTTTACAAGGCACTTTTTGCAGCTTCCTTCGCCGCCGCAGGGTGTTTCAACAAAAATGCCTATAGAACGCGCAGCATCCAGAAGGGATGCGCCTTGCGGAAAATGCGTTTTTATATTGTCAGGCAAAAATGTAATTTCGCTCATTATTTTTTTGCTAATACACTCTTGATAAAACTTTCCAAATCCGCAGCTTCCGCAGGGCCTACAATAACTTTAAATCCCGGAAGGTTTTCTTCAAGCTCTCCTGAAATTTGAGCAACATAACCGGGGATTACAATTTCTCTTGTATCAACCTGGCTTTCCAGATCAATTTCCCTGATAAACTTGGCGATGCTGGTTCCGGAAAACTTTCCTGCAGCCCAGGCGGTAAGTACGCTAAAGCCCTCGCATTCAGGAATAATAAGCCATGCGGAAATACCGCAGTTTTCGATCTCGCCTGAAACAAGAAAGTAGGTAAGGGAAAAGTTTGTCGTAACAAAGACAGGGGATTTTCTGTTTGGCTCGCCTATTGCGTAAAGTTTTGGTTCAACCTGGATTGGTTTTTGCGGATCTGTGTAAATATTCTGGCGCAGGGCGAAAAGAGTTATAAGCTGCGCAGGGCAAAAAGAGGGAAGTGCAATAATGCCGCCAAACTTGCTGATCTCCGTAACAGCATAAATAAAATCATCCATTTCGTTTCCGGTGTCAATAAAGCGAAGATAAGCATAACCAAGGGCTTTAATATTCTTTTTAAGCGCCGCTTTTCTTGCGATGGAATTTGTCTGGAAACTTTCAGATATGCCGCCGGTTTGAAATTCGATTATAAGATCATTAAAACCCTTCTCTTTAATTTTTGAAGTTAATTCAAAAATGCCGTCTGCATCCGGTGCTGTCACAGCCAAAACCTGATTGTCGCGCTTTGCGATTTCTACAGCTTCATCTGCGGTTTGCAAAGTTATGCCGCAAAGGATGCTGCGCGAACCTGCAACAGCCTGCGAGGCCTTGTTAAGGCCGGCAATATCATCTGCGCGCAAGATAAGGGGCAGTTTTGTTTTTCCGTAGACCTTTGCGCAGTAATCTGCAAACAAGCCGCTCTTTTGAGTTATTGCAATTGCGCCTATAAAAAGTTCTTCTCCTACGCGTACAGGCCTGTAATTTTTTATCCTGTCCGCAAGGGCAAGATCGCTGCCCTCATCAAGACTTACGGCAATTACAGTTTTGTTTACAAAAGTTTTTTCATGCCTGTACATTACGGTCTCTTCACCAAGCCTGCTTGATATTTCTTTTCCGATTACTACTGCCTTTACAGGAGGTTCGCTTGCAGCTCCAAGTATTTTTTTAGCTTCATCGGAGGCATAGGGGCAATCATCGAGCATTGCTTTTTTGGCTGCAAGTTTCATGGCAAAGGCCATGCAGGTGCTGGAACCGCATTCCTTGCAGTTGGTGCCGGGAAGGAGTTTTTGTATTTGTAATCCGCTAAGAGCCATTTATTTACCCTCGCTTTGTGACATGAGATTGTTTATTGTTTTCTTTAACGCTATCGCAGCTTCCGGGGTATACATAATTAATATATCTGCTCCGGCGTAAAGCAGGCTTAAGGCTGTAGCGGTTTCCCAGTAAGCTGCGCGTTTTACAAGATCTCCCCAATCAGGGAAGCTTGACTGCGGCGCTTTAAACTCTTTTACCTTGGCGCATTCCTGCCCTGCAGAAACTATCATCGGGCTTAGAAGCATGCTGTCTCCTCCAAGACCTGTCAGGCGGATACGTTCCATAACTGAATATGTATATTCAATGCCGTAACCGATAGTGCTTGTCATGGGGTCAATGATGATCCTGTCCATGGAAAGCCCCATGTTTGTAAGAAGGATGTTAAGCTGCTTGCTTATGTTTACATCAATCGGAGCCTGCGCAACCAGGGTGTGTCCGTAGGCCATAACCGCTCCTGCTATTGTTTTGTAATTATCCTGCTCTGCAAAATTAAAAAGAAGGTTTTCTCCCTCGCAGGCCTGCGCTATTGCCTTCATTACTTCGTTGTTTTTTTCAAAGTGGTTTATGCCTGTAATGATTAGCGGCACATCAACAGATGCAAGAATGGATTTGACAAGAGTGACGCTTTGCTCTGCGCTGAAGTTTGCGCGCTCCGGGTGTATGCCGTCAAGGTTAACGCTTATTAAATCGGCTGCGTATTTATCCACACAGAGCTTTGCCATTTTAGCAGGTGTTTTTAAAACATCGCCGTAAATGTTACGTAAAACTACAGGATACTTTTCGCTTACGCTGTCAAAGACTTCCATGGCAATAAGGGGCCTGTTGGGCATTTGTCCTTCCCAGAAATGAAAAGGCATACAACTGGCTCCTCCTATTGTAAAAGTTCTGCCCCGTGTGCCGCCTTCTTTTGCCAGGTTTCCAAGCTTTACAGTGTATGTTGCATAATTTGAAGTTTCCGAAGGCAGGGCAAATGATTTTATGCCGGATATCCTCTCCTGCGCAGAGGGTTCAAGTTTACAAGCTGCAGGTGCAGTTATACTTTGCCCGAGGAATTTCTCGCTTAATGTATTGATAATACTTGTGATAATTTCTTTAGTGACGCTTGCTTTAACCTGCTCTGTTATTGCCGCAATATCAACATCAACTTCTTTCTGTTCACTTGCTTCTAAATCGGGTTTTTTAGTCTCCGTGTCCTTGCTCTCTGTTTCCTCTTTATCATCACTTTGAGCGAAACGGGACATGTCTTCCATTTCAAGAGCAGGGTGCTTTACTTTTTCCAAAAACGCTTTTAGATCTTTTGCAGTAACAGCCTTTGTTTCGTCGGCTATTTTTTCAATAAATCCGCTTAGTTTTTGTTCTTCAAAACGTTTTAATAAATCGCTTTGCAGCAGTTCCTTTAACTCTTTTGGCATCCATACAATTCTTGCGAACCCTCCTTCTGCAGAAAGGAACTTGCGGCTTGTAAGGAACACTTTTCCGCAGCCGTAAAAACCAGGCGTCTGCTGACCGCCGCCAACGGAGCCTGCAAGAGTAGAAAAAGTCATTCCTGTCGGTGTTTCACCGAGGTATTCGCGGTTAACGGCCATTACGCCGTTACACTCCGGTATATATGCGCAAATGACTTCAAAACATCCGCAGCTTGTCATGGGTCTGTCCATGATGGAATAGGCGCAGAAGGCCTCGATTGTTTTGTGGCTGTTTGTATAGACATATTCGTTTACACCGGCCCAGATTCCTTTGACAGGATCAAGGCACTCGCCCTTGTTAAGAGGCTGATTCGGGCCTGTCTCATCAATCTCGTACGCCGCTTTTCCGTCAAGCCAGTTGTACGCGCCGCAAAGACCAAGGCGCTCCGGTGTGATTACGCAAACATGGTTAGGCGCAAAGCTCTGGCAAAGAAGACAGGAATAAAAAGTATCGACAGATTCATCGGTCATTGCTTCCAGACGCCTGTTGCGCTCATCGTAGACTTTTCTGGCTGTCTCAAGGCGTTTTTCAACTTCGCTCTGGTCTGTTACAAGCGTTACGCGCACTTTATCGACAATGGCAGGGTAGTCCGCCAAAAGTTTGGCATGAAGGATCTCTGCGTAGTGTTTAAGCCTGAGTCCCTTTGCAAAACCCGCTTTGGAAACACGTGTCCAGACAATGTCGCGCTGCCCCATGTGCCAAATTCCTTCGGCTCCGTTAACAAGGTGATGTATCTGCCTTTCCAGTATCGGCTCAAAATCGCTTTGCATTTTACGGCCTGCAACTTCCACCCAGATGCCAAGGGGAAGCCTGCCGCCCGGCTCTACTGTGTCAATATCAGGGCCGATAATATTAATTTCACCGTCTTTAATTTCATCATAGCCGGCGCTTGTCACAAATTCAAAGGCAAGAGTTCTATTGCCGCCGAACTCCACATGAGTATCTTCCTTGCGGATCCTCTCTCCCTCAAAGGCAGGGCCGTAGGCTACAGGAATTGGTACATCAACTATTTTGATCTTGCAGCCGCGCACTTCAAGCGCTTTTTCTACTATTTTATCGTGGGGTATATTTGCGACAACATGCTCGTAGGTGCAAACGCCTGTTGGTAAAATCTCCGGGATGTTCGTATCGGAGATAACAGGAAAACCGTAATTGATGGCTCCGGCTGCTGCTGCATACTTGTCAGGCGTTACCTCTCCAAGGGCAATAACAAAGGCAAAAATTCTTGTCTTGTTGTATTTAAGGTTTGCTTCGTAGTCTCCCGGTTTTACTCCGCCGAATGAAAGCGCAGCGCGGTTTGCAAATCCAAGAGCGTAAATTAAGGAAGAAACATCCCGCCCAAAAGGTACAAGGCGCGTTTCCCAGCCAAGCTGAACGCCTTCGGCTGCAAGCTGTTCTGCAAATTGTACGCCCTTAGTGCATCCGCCCATAAATACATACAAATTTTTCTGCTGAAGCTCCTTTGCGATTTTTACAGCTGTTGCGTTATCGGGCGCCGCTCCTGTTATGGCTGCGAAGCCGGGAGCAGTTCCGTCTACAAACTCTATTCCGCGCTCGCGCATTATAACGTCATTTGCGGCTCCAAGCCAGATTCCGTCAACCGGGTTTGGCCCTGTTAAATACTTGCACGCTTCAATTACTTCGCATGCAAAGAGGGATGCAACGCCTGCATCAAGCGCGCCGCCAAGATAGGGCAGCCATACATTATCAGAAGGACGTGCCGGAATTAAAGATTCTGCTTCTTCAAGAATACCCTTTAAGTCAGCCAGGGTTTTCATCTGTTTGCCTGTAAATGAATAAATGACAGGCAGAAAATAATTTGTGTCAGGAAATCCTACGGGATGCTCAAGTCCTTTTTGTTTTATTGCTTCTTCCAGCATGGAACGGGCCTGCGCAGCAAAGGATACGGCTCCGTCAACAGCGCTTGTACAAATAAATTTTGACATTATATTGCCCTCCTGTCTTTCATATCAAAGAGTTTGCGCTCTTCTTTCCTGTTTATTCCAAGCCCTTCCCTTGCGGCATTAATAATTTCTGTGATGCGCTTTGCAGCTTCCAGAGGATCATCATAATAATGAAAGCATGCGCCAAAATCTTTTGTCACACCGCCGTCGGCATCAGTTCCATGCAGATAGTTATGAACATTCGCAGAGCCTGATGTGTAAAAGGGGTTGCCAAGAAAAATATCGACGCCGGAAGCTACAAAGTAGCATCCTATTGATATTGCTTTCTCGCTCATCCATTCAGCGGCCACGCCAACAGCAGGAAGCGTTCCCAAATCTTCACCAAGTCCTCCCTCGTTTATTATTTCTGTTGCAGCCTCCAGTATGCGGGTATTGTCAACGCAGCTGCCCAAATGCAATATGGGCGGGATGCCCACAGCTTCGCATACTTCACGCAAACCTGGTCCTGCGATTTTAAGGGCGGTTTCGGGGGTGAGCCTTCCTGCCTTAGCGGAACTTATGGCAGCGCAGCCTGTTTGCAGAACAAGAATATTGCGCTTTAAAAGTTCTTCTGTTAATACATTGATGTATTCGTCTGTTCTTCGTTTTGTGCTTGTGCAGCCTGCGATTCCCACTACGCCGAAAATTCTGTTTTGAATAATGGCGTCATTAAGGGGACGGAAGGAAGCTCTGTATTTGCCGCCTAGCATGTATTTGATTGCATCCACGCTGAAACCTGCGACAAGTTCCTCTTTGTCAGCCGGGATTTTCACTTTTGATTTATCCCTTTTTTTAAAGTTGTCTATGGCCCGTTTAACAATTTCTTTTGCGGCAGCCAGGGGATTTACCTCTCCTACCGCCATGTGTTTTGCGCCTATTGTTTTTGCCATATCGGTTGTGGAAACAATTTCTGTGTGATACTCCTTTGCAGCATCAATTAAACCAGGCATGACGCACTGTACGTCTACTACCATCATTTCCACAGCCCCTGTAATGATGGCAAGTTCCTGCTGCAGCATGTTCCCGGCCAGGGGAACTCCATGGCGCATAAGCACTTCGTTTGCCGTGCAGCAAATACCTGCAATTGTTATACCCGAAGCTCCCGCATTTTTTGCGTATTCTTTTATTTCAGGAGCAGAAACTGCAACTGTAAGTATTTCAGAAATTGCAGGCTCATGTCCGTGGATTAAAATATTTACTGTGTCCTCTTTTAAAACTCCAAGATTGGCGGAGCTTTTCAGGGGAGAGGGCGTTCCGAACAGAATGTCTGACACAATCGAAGCGATTCTTGAGCCGCCCCAGCCGTTGGAAAGAGCAGTGCGGAAGGCATGCATTAAAAGGTTTTTATAATCGTGATCAACGCCGATTGATGTACGGTGCATTGATTCCACGACCATGCGGTCAATTCCGCAGGGTTTGATGCCCTTTGCTTCCCAAATGCCCTGCCGTTTTTTCGGAGCCAGTTCCAGTGTTTTTAATGTTTCTTCCTGGGAAGAAAACTCGTTTAAGAACAAGTTTGCCAAATCAAGCGCAATGGAATTTATTCCGCGGTTTTCCGTTTCTATCCCGTAACGCCTTGCGTTTAGTAAAAGCACTTTTTCATCTTTTATTGCAAAGCCTTCCGCCTTGCCTTCGGCAACATGTTTGAGCTTTAAAATCAAATGTCTTCCGTGGTCTGAATGCGCCGATGTGCCTGCCGCCACTTCCCGGAGGAAGTTACGCGCAACAATTGTGTCGGCGTCAGCTCCGCAAATACCCTTGGGTGCTTTGACAGTGATTCTGCACGGCCCCATATGGCAGACGCGGCAGCATACTCCCTTTAAGCCGAAACTGCAATGAGTCTTCTGATGTTCTGCGCGATCAAAGCAGGTTTCAACGCAGTCAGCTTTGCTTTTTTCAAGCATTTCAAGTGATGCATTATCGCTTACTTTTGAATGTAAATTATCCATAAGGGCTCCTTATATTCAAAGATGATTAATTATTTCCGCTATTTTACTATATACAATATTTGAATCTGAAATTTCCAGATAGCATTTGCTTTGTTCTGCGAAAGCTGCGATTTCTTCATTTTCAGGAAGCCCGATGACAAGATCGGCTCCGGTTTTTGTTTTGATATCTTCGATTCTATCAGGGAGTTTACCGTTTCGCAGTCTGTTTATTACTAGCGCAAGCTTGCTGTATGTCATTTCCATTTCAGATGCAAGTTCATAAAGACGAAGCAGAGTTTGCAGTCCTGAATTGGAAGCATCCGATACAAGGACGAGCATGTCCGCCTTTTGAACAATACGGCGGGAAAGATTTTCAAGGCCGGCTTCATTATCAAGAACAACATAGGGGTATCCTGATGATATTTCTGCGATGATGTCTTTTAGAATATTATTCGCATAACAGTAACAGCCCTCTCCTTCCGGTCTTCCCATGGCAACAAGGTCAAACCCTTTAGCCTCTGCAATAGAACTCTCCAGTTTTAACCGCAGAAGTTCCCGTTTGGAAATACCTGAATCTGTTTCTGTTTTCACTTCTTCACGAGCGCGTCCTACAGTACTTGTTACGTTTACCCCAAGCGCCGAATCAAGGCAGCTGTTCGGATCGGCATCTATCGCAAGTACAGGCGTTTTTCCTGCGGCAAGCAATTGTTTAATTAAAAGCGCGCAGACAGTTGTTTTACCAACACCGCCTTTTCCCGTTACCGCGATAAGTCTGCTTTTATTTTTTATGCTCATGAAAGCCTTCCCTGCCAGATTGCTTCTATTAAAGTTTCGATTGTTTTTTGCTGTTCATCATTCATTCCATCAAGAGCTGTGATGCCCTCTCTGTCAGCTTTGCGAATGCTTTCGCAGTAGGGCAGGAAGGCTGATACTTTTAAACCGGGAAAACTATCAGAAATAAAAACTTCATCATCCTTGCAGGTGATTTTATTTCCAACGATTACAAAATTTGAAAGACCTATTTCTTCAGACATTCTTATGATGCTGTGCGCGCAATCAAGGGCGCGTTTGCCAGGCTCTACGACAATTATCATTACATCGATCCCTGTAACAGTCGCCCGGCCAAGATGTTCAATTCCGGCTTCCATATCCATTATAAGACTCTCATTTTTATACAGTACAAGATCGTTAACAAGGGATTTAATAAAAACATTTTCCGGGCAGGCGCATCCGCCTCCGCCCCTTTTTGCAGCGCCAAGCACTAAAAGTTCCACGCCCTTATGTTTAAATGCAAACTTATCAGCAACATCGGACACCTCTGGGTTCAATTTAAAAACCTGCCCGTACTTGTCTATTTTTGCTCCTGTGCGCTCTTCAATGAGCGCAATCTCCTGCGAGATGGGAATAATTTTTTCCGAGTCCGGAATGCCAAGAGCGCCGGCCAAATTGGCATCAGGGTCTGCATCCAGGGCAAGGACTCTTATGCCTTTTTTTGCAAGAAGCAGGGCGATGCAAGATGCGATAGTGGACTTGCCGGCTCCTCCCTTTCCGGAAACTGCAATTTTCATCCGTATTTTTCTTTCATCCGCTTTGTCAGATCCAGCATTAAAGAGAAAACTTTTTCTGCATCTGCTGTTGCAAGAGAGCCTGTTCCGCAAGAGGGAGTTATAATTGCCTGTTCTGTAATCAGCTTTTTATCGATCCCCCTGGAGGCAAGATTGTCCATCATATTTTCAAGCTGCTTTTCAAGTGATTCCACTGTCTGCTCTCTTATCTTTTCGGAAGTGGGCACAACACCCCAGGCAAGAGAGCCCCCTCTTTCCAAATGCTGCCTGACATGGCCCTCGTACATGGCAATTGTTTCTCCGTACTCAAATGCGTCAAAATTTACAATGTCTACACCAGCATCAATAAGAATGCTCCACTCGGTATTTCCGCAGCAGTGGATTCCCGCTACAGCGCCTTCAGCATGAATAGCTTCGATTACCTCGGCAAGGATTCCAACAACATCTTCACGTTTGACGGAGACATAGGTGGAACTGCCAAAGGCCGATAAAATCGGTTCATCTATAAAGCAGATAATATTCTCTGCAAATGGTTTAAACTTTTGTATCTGCCAGCGGCTTTTCATTACAATAGATTTAACAATTACATCGCGGAACTCTTCGTTGTAGTACATGGCGCGTTTGTTCTCATCAACAATAGAGAGAGCGAATGTGACAGGCCCTGTAGACTGAACCTTAAGCCAGGGTAATTTTTTACCTGTTTCTTTTAAGGTTTCCAAAAGCGCATATATACCCTTAGAATATTTTTCGCTTATTGCCATGGGTGAAAAATCTTTTGTTCCGTTATCGGGATCGGTTGCAGCCATGTAGGCTTCATAAAATTCCGCAAATTTTTCCGAATAATCTTCGTCTGTCTGAAAATACATGCGGCTTTTTTCTGTATCTATAACAGCGCAGGGAATGTTCTCGGAGTACTGGACTTCCATTTGCTCCAGCAATCCAAGCCGCGGCAATTGAGGCCATATTGGCGCGTCAAGTGATTTTAAGGAAACTGATACTGCATACCTGGGATCTTCAAAGGGCATTGAGCCGATTGCAGTAGAAAGAAATTTTGTTTTTGTCATTTTTATTCTCCTTATTAATTCAATGCTTCTTTGATAGCTCTAATATGATCAGGCGTTGTTCCGCAGCAGCCGCCTATGATGTTGGCGCCGGCAGCTGCAAGCTTTGGAGCCAGAGCTGCCATATCCTGCGGAGTTTCCGGAAAGACAACTTGTCCTCCCTCATTTTTCGGAAGGCCTGCATTGGCATGAACAAGAATCGGAATATCCTTATTAACAGCGCGCATCTGACTTACGATTTCGATCATTCTTTCAAGTCCGTTACCGCAATTTGCACCTACAATATCAGCGCCTGCTTCTATAACCGCATTCATTGCGGAAATGGGGTCTGCACCCATCATTGTTCTGTATTCACCCTGCACTGTTTTCTCAAAAGTAAATGTGCAGATTATTTCAAGGCCGGTATTTTCCTTTACAGCTTTTACAGCCTGGCAGGCTTCTTCTATATCGCTCATTGTTTCGATACAGGCTGCATCCGCTCCGCCTTTTTCAAACGCAACTGCCTGTGTCTTAAATGCATCGTAGAGTTCTTCTTCGGTTACTTCTTCTGTTACAAGCATCTTACCTGTCGGGCCTATGGAAGCGATTACCCACTTGTCACCTGCAGCTTCGCGGGAGATTCTTGCCGCAGCTTCGTTTATTTCCGCCGCCCTTTCGGCAAGACCGTAATGCTGAAGTTTAAAACTGCTTCCTCCGAAGCTGTCTGTTTCCACCATGTCCGCACCGGCGTCTATATAGCTTTTTGCCACATCCAAAACATCCGCAGGCCTGTCTATACACCAAAGTTCAGGGCATTCGCCGGGTTTTAAGCCTTTCTTATGCAGAAAAGTCCCCCATGCGCCGTCAGAAATTAACACCTTTCCCGATTTGAGAGCCTGCGTAATTTTTTGCTTTGCCATTTTTATCTCCTTAAAGCAGATAGTTATACTTAATGCGATAATTATATATCATAGAAGGGAAATCAACAAGAAAAAGAAGGACACTAGTATGGGATATGATGATGCGTTAAACCTTGCCATGCAAAAACTTTCGCAGATAAAACCAGAAACAGTCTGCGGGAATTGCGGCGTGCGTTACGAAGGGGGAGAGTATTTTCTTTCATGGTTTAATATGGAAAAATCCTTGTCGAATGCTTCTGTACCTCATAAAATCTTATGGCTTCATTACATGACTGCAGATGGGTCAAAGAAAGAGGCAGGACAATTGATGTCTTACAGGGAAGCTGCTCCTGCGCTTTTTTATGAGCCAAACTTCAATAAGAGGGCAGTGCGCCCCCTTGTTAACTGCTTTGGTAAAAATCCCGAAAAATTAATTGAAACAGGCCTTGCTCTGGGCGGACAAAAAGCCTTAACAGGTGATACATCAATTAAAGCAAATGTCCTTCCTTACCTTCCTTTAACCTTTGTCATATGGAAGGGGTGTGATGAGTTTCCTCCCGGCGGCAATATACTGTTTGATAAATCAGCCAAAACCTGGTTTCCGCCTGAAGATTTGGCAGTTCTGGCAAGCTTTGCAGTTTACGAGTTAATTGGCGCAAGCAAAAGATTGTAAGTGCGTTATGTGCAATACATTAAAAAAGGGGTGATAAACCCCTGTTATGTAAAAACCGCCTGAAGTGCCCGGGCATTAAATACCATTACGCTCTTCTTTCTCTTGATTTTTAGAAAAGTCTGTATGATAATGTCAGAGACCTTCTATGGATTTTATTTTTAGAAGCTCCCTGGTTAATTTTTCGCTCAGGAGAAAGATAAAAAGATAATGGCAGTTAAAAAAAGGCATAGATTGTCAGTTAAAGCGGTGATGTCATTTTTTTGTTCATTGGCGCTTTGCTCATTTGTTGCCGGAATTACAATATCAAGCAGGCAAAATATTGAAAAACTGCAAGTGGAACAGCTTATACTGGAAAAAACAATTCGTATTAATGATGTTATTTCCAAATTGCTTTACAGGGCAAACTCGCTTGCGACAATGGTAGTCCAGGGAAATGGTGTTGTTGAAAATTTTGATATTGTTGCGCCTACTATAGCCAATGATCCGGCAATTTTAAATGTACTTGTCGCTCCTGGCGGCGTTGTATCAAATGTCTATCCCCTGACTGACGGTAACGATGCCGTTTTGGGCTGGGATTTTTTCAGCAATAATCCTGGTAATCTGGAAGCCATTGCCGCAATGGATTCCGGAACTATTTTGCTTGGAGGCCCTTTTAGATCGGCGCAGGGCAGTGAAGTTCTGGTTGGAAGGATGCCGGTATACATCGATACTCCTTTAGAAAAAAATAAACTTTGGGGGCTTGTCTCTGTAACGCTCAGATTTCCGGATGCTCTGGATAATGCCGATCTTGGTATTTTAAGCAGCCGGGGTTTGGCATATGAATTATGGAGAATTAACCCGGATACAAATGAAAGACAGGTAATAGCAACCAATTATGAATTTGCAAGAACGGACGCACATTTTACCGAGAAACATGTTCCTGTAATAAATGCAAACTGGTATTTAAAGGTATGGCTTACTTATGCATGGTACAACCATCCGGAAAATCTGGCTCTTATAATCGCAGGTTTTCTTATAAGCCTTCTTGTCTTTTTTGTTATGCAAAATAACTATGAGCTGAAAAAAATGAGAACTGTTTTGGAGGACATAGTAAAAACAGATCCCCTGACAGGCATATTCAACAGACGGCATTTTATGGAAATATCATATATGAATACAGAAAGAGAACGCCGTCAAAACGGAGAATGTTATATTGTGCTTTTTGATCTGGACAGATTCAAAAAAATCAATGATACATACGGACATGTTGTTGGCGATTATGTTCTAATAGAAGTATCATCGCGCGTAAAAGCGATGATTCGCCCATATGATTTATTTGCGCGATACGGCGGAGAAGAGTTTATTATTTACGCATCCCAGGCAGACAAAAAAGATATATTTGAAATGACTGAACGGATTAGATTGGCTTTGTTTAACAATGAGTTTAAAAATAATGAAGTATCCTTTTCTGTATCTGCAAGTTTTGGCATAGCATGTATCAATGATTATGATATTGGTAAGGCTATAGTAAATGCGGATAAAGCGCTTTACAAGGCGAAAGAAAACGGCCGGAATAATACTGTTTTTTGGGATGTAAATTATTAAGTAAATAAAAGGAGATAGACATGCAATACTTAAATTTTGACAAGGTTCCTGTATACAAAAAACTGGCGGAACATGCGGGCACAGGTTTTAATTTTAAGGAAAAACTGGACGCAAAAAGGGTAGAAGATTGCATTGTTCCCATGGCTGCTTCTCTTAATTATTCATGGGCGGCAAAGGCAGCTGATTCGCAGTGCATAAAATTATTGCAGGAACTTGCAGAGCAGCAGGAACTAATTGCCAAGTACAAGGCTCTTTTAAACGGAGAGATGATGAACACAGGCGAGAAACGCAAGGTGCTGCATCATCTTCTTCGCGGGGAGCAGGGGCAGCCTGTGACGGAAGACGGAAAAAATATCGGGGATTTTTACAGGAAGGAACTGGACAGATTCAGTTCTTTTGCATCCGCTGTTCATGAAGGTAAATATAAGGGTTCTACAGGAAAAATGTTTAATACAGTTGTCCAGATAGGCATTGGCGGCTCCGATTTGGGGCCGCGCGCGCTGTATCTGGCCTTGGAAAACTGGGCGGAAGCTGAAGGAAAGAAAAAATTAAATGCCAAATTTATATCAAATGTTGATCCGGATGATGCATCTTCTGTAATTGCTTCCTGCGCGCTTGAAAATTGCCTTTTCATTCTTGTTTCAAAGAGCGGAACAACGCAGGAGACGCTTGCAAACGAACTTTTTGTAAAGGATAAATTGACAAAGGCAGGACTTGATGCAAGCAAACACATGATTGCAGTTACAAGCGAAACAAGTCCCCTTGCGCGTAACAGCGCGTATCTTGATTCCTTCTACATAGACGATTATGTGGGCGGACGTTATTCTTCTTCGTCGGCAGTGGGCGGATGCGTTCTTTCTCTTGCCTTTGGGCCGGATGTTTTTAAGGAATTTCTTGCAGGAGCCGCACAAGCCGACAAGCTTGCATTAAATGAAAATATACTTGAAAACGCAGCCTTACTGGATGCCTTAATCGGAATTTGGGAGCGCAACTTCCTTAATTATCCGTATACCGCAGTGCTGCCTTACAGCCAGGCCTTAGGCCGCTTCCCTGCGCACCTGCAGCAGATGGACATGGAATCGAACGGAAAGCGCGTTAACAGAAACGGCGAAGCTGTTTCGTATAACACAGGCCCAGTTATTTTCGGCGAGCCAGGGACAAACGGCCAGCATTCCTTTTATCAGCTTTTGCATCAGGGAACAGGAGTTATTCCATTGCAGTTTATTGGTTTTTCAGACAGCCAGAGAAACGATGATGTAATTGTTGACAATTCAATAAGCCAGAAAAAACTTGCAGCTAACCTTGCAGCCCAGATTGTAGCTTTTGCAAAAGGTCAGCAAAGCGAAGATGGCAATAAAGAATTCCCCGGCGGAAGACCGTCCAGCCTTATTTACGGAAAAAAGCTTACGCCTGCCGCGCTTGGATGCCTTCTTGCGCATTTTGAAAACAAGGTTATGTTCCAGGGATTTGTGTGGAATGTAAACAGTTTTGATCAGGAAGGAGTGCAGCTTGGAAAAATCCTTACAAAAAAAGTTCTGTCAGGCGATTTTTCAGACGGCGCGCTTGAAATATACAGCAAAATACTTGGGATTTTTTAATTAACAAGTTCTGTCATAAATTTTATTGTCTGCGGGAAGTGTTCAGGCGTAAGGCGCGAATGGGTATCGTTTGCATTGTTGATACATCTCCATGTTTCAGGAAGATGGCGGCGTTCTGCAGGAACCTTAATTTCCCCTGAAATAATTATATCCGCAAAATCGGGGCGGTTTCGAAGAAGTGATTCGTACTTATCCGCTTCCTGCGCCGGAAGCACTGTGACAGTCTGCGAGGCAAGTCCTGCGCGCAGGAAACCAATGTCATCTGAAAACGGGGTTGGAGCTAAAAGGACCTTATCCATGCGAAGATTATTGGCGGTGACAAGCGCATGATCCCTTAACTTCTTTATAGCGGAACTTACCCTGTTTATATTGGAGCTTTCGCTTTTTTTCAGCATATGATCTGTTGTAGTTGAAATAATAAAGACATCTCCTGTGCCGCATGCGTCAAAATTAAACATCTTCGCTTTTTCAAGTCCCCATGTTTTAATTTTTTTTGCCAGTGTATAAGACCCCTGATCTTCAAAACTTTCCCCGGCGGATAATTCCTCTTTGTCGGTAAATACAATTATCCAGTTGTTGGAGTTTTTTTTTGCCAGAATAAGGGCCGTGTTTAACAGATGAAAAACAGCTATGCTGTTATCATTGGCTCCGCTGCTTCCTGCGACACGATCATAATGCGCAGTTAATAAAAAAGGGCTTTGCCCCTTAAATGGAAATGTTCCGCCTGATTCACGCAAAGGTTTTTGCCGCGGCGGAAAAATAAAAATATGCCTGTTTCCCGCAACAGATATGACTGCCGAGTTTAATTTAAGCGCATCTATCCTTGCTGTTAGTATGGCATAACGGTCGGCATTAGGAGAGATAAAATCAAAGAAGCGGTCATACGGAGCATATTTTACCCAGTCGCTTAAATTATTTGATTTCACCTATTTTATTTTTTCCGCCTTGAAATTTAAAACAGGAGATACAAGCTGCATCTGCGCCTGTATTATTTTTAATTCTACAGGGCCGTTTTCCGTCCCCGAAGATGCGTTTTTACTTTCATTTAAAATGCCGAAAACAGACGCAGTGCAAAGCTCTAAAGTTTTTTCAAGATTTTTTGTTTCCAGATAACGCGACAGGAAGACGGCTGCGGTCATATCTCCTGTTCCTGCAACGCTTCCAAGAGGCAGTTCCGGAGTTGTAATTTTATATATATTTGTTTTATTTGACGCAATCATACTCAATACCGGATGGGAATTATTTTCCTTATAACTTGTAACAAGTACAATAGACGGCCCCATTTCATGCAGAATATTAACAGCTTCTAATGCATTATCAAGCGTTTGCGTTTTAATGCCTGTAAGCGCTTCAAGTTCAAACTGGTTCGGGCTTACAATGTCAGCTAATGGTACAAGTTCATTTTTAAAAATCGCAGGTATATCCGGTTTAACGTAAAAACCCCTGCCTGCATCGCCCATGACAGGATCGCAGCAGTAAATGGCATTTGGGCTGGATGCGCGCACTTTATTTACAGCGTCAATAACAGCCCTGCCGATTGAGGCATCTCCAAGATAGCCTGAAAGAACGGCATCACAATTAACAAGCGCGCCTCTTTCTTCAAGCCCTGTAACAAGCTCTGATGTCAGCTCTGCTCCCAGAACCCTGCCTCTCCATGAACCGTAACCTGTGTGGTTTGAAAACTCCACTGTGTTAACAGCCCACACTTCACGGCCCAGCCTTTGCATGGGGAAAACTGCCGCTGTATTTCCTGCGTATCCGTATACCACATGAGACTGAATTGATAAAATTGCCAAACTATGCCTTCCTGTTTATACGAAGAATCCTGTCAATAAATGACGATAAAAATCTTGGTAATTTGCCTTTGTCCTGCCCGTATTTTTTGGAAAAATCATCGGCGGCTTTTGAAAGCGAATAAGAACCGTATTTTTTTTTAAGAAAATCCCAGTGTTTGATTATCCACACATAAAGATCTGCTTCCGTTCTTCCGGGAAAGTTAACAAGCAGCCGTTGTTCTCTTGTTACCTCTATTACGGGATTATACACATTGTTATACCATGATACAAGCGCATCATTAAATAAAATTTCTTCTTCAATGTCTTCGTTTAAATAATATTTATGTACAAGAATATGATTGTAAATGACATCGTAGCGGCCTGTAGAGCTAAAATCAAGATTCCAGAAATCAGTAAGATCGCCGAAATAGGTTTCTGAATAAAATATTTTTTTCTCGTACTCTATAATTGCATCGCGCAAATCATCTGTTGACATGGAAGGCGATAAAATAATTTCTGTTGAAAGGCTTATAACTTCAGCGTCGATAAACTCCACCTGCTGCATTTTTGCAACAGATACCCTGTGATTACCGTCGCGTACAAAATAAACTCCGCCTATTTCGTAAAGCAGAATCGGCGGCAGAATGATGTCTTTAAGATGCGCTTCATCAACCCTCTGCCAGCGGTGACGAAGATGCTCTCTTTTCGGAAGAAAGTACTTGTTAAAATCATGGTAACGGCCTTCGCTGCCTATAACAAGTTCGATAGGTACTGTCTGATTTCCCATGTATACTTCGTTTTTAGGTTTTAAAATATCCTTGACATCATTAAAAGACAGCAGCCTGTCACGATCGGTATTTAAAAAATTGGCAATTTTTGTAAGCATTGCCCTGCCGCGCGCGCGTGAAAAATCTTCAGAAGCCCTCACCGTTATTGCATCAAAATCCATTTTAATCTCCAAAGTTAATAACATAATGGCTGTATGCGTTAATAACAGTTGTATCCTTCCATTTGGTGCATCGTACATCTGAAAGATCGTATAAATGAATATGACCATGAACAAGATATTTTGGTTTAAATGTCTTCATAAACCATAAATAGGATTTAAAGCCGCAATGGCATTTATCGCTTTTGTCATGAATGCCCTTGGGCGGGGCATGAGTCAGAAGAATGTCAACAAACCTGCCGTATGCAATACGGTTCCACAAAAGTTTTGGTATTAATTTAACTATCTCCAGAAACATCTCAAAATCCGAAAACTGGTTTACGCCGTTATTGTAACGCATAGAGCCGCCAAGGCCTGCAAGAATAATCTTCTCCTCTTTTTTTACCTTTGTCCCGATATGAATGGCGCCGCAGCCCATATAATCCCTGATTTCCGGTATTAAGGGAGTGCTCCATAATTTTTTATAATGACACAGGTTATCCGTATGGTGGTTCCCAAAAACAAAAAAGAGGGGTTTATTCAATATAGAAATTATATAATCAAGATAATCAAGCGGTAAATCCCCTGCAGCCAGGATTAAATCAACATCGGCAAAACGCTCCTTTATTCTGGGTGAATAGACTTGCGGATCCAGTTGATCGGAAATACATAGTATCTTCAATGGCTGCGCCTTTTTGTCGATATTATAGTAAGGCTTGCCATAAATATGGCAATGATTACCTGTGTTTTACATTAATTTTAATATATATTATGGATATAAGGAAGGTTTTATGGATAAAAAGATCTTGATTATTCATGTTATGGGGGCTTGCGCTTTTAAAGCGGCCTTTTTAACAGGTATATTTTTATTTTTAATTCCTTTCACCTACGGGCAGTCGGCTTTTGTAAGGGGAGAGGAGCTGTTAATGCAGAATAATCCGGCCCAGGCAGCGCCCTTTCTTGAACGCGCTCTTGCAGAAGATCCGGCAAATGTGACAACCTATCTTTATCTTGGCATTGTATATGAGCAGTTAAACAGAATGGATGAGGCTATTGCCGTTTACAGGCGGGTTTTACCAACTGCAGGGAATATGTCCGCTGCTGTTGCAAATAATCTTGGAAATGTATATTTTCAAAGAGGTAATACAGAGCTGGCCGAGCAGTTTTATACGCAGTCGATTGGTTTTAACTCGATTTTTTCAAATGCATATCTTGGCAGAGCCAACACCAGAATAAAGACAGGGCAGTTATTGCACGCAGTCACCGATTATGAGCAGTATTTGACGCTTGAGCCGCGCTCAGGACAAAGAGAAAATATTGAAAGGCTGATAGCTTTAATCCGCACGGAAATTGCCGCAGAAGAGATGAGAAGGATTATGGCGGCGGAAGAGGAGCGCAGAATAGCGGAAGAAAGGCAGAGGCTTTTGGATACAGTTTCGGCGTCCCTGCAATCGCTGGCTGAATCAAGTCAGGGAATATCTACAGGCGCAGAAAGCGTAATTCAATATGACGATGAGTTTGAACTTGAATAGTGTCAGCTTAAAAGGGGGGGATTTGTTTTGACAAGAAAAAAATTGATTTTGATAATTTCCGGCGCAGCCTTAATCATTATGATTATTGTTACTGTAATTTTAGTGCGCACCTGCGGAAAAGAAGATGAAGAAGAAGAAGAAATAACAGGGATATCTGAAATGGATCAAAGAAGGATGAATATTCTGCGTCTTGCCGCAGAGTATGTAGCCTATGGAGATTATGACAGAGCATTAAATCTTTTGGACGGTCTTTTAATCAATAATCCTGATGACGAAGAAGCCCGCGCTTTAAAGCACACTATCCTGTCCATGGAACGAGGCGGCGGATCGAATTCCTTTGATGAATCGATTCTCGATGAACTGCGAAGGCAGAATCAGGCTCTTGCCTCAAGTTTAAACAGGCCAATTGTTGTCCAGGGCGGCGGCAGTGCGCCGCAGGTTGATGACGAAGCGGCAGCGGCGCGAAGGGCTGCAGCCGAAGCGGAAGAGAGCCGCAGAAGAGCGCAGGAAGAAGAGATGGCAAGGGCTAACCGTGAAACTCAGGAAATAATGAGAAGGGTTAACAATCTTGTTAATGACGGAAAGGCAAGGCTTGCATCCTCGGATTTAGCAGGCGGAACGCAGTTATTTGACGAGGCAAGAAGGATAATGCCCGCTGGAGAAAACCGTTTTGAATCGCAGAAACTGTCGGAAATGGCGGATGCGTATTATGTCTTTTCAAGGGAGAACCAAAATTCAAACAACGGACGGGAAGCGCTTGCAAATGCCGCATCGCTTTCAAATGACGCAATAGCAAAGGATTCAACTCAGGCGCTGCCTCATTATGTGCTTGGGCGTATTTCCCGTGACGCAAGGCAGAGCGACAGGGCCATAGCTTCATTCAGGGAAGCTGTGCGTCTTGAGCAGAATAATTTTTTATACCACCATGAATTGGGAAGAATCTTTTTCATAACAAGGCGTTATGCGGAAGCAAGGGATTCTTTTCAGACAGCGACAAGGCTTAATCCAAATTATGAACAGTCATGGTATAATCTTGGCGGAACCTATCGCGCATTAAACCGTAACGATGAAGCCATTGCAGCATACAGAAGAGCGACAGAGATAAGAGCCGATTATTTTGCGGCGCACAGGGAGATAGGCAGACTGCTTATCGCAAAAGGTGATGCGCAGGGAGCAATTCAATCCTTTACAAGAGCGCAGCAGTACAATCCAAATGATTACAATACCTTATGTGAACTGGCAGCAGCGCACAGTCAGGCAGGCAATTTTACAAACGCAGAAAATTTATTTACAAGAGCATTGTCAATAGCTCCTGCTGATCCGCAAACCAACTACAATATGGCAGTTGTAAAACTGGAACTTAAAAAAAATAACGAAGCTGTTAACTTTGCAAGGACTGCGGTAGAAGGAGATTCATCAAACGCAATTTATGTTTACACCCTGGGGCTGGCGCTTGAAGCATTAAACGCAAACGATCTTGCAATTTCGGCATATAAGACAGCGGCATCTCTTGATGCAAGATATCTGCGCCCAAGAATCAATCTTGGAAGCCTCCTGCTTGCAACAGGGAATTTGCCGGAAGCAATTTCGTATCTAAATGAAGCATATGCTGTTGAGCCCGGCAACTTTGAAGTAAATAATAATCTGGGAGCAGTTTATGCCAAACAGGAAAATTGGCATTCCAGTATAAATCATTACGAGAGGGCCTTGAACGTAAGGCAAAATGACGCTACTGTAAGATTTAATCTTGCCCGCGCGTATGCAGCTTCCGGCGATCACCAGAAAGCGCAAGCTTCCTATCAGGCAGTGCTTCGTTTAACGCCCAATAACTGGGATGCCATGTATGAATTGGGCATGACCTTTGTAACCCTAGGTGATAATACCGAGGCAAAACGTTATCTGCAGGAACTTGTTAACCGTAACCCAAATTACACAGGCAGGGCTGAAGCAGAGAGGATTTTAAACAGCTTATGAACGCGATAATAACTGTAGTAGGAACTGACAAGGTCGGAATAATCGCAAAAGTATCGGCTTTTCTTGCTGAGCGCGGTATAAATATCGAAGATATATCGCAGACTGTTTTAAGCGGTAATTTTGTCATGATGATGATGGTAAACTTAAGCTCCTGTTCAAAAGCGCTTGAAGAAATAAAGGGTGAGCTTTCCGCGCTTGGAAACACATTGAATGTGAGTATCAGCATGATGCATGAGAAAGTTTTTTCTGCAATGCATCGCATATAAAAGCATAAAATATTTTATTTATTGGTGATATATGTTATTTACGCCGTTTGAAATTAAAGAAACTGTAGATATGTTTCTGCGCTACAAGCTGGACATAAGGGCCATTACCCTTGGCATCTCGCTTCTTGACTGTATCTGCTCAACAGGAGATGCAACAAGAAAAAAAATGCGGGAAAAACTTTTACGTGTTGCAGGCTCGCTTGTAAAAACCGGATGCGATATAGAAACCGAGTACGGCATTCCAATTATTAATAAACGCATATCAGTCACCCCGATAGCGATTGTCGCCTCCTCCTGCAGCGAAAATGATTATCTGTTATTTGCAAAAACAATGGATGAAACTGCAAAGGAGCTTGGCGTAGATTTTATCGGAGGTTTCTCATCTCTTGTTCAAAAAGGGATTTCCATCGGAGATGAAAAGCTTATAAGGTCATTGCCGGAGGCCTTGTCGCAGACACAGCGGGTTTGCGCTTCTGTAAATGCCGCAGCTACAAAAAGCGGCATCAATATGGATGCCGTAAGATTAATGGGAGACATAATCAAAAAAACAGCCGAAGCAACGGCACAAAGAGACGGCATTGGCTGCGCAAAGCTTGTCGTGTTTTGCAACGCGCCGGAAGACAATCCTTTTATGGCAGGGGCTTTTCATGGAACAGGAGAGGCTGAAAGCGTGCTTAACATAGGAGTATCAGGGCCCGGCGTAATAAAGGCTGCGATTGAAAACTGCCGCGGCATGAATTTTGACATGTTAGCTGACACAATTAAAAAGACGGCGTTTAAAATTACACGCATGGGGCAGCTTGTCGGAATGGAAGCGGCGCGCCGCATAGGAGTTCCCTTCGGCATACTGGATCTGTCGCTTGCGCCGACTCCCGCAGTAGGGGACTCTGTTGCGCGTATACTGGAAGAGATGGGTCTTGAAACTGCAGGAACTCACGGAACAACAGCGGCGCTTGCAATGTTAACCGACATGGTAAAAAAAGGCGGAGTCATGGCGTCCACGCATGTCGGAGGATTTTCCGGAGCGTTTATTCCCGTTTCCGAAGATGAGGGAATGGTCGCCGCTGTAAAAAAAGGCTGTATCACCCTTGATAAACTGGAAGCCATGACATGCGTATGCTCTGTAGGACTTGATATGATTCCAATCCCCGGTGATACTCCGTCTTCGACAATTGCCGCAATCATAGCAGACGAAATGGCAATTGGCATGGTGAACAATAAAACAACCGCAGTGCGCGTAATTCCGGTCCCCGGTAAAAAGGCAGGAGAATGGGCGCAGTTCGGAGGTCTTCTGGGAGGCTCTCCAATAATGGCAGTTAACAGCGCAAAGAGCCATGATTTTATTAACCGCGGCGGGCGCATTCCAGCTGCGATACACAGCTTCAGAAATTAAAAGGCAATCATTCCTTTTTCCATAACTGCCGTCCTGCCGCAAAGATATTCAACAGCGTCTTTGTTATGTGATATAAAAAGGATGCTTAAGCCCGTATTTTGATGAAGCTCCCTGAACAGATTTAGTATTTGCGCTCCGGCTGATACGTCAAGCGAACTTATAGCTTCATCTGCAATTAAAAGAAGCGGATTTAAAATAAGGGCGCGCCCTATGCAGATGCGCTGCTTCTGCCCTCCGCTTAGTTCATGTACGCGCCTTTTTTTATATGAAGGATCCAGTCCGACTTTTAAAAGTATTCTGTTTACTTCCTCGCTGCGTTCCGAAGGCGTGCCTTTTTTGTGTATATGCAAAGGTTCTTCCATTAACCAGCCTATTTTTTTTGCGGGATTTAATGATGCGCCCGGGTCCTGAAAAACCATCTGGATTTGAGAGGATACCCCTGTTTGTTTCTGCCCGCTTATGAAAATCTCCCCGTCATAATTAATCAATCCTAAAATGCAGCGCGCAAGAGTTGTTTTGCCGCATCCTGATTTTCCTGTCAGGCCGAAAATTTCTCCCCTTTTTATTTCAAGATTCACATTTTTTAAAACGGGTTTTCTTTCTATTTTGCCGAACAAACCGTATTTTCTGTCTGTATAAACATTTGAGACATCCCGGACAGACAGAAGCGTATTATTTTCAGACATCGCTGTCTCCGGGATCCAATGGAAAATAGCAAAAGACTTTTGCACATCCGTATTCCTTTGCCGGAGGGAATGATTCCTTGCAGATGTCTTTTGCTCTTGTGCATCTTGGCGCAAAAGGACAGCCTTGTAATTTATCTTCTACAGAAGGAGCTCTTCCCGGAATGTTTTCCAGGTTGCTTCCGCGCTTATCCTTGTGCGGAATTGCATTTACCAAAGCCCGCGTATACGGATGCAAGGGAGAATAAAGAGACTGCGCTGTACCTTCTTCAATAATTTTTCCTGAGTACATAACAAGAAAGCGGCTGCAAAACTGCTGTATAATTGAAAGATCATGAGAAATAATAAGTAAAGACATTTTGTGAACGCTGTTTCTTTCGGCAAGAAGCGACAGGCAGCGTTTCTGGCTTTCCTCATCAAGGGAACTTGAGGGTTCATCACCCAAAAGAAGTTTTGGGCGGCGGATAACTGCGATGGCTGTCATTATTCTTTGGCACATGCCGCCGGAAAGCTGATGCGCATATGCATTGTATATTCTTTGCGGATTATTAAAACCAAGAGCGGCAAGCATTTCAAGAGTATTTATTTTATTCAAATTTTTATCTTTGCTGCCGCCAAGTTCCAGTGTTTCTGTTATCTGTTTTCCGATTTTCATAAGGGGATTTAAAGCTGATCTTACATCCTGAAAGACAATGGATATTTCATTTCCTCTTATGCCGCATAATTGTTTTTCGTCTAAATCTGTTAATGCGATATTGTTAAATATTATACTGCCGTCTGTAATTTTTACATTATGCGGCAGAAGATTTGCAATGGAAAGCGCTGTCATGCTTTTACCGCAGCCGGATTCCCCTGCAAGTCCCAGTATTTCACCCTCATCAATTGTGAAACTTATATCGTCAAGTATTTTGTGTGATTTTCCCTCTTTTTTTACGCAGACAGTCAGGTTTTTAACTTCAAGCAAGCGTGCCATGCCGTCCTCCGAAATGACGCCTGAGTCCTTCGCCTAACAGATGAAATGCAACAACGGTGAGCATTATAAATATCCCTGGAGCCAGTGCAAACCACGGCGCGTTAAAAAACCATGATTGCGATTCAAAGAGCATGCGCCCCCATGACGGATCCGGAGGCTGAATGCCCATTCCAAGATAACTCATGGCGGACTCCGCCAGGATTGCGTTTGAAAGCCCTATTACAGAAGCGGAGAGAAGGGAAGGTGCAAGATTCGGCAGGATATGGATAAAAGTGATGCGCATAAATCCTGCACCAAGTATTTTTTCCGCATGTACAAAGGTTGCGTTTTTATACCGCATTGCCCCTGTGCGCATAACGCGCGTATAACTTGGTATAAATAGAATTAGAAGGGCGAAAAAAAGGCTATACCTTGTGTTATCAATTATAACGACAGAAAGCAGCGCAAGAACTATTCCCGGAAAAGAACTTAGAGTATCAATAATTCTCATGATAATTTCATCTGTAATGCCTCCAAGATACCCTGCAAAAAGACCGAGTATACATCCTGCCGCCGCCGCTCCTGTTACTGTAAAAAACGCAAGCAGCAGTGAATTCCTGCCTCCTGCCATAATACGGGAAAAAATATCCCTTCCGAAATTGTCGGTTCCAAGCAGGTGGTTTGAATCCGGAGGCAGAAGGCGTATGGAATGATTCATGCTGTTAAAATCATAAGGAACCCAAACAAAACTTATTAATGACATAATTACAATAACAGCTCCGATTACAGCGCCGAAAATCAATTCGTTATTGTGTTTCATATGATTTTTCCCGTGCGTTTAATTCTTGGGTCAATAATCATAATGACAATATCAGCCATGGTATTTGCAATCACAACTATAAATGCGATATAAACCATAAGTGCCTGAATCAGAGGATAATCCCTGGAACCAATTGCGGTAATTAAAAGCCTTCCTATTCCGGGAATTGTAAAAACCTGTTCAATTATAATGCTGCCGGAAAATACTTCTGCGATTATCATGCCAAGCATTGTTACAGCAGGCAGACAGGCGTTTTTCAGCACATGGCGATGAAGGATGTAAAATCTTCCTGCTCCCTTGCTTCTTGCAGTTCTTACATAATCGCTTTGCAGTTCCTGAAAGAGGGAACCCCTTAAAAATTTTATTAAAATTGCAGAATTTGGAATTGCAATTGCCAGCGCCGGAAAAAATAAATAAAAGACAAACCCGAAGATGCTGTCATTATAATCAATAAAATAACCCGGGACAAACAGCCTGAATGTAAAGCCGAAAATAAATATAAAAAGCAGCCCTAAAAAAAATCCCGGTGTACTTATACCGGCGGCAGTTAGTATATTTACGGATATATCAATAATATTTCCCTCTTTTTTGACTGTCAAAAGAGAGACGGAAAGAGAAATAACAACAATAAAAAAGAGCGACAGCATGGCAAGCGTTACAGTTACCATAAGCCTCTGGGAAATCAATACAGAAACATCTTCTCCGCGGAAAAAATATGAGTTTCCAGGATTGCCGGAAATAAACATTAACAGCCAGTCAATGTAACGTGAAAATATGCTGCGGTTAAGCCCCATATCTTCGCGTAACACTTCCAACTGCTCAGAAGAAACCTGCATTCCGCCAAGAGCGCTTGCGGCATCTCCGCGGATGACATTAAAAGTTAAAAAACATAAAACGGAGACAAGGAATAAAGTAATAAAGGCAATAATAATTCTTCTTAATATAAATCTCAATTTTTAGTTATCCTGTAAATTGAAGCAAAATCAATGACGTATAGGGGATAATCAAGCGCTCCGCCGAAAGCGCCGCCGCGAAGAGCTATAAAATAAAGAATATCCTGTATGTAAACACCGGCGGCATTTTCAATAATAATCCTCTGGGCTTCCCTGTAATATCCTATACGCGCTGATCTGTCAGTTTCGGTAACAGCGGCATTGTATACTCTGTCAAAATCAGCGCTGTTAAAATTCAAAAAATTATCCCTGTTATTTGACTGGTAACGGGCAAGAAAACCGCGCGGAGAAACGCTTGAGCTGTCTATAGATATAATTGTCGCCTGATACTGTCTTCCAAAATAAACATCAGAAAGCCATGTCGGCCAGTCTACAAGTTTGATGCTTGCATTAACGCCTATTTTTTCAAGCTGGTTTGTAATTACCTGCGCTGTATCAACATGCATTGTAAAATTTGACGGAACTGTTATTTCCAGTGTCAGCCTGTTTGCATTATTGAAACCGGCCTGTGAAAGAAGGTTCATTGCAAGATCGGGGTTGTATGTATATGCTTGCGAGTTTACATAATAGGCCGATAATCCCGGAATTATCGGGCTTGCTGAAGGAACGCCCTGTCCGAAGAATGCAGAGTCAATTATCCCCTGGATATCAATGCCGTAGTTAAGAGCGCGGCGGATATTTATATCATTTAAAGGAGGGGCCAGGTTATTAAACGCCAGTAATTGCACCCCTGCAGATCTGTTATTAAAAATGTCAAATTGCCTGTGATCAAGCTGCGCTGCCATTGAGCCTGTTATAAAAGCGCCGTCTATACTGCCGCCTCTTAAAGCTACCATAAGCGTGTCATAATTCGGGAAAAACACAATTGTTACTTTTTCAAGATGCGGCAGATTGTTCTGCCAGTAATTGTCAAATTTAACCAATACAAGATTTCTTTGCGGTGAATAACTCTCGATGAAAAAAGGCCCTGTTCCAATTATATTTTTTTCGCGATCCGTATTTCCCGCTTTTACAATTCCAACTGTAAGGTATGGCAGAAAGTCAGGATCGGCTGTTTTCAAAATTATTCTTATCAGATTATTTTCAATAGTAATAACTTCTTCTATATTATTTAAACCGTTAAAACCGGCAGCAACCGCAATATCAAGACTGTGCTTTACATCCAGGGAAGTTACAAAAGAGCCGTCATGAAAAAACACGCCTTCTCTGAGAGTAAAATCATAAATGAGCCCGTCCTGTTCTATTACCCAGGATTCAGCTATACAGGGCATCAGATTTCCTTCTGTGTTTGGCTTTACAAGTCCTTCAAAAACATTAAAAAGGATACTTCTGCCGTCTGCGGTATTTGAAGGATTAAGAGGATCCAGCGTGGTAGGTTCTGTTGTAAAACCATAACTTAATCCGTCATGCTGCATGCGGTTACAGGATATTAATAAAACAATTGCAATAATCAGAAATAATATAAAAAATTTCTTCATTTTTCCTCCAACTAGTTGTGTCAGTTTCTGATGAACGATGACTATAAAAATATTATACAAAATATTGGACTTATACAGCAAGAGCATCAGCGCGGCTCATATCGGGCATATAACCGCTTTTTATAATCTTTTCATATAATAGCCGGAAGGTTTCCGCCGCTTCTTCTGCAGTTGAGGCTTTGTTATTGTAAATCGCATAGAGTTTTCTTGTTGCAATGGGCGACAGATTGGGCATTACTACATTTGCGCCGGCATCCAGCGCAAGTTCCCTTCCGTTAGGTGCAATCACGCTCATTGCTGTTACGGCAGGGATAAGCGTTTGCGGCAGAAGTATACGCGTAAGGGCTATCATTTTCAGGCTTAAAATCAGGTTTCCCTGCGGATACGCGCCAAAGGGAGTATCTGCCTGGGGAATAAAAGGGCCTATGCCAGCCATTTCAGGCTGCAGTTCTTCCAGAAAGCGGATATCCGCAAGCAGGTTTTCAGGGGTTTGAAAGGGGGTTCCAGCCATGAATCCGGCTCCAACCTGATACCCGATTTTCTTTAATGCCAAAAGGCATTTTTTGCGGTTATTTAAAGTCATGTTAGAAGGGTGGAGTTTAGAATAATGCTCATGTGATGCAGTTTCATGACGAAGCAGGAACCTGTTGGCTCCGGCTTTAAAAAAAAGTTCGTAATCTTTTTGTGTGCGCTCCCCGACAGAGAGAGTGATTGCATGATTTGGAAAATCATGCCTTATTGCAGATACAATTGTTGCAACACGCCCGCTTGTAAAAAAGGGATCTTCTCCGCCTTGCAGCACAAAGGTTTTTATTCCAAGGCCGTTTCCCCTCTGACAGCAGGCAAGGATTTCTTCGCAGGAGAGCCTGTAACGCATTAATTTTTTATTTGAACGGCGAATACCGCAATAATAGCAATCGTTTTTACAGTAGTTTGTCATTTCTATTAAGCCGCGGAAAAAAACTCTTTTTCCGTAAACTTCATCACGCGCCTTACGGCTCTCTGCAAAGAGGGATTCAATATCATCATTATTTTCCGTTGTAATTATTTTTAGTATGTCATCGTCATTCATACAAAAAAATCACGTCCTTTGCCTGCACGGATATTATTAATGTTTTCAATTGTTTTTTGCCGGATTGATTCATTTGCTATATTCAGGATTTCTTTTTCTATAATACCTGCGGTCTTTTGCGTGAAGATTCCGCCGCCGTAGTCCATTGCGTATTCGCACAGGGTCATAAGCGCATTTGGAAGACAGACATTTTTAATTTCACCGGATTTTGCAAGTGACATAAACCGATCCCCTGTTCTGCCTCCGCGGTAACAGGCAGTGCAGAAACTTGGAATATAGCCGTCATCCATCAGTTCAGAAATAATCGATGTTGCGCTTCGCTCGTCATTTACAAGAAACTGCGAAGTTGTCTGCCTGTTTTTGGAGTATCCGCCGACTTCAGTTTTGGAACCTGCGCTTATTTGCGATATTCCCAGCTGTAAAAGTTTTTTCCGCATATCATGATTTTCCCTTGTAGAAAGAATCATTCCCGTAAAGGGCAGCGCAATCCGGATAATTGCAACGATTTTTGCGAATGTTTCATCATCAACAAGATTGGGAAAATTATTAATATTCATTCCAGAAGCAGGGCAGAGCCGCGGAACGGAAATGGTATGAAAGCCAAAATTATATTTTTTTTCCAGATGTTCGTTGTGCAAAAGAAGCCCCATTACTTCAAAGCGGGGGTCTGCAAGGCCGAAGAGAACACCGCCGCCGACATCATCAATACCGGCATCCGCTGCGCGATCGAAAGCGTTTAGGTGCCAGTGAAAATCCGACTTTGGTCCTGCAGGATGAACAATTTTATAGGTTGGTTCGTGATAGGTTTCCTGAAATAAAATATAGGTGCCAATCCCTGCGTTCTTTAGTTTGCGGTAATTATCTTCTGTGCTTGCCGCAATGTTTACATTAATGCGCCTTATCTCGCCGTTTTCAAATTTCATGTCATAGATGGTTTTTATGCATTCAATAATATAATCAATGGAGCATTGCGCATCTGCTTCTCCTGATTCAATGGCAAGCCTTTTATGCCCCATCATTTCAAGAGCTTTTACTTCCTGGCGTATTTCATCCATTGTCAGTTTACTTCTGTTAAAAACATGCTCTTTATTAAAACTGCAGTAAGTGCAGGAATTAATGCAAAAATCACTTACATATAACGGAGCGAACATGACTATTCTGCTGCCGTATATTCTTTTTTTTATCATTCCGGCTATTTCATAAATGCGTTTTAAGTGCTCTTCATTATTATTAACAAGAAGACAAGCTATCTCCTTATGAGAGAGAGCTTCTCCTTCTTGAGCCTTGTCAAGAGAACGCCTGATGCCGGCATTATCTGTAAATTTTGCTTCTTCCAGCAGCTCTTCAATATAAGCGCTGTTTATAAAATTTGTTGTCATCAAGTTTAAATATAATAAAAATGAGCGCGTTTGTCATTATAGGTTATTGACTTACCGGCTTTTTCATTTTTATGGCAGGGGATCGGTGCTTAAGTAGAAAATACCGCAATACTGCGCTTGAGTATTCCGGAAAGATGCGCAAGAGTAATCCCGTAATTTGTAAATGGAATATTCTGCTCCCCTGCAAGATCTCTTCGGTACTGCATCTCGCGTTCATTAAGCATACAGGAACCGCAATGAATGATAAGCTTGTAAGCAGACAAGTCCTGAGGAAAATCTCCTGCCGAACAGAAGCTGTACTGTATCTCTTTTGAGCAGTGTGCTTTGATAAGGCGGGGAATTTTGACAGTTCCAATATCGTCGCATTGGCGGTGATGAGTGCATCCCTCGCATATCAGTATTTTATCTCCCTCATTCAGGGTGTCAAGGCAGGATGCTCCTTTAACGGAAGTTTCCAAAAAACCTTTATAACGGGCAAATAAAATTGAAAACGATGTAAGGGCAATCTCCTGCGGCACAATTGCGGAAACTTCCTTAAACACCTGACTGTCGGTTATAACAAGAGCAGGTTTTACCCCAATGCAAGAAAGCGTTTTTTGCAATTCAGTTTCTCTTACAGCAATAACAGCTGCGCCTGCTTCCAGAATATCGCGTATCACCTGCTGCTGGGGAAGTATTAGCCGGCCCTTGGGCGCAGCCTTATCAATTGGGATTACAAGGATGACAAAATCATTTTTATTGATTAAATCAGATACAAGTTTTTTGTCCGAATCCTTTAAAAACGCAAGTTCTGTAATTCTATTTTTTAATTTGTCTATGTTTAATCCTGTTTTGGCGCTGACGGTAAGTATTTCACTTTTTTCTTCAGTACTGTGCAAATCGCCTTTATTGAATACCGCTATATAAGGTATATTTTTTGCTTTTAGAATATCTATAAATCTGCTTTCAGTTTCAGACAGGGAAGGAGTATTAGCTTCAAGAACAAGCACAGCCAAATCGGTTTTATTTAAAACCCGTTTTGCTCTGTTTACGCGCATTTCGCCCAATTCACCCTCATCGTCAAAACCCGGGGTGTCAATTATTACAACAGGTCCCAAAGGAAGCATTTCCATGGATTTATACACAGGGTCTGTGGTTGTCCCTTTGATATCGCTTACAATGGCCAGATTTTGCCCAGTTACGGCATTTACAAGGGATGATTTCCCTGTATTTCTGCGGCCAAAAAAGGCGATATGAATGCGGTTTGCCTGCGGCGTCTCATTCATGCTCATAAAATCATTATCTCAGGATTTTCAATTAATATAAAGAGAGAATTTTTGCCGATAATTAATAGATAATGACATATCTTTACTTTTTTTTGAAATTCAAGTCCCAGCTGCGCAGAACAAGGCCGGATATTATCCGTCAGATTGATGAATCAATTGCGCGTGCGATAATAAACGCTGGCGGAAAAATAACAGGGGATAGATTTGTAAGTTCCGCCGTGTTTAAAGAAGACACAATCGGTTTTTGGCTGGATATTTATATCCTGATCGAAAATATTAAAAAGAGTATAGAAGCCTCTGCGGAATTTTACGGGTACTCTCTTGTAATAAGCGGAAAACTGCCGGATTCTCCGGAACTTTTAACGCGTTTCCTTGCAAATAACGGCGGTATTTTTACTGACGAAAAATCCGCAAAAAGATTACTGCCATACGCTTCCTTTGAGAAACCGTCAGAGTGGATGAAAAACATGAAGACCCGCAAATACGGCTGCGGCAGTTATTACAGAATCAGGGAATTAAAAGTTTTCAAATCCGGCGCAGGCAATGATTTAGAGCTGCAAAAGCATGTGTTTAAAATATATAAACAGGATAACAGCAAAAACACGCTGATTCTTGGACCTTCATTTGTACAGATGCGCAGCGCGCTTGGTTTGCATTGCAGCAATATTAATGATGATTTTCCTCCGTTAAAAGTTTGTTTTGAAAGCATTGGCCTTGGCTGCGTTGTTGATATATGGTCGCAGGATATCCGCGCTCTTGAAAAAACAGAGCCTGCGCTTTTGTTTTCCGGCAGCCAATCAACTGAAGAAATTGATAATCTTTGGGAATTTCTTTTCCGTGAACGCATTCGCAATGAAATTTCAGAATATGTTATCCGCTGCGCAAGGCGGTTTTTATTTCTTGTTTTTGACTTTTATCTTAATGCAGCGCGCAGGAAAAACAAAACACCGGTTCTTGCACTGGAGAATATTCATTTGGCGGAAAGCAATGCGATGATCCTGCTTATTGATGCGTTAGCCGAAATAAATCAGAAACATGAAACTAAATTTCTTGTGCTTGGGACAGGAGAAGATGATATTCCGCAAAATTTGATGGCCAGGTGGGAAGCTGTTTTTGATAATGTTAAAAAGATAGATGATATTAAGTCAAACTCCCTGTATTATCCGAAACTTTCAGTGGATTTATGGGAAATCATTTATGCGATATCCCTGTTCAGCCGTTATTATTCACCTGAACTTTTTCTAAGGCTTTTTGAAGAAGATGATAAAAATCCTGTAATGATTAAAAGAGCTTTTTCCATACTTCATTCGCTTGGCATAATCGATTCTATGCGCGAACCGCGTTTAGTGAAAAGGCGCTTTGAAGACAATGCACACAGTATATTAAACGGGAAAGAATACAGAATAAATGAAATGGTCCGCGGCCGGCTTTTAAATTGGGCTGTAAAGCAGAATTTAAATCCTTGCTTCCGTCTGCTTTTAATTATCGCGGAACTGGACGGCGTAAAGCAGATAGATGATCTTCTTCTTTTAAAATCTTTTTCATCCGATATTGTAAATAAAACTACCAATGAAATTGAAGCTGCGATTACCAGCGGCAGATTCGAAGAGCTTGTTGAGGCAAAGGCGCCTGCAATGCGTCATATCTATAAAACATCCAAAGCGCTTTTATCCGGATGCCAGAAAGATATTGAAAATGCATTTATTGAAACGCAGCTAAATAATTTACTGACAGATTGCGAATCATTTCCCGTATTAAAAGTTCAAATGGTTGTAAATCTCTGCGCATATTATTTAGGCCGTCATGATGTAAGAGAAGCGGCTGAAAAGGCAAAAGAAGCGATTTTACTGGGACAAAGTAAAAATTTATTTTGCCTTCCCCAGGGATATCGTCTTTTTTCGCTTGTCTGTCTTGCAAAGCAGCAGATTAATGAAACAATAGAGTATCTTGGATTTGCGCTTACCAATGCGGAGAAGAGCGGAAATAATCATGAGCTTGCAATATCCGCATATTATATGGCGGCAGCGCAATTCCTGTACGGTGATATTTACAATGCGGCGCATCTTGCGCGTAAGTCAATTGAGCAGTCGCTTTCTGCGGGGCATCCGGATTGGGCGGATCGTTCCCGTTTTCTGGAAGGAAGGCTTGAACTGGAATTGGGTCATTACAAAGAGGCATTAAAAATATTTGAAGGATTGCATAAAGAGCCGTATGGCAGCATGACTTGCGAAAAGGAAAATCTGCTTGCAGCCTGGATTTACAGATCCAAAGTTTATTGCAAGGATCCGCTGGCTGTAAAACCTGAAGGCGCTGTTTATGATGCCGACTTGTTTGAGATTGAAGCTGCATATTTGTCAGGCGATTATAAAAAAGCTCTTGAACTTTCAACATCGCTGAAAAATCCATTTTCAGGCGAGGGTTTTCTTTATACCGAACAGGCGGACTGGCGAAGCGGATTCGCCCAGTGCGAGCATCTGTATTTTACAAACGGTGAAATTCAAAACAGAATAATAAATCTTTTTCATGCGCTTGCTTTAAGCAAATTAACGCCTAAGGGCAGCGATGAAGCTGTTCATGTAATTCAGCAGATACTCAGGGATGAAAGGTTATGCGAAATGGATCCGTGGGATGCGTTTTATTTTTATGCAAAGTACCGGATCCTTGAGCAGTCCGGAGCAAGCCATGTAGACATGAGTACGGCTGTAAGCATGGCTTTTAAACGGCTCCAGCGCCGGGCAGGACGCATCGAGGACATCGAGACCCGCCGGCAATACCTTAACGGGCCGCGCTGGAACCGCGAGTTAAGCGCCGCCGCAAAAGAATTTAAATTGATATAGGCGGGAATCAGACTCTTTTTACATAAATATTTTTCCCGCGCACGCGGGTAACTTTAACGCCTCTGCCTTCATCTACATATTCACCGTCAGTTTTTACTTCATATACTTCATCGTCAATTAATACAATCCCTGACGGCTGCAACGATGACTCTGTTATTCCTATTTTTCCCAAAAGGGCAGTGTAGTCTTTGTCTTTTTTCATTAACTTGATTATATTACAGGAAATCCATTTTTACTGTAAAAATGATATATTGACATTTTTTATGGGTTTTTATATAGTTTCAGTAAGTTAAAGCGATTTTGGCGGCTGGAACCCCTTCGGGTTTCGAGCCGTAAGGAAATTATTTAATTATCGTCCCGGCTGTGCCTGCGGCGATTTTGGCGGCTAGAATCCCTTCGGGTTTCGAGCCGTAAGGTAATTATTAATTATCGTCTCGGCTGTGCCTGCGACGATTTGGCGGCTTAGCTCAGTTGGTAGAGCAAACGGCTCATATCCGTTGGGTCATAGGTCCGAGTCCTATAGCCGCTAGTGCCGGCGCTTAAGAAATTAGGCGCCGGTTTTTTTTGCATTGGGGCTTGTATGGCTCTTTTTAATATTAAAATGATATAATGCGTATATAATGCCAAAAAATAATGATGCTTGCAGGTATAAAATTTTAGTTGCTGTTTTTCTCATATTTTCAGTTTTTATATTTCCTGCCTATTCAGAAGAAGATGATACTGCAGCAAATACAATAAGATCAATAGAGATACAGGGTCTAAGTAAAACCCGTCCCCATATTGCAAGTTATCCGCTGGAAAAATTTCTTGGTCAGGATGCTTTAACTTTTGATTTAAATGAGGTGTATGCCGCAGTAATAGACATGGGTATCCTTGAACCCTTATCTGCAGAGCTTATAGAAACCGCGGACGGATTTATACTGCATCTTATTGTGGAAGAGAAATGGTCACTGTTTCCCTTTCCCCTTGTCTACGCCGGCTCTGATGATATCAACCTTGGTCTTTTCTTTTGCGATTTAAACGCCTTTGGTCTGCGTGATATGGCTGTAATCGGAGGAGCGTACAGTACAAGAGGCTGGCATTTTATTTCATTGTATAACCATACTCCAAACCGCAGGGGAGTCCCCGGATTAAACGGCATGTTTATGTACAGCCGTAATGAAAAGGAAAATGTTGACAGACATGAAAGAGTAAACCGCAAGTTTACTCAGGACAGGATTCTTTGCTCTCTGGGTTTAAACTATATATTTTTGGATTTAATAACAGGCTCCATGAATTTTAATTTTATAAATATTTCTCTTAACGATGATGATGTTTATAATCCGCCGGAAAACGGAGCCATGTTAATCGGCTTTAATCCAGGGCTTTCCCTGCGGAATAGCAGCTGGGATGGTTATTTTTTATCCAGCAGGAATATATCACTGCAATATACTTATAATCTTGCCGTATCAGGTTCTTCTTTTCATCAGGTTGAGTATAAGGGCGGCTATGAACAGTCGCTGGTTCCCGGTTTTCGCATAAATGTGCGAAGCGCGGGGGTCTGGAAATCAACAGATGATCCGCTTTATGAAGAAGGTCCGCATAAGGCCCTTGTCAATATTTTACCCCGGGATTATTCTGCGCTTTATATGATTGGATTGTCTGCGGGACTGGAAAAATATATTTTAAAATTAAACTGGGGAACTTTTTCTGTTCAGTTTTCATGGCAGGGTGTTTATTCATATAATACTTTTACAGATTTGGAATTTGATCACGGGCCGTCGGCAGGAATGCTTTTTTATCTAAGCCGTCTTGCGATACCAGCAATTGGCATAAACACAGCCTATAATGTAGTTTCCGGCTTATACCAGTTCAGTTTTAGCGTAGGTATGTCTTTTTAACAGGATTGCTTTGGTTCGAATCCCCAACGTTTTAGTTTTAAATAATTTAATAAAAACTGAAGGAATTATTTACTTTTTCTTTATTTGTCGGGGAGGGGGGATTCGAACCCCCGATATCCTGGTCCCAAACCAGGCGGAATAGCCACTATCCTACCCCCCGTGTACTTGTCAATAATAGTAAATATCTGTTTTTTGTTCAAGTCATGGTATTTGTGATATGAAACAAAGAATTTTACCTGTATTTTTTCCAGGCTCGCACGCTGTTTAGATATTCTATCACTCTAAGGCCGTCGATTGCACCGGATACCGGTTTTCGCTGCGGATCGCGTACGCAGGCAACTGCGTCTTTAAGCATGTTCGCAAAATAGCCTGTGGGGCCGGAAAAATGTTCGCCTGTGTTTTTTAATGAACGAAACTTTTCGGCGTACGGGCTTGGAGAGCTTTCCCAGACTTCAAAAATGCCGTTGCCTATGCGCAGCCGTCCCCTTTCGCAGGAGAACTCAATCTCAAAAATTAAATGATCCCGCCCGGCTCCTATTTCAAAAATTACAGGAACTAAATTGCCTTGAAGCTCTCCCTGCAGCCAAGCAGTGCCGTTTTTGGAATTGAGTTTTGCTCCCCAGCTTCGAAGGTGCTTCAGCCTGGAATTTGTAAGGAACATTATTATGTCCGCAAGATGCGTTCCGTCATGCCAAAGCTGATTTATAATTGGGGAAGTGCGCCCCATGCATAAAACAGCGCGGACAGCAAGAAGACAGCCAAGCTTTCCTTCGTCAAGAATAGTTTTGGCGCGGATATAATCCTGCGAGTAACGGCGTTCGTGGTTTGTGATAATAACCGGGCCTGATGCTGCAAGTTTTGCAATCTTCCGCGCGTTGCGGATGTTATCTGCAATCGGCTTTTCGCAGATGACAACAGGTATTTGCATGTCTGCAGCAAGACGGCAGTAATAGTAATGGCTGTCCGGGTGGGTGGCTATCGATAAAATTGACGGTTTGCAGGCAGACAGCATCTCTTTTGCGTTATCGTAAACAGGTACCTGCCATTTCTGCGCAAATGCAATACGGCGTTTTTCATCTGTGTCACAGCCGGCTGCAAGAGAGCATTCGTCATTTGCGGCGATTGCCCCTGCATGAGTACAGGGTTTTTCGCGAAGGGTATCGTTTTCAAGAAGGGATGCAATCCGCCCAAGGCCGACAATTGCAGCTTTTATTTTTGCCATTGCAATTAACCGCCGGGGTGTTAAAGAGCAGGCTCAAGCCGGTTTGCGGCTGAACTGTTTTCCGCTGCAAGCTTTTTGCTGCGCCATGAATTCAGCACCGAATACATAATTGGCGTAACAAAAATAGTCATAAACGTACTTACAAAAAGGCCGCCGACAAATGTTTTTCCGATTGGCTGAATCGTATCTGCGCCTGCTCCGGGGAAAAATGCAATCGGCGCCATGCCAAGTATTGTAGTAAGACTTGTCATCAAAATGGGACGAAGCCTCCTTCTGCCTGCTTCAATTACAGCTTCGCGGACATCCATGCCCCGTGAACAAAGGGTGTTTGTGTAGTCAACAAGCACAATTCCGTTATTTATAACAACGCCTACGCATGCAATAATTCCAACAATGGAAAACATTGACATGGCCTGCCCTGTAAATTTATATACCCATATTACGCCAATAAACAAAAGCGGTATGGAGAAAATAATTATTAGAGGATCAACAAACGATTCAAATTGGCTTGCCATGATTCCGAATATAAGGAAAATCGCAGTTAAGACTATAAGCACATAAAGGGATGCAAAGGACTGAATTTCCGAAGCCTCGCCAAGATAACGGATTGTTACGCCTTCGCGTTCAACAAGGCGCGATTTTATTGTTTCTTCAAGGCGGCGCTGCATGTCCGTTACGGCGATTCCAGGTTCAAGCCCCCCTGTTACGCGAAGAACCCTCTCCTGCCTTTCGCGCCGTATGGAAGAAGGCGCCCTTCCCTCAGATATATTTGCGACATTTGACAGGGAAACCCGCGTTCCGTTGCGGCTTATAACGGAGATCGCATCAAGATTCGGCAGCCCCTGCCGGTCTTCTTCCTTAAGACGAACCTGAATATTTACAAGCCTGTTTCCCTGGCTCATAGTGGTTGCCATATCCCCGTCCATCGCCGCGCGTATTTCAGATGCAATTGCCGGAAGCGACAAACCAAAACTTGAAGCCCTGTCGCGGTCAATTTCAATTTGAAGCTGCGGAGCGCCTTCATCAAGATTGATAACAGGGTATTCAATCTCCGGAAGGTAATTTAACATAATGTGCTGTATTTCCTCGGCAGTTGCCATAAGTGATTCATAATTTTTTGAGCTTACAGCGACAACAATCGGAGATGCGCTGCCCATTCCGCGTCCTGCCCTGAAACTTATTCTTGTGCCGGGAATGGAATTAAGATGGGGAGTAAGTTTTCTTATGATGGTATCAGGGGTATCTGTCTGCTGGGCGGGAGGCGGCAGTGTTATCTGTATCGACCCCTGATTATTTCCGCTGCGGTGCGCAGTCAATACAAGATTGTTGTAGCCCTGCACTTCGCGTTTTACAATCTCTTCGATATCAAATAGAACTTTTTCTGTAACATCAATTGCGGTTCCGCGCGGCATGGCAACGTTAAGAGTAATATTGTCATCGGTGCGCATGCGCACATTCATGTTCATGCCGATGCTGCCAAATTGCATAAGCGAAAAAGCAAGCAAAAGCACAACAAGGCCGATAATTAAAAGCCTGTGTGAAAGGCAGTAATCAAGCGCATTTTTGTAGCCGTTTTCCAGAAAACGCAGGAATGATTCTATTTTATCGTCTATAAAACGTATAAATGCATTCTTTATGGGTTTTTGCTTTCTTGTATTGAGTTTTAAAATTGATCCTGAAAGGCTGGGAACAAGAGTAACGGCGACAATAAGGGAAACGCTAAGTGAAATAACTACGGTAAAAATAAGATCGCTGAATAAAATGCCGTTTTCTTTTAGATCATTCCTGTATATGATGATGGGAATAAATACGCAAAGCGTGGTTACAGTGGATGTTATAATTGCGCGTAACATCTCTCTGCTTCCTAAAATGGCGGCAACATTGCTTTTTGCGCCGCGTTCGCGGTAATTGTGAACATTTTCAAGAATTACTATGGATGCATCAAGCGTCATGCACATTCCCATAATAAGGCCTGTTAAAGTCATAAGATTTAATGTAAATCCGAAAATCGTCATGGCCATTAATGTCAGCATAATGGAGATTGGAATTGAAAATCCGATAATCAGCGTTGCTTTTGCATTGCGAAGGAAAAGCATAAGAATAATCATTGCAAGGCATGCGCCCTGAATTGCATTTGTATAAACCTGATTAAGCGTGGCGCGTATCATCGTTGTGTTATCTGAAAGAACCTGCAATGTTATCCCCTGGGGAAGAGTTGCGTTAATGTCTTCAAGGGCTGCCTGAACCCTGTCCGATACGTTTATCTGATTGCTGCCGCTTTCGCATGTTATCTGAATATAAACGCCGCTCTGTCCGTTTACATGAACCCTGGAAGCGTTGTCGTTATAACCCATGGATACATCGGCAATATCTTCTATGCGGATAACCTGAAACCGCCCTGAGCCTGTGTTTACAGTTCTTACCACAAGGCGCCTTATCTGCTCTATGCTTACAAGTTCTTCCTGAGTCATAATTTGATATTCTCTTGTTCCGCGCCTTAAATTGCCGCCGGATGAAAGCACATTCTGTCCTCTTAATGCGTTTGAAATATCGCTTAAGGTAAGATTAAAAGCGGCAAGACGGTTAAGAGAGACTTCTACTTTTACAATCTGCGTAGTGCCGCCTGTGACCTCCGCCGCCGCAACGCCTTCTATGCGTTCAATACTGGGCTGGATTTCATCTTCGGCAAAGAGGCGCAATTGATCCGGCGGATAATTTCCCCTAACAACAAGGCGCATTATCGGCATGGCATTCATGTCAAAACGCCTTACTACAGGAGTTGATACGCCGTCAGGAAGCGAGTTAACAAGCCTGTTTACAAGAATTTGAGCGTCATTTACGGCCTTGTCCATATTGGTTCCGTAAGCGAACTCAAGCGTGATGGAGCTGGATTCAAACTGGGAATTACTTGTCATGTTTACAAGGCCGCGGGAGGATGAAAGCGCGCGCTCAAGGCGTTCTGTGACATTGCGCTCAACGTCGGCAGGGCCAGCTCCGGGAAAGCGCGTCCACACGGAAAAAACAGGCCTGTCAACAGAGGGGTAAAGATCCATGGCAAGATTGACAAGAAGGGTTGCGGAAATTCCGATAACAAGAATGAATAACATTATAATTGTTACAGGACGTCTTACAGAATATTCTGTTATATTCATTGTTTTTTAACCCTCTCTTGCTAAAATTTGTCCTTATTCGGCTATACGGACAGGATCTCCGTCAGAAAGAAAATTCTGCCCTGCGCTTACAACATTTTCACCAAGGCTTAAACCGCTTAACACTTCTATATAATCCTCGTTGTCAATCCCCAGCGTAATTTCCCGTCTTCGCGCAATATTTTTGTCGTCAGCGACAAAAACAATCCATGAACCGTAGGTGCTTATTACAGAGGATCTTTGAATTACAGGAATATCTGTCTTTCTGTTTGTAACAAGGCTTATTGTAGCGAACATTCCAGCTTTTATTCTTGAATCCGGATTTAAAAATCTTAGCCTTATTCTTAAAGTGCGCGTGATTGGATCGATAACAGGATTAACTTCAAATACTTCCGCGTTAAAAGTTTCGCCGGGGATTGCATCAAAGTGAAGGACAGCTCTCATTCCGGTTCTTACAGACGCTGTAAAACGCTCAGGCACAAATGTTTCAACTAACAGCGATGAAAGATCGCCGATAATAAAAATTGGCGATTGCACCGTGACAGTATCGCCGATGCTCAAAGGCGCGCTTAACACGGTTCCGGAAACTGTGCTTATTACAGGGCTGCGCGAGTAGACTTCTCCGGGCCTTGAAGGATCAATCATTGCAACCACATCTCCCCTGTTAACCCTGTCTCCGATGCCAAAGCGCGCTTCTATTATTCTTCCTCCCACAGTAGGGAAGATGGTAACCTGGTTACGCGCAAGTATCTCGCCGTTTATTATCACGCTCCTTTCTATTGTGCCTGTAGAAACTGGCGTTACCCGGACAGTGGTTGCGCTTTGGCGCTGTCTCTGCTCCGGCGCCAGATTTTCATTTTTTTTCGGCGCAAATATATCAAGCAGGATGAGAACTGCAAAAAGGACAATCAGGGAAACAATCGCAATAGTGATTATTTTTGCTTTATTCACTTGGCACTCCGTAAATTTCCATTAAATTTTTCCAGTCTATATTAAGCGCTGCCGACAGATCCAGAATCATGTTAAAATATGACAGTTCTGTTTGCAGTAAACGCTGCCTTGCGCTTGCCATGCTGTTGCGCGTATCCTGAAGCGTAAGAGCTTCGACAGTTCCGTTTAAAAATCCCTGTTCCGTCAGCTGATAACCCCTTCTTGCGGCATCCAGGCTAAGCCTTGCAATTAAAATGCTGTCCCACGAGCTGCGCAGTAATGCAGCTAACGAACGGATATGCGTTCTTGCGCTGTTTTCAGTCATTTCCAAATCCAGCTTTGCTTTTTCAAGTGAGTTTGCGGCCCTTGAAATTGCCTGCTCCCTTGCAGTGCCGGGAACCCAGGGGTCAAGCGGAATGCTAAGACGCGCTGTTGCGCCCAGCGTATCTGAAAAAGGATTGGATACAGAACCGTTCCAGTCCAAAGATAAATTTAATGAAGGGGCGCGGCTTTGCATGACAGTTTGCATTTGAGACAGGGCAAGCCTTTCAATTTCCTGATTGCTCCTTGTAATATCAGGGCGCAGATGAAGATATTCATTTATAAGCGCTTCTGCGTCAGCCTCGATTTTAATTATATGAACATCGCCAATCAGGACTGCGCTTTCATCCGGCGCCAATCCAAGCATGGCAAAAAATTCCGCCATGTTATTTTCATGGGAAATCCTTGCATCATTTAAATTATAACGCGCATTTTCAAGCGCCAGCCTGCTTTGCGTAAGAGAGAGCTCCCCTGTAAGCCCGTTTCTGAATGATATTTCGCTTCTTGTAAATTGTCTTTGCGCAAGATTAAATACCTCATCCAAAAGAAGAAGATTGTTCTTTTCCGCTACAAGAGCAAAAAATCTTTTTGTAATCTGAATTGCAAGCGCTCTGCATGCGTCTTCATATCTTAGGATATTGCTCTGATGAGCCAACTGGATATTTTTAATTGCGTAAGGTACTCCGGCGTTAAGCGAGAAGCTGATGCCCAAACCTATGCCGTAATTTGGGATGGAATTGCTAAAGGGGGTTCCGGTTAAAAGAGTAGTTCTGTAAGCGGCGCTTGCGTTTGCATTTACAGAAGGAAAGATTTCCGACCAGAGATTTCCCTCTGAATAACCGCTTGCGTCAAGATCGATCCTGTGTTTTTGCAGATTTAAATTATAATCAAGGGCAAGTTTAACGGCATCATCCAGTCCAAGCTCCATAGCCGAAGCGCCGAAACCGGACAAGGCAAGGAGAAGGCAGAGAAACAAGAGCCATGTTATTGGTTTCAGACGCAAAAACCTCCTCTTTCCTTCAATAATAGTATATTATTAAAATTATTAATAGATGAGCAGGTTACTGGAGCTTTTTAGGTTTCCGGCAGGTATTTCCAGTAACGTTTGGGCATGAATTGTTTTTGCAAACCGGGATTATTGCGATCCTCGTTGTTGATTGTCTTATGGTAGTGCTTCCATAGATTTTCCCATTCGTCGCTGGAGTTTACAGCGTATTCTTCTGAAGCTAAAAAAACTGTTTTTGCTTTTTCCCCGCATTTGCGGCGCAGACACAGACTGCGTTTTTCATCGATAATTGACCAGGGTGTTTCACCGAAACGCGATGTAAAATATCCGCTTAGGCTGGGAAGTATCAAATGATCAGGTGCGCATCTTGCTATGAACTCTCCGTTTTCATTCGGCAAAAACCTTAAAAGCCCCATCATTCTGTGAACTTCACGATGCACCTTCGCAGCCGCATCCAGCACTATGCGCGTATCTGCGTCTGTGCGATCATTTATTATATTTTGCGCAGAGCCTTCTTTGCTGATTATTTTTTTTCCAAAAGCGGCAGCTTCCGTATATACAGGCAGCTCGCTTAACCAGGCATGAAGAACAATGTCAAAGGCGCTGGAAGATATTTCAAACAGAACACGCGCAGAACCGCAAAGAAGCGATGGATCAAACCCCCATGAAAAATAGGCGGATAAAAGTTCGATGTCCGCTTTTTCAATTTCGTATGAATGTAAGGCGGATGAAAATAAATCTTCACCGGAATGGGAGCGCGGAACATCGAACAGGGTGCTTTGCCTGACTTCGTTTGCGCAAAAGACAGATTTGCCGTCTAGCATGGCAAAAAATTTATAAAGGCTTACTCTCATGCTAAAACTCAAAAAGAGGCAATTGTAATCCCGCTCCGTCAATGCCGGAGAGCAGGCGGCGGATACGCTCAGGATTATCCGGTCTTTCTATGAACTTGCCCGCGGCCGTTAAAAAATAGCGTGCGCGTTTTAATGTAGCTCCTATGCGGTGCAGATTTTCTATTGTTAATTTACGCGATCTGCGGTTTTCTATTATACGCCGCGCTGTTTTGGCGCCAATACCAGGGATGCGAAGCAGTGTTTCATAATCTGCGCGGTTAACCTCTATAGGGAAGAAATCAAGGTTGTTAAGAGCCCATGATGTTTTGGGATCAAGATGCGTATCAAGAAACGGATGCTCCTCGCTTAATATTTCACCTGCGTTAAAATGATAAAACCGAAGTAGCCAGTCAGCCTGGTATAAGCGGTGTTCCCTTACTAAAGGCGGGCTAGATATCTGCGGCAATCTTGGATCGGAAAGGCTTCTTTCCCCGGGATGAATAAAGGCCGAATAATAAACCCGCTTTAATGAGAACTTGTTGTAAAGCGAACTAGTCAAATTAATTATCTGCCTGTCATCCTCGTGCGTAGCGCCGACAATCAATTGGGTGCTCTGTCCAGCAGGGGCGAAGATAAATTTCTTTGATTTTCCCTTTGAATGGAACCTGTTTGTTTTTTGGATTTCTTCTGTTTCGCACCTTAGATTGGAAAAATCATTCATGGCGCCTATAATCGCCTTTTTTGATTTTTCCGGCGCAAGGCTTACAAGGCTTTTTTCAGTCGGAAGCTCGATATTCACACTTAGCCTGTCCGCCCACTTTCCGGCTTCGCGGATTGCCTTTTCGCCCGTACCCGGAATCAATTTTAAATGAATATAACCGCCAAAGCCCATTTCCGTACGAAGCGTTTTTGCAGTCTCCGTCAGTTTTTCCATTACAATATCAGGGTCTGCAAAAATCCCGGATGACAGGAAAAGCCCTTCTATATAGTTGCGCTTGTAAAACTCGCAGGTAAGCTCTGCTAGTTCCTTGACAGTAAAGCTTGCCCTTTTAATGTCAGCCGAAGCGCGGTTTACGCAGTAAGCGCAGTCTTATTTACAAACATTGGAATACAAGACCTTTAAAAGACTTACACAGCGGCCGTCCTGCGTCCAGCTATGGCAGACTCCCAGGGGCAGGGTAGAGCCAATCTTGTTTCCGCCTGAGTTTTTAAAACCGCAGCTTCCGGAGGTTGCGCAGGATGCATCGTATTTTGCAGCTCCCGACAGAATCGATATTTTATCGTGCAGTTCCTGTCCCATATAATAACTATACAGGCGTTTAGATGTATTGTCAAGCAACTGCAGGGAAAAATGAAAAAAAACGCTACCTACGTAATTTAGCTGGTGACAATCTTTTAATAGTTACTATATAATACTCATACTATTATGAAAAAGTTATATTTATTATTTATCCTGCTAATTCTTCCTGTCTTCCTGCATGCCCAAAATGCTGCGGAACTGGAAGCCGTATTGGGAGTTCCCAGGGTATCATGTTCTCAGGCAGCCCGGTTTATACTTGCATCCATTAATGACAATGCCGGGGGAGATGCTTTTGAACAGGCGGTTTCAAGGGGCTGGCTTAAAAATGCCTCAGCCGGAGACGCAATCACATTGGGGCAGCTTTCATTCCTTATAATGAAGGCCTTTGACTTAAAAGGCGGCATGATGTACACGATCCTTCCGGGTCCGCGTTATGCGTACAAAAGCCTTGTAAGCCGCAACTTCATCCAGGGCGCGGCAGACCCCGCCATGAATGTAAACGGGGAGCGCTTCCTTTTAATTCTTGGAAGGGTCTTGAGTTCTGAAGGAGGCGAGTCATGAAAAAAATACTGATTCTTGCCTTCCTTCTGCTGTTTGCATCAAGTCTTGCCTTTTCCGTCGATTTTGGATTTCTCCTTGATCAGAATATCGAGATGGATGAGGACCTGCTTAAGTATACTCCGGGTCTTACTCCCTGGTTTTCGTGGAATGACGGACAGGGTACTTCTGTCTACCTTTCCGCTCTTTTTTCACTTAAGTATCTTCACTTCAGCGGCGAGAGATCTTCATCAAGCGGCTGGGCAAGACCCCTTATCGTACCGGAACTTGCAAGGTGCTCTGTCGGCTACAGATTTAGCCCTGCAGTGATGATCGAAGCCGGCAGGATTGGATATGCGGATATTTTAGGTTTAACAGCAACAGGGCTTTTTGACGGGCTTCGCCTGGAGATTGGCCTTCCCCAGGGCAGTTTGAATGTGGGAGCGTTTTACACAGGTCTTTTGTTCAAGGAAACTGCAAAAGTTCAAATGACAGCCGAAGATGCCGCCAATGTCGCAAAACTGTTTGATTATGATCAATTTGAAAATTATTTTACTCCTAAAAGAGCTTTGGCATTTGCCCGCTGGAACATGCCTGTAGGAGACAGCAACAGTCTTTCTGCAGAGCTGCTTACCCAGTTTGATCTTACAGAAAACACCCAAAAATTGAATTCCCAGTACGGCGCGCTTAAGTTCGACATGTATCCAATGAGCATGTTAAGACTTACAGCAGGCGGCGTTTTTGAAGCAATGCAATATACAAGCGGGGATCCAATGTTTGCCTTTGGAGCTCTGGCGCAGGTAAAAACAGAATTGCCCACTGCCGTAAGCGACTGGCTTGGTTTTACTGTGAAACTTGGATCAGGAGCTATGAATGACACAATTACAACATTCACTCCTGTAAGCTCAAACCCTCAGGGCTCTGTTTTCACAGGTACTCTCGGAGGGCTTGCTATAATCGGCCTTGATTACAGCGCAATGTTATTGCATACATTGTATGCAGAATGCGCGCTGAATTATTTTTTAAGGACTTATGATGATCCGGAATCCAGCGGAAATCTTTACGGTGCAGAATTTTGGGCAACCTTTGTTTGGCAGCCCCTTGAAGATATCCGCGCTACATTGGGAGCGGGCGCTTTCTTTCCCGGTATGGGTAATATTGATGCCTACGGCTCTGATGTGCTCTGGAAAATAACAGCCGGCATATCATTATCGTTTTAGGGAGGAAAAAGGAATATATGAAAAAACTGATTTTAATCCCTGTATTATTTTTTACAGCCTCATTTATTTTTGCGCAGAATCCGCAGGCTGTTATCAGGGAATTGACGGGAACAGTAGAAATTAAACAGGGTAGCTCCGCTGACTGGGTTCCGGCAAGGGTAGGCGATGTCATTGAAAGGTCTGCAGTCGTATCTACAAGCTTTCGCAGCATGGCTGTCCTTGCAGTGGGAAGCTCCACTTTAACGGTGCGCCCTCTTACACGTTTAAGCCTTGACGAACTGATTTCTGTAAACGAAACGGAAACCATAAACATAAATCTGAACACAGGCAGGATAAGAGCGGATGTAAGCCCGCCTGCGGGAGGAAGAACAAATTTTACCGTTCAATCTCCTTCGGCCACAGCTTCTGTTCGCGGGACATCCTTTGAAATGGATACCGTAAGCATTCAGGTTATTACAGGAGCTGTAAGTTTTGTGCCTTCGGGAAGTGTTAGCGCCCGTCCTGTAACGGTAAGCGCAGGACAGGAAACCTGGGTAAATACAGACACAGGCGGCGTAGTATCTACGATGGCTGCTGCGGAAGTTACCCATTCTCTTCCGCCTCTGCCCGGACAAAGCGCAGGAACAATCCCTGAAGTAGGCTCGCATCCTGAGACCACTACAGGAACACTAACAATAGGTGTGCAGCATACAGGATCGCTTGGTGTAAGCGTACAGCCTGGCGGCACTGTCAATGTTCATATAACGCCAGTAGTTGGCAATTCAAATAATTAAAGAGGTAAGTAAACATGAAAACAATTAATTTCTTAGTAAAGACAGCGGCAATTATTTTTATTGCCCTAATGCTGCCTGTATCTTGTCAGATGAGCGATCTGTATGACAGAGGAACCGTTGCAATAACCCTTCCCGGCGGCAGTTCTGCAGCCCGTAGTATTACAGGAAGTAATTTAAACGACATATTAAACACACTAAAATATGATATTGTCGCAACAGGACCGGGTGCTACAGAAACAAGATTTGATGTCGCAGCAAATTCAACCGTTACTTTAGCGCTTGCTCCGGGGTTGTGGACAGTTACTGTAACAGCAAAGACGGCAGATGGCAAGGTAATCGGAGAAGGTACTGGTTCAGCGACTGTAGAAATTGGCAAACATGTCAATTTATCGATTACAGTTCCGATAAACCCTGACCCAGGAGGCGGCGAAGATGGGGATGGTAATATTGGAGCAACGCTGACTCTTACAGGACAGGTGTATGCAGACGGTCTCTACACAGAACAATTTACTCCCGGTAATCAGATACCGGTTAACAGTGAATTGGGAGGAACAGGCTCAATATCAGCAAGCGGGCAATTAAGCTTTACCATAGGAACGCCTGATGATACAGAACCGCTTGCGAGTATGTTTAACTACGATGAGATATATACATTTACATTATCTGATAGTAATGTAAATGCAGCCATTCTTAATGAACTGATTTTTTACTCCTTCCTGAATAATGAAGAAAAAATAAAAATTACCAGACACAGAAGCTCAGTGATAGATTCGGTGCGTATCTTTGAGCATGTAATTTATTTTTATGTAGATAAAGATGTTACAATTACTGCTCCTGCCGTTAATGATGTTTTTACTGATGAAGATGGTTATCCTTTTTATTTAATGGCTAATGCTATTAATCTGGAATTAAAAGCTGGTTGGAATGCCGTACATGAAATATCTGGAGAAAATTTTTCTGATGAAGATGGTAATCCAGTCACCGGAGGCCCTCCTCCCGTAGTAATTCGCAGTGTTACAGTAGCAGACCCCGCAAATGTAAATTGGGCGATTGGATATTTTGAAGGTGATAACGGCGGAGATGGTACTGAACCAAAAGAAATTAGGTTTGAAGCAGAATTTCCTGATCGAATACCATTTAACACTCTAATACCTTTAAGAGGTACATTGTTTGAAGGCGATATGCCTATTCCTGACTCTGGCTCTAAAGTTGAATGGAGAATAGAAAATGATACTGACTTGGCGCAAATAGATTATATTAATGGTGAATACTATCTTTATGTTACAGGATGGGTGGATTATCTTACATTATTCGCCAGATACCAAGATCAAGAATGGGATTTTCCCTTACATGTTACCACTTATGATAAGGAAAATAACAAACTTCATCTTATTGCTTATAAATTTCAAGATGAAAACGGTAATCCCGCAGAAGCATGGCAGTCTATGGATTCATTAAGGGTAAATGATTATGATCTAACTCTCAAACAAAATACAGTCTACGAAGTAAGGCTTCAAGGTACTTTAGATAAACCTGTAGATAATCTTTCAGCCCGATTTTGTTATTGGAATGATGAAGAAAATGTATGGTACCGATTGATAGATTTTGCATTTGTTTATTATACCAAACACGGAGTAACTGAAGACACATTTGATATAACTTTACAAATATTAACAAATGATGATCCGTATTTATTAAGACCATTTCAGCCTCTTGCTCAGATAGAAGTATACAGCAACACAAGAGATTATGATTGGAATCATGGTGAAGATTACGTTAATGGTCCGATTGGTGATAATGATGTAGGAAGAATAATGGCAACAATCGAGAATTTAAATGTGACAATTACTGAAAAAACTGATTTTAATTATTGGCCCCCATTTGGAACAATCGCTCTTTATGAAGACAAATGGTTTGATGCTTCTATTTTGACACCCTATGAAGTTAAATGGTATGGATTTGAGGTAAGAAACGGAGAAAATTATTATGTATGGTGGAATGACTTTTATAAAGGTGATGGCAGTAAATTATTGGACATAATAGTTAATATTTACGATGATGACAGAGAAGAGATTCGTACTAGTCAGTGGGATGAGGAGTATGGTGGGATAGATTCTGCCTGGGATGAACCAATAGTAATTACGGCGGATTATGACGGATTTGTTTACATCCGTGCTACTCCGTGGGAAGAATCTTATACTGGTATTGGTACTTATGGCATTGCTTACAATACAACAGGCGAAAGACCAGTTGTTAAAGGCGGCGGCAGCGATATACAACCGCAAACGATTTTTGACATGCATGAGTTAAGTGTAGAAGAGGCGCAAGAGTATTTTAAAGGTCTTAACAACAGAGGTCAAATAATTGTCGGGTCAGATCCAGCGGGTCGTCATGTGATATACGTTACTAATTGGGGAGATCAAGGTGAAGGCGCTGGAGGTGGAGGTTATCACGATTCGATATATTATCCATGGGCTCCCTTAACAGTTTTTCGTCCAGAATGGGGGGGACAGGCAGGCGATATTTTAATGATAACAGGACACCTTGAAATTGAAGGTGTGACTTATCCCATCACCAATGTTGGTGTAATGGGACTTTATCAAGCAGCTCCTGCCGGGCTGCCGACTTCGATGGTTTCAACAGTTTATAGGATTGACAATCAATCTACCTTAATGGCTACATATTTTGATGTATATCATACCTTAACAGAAGTTGAAGCTAATAACGAAATTCAAATTCGCTGGAATTTCTATGCGAATGGGGAATTAGGGCAGAACAGTTCTATTTGGACTCCCGCTCAAGGTCAGGATTTTAGCAATAAGTTCACTTTAGTGATTACTGATGTAAAAATATTACGTCATAATGGGACACCGCCAAGTGGAGGTATAACCTTAACTCAAAGTAGTCCTTCGGCGATGGTTAATGTTACTGAAGGGCCGAGCGGTCGAGTTGCTGTTACAGTGACGGCACCTTCAACAAGGAGCGTTACTCTACAAGGTACACAAGGTATATCAGACGCTGATGATCCGGCTTTATACGATGAGGCTGGCACACGAATCGCATTTAAAAATTTTAATGAATATAACTTTACATACAATATCCCTGCTGGACAGACACAGACTGTATATGCCGGAACAGGTGGAAATGTGGCAAGAAGCTATGTAATTACCGCTATTTTTAATTAAAGATTAGGAGATATAAATGATGAAGATAACCAGTATACAGGTAGTACGTTATTTTGAACAGTAAAAGTTTATTCAAACAGTCTTAACTAATAGCCTGGCCGCTTTAAAAAAGCAGCCAGGCTTTTTTTTTGGGATATATTTGTAGTATAATGTGAAAAAGAAGAGTTAAATATCATTTTTAACAGTTTTTCTCTTATTCATATAAGAGAAATCGATTCATTAATATTTAATAATAGTGATTGAAAACAGGTTGATAAAAATTTAGGAATATTATATACATTAAAATTAAGGAATTAATATAGTGGAAAATAAAACAGTATATTTAGACACTTGTACTTTTAATAGACCTTTTGACGATCAAACACAAATAAAAATTTCTCTTGAGACTCAAGCTAAACTGTTTATTCAATCGTTAATAAAAGATAACAAATTAGATATGGTATATTCTTATATTTGCTTTTATGAAAATTATATAAATCCTTTTGAAAATAAAAAATTGACAATATTTGAATTTTCTAAATATGCAAAATATACTGTTATTGAAAATAAAGAGATTTTATTAAAATCAAAAGAGATATCTAAAAACGGGATTAAACCAATTGATGCATTGCATTTATCATGCGCAATTAATGCCGGGGTAAATTATTTTATAACCGTTGACGATGGTATTTTAAAATATAATACTAATGAAATAAAAATAATTGATCCAATAATGTTTATAAAATACTGGGAAACATATGGAGGAAAAAAATGAATGAAGCTGTATTAATGAAAACAGGAATGAAAGTGTTAATTGAACAACTTGGAAATATAAATGCAGAAAAATTTGTTTCCATATTGTTGCGTGAACCATTTGATTATACCGAATGGAGAAAAAATAATCTTTGTGTGGGAATGACTATAGAGGAAATAAGTAAAGAGGCAATGGAAATATATAAACAAGCAAATAGACCTGGCTAACAATGATAAAATAGCTCCCTTATTTCCAAAAGTTTCCCGGATTTAATTGAAGAAACAAAAGTTATTTTTGAAACGGTATGGAAAAGATTTTTATGCATAAACTACAAACCCCATAATCCTGTTCTGCTGTTGCGCGCTAATTTCTGAATTCTTCTATAAACAGGAAAGGGTATCTTGTATAGGCGTGTCAAAATTTAATTTAAATAATCATGCAATATTGCAGATTTAAACATAACCGTCAAACCAAGCGGAGAAAACCCATCATTTATTTTCCATAAAAATTTTTCAGATGCTGTCTTGACTAAGAAAGAATATTAGGAATAAAATGAGAGAAGGAGAAGAAATGCCGGTTATATGTCCTGTAACAGATTTAAAAACCAGGTTGTCAGAGATAACCAGAGTTGTTCACGAAACAGATGAACCAGTTTTTTTAACGAATAAAGGTTATGGAGACATGGTAGTAATGAGTATGAATAATTGGGAAGAAATGAATTTTGAAAATGAAATATACCAAAAATTAATAGAAGCTCAGGCAGAAGCGCAGTCAAACCCAATGCGTCTTTCACATGATGAGGTTTTCAAACCCCTGCGTCAGAAAATAAAAAATTATATAAAAACCGCAGAAAATGATTGAAGAAATAAAATATCTTCCCTCGTTCCAACATGAACTCAATGCAATTGTAGACTATATCTCTATTGTTTTAGAAGCGCCAAGAGCCGCATTAAATCTGATAAATGAACTGGATATTGAAATTAATAAACTTAAAACATTTCCAAACGCTCATAGATTATATCGTCCGGTTAAACCAATAAAAACACCATACCGTATATTTACTGTAGGAAATTATCTTGTTTTTTATGTAGTACTCGATGAATATATAGAAATTCATCGTATTATATATAAAAAAAGAAATTTATCGCAATTAATAAAATAAAATATTTAAAATTCATTTTCTTGATAAATCTATATAACTAAAACCTCATATTCCTGTTCCAATGCTGCGCGCTTCTCTTTCATAATTTTTGAATTCTTCCATAAACAGGAAAGGAAATCTTATATAGGTGTGTATGTAAATTTATTCTAAATAATCATGCAATATTGTAAATTTAAACATAGGTTAAAAATATAAAAAAAAATGCCTTTTCAAAAATACTTAATAGTGGTATAGTAATCATTAAACATGAGTATCATGTTCAACAATAATGTGCGATTATTCCATCGCACAATAAAGAGGTTAATATGGGAAAAGCGCAAGTACAATCAACCACATCAAATAGTCCATATTTTGATCAAATTTGGGCAATATTGCAAGAAACAGCCAAAAGTCAAAAAGAAACAGACCGCAAGATGAAAGAAACAGCTCAACAGATGAAAGAAACAGACCGCAAGATACAAGAAACAGCCAAAAGTCAAAAAGAAACTGACCGTCAGATACAAGAAACAGCTCAACAGATGAAAGAAACTGACCGTAAAATGCAAGAAACTGACCGTCTGATACAAGAAACAGCCAAAAGTCAAAAAGAAACAGCTCAACAGATGAAAGAAACTGACCGCAAAATGCAAGAAACTGACCGTCAGATGAAGGAAACTGACAGTCAGATAAAGGATATAAATAAACGATTTGGAGAATATTCAAACCGCTTGGGTGAAATTACAGAATATATGATTGCGCCTAATCTGATTGAGAAATTCAATGAACTTGGGCATGAATTCCTAAAAGCAAGCAGAAACACCATTGTCTCGGATCATAAAAATAAAATATTTTTTGAAATTGATATTTTTTTGGAAAACGGCGATAAGGCAATGCTGGTTGAAATAAAAACCAACCTTACAAGTAAAAACATTGATGCTCACATTAAACGGCTTGAAAAAATGCGAAAGTATTCCGATTTACACGGAGATAAAAGATCATTTTTAGGAGCCGTTGCAGGAGTAGTAATTCCGAATAACATAAGAGAACAAGCATTGAATGACGGATTTTATGTAATAGAACCTTCCGGAGAAAC
>WQXU01000016.1 GCA_009781635.1 Treponema sp.
GATTTTTACAAGTTTTCTCTGATATAAATTATCCTGCTCAAGAATTTTTTCGTAAACACGCCCAATATACATCAGCAGCCTGACCGGGACATTGTTGTTTATGGAGCTTTGGTGTTCGATTAATACGACGATACGATCATTGATAGTGAAGGAGATATCGTTAATTTGATTCATGTAGATCGCATCGGATAAGGTGTTGATGTCGATGATTGCATCCGGCAGAATGTCGACTCCTTCAATTGCTGAATAAACCTCTCTTAAAACTTCCGGATTGGAAAACAGGGTAGAAAACACGCTGCTTTTGTGTTTCCTGTTTACATTTGAGTCCATATATACCTCGCAAAGAAAAGCTGGAACCTTCATAAAAAGGTTCATGTATATATGGCGCAGCCGTGCGTGGCGCTTTAGTGAAACGGGAAAAAATGACAAAAAATAGTTTAATACTGGCTTTTTGCGCCCTTCAATTTAACTTGTGAATTATTACAGGTGGCATTATACTTAAAATATATAAATTAACTGTAAATCAACAACCTCGCCCTGAAGGGACGAGGTATGTTGTTCTGTAAGGTATGGATTGTATGCGGGGTATTAAACCCGCCTGCGAATAAATGTTTTATAATTAACTCTAGGGGGACGCTGTGACGGAAAATCTGGATTTTACTATCGAGGAACTTGGGAGGCAAACGGTTAAATCGCCTATAATTATGTCTAAAGAACTTGGAGACAAGGCTGCCAATTACGTTACGGATGACAGATTTGTGCGTTTAAGTTCATTCATAATACCCGGAGAACAGCCGGCTGTAAAAAGGTCGCAGGTTCTGGAGCGTTCCGGTCCAAGAGAATTTATTTACTTTACTCCTGCCCATGTGCACGCAGGGATTGTAAGCTGCGGAGGCCTGTGCCCCGGAATCAATGATGTAATCAGATCGATTGTACGCTGCCTGTGGACACGGTACGGCGTTACAAGAATTACCGGTATACGTTACGGGTACAGGGGTTTTCTGCCTGAGTCGCAGTTTGGCGTCATGCAGCTTGACCCTGATGTTGTCGATGATATTCATAAAATCGGCGGTACATTTCTGGGTAGCGCGCGCGGCGGCGGCAAGGAAGTTGAGAAAATTGTCGATGCAATGGAAAAGCTCAATTTAAACATGCTCTTTACGATCGGCGGAGACGGAACTCAGCGGGGTACTCTTGATATCGCCGAAGAAATTGACAAGAGAAAATTAAAAATTGCAATGATAGGAATTCCCAAAACCGTAGACAACGATTTTGCGCTGATAGACCGTTCCTTTGGATTCAGCACCGCAGTTGCCAAGGCGGTTGAAGTTGTTTCGGCTGCGCATATGGAAGCAACATCGGCAATCAACGGCATTGGGCTTGTAAAAGTTATGGGCAGGGATTCGGGTTTTATCGCAGCGCATACGGCGCTTGCAAGCCATGAAGTAAACTTTGTGCTGATTCCGGAAGTGCCTTTTAACCTGGAAGGCTATAACGGATTTCTGGCTCATCTGGAAGAACGGATAAAAAAACGCAAGCATGCGGTTATAGTTGTGGCGGAAGGCGCCATGCAGGATCAGCTTCTTGTAGAAAAGAAGTTCGATGCCGGCGGCAATGTTAAAATGGCGGATGTTGGAATATATCTTCGAAGCAGGATACTAAAACATTTTGATGAAAAAAATATCGAAATAAACCTTAAGTACATCGACCCAAGTTATGCGATACGTTCCGCTCCGGCAAATCCCGATGATTCAGTTTATTGCGAACGTCTTGGTAACGCGGCGGCGCACGCTGCAATGACAGGAAAGACAAAGGTAATTATTGGGCTTGTTAATAACAGGTTTGTTCATCTGCCGATCAAGACTGTAATAACTCACCGTAACGTGGTTAACCCTGAAAGCAGTCTGTGGCGCGATACAATTGACGCTACGCATCAGCCTCCGTTAATGGTAAACAGGTTTAACGGTTAAAGCTCGTAAATTGCGTGCAGAAAAAGAGCTGCAGCCTGTGAAACATTCAAGCTGTCTATATTTCCTGTTCCCGGAATACGAAGCATATGCGAACATTGATCTTTAACTTCTTCCGGCAAACCGGTTTCCTCATTGCCAAGAACAAGGACAATCCCCTTTTTGCTCTGTGTGTTCTTTGCAATACTGCTTAAGTCGCTGATACGCATTCTGGCTCTTATATCCGTACCGATTGTTATAAGACGTTTCGATGCATCCTTAAGAAATGCGGATGTGCTTGTTATCCTGCGTACTGTTAAGTGCTCAAGACCGCCTTCGGCGATACGGTAGGCGCTGGTTGTAAGGCGCGCTTCAGTGTCTCTTTCATTTAATACAATATAGCTTACATCAAAAAATGCGGCGGCTCTTGCGATAGCTCCCAGGTTGTGATCATTTCCGACAGAGTGAAGAAGAACGCCTGTCCTGCCTTTGTCTGCCCACAGATCAAGATCTTCAAGGCTTAATGGCTCTATGACAGGCTCTTCGATCATGGCGACTACGCCCTGATGATGAACGCTTTTGCAAACCCTCTCCAGCTCTTCCTCTTCGCAAATTTTATATGGGCGTTTGCGTTCTGCAAGTTGTTTGCAGATTGCGGTAAATGATTGCAGCCGGTCTTCGCGAAGGAAGAGCCTGTTAACAGACTGCGGATGATGTTCGCAGACGGCAAGTACCGCATTCATGCCGCAGACGGCAAGTTCATTTGTCAGTTTGTTTCTCATGGTAACCTGTGCCTTAATTCAACGAACCATCAGGTTCGGCGAACCCTTAGGTTCGATGTATCAGTATACAATAAAATTAATACTTGGTATCATGCTTTTGTGGCAAAGCGCAAAACAAATACAAAAGCTCAATCTAAGGGGTCTCAGGCGGTAGTCATTTTCTGGCTTGCCTTTGTCATTATTATCATCAGTATTTTTATGATTAATGCGCCTGTTATTCAGAAAAACTTCGATCTTTTTAAAACACGCCTTACAGCTGCTCCGGGTGCAGAAGAAGAAATACTTGAAATTGAAGAAGAGCCGCCTGTAACAGTTACAGTAGAGCAGCGGCCGCCCGAACCTCCGCAGGTTACAGAGCCTGTAAGAACAACGCCTCAAGCGGAAAGACCGGCTGAAACAACAAGGCCTCAGACACAGCCGCAGGTTCAAACGCCTGCTCCCGTACAGACAAGGGAAAGGGCAATTTATTTTACCAATGTAGGAAATGACGGGCAGATTCTCCATTCAAGGGTAACGCGCAGAGTTCCGGTTTCTGACTCGCCGATGCAGGACGCTCTTAATGTACTGCTTGCAGGTCCTTCCGCAGATGAAGTCGGGCGCGGCATTTTAAATCTTATACCGCAAAACACAAGAGTTCTTTCCGCCGCAATACGCGGAAGCACCGCATACATAAATTTCAGCGAAGACTTCCTTTATAATACATTCGGCGTAGAAGGCTATGTAGCTCAGCTGCGCCAGATTGTCTGGACTGTCACCGAGTTTCAAAATGTAAGGGATGTACAATTTTTAATCGAGGGAAGAAGGTTCGATTACCTTGGCGAGGGAATCTGGATTGGAAGCCCAATCAGCCGTCAATCCTTTTAACCGAAATTGCTTTTCCTGTATAGGCATTAATCTCCGCAATTACGCCCTGCATTTTTCCGGGGTTTTCCGATACTGCCGTTTCCATATGATACAGCACCTGCCTGTGCGCGCGTTCAATACAGATAGCAGGGTTCATGCCTATTACGCTTTCTGTGAGACCTGTCATTCCAAGGTCTGTTATGTATGCGCTGCCTCCCGGCAGTATTTTTTCATCGGCTGTTTGCACATGTGTATGCGTGCCGGCAATTATCGACGCACGTCCGTCTGCAAAATAAGCAAGAGCTTCTTTTTCCCGGCTGGATTCGGCATGGAAGTCAACAAGTATTATAGGAAAAATAGAAGGAGCAAGAGAGCCGTCGGCTGTTAAAAGAGGATGAATGTCAGAAGCCGGTCCTGCGAACTTTCTTATAATGCTCTCAAAGCAATGGAAGGGGCAGTCGATGGGACTCATCAATTCACGCCCCTGCAGATTTATGACCAGCCAGTTGAAGCCTCTTTTTTCAATATACATATATCCGTTACCCGATAAACTCTGGGTAATGCCGGAATCTGAAGGATAATTTGCAGGACGCAGAACCCTTCTCTCTGTTTCCAGGACAGGCCAAAACTCGCGTTTCTCCCAGACATGATTTCCAGTTGTAACTATATCCGCTCCGGCTGCAACTATACGCCTGAAATCCGCTTCCGTTATGCCAAAACCATCAGCGGCGTTTTCACCGTTAACTGTGACAAAGTCGATGTTGTGTTCTTTGATAAGGGCCGGCAATCTGGCTTCAAGCGTTTTCAGGCCTTGGGCGCCTACAACATCGCCAATCATCGCCGCTTTTACTAATTGCATAACTAAAGTTTATCCTGTATTAGACTTGTTCGGCAACCGGTTTTTTATTTTATAAGTACTTCCGGCCGGTGAAATCCAAGTATTGATAGATTGCAATTTTCTATATACACTAAGCCTATGACAAGGGGAATCATTCTTGCAGGCAACGAATCTGCTCTTAGCCGGGCAATCGAAGCCGAGACTCGCAATAAAGTTGATCAATATGCCGTAGCTTTAATACCAAACAGGCTTTCCGGGGCGCCGAAGAGCGTACAGCAGGAAAATGAAAAACGCCTGTCCCTTGACTGGAATCCATCAAGCCCGATTTCCGCCCGGACCCTTGTTATTGCCGCCGAAAACCGTCTTGAAAAAATTGATGAGGCAATACTTGTCTGTTCGCCTCCCTCCATCCGCAGCAGCGCGGCAGCGCTTTCCTTTTCTGATGTTGAAATAATGATTAATGATCATATAAAGGGCTGGTTTTTTTTGGTTAAGGAAATTGCCGCTGTTTTCACATCACGCAAACACGGAACTCTGGCGCTTGTTTATACAGATATCGCATCTCCCGGTAAAGATGAGGCTGCTGATGTCCTTGGGCCTTCTGCCATTGCGTCTTTTCGCGCTCTTACTCATGGTTTGCTTGCCGCTGCGCATAATGAACCCTATGTTACCATGGGTTTCTCTGCGTCCGACACAGGTAACGAAACGGCTTTTGCCGCTTTTATCTATAAAACCCTTGATGAGATTTCAAATCGTTCAAAAGGCAAGATGCACAAGTTTGGCAGATTTAATTTTTTTAAATAATTGAGTTGTTCAGTTAATATTAAACAGGAACCAATAAAAAACCGCTAATCCATTACAGTAAAATGAATTATATTTAATACAGTTTTCCATAAAGAGCGCAAAAATTTCTAAAAACTGGAGATTTTTTAGAAGCAGCCGGATGTAAAAAAAAGCTACGTACAGCAGTAAAAATGTCTTATATTCTACATTATGCGATTAATCAGATCCTATATTAAAAAAATTTCTTCTGCACATTTGCCTTTTGTGCAGGTACTGTTTGTATTTCTGGCATTTTCGCTGATGGGTGTTGTATGTTATATATTTGCAGATAAAATCGAACGCCGGCATCTGGAACAGGAAGCTGTCGCATTGTCAATGTATATTGAATCTCAGCTGGACGCTGATTTGAATGAATTTGAAACTATATTGAACGTAATAAGCGAAACAATCCGAATGATGATTTTACGGGGCGCATCGTACAGCGAAGTAACGGCATACATCACTGATATAACTGCATTTGGCCGCGGCGATGCGAATATTGCCGGGTTTCACAGTGTTTTTGCCTTGTTTGACGTGTTTGAGTGGCCTCATCAGGCAGGATTTAACGGAATAGCGCCGGATCTGGACTGGGCAAGCCTTCTTTTAAGCGGGACATATGTACCGCATGAACGCGAATGGTATACAGCGGCTGTAGCAGCTAACGGAATGATAGCTGCTGCAGAGCCGTATGAAAATACGGATGAAGACGAAGTTGCCGTCACGTACGCGCGCTGTATATTCGGCGATGACGGCAATCGTATTGCCGTTATCTGTCTTGATATTTCACTTGAAAGACTCCGTAAACTTAATAATGACAGGAGCCTTGGAATTGCAGCTCCGGCAGACAGCTATAAAAATAATTTAAACACTATTTTCTGGTTTCTTGTCATTCTGGGATTTTCTTTTGCATTGGGATTAAGCATCATTTTAATCCGTATTTACATGGAAAAACTCATAACGGAAAAGCGCATGCAAATCATGCTTAATTCAGCGCCGTTCGGGGTTAATTTCTTTGAGAGAAAGAATTACAAAGTTATAGACTGCAATCAGGCAGCTCTTGTAATGTTTGGAATAACGGACAAAGAAGAATACAAGGCAAGGTTTCACGAGTTCTCGCCTGAGTTTCAGCCCAGCGGAGTATTATCTAATTTATGGAGGCCTACTTTACTGGAGGAGATACTGGACAGAGGCGGAGGGCAGTTTGAATGGACGCATTTAAAACCAAACGGCGAGCTGCTTCCGTGTGAAATTACTATTGTCCGCTCGACATACAAGGAAAAAGATATCTATATGGCGTACATGCGCGATTTGCGTGAAACAAAGGCTGTCATCGCCGAGAAGGACAAGGCAATCGAAGAAAAAAACATGCTCAGTAATCTGGGAAATATAATGAACTGCCTTGATGTTATGATCTATGTTACAGATCCAAATACAGGCGAAATTCTTTTTATAAATGATGCGATGAAAAAACATTACAGTATTCAGGACGATTGTGTCGGGAAATTGTGCTATAAAACTCTGCAGAAAGATATTGATACCAGATGCAGTTTCTGTCCCTGTATTGAACTTGACAGTGATCCCGGCAAAACAATTGTATGGGAAGAACACAGCACTTTAACAAACCGTATATACCGGAATATAGACAGATATATTGAATGGCCCAACGGTAAATTAGCGCATATGCAGCATTCTGTTGACATGACGGAATTGATTGCGGCAAAAGATGAGGCAGAACAGAACAGCCGTTATAAAAGCGCATTTCTTGCCAGCATGAGCCATGAAATACGCACCCCCATGAACGCAATTCTTGGTATAGCCGAAATTCAGCTTAGAAAAAATAATCTTTCGCCGGATAACGAGGAATCATTCAGCAAGATATATGAATCAGGCGACATGCTGCTTAATATTATCAACGATATTCTCGATCTTTCCAAAATTGAGGCGGGTAAACTTGAGCTGAATCCCGTAAAGTATGATATTCCAAGTTTGATTAACGATACAGCTCAGCTAAACCGCCTTCGTTATGAAAGCAAACCTATATTATTTTCGCTTCAGATTGATGAAGACACTCCGCATGATTTATTCGGAGATGAGCTGCGTATAAAACAGGTGTTGAATAACATTCTTTCCAATGCGTTTAAATATACATCTAAAGGGAATGTTGAGCTTTCAGTTTCTTCTATTTATGAAAGTGAAAGCGATGATGTAACAATTGTTTTTAAAGTAAGCGATACAGGCCAGGGCATGACAGAAGCGCAGATAGACAAGCTTTTTGATGAGTATACGCGTTTTAATCTTGAAGCAAACCGCACTACAGTCGGCGCAGGTTTGGGAATGAGTATCACAAAACGTCTTGTTGATCTTATGGAAGGAAAAATATTTGTTGAGAGCAAGGTGGATGAAGGCTCTGTATTTACAGTGCATATTCCCCAGAAACGCATAGGGTCTGCTTTGTGCAGCTCTGAACTTACGTGCAAACTGCGGGAATTCAGTTATCATAATACATTGATATCAAAGAAAGTGCAGTTCATGCGCGAATATATGCCTTACGGCAAAGTCCTGATAGTGGATGATGTTGAATCCAACATATATGTAATAAAAGGCATGCTGGTGCCTTACGGAATAAATATCGAATCAGTATCCAACGCTTTTGATGCAATTGACAAAATCAAAAACGGAAATGTATACGATATTATTTTTATGGATCATGTGATGCCGAAGATGGACGGTATGGAAGCTGTGAAAATCATCCGCAGCATGGAATATAAGCATAATATTATTGCGTTAACTGCAAATGTTCTGATCGGCCGCGAGCAGATATTTCTGCAAAACGGATTTGACGGTTTTCTTTCAAAACCGGTTGATTCGCGCGAGCTGAACCGTATATTAAATGAATTTATCCGTAACAGAAAAGATCCGGATGTTGTGGAAGCGGCGCGGAAAGAACAACGCAATAATATGATGAGCAGTAATCCGTCTGTATTCGGAAAAGAAATCTTCTTTATAAGAGATGCCGAAAACGCAGTAAAAACACTGGAGGAACTGTCCGGCAAAATACAGGCTCCGGACGATGAGGAGATAAAACTGTACATTACTACCGTTCACGGAATAAAAAGCGCTCTTGCGAACATTGGCGAATACGAACTATCCGGCACTGCCCACAAGCTTGAAAAAGCCGGTTATGACAGAAATCTCTCTGTTATTCAAAGCGAAACTGCCGCATTCATGGAAATGTTAAGGTACCTGATTGTTAAACTAAAACCGGTTGAAAATGACAGTAATATAAAAATCTCCGATGAAAACGCAGCCTATCTGCGCAGGAATCTGTTCGAAATAAAAAACGCATGTGTGGTATTAGATAAAAAAACCATAAAAGCAAAACTGAAAGAGTTAAGAATGAAAAAGTGGCCAGGATACATTAATGCCATTCTGGATGATATTGCCATTGACATATTGCACAGCGAGTTTAAAAAGGCTGCGATCAGAGCCGATGAATATTTGTTTTAAGTTTTCATCTTTCAAAAATGGATTTTTTAATTCTGCGTAAAAGGCTTATTTTTGCAAGCGGTATCCGCAGAAACTCTGTACCGGTGTCTTTATGATCCGGTAAAATTACAAGAATAAGTTCGTTTCCTTCCTTTTCCAGCGCCTGGGGGATGCCGTATATTTTTTTCTCTTTGTTTTTTACCTGCCATGAAACTTCTACAGGCGACTGCTGCGATATTGCCTGTTTGGCTATGTTCTGCTTTCCTGAATAATCCATGCGCTTTGCTTCAAGTTTCTCGTAACGGATATTTGCATCCCTTAACTGAGCTTCGCATAATACAAGGCGCCTTTCTATTCTTGCAGAAAGCTCAGCCCGTTCAGTTTCACTTAATGCCATTGTTTGAAGTATTGCCTGAAAGTCAGTTGTTAAAGAAAGAGGCTTTGTTCCTGAAACGGGATTTGCGGCAGTGACAGAAGGGATATCCGCTCCAGGCTGCACTGTTAAAGACGGCGCAGGGAAATAACTGCCGCTTGCAAAAACATTTTCTTTTCTTTCTTTTTTGCGGGCGATTATATCAATACCTGCGCTGCGAAGGACAGCTTCCGCTTCATCCATTGTGTTTTCGTTTAACAGGTACAGTCCCGGAGCAAGCGTTTCTGTAATCAGCCGGGCAAGAGAATCAGTTTCTGTTAAATAACGCCGGTCTTCTGCAAGCTGCAGGATAACTCCCTTTTTTAATGAAACTTCCCTATGGCGTTTTTCCCAGTCATTCAGATTCCAGATTAGAGTATCATCGGTTTTGCCGCCCGAAAGCTGAATCAGTAATTCCGTAATTTCATCTGCGCTTATGCCATTGTCAAAGGAGCGGATTGCGCATTCCTTGTCAAGTTCAAAGCGGATAACAGTACATCCCTGCGCAGGGCTTGTTTCGCGTATGTATAAAAAAGAGGCGAGCCTGACTGCATCGGCAAATTTTATTTCCGGATAAACCAGAATGGAAGAGCCTGAATCTATTGCAATTACAGGGCTGCCTGTGTCCGTAATATTTTCTGCAATTGCCCCTGACTGCATTAAACCTGCCGCTGTTCCGGAAATAAGGCCGGTTTTTTCAAGAGCGTCAAACAGGGATTCTGTTCTGATACTTTCAGTCATGTTCATCTGCGCTTTAAGTACTTCCGCTTTTTTCCTTAAAGTTTCTTTTGGATATTGAATTTCCTCTTTTAGGGAATCTAAAAAACAGTGAATAAAATTTGTTATTTCCCGGATCTTGTTTTTAAAAAGCGGCGGCAGAATTTCCAGTGGAGGAGTTAAGGCGGAGTAAATCATCAATGCTGCGGCGCAGTATTCCATTCTTCCGCGCGAAGAAAGCAGAACAAAATCGTTAATGTACCTGTTATCGGGAGTGAGTCTGTCTTCGTTTATGTAAAAAAGTCCAAGGACCTGCAGAGCGCCAAGGAGGGATTCAAGATTGATGCCGGGGAAAAGGATTTTACTGTCATCAATGACTTTTTTGCGTATAACTCCCTCGGATTTATAAAATGATTCGCGCTTTGATACAAATGAAAAAAGAGCCGCAAGCGTTAAGTCATTGATCGCTGTTTGTCCTGCCTTTCCCCGGCGGACAGCCTGAGATGCTTTACCGGCAGAGGCTGCGGGGAAGAGAGATGCTGTGTTTTTGGTAATGGGGAGGAGTATGGATTTTAAAACGGGATTTAACGCAAGGCGCGTTATTTTTTCATTTGTAAAACGGTACAGAATAAAACGTTCTTCCAAATTTACAATTGCATCCTGTAATTGCGCATAACTAAACTCGTCATGGAAAAAATCTGCAAGCTGCCCGGGAACAGGTTCGCCGAAAAGAGATGCTGCCATGATGATTTTTGAGTCTGTCTCATCGATATATGCGGCAATTGTTTTTTGAATGTCATTGCGCAGCAAAAACGCTTCCAGATCATTTAACAGCTGCTGTTTATTAAAGGGAGTTTTTATTTTTCCGAAAACGCTCCGCATTAATTCAAAAAATGAATTATCCGGCATTGTCATTACTGCGGATTTCCAGAAAGCTGCAGGACGGAAAATGATGCTTTTCATTTATATGCGCCCTTTTTCTGACTGCCCGGTCTGCCGGGGATTCCATTTTTGAATTGAGTATTTGTAACCCTGCTCGGTAAGGAACTTCTGCCTGTTAGCTGCAAATTCTTCCTCTACAGTGTAGCCGGAAACAAGTGAAAAGAACCATGAGTTGCGCGTATTGCTGCGGCAGCCATTGGCATCACTGCCATTGTTTGTATTAAGTCCCTTTGGCCTTAAAATTCTTCCAAGCCGCTGCGCCTCTTCCTGCCGCGAACCGAAAGAGCCGGAAACCTGCACCGCCATGGATGCATCGGGAAGATCGATTGCAAAGTTCGCCACCTTTGACACAACAATGACGCGGACTTCTCCGCGTTTAAAGCTTGAGTAGATACGCTCCCTTTCTGCATTTGGAGTTCTTCCTGTAATAAGCGGCGCATTTAAAATCTTTGCAAGCGAATCAAGCTGGGACAAATACTGCCCTATTACCAGTATTTGATCTTCCTTATGATTCTCTATTAATTGCAGTACAATATTTTCTTTTAACGGATTTTCTGCGGCTATCCTGTATTTTTCCCTTTGCGATGCCGTTGCATATGGTATTTTGAGTTCCTGCGGTAAATCCAGCCTAATCTCTGTGCAGAATGCCTCTGCAATCCATCCCCTGTTTTCCAGGTCTTTCCATGGAACATCATAGCGTTTGGGGCCTACAAGACTGAACACCGCATCTTCTTCTCCGTCTTCGCGGATTAAAGCTGCAGTAAGCCCAAGCCTTCTTATTGCCTGCAGTTCGGCTGTTACGCGAAACACCGGAGCGGGAAGCAGGTGGACTTCATCGTAAATTACAAGTCCCCATGCTCTTTCACGAAAAAGTTTAAAGTGCGGAAAATCAAGGTTTTTATCGGGTCTCCAGGAAATAATCTGGTAGGTGGCGACAGTCACAGGCGCGACCGCTTTACAGTCCCCTGTATACTCCGCAATTTGATCGCTTGTTAATTCGGTTTTATCCAGTAATTCTTCCATCCATTGATGCACTGCCGCAACATTTGTTGTCAGTATCAGCGTGTTGGTTTTTAAAATCGACATAATCAGCATGCCGACAATGGTTTTTCCGGAACCGCAGGGCAGAGCGATTACTCCATAACCGCCGAATGCGCGCGCTGCAGTCAGCTGATAATCCCGCGGTACAAAGGGCCTGCCGGAAAGGCATTTTTCCCTCAGCCTTATTTCCAAGTCTTCACCTTTTACAAGCGGCGCCTCGTCCTGCACAGGCCAGCCTGCGCGTATAAGTTCGCGTTTTACAGTTCCCCTGTTTACAAGAGTCAGGTAAAATCCTTTTTTACAGCTGGAATGCATTGCGTCGTTTGATGCTGTAATTAAATATTTATCCAGCGCTTTAATCTGCTCAATCTCAAGCCGGATTTCATCGTCATCAATCTGCAGGAAAAGCATGTCTTTGTCATTTTCATTTTCCTGTATCATTTTTATTTTTCCGTAACGGGACATCAGAAGAGAAAAGCCTTCCATTATTCCATCCGGTATTTCGTAACGGCTGTGCTGTCTTAATGTCTCTACTACATCATGCGGCGTAAGGCCCGCGCTGGCGGCATTCCAGAGGGACAGGGGAGTTATGCGATAAGTGTGAATATGCTCCGGGGATTTTTCAAGTTCGGCGAAGGGCATAATGGCCTGTCTTGTTTCTTCGGCAGTTTCGCAGTGGATATCAAGAAGCAGGGTTCTGTCGCTTTGCACGATTAACGCTTTTGTTGATGTTGCCATATCAATCTAGTTTTAGAATAAACCATACGCAAGTTCAAGACAACCTCACCCCTGGTGTCTCACCCCTGGTGTCTCACTTTGTGTTCCGCAAACCCTATTTATAAATGATATAAATTATGTTAATTTGAACAATATAAATGGAGGAAATATGAGTGCAAATCTGCAAATGATGATCGGTTTTGGGCTTTATATGGCTGCGATGATTTCCATGGGTTTATGGTATTCGCTGCGTTATAAAAACGAAAGTCCGGAAGAGTATTTTCTGGCAAAACGCCGTTTCGGCCCGTGGCTTACGGCGCTAAGCGCTCAGGCCTCTGATATGTCAGGCTGGCTTCTTATGGGCTTGCCGGGCGTTGCCTATTTCTACGGACTTGGCGATGCCTTCTGGACAATACTCGGCCTTTTTATCGGTACATGGGTTAACTGGGTTTTAGTTGCCAAGCGTCTGCGCACATATTCGCAGGTTGCCAACAATGCCATAACCCTGCCTGAGTTCTTCAGTAAACGTTTCCACGATGATAAAAGAATACTGCTTGCAATTGCCGCGGTTATCAGCTTGTTGTTTTTCTCGATTTATGTCGGCGCACAGTTTATTGTTGTAGGAACACTGTTCAATAAACTTTTTGGTTTTAACATGGTGCTCATGGTAATCATCGGCGCTATCGTAGTTTTGGCCTACACCCTTATTGGCGGTTTCTTGGCAGTTGGCGTAACAGACCTTGTTCAGGGTTTACTCATGGTAACTTCCCTTTCGCTTGTAATGATCTTCGGATTCTTTTATGCGGGAGGGTTTTCCGGTATCTATGAAAATCTGCAGAACTTCCCGCGCTTTCTTGATTTCTTTGGTGTCGCAGAACAGACGGGAATGGCCAACAGTGTTCCGCTTTTTTCTGCGGGATCATCATTGGGTTTCATTGCCATTATAAGCACCATGGCATGGGGTCTTGGATATTTTGGCATGCCTCAGGTTTTAGTGCGGTTTATGGCTGTTAACAAAACATCCAGTTTAAAACAGTCTATTGTTATTGCAGTTATTTGGGTTTTCATTGCACAGGTAGCCGCTGTTTCCATTGGTATTATGGGAAGGGCAATATTCCCCGGTGAATATGCAACCGGAAGAGAAGCCGAAAGCATTTTCATTTTGATGTCTCAAAGTTTCTTTCCGCCGCTTTTAGCAGGCATTGTCATATCCGGAATCCTTGCCGCAAGCATGAGTTCCAGCGATTCATATATGCTAATCGTATCATCGTCTCTGGCAAATGATATTTACAAAGGCATCTTTAACAAAAACGCAAAAGAAAAAACAGTTATGTGGATAGCGCGTATAACAATGCTTGTGGTAACAATCTTTGGCGTTATTGTTGCCGCAACAGGCAATGAAACTATTTTCCAGGTTGTGGCCTATGCATGGGCGGGCCTTGGCGCGTCATTCGGCCCTCTTGTCCTGTTCTCGCTGTTCTGGAAGAGGACAACATTTCCGGCTGCTGTCGCAGGAATGGTAACAGGCGGAGCTGTAGTTTTGATTTGGCGGAATTTTATAAAGCCTCTTCACGACATGGTAAATGTTTACGAACTGCTTCCGGCATTTATACTTTCCTGTTTAGTAATTTTAATTGTAAGCCTTAATACAAAGAAACCCTCCGAAGCAATCGAGAAGGAATTTGAAGCTGCAAAAACTGCAGAGTATTAATTTACAGCAGGTTCCTGTTCAATCCGGAGCTCTTCCGGATTGAACGCCTGCGCTTCTTTACAACCAGCCGTCAATCTCCTAGAATAAAATAATGGAACCCAGGATTAAGGACAAATCGTCTTCAAAGACAGATGAAAAATATAAAGAGCCTGAACAATTCAGGGTGGTTCTCCTAAATGATCATTTTACAACCATGGATTTTGTGGTTGAGGTTCTGATGATCATTTTCCATAAAGGCATTGATGATGCGTACAAGATAATGCTGGATGTTCACAAGAAAGGCAAGGGAATCGTGGGGGTTTACACCTGGGATATTGCTGTAACAAAGACCGAGCAGGTACACGTTGCCGCCAAGGCGAATGAGTTTCCGCTTCGGTGTATTGTGGAACCAGCCTGATTATTGTGCTATATTATATTTATAGAAGATGCTGTTAAAAAGATAAAAAATAACATGAGGATGGATAAATGAGAGTTTCAGGTCATGTGCAGGCAATTATTGACGCCGCGTATAATGAAGCCAAACTTCGCAACCATGAATACCTGACACCGGAGCATATTCTCTATGCGGCTCTGGCTTTTGACGAGGTTCAGGTTGTGCTGTTTTCCTGCGGCGCGGATCTGGAGCAGATAAGGCTTGGAATGGAAAATTATTTTGAACAGAAAATGCCGGTTACAGCGGCGGGAGAACCTACCAAAACCGTAGGCTTCAACTGCATTATTGAGCGGGCTGTTATGCAAAGCAAATCTGCTCAAAAAGAAATGATAGATGTAGCGGACATTCTTGTTTCTCTTTATGACGAGGAGCGTTGTTACAGCGCTTATTATTTAAGAAAGGCAGGGGTTAAACGCCTTACTCTTTTACAGATGCTGTCTCATAACTACGGAGACGGAAAATACGGCAGCGTTGAGGAAGAAGCTGATCCTGATATCCATAAAAAGGAAAAAAAGAAAACAGCCCTGGAGCGTTATGCAATTGATCTTACAGCTCTGGCCCGCGCGCAAAAACTTGAACCTGTTATCGGCAGGGAAGAAGAGCTGGATCGTACGGTGCAGGTGCTCTGCCGCAGATTGAAGAACAACCCTATTCATGTCGGCGATTCCGGCGTTGGAAAGACGGCAATCACAGAGGGGCTTGCGCAGAGGATTGTGGCAGGCGATGTGCCGCCTGTTCTTAAAGAGTTCAGTATTTTTTCACTTGATATGGGCGCGCTTGTTGCAGGCACAAAGTACCGCGGCGATTTTGAAGAAAGGGTAAAGCGCGTTGTAGAAGAAATGCTGAAGAAAGAAAAGGCGATTCTCTTTATAGATGAAATACACACCCTTGTCGGAGCGGGCGCCGTTTCCGGCGGAGCGCTGGACGCTTCCAACTTACTGAAACCCGCGCTTACATCCGGAAAGCTCCGCTGCATTGGCTCAACAACGCATGAAGAGTACAACAAGTTTTTTGAAAAAGACCGCGCGCTTTCCAGGCGGTTTCAGAAGATCGATATAAACGAACCGTCGGAAGAAGTGGCAATTGATATTCTGAAAGGAGTTAAATCCAGATACGAGGATTATCACCATGTCCATTACAGCAATGAAGCTGTGGAGACTGCGGTGCGTCTTTCCGCGCAGTTTATAACAGAGCGCCGTCTGCCGGATAAGGCAATTGATGTTATTGATGAGGCTGGCGCTCATGCGCGTATAGAAGCTTACAAAAAGCAGATACAGAAAGAGAAGAGCGCGGAAACTGTAACTGTTAATGAAGCGGACAGCGCCTCAGTTAATGAAGAAAAAAATGCCGCTGCGGAAGATGAATCTACCACCGTGCAGGACGGCAATGTTGAGATAATCGAAATCAGCCTTCCTGTTATCGAAGCTGTTGTTTCAAAAATTGCGCGCATCCCGCAGAAATCTGTCGGCGAGAGCGAAAAGGACAAGCTTAAAGAACTTGAGACAAGGCTTAAGGAGCGGGTTTTTGGACAGGACGATGCTGTTGCGGCAGTTGTAAAATCTGTTAAGCGCTCGCGGGCAGGATTCAGGGCGGATGGAAAACCGGTTGCAAACTTTCTCTTTGCAGGACCCACCGGCGTTGGAAAGACAGAACTGGCGCGTCAGCTTGCGGAAATCCTCGGTGTTGCAATGATCCGTTTTGACATGAGCGAGTATCAGGAGAAGTACACAGTCTCGCGGCTTATAGGTTCCTCTCCGGGATATGTTGGTTATGAAGACGGCGGCCAGCTTACAGACGCAGTGCGCAAACAGCCTCATGCGGTAGTCCTGCTTGACGAAATTGAAAAAGCGCACAGTGATATATTCAATATACTCTTGCAGATAATGGATTACGCAACCCTTACCGACAATCAGGGCCGCAAAGCCGATTTCCGCAATGTAATACTGATAATGACAAGCAATGCCGGAGCAAGGGATATCGGCAAGGGGCTTATCGGTTTCGGCGATCGCATTCAGGACGGCAGCGCAGTTGATGATGCAGTGGAAAAAATATTTACACCGGAGTTCCGCAACCGGCTTGATGCAATTGTGCGGTTCGATCATCTTTCGCGCGACATCATGGTTTCCATTGTCCGCAAAGAACTGGATGCCTTCGCTGTGCAGCTTGCGGAGAAGAACGTAACAATTACAGTGACTGGAACCTGTGTAGACAAACTTGCCGATGAAGGCTACAGCCGCGAGTTTGGCGCCAGGAATGCAGGCAGGCTTATCGAAGATAAAATTAAAAGCGCTTTTGTTGATGAAGTTCTGTTCGGCAATTTAAGCGAAGGCGGCAGTGTTGTTGTTGACTGGCGTGACGGCTATTGCATAGATGTCAGGGAAACTGCGGAAGTCTAGTGCGCTCTCTTCCTGCCGGACCAGATCCGAAATTTCCCTATCTTGATGAATCAGTGTTTTACAGATTTCCTGATCCTGAAAAATGGAACCATAACATTATATCTATAGGCGGAAATCTTTCGCCGGGAATTCTGCTTTCTGCATATGAACAGGGAATCTTTCCGTGGTTTAACAGGGAAGACCCTGTTATCTGGCAATCGCCGGATCCGCGCTGCCTTATTTTCCCGGACGGGCTGCGCATCTCTTCTTCAATGAAAAAGATTTTAAAAAAAGGCATATTTAAAATTACATTTGATGAAAACTTTGACGGTGTAATCAGGGGATGCGCAGATATTGTACGGCCGGATCAAAATGGAACATGGATAACAGAACATATAATTGAAGCATACACAAAACTGCATCAGCTTGGCTGGGCGCATTCTGCAGAAGCCTGGCAGGACGGAGAACTTGTCGGCGGCTGTTACGGCCTGCTGCTCGGAAAAATATTCTGCGGTGAATCAATGTTTTCCAGAACAGCAAACGCATCCAAGGCTGCCTTCTTAAGCCTTGCAAGCCTGCTTTTTAAAAACAGAGCGGCTTTTATTGACTGTCAGGTTCCGACCAGTCACCTTATGAGCCTTGGCGGAGAAGAAATATCACGCGATGATTTTCTGGAACTAATAAAATTATATAAAATATCCAGATACTGATGAAATCAACTGATGAAATCAACTGATGAAATCAACTGATGAAATCAACTGATGAAATCAGATATCAGGCATCTTTAAGAAAAGCGATGTAACCCCTGTATGTCATGTAAAGATCAACTTTGCTTATCACTTCGAAGGGCGAGTGCATGGACAGAACGGGAACGCCGCAGTCAAGTACATCAATCCCAAGATTTGCAGCATACAAAGCGATAGTTCCGCCGCCGCCCTTATCTACTCTTCCAAGTTCGCCGCACTGCCACTGTACCTTGTTCCTGTTCATGATAGCCTGGATTTTTGCGCAGTATTCCGCATTAGCATCGCTTGCGCCGTACTTGCCTCCGGAGCCTGTGTATTTTTCCAGTACAATTCCCCTGCCTATATACGGAGCATTTTTTTTATCGAACACTCCCTGATAAGTCGGATCAAAAGCCGCATTGACATCGGCCGACAGCATGGAAGAGCGCGACAGGCTTAACCTAAGATCTGCCTCTGTGCCGCCGTGCAAAAGTCCAAGGAAGTTTTGCATGTTTAATGATCGCGCACCTGTGTTTCCTGCAGAACCTGTTTCTTCCTTGTCTGACAGATAACATACGGCAGTTTTTGCAGGTATGGATTTGACTTCGGCATTTTTGGCGTCTATGCGCGCTAAAGACAGCAGCGCCTGAATTGCAGGCCATGCGCAGCAGCGGTCGTCCTGGCCATATGCGCCTATTAAGCTGCGGTCAAAGCCGACATCGCTTGCCTTAAATGCCGGGACAAACTCTATCTCTGCGCTTGTAAAATCTTTTTCTGTAATGCCGTACTTTCTATTTAACAGATCCAGAACATATAATTTTACCCTGTCCTTTTCATCTTTATCAGCATAGGGACGCGAGCCTGCAAGAATGTCAAGGTCTTCGCCTTCCACCACCATTGCCGCTTTTTTATCCATTTGATCTTTTGCAAGATGCGGCAGGAGATCCGTAACCGTGAACACAGGATCGCCCGGGTCTTCGCCGATCTTAACCGTTGTTTTTTTACCGGCTTCGTTTATAAATACTCCGTGCATGGAAAGCGGAATGGTTGTCCATTGATATTTTTTAATGCCGCCGTAGTAGTGCGTATCGAAAAGGGCCAGCTCCGAATCTTCATAAAGCGGTTTTTGTTTTAAATCAAGCCGGGGAGAATCTATGTGCGCGCCGAGGATATTAAAACCTTCTGCGGCAGGTTTTTTTCCTATAACAGCGGCAATAACCGATTTACAGCGGATATTTTGATAAACCTTCATGCCCGGTTTTAGTATTTTATGAACCGGCTCCTGATCTATAGATATATTGTCTATATTTTTAAAACCGTTTTTTTCCAGCAGATCGCAGATTACATCGATGCACTCACGTTCAGTCTTTCCCGTATCAAGGAATTTTTTATATGACGAGGCAATTTCTTCAACTTCCTTTTCGGCTTTTTTATTAATTTCATCCCAGCAGTTTTTCTGCTTGTAAAAAAGTTTATCCGATAATTTTTCCTTTTTTGCCTTTGCCATAACGATCCCTCCTGAAGGTGACAGACACCTCCCATTATGATACAGTATTTTACATGATTATACGAGATCGATATGCGCCGTCACCCACAGGCCTTCAGCATATAGGCGGGATTAGAACAGCTCTTTTTAATTATCTTTTTGCCCGCTCTGTCCAGGGGGGGAAATTTATTCTGCGGCTGGAAGATACCGACAGAACCCGTTTTGACGAAAGTTATGTGCAAAATCTCTACGATACATTTGAGTGGCTCGGTCTTGCCTGGGACGAAGGTCCCGCCTTTGAGAACCGCAGTTTTAGCGCCGGAGGAGGGCAGTTTGGTCCCTATATCCAGTCTGAGCGCACCCATCACTACAAAAAATATGCGCAGGAACTTCTTGACAAGGGGCAGGCTTACTATTGTTTTTGCTCTGCGCAAAGGATTGATGAAGTGCGCCGGCAGAGGGAAGCCTCTCATTCATCGGAAACCGGTTACGATCGTTTCTGCAGGAACATTGATCCGCAGGAAGCCGCCAAAAAAGCTGCATCGGGCGAGGCCTGCACTGTAAGGCTTAAGATACCTCTTGGCGAGGCAACACTTTTTAATGATCATCTGCTGGGCGGTATAGAATGGAAGAACGATGATGTAAATCCCGATCCTGTGCTTTTAAAATCTGACGGTTTTCCCACATATCACCTTGCAAATGTAGTTGATGATCACTTAATGGAAGTGACTCATGTTCTTCGCGCGCAGGAATGGCTTGCATCTACACCCCTCCATGTAATTATGTACCGTGCTTTTGGCTGGACGCCGCCTGAGTTTTGCCATCTTCCGATGGTGATGGGACAGGACGGAAAAAAACTTTCTAAACGTCACGGCGCGACAAGCATTGATGAATTCCGCAAACAGGGATACCTTCCCGCCGCGCTGTTAAATTATGTCGCGCTTTTGGGCGCATCATACGAAGAAGGAAAGGACATTTACACGCTGGATGAACTTGCACAGCGCTTCAGCCTTGAAAAATTAAACAAGGCGCCCGCGGTTTTTGATTATAAAAAACTTGAGTGGTATAACGGGCAATACATAAGAATGATGAGCGATGATGAGCTTGCACAGCAGTGTTTACCGTATGCGGCGGATGCAGGATTGTTTAGCGGTGAGAAAGAGGAGGCTGCTAAACAGATGGATACTTTTACAAGAGCAATTCCATTGGTTAAAGAGCGCCTTGTCTTCCTTAACGAAGTTCCGGAAAAAATCGCCTACCTTTTTAAAGAGCCGCAGTTACCGGCAGCCGAAGAGTTTATTCCGAAAAAAAGCGATCTTGCAAAAACAATCGAGCTATTGCAAATTGGAAAAGAACTGGTTTGCGCTCTGGCTGAAGCGCCGGATGACGGGCATGCGGAAAGCCTGATTAAAGCGGAGGCGGAAAAAAGAGATGTTAAACTTGGAGATCTTATGATGCCGCTGCGGGTTGCGGTTACAGGCAGCCGCGTAAGTCCTCCGCTGTTTGGATCGCTGCGTATACTTGGCGCTGATTGTTCTGCGGAACGTGTGCAGAAAGCGCTGGAAAAATTAAAACTCCAGTCCGAAGACAAGACCGGCTGTAAATGACCTTGTTCCTGCATCGAAGAGATCGTTAAAAATTAAATCCACCAAAAATTTAAATTGATTTAATGCCGGGATTGCCGACACATCCAGCCTGAAACCGGTATTTAAAATACCGCGCCACACTGAAGCAGAATGGCAGAGGCTGTCATTCGGCCATGAGTTATCGCTGTAACCGAAGTTTGCAAAATCTGTAATCCAGTGCACTGCATTTCCGAAAACGTCAGGAAACAAAATGATGTCAAAGCCCATTCCAAAATCGATGTTGCTGATGTTAACAGGGCCGCCTGTGAAAAATGTTTTGCCGACGGCAATGGTTGTTTCGGCAGCCATGTTAAAAATATTTCCTGTGTATGTAACTGCCGCATAAGGCTGATATGCATTGTAATTGTAATCCCTGTTTGTAAGGTTAATTAACTGAACGTTCCCGCCGATTGCAACAGCCGTGCTTCCCTTGGTTGGAAGTTTTGCTTTAAACCCAAGCAGCAGATCCTCATTTGTCTGCTGAAAAATCTGGGGCTGAATGTCAAAAGCTGCGGATATTTCCGCTATTTTAAATATGCTTATTGTTACCGCAGGCAGATGCGCAGTTCCCCTGTCCGAATTAATCACAGCCCTGTAGCCTATATCAAAACCAAAATCCTTTGAACTATCCCAGCCAATATGCCCGGAGGGAATGGAAAAAAGCCCTGTAGATCCGTTTATGCTCTGTCCCCTGGATCCGGCAGCGTTTGACTGCGCAAAAACAGAGGGAGTAATAATCAATATAATTGATAAAAGAAATAAAAGTGAGGTTATTTTTTTCATGAGATTCTCCTGTTTCAATAATCGGCATTTAAAGCAGGTTTTTTAATTCTTCAAATACACTGCCCAAATCATCAAAATGAAGGAATGCCCTTCTGTCCAGAGGAGTAGGCATGTTGTTTACAATTACAATTTTCCCGCCGCCGCGCAGAGTATATTCAGGCATACCCGCAGCCGGAAATACAGTCAAACTTGTTCCCAGAACAAGCATTACATCGGCTTTTTGCGATTCTGTTACTGCCTGTTTAAGCGCGTTTGCAGGAAGCCCCTCGCCGAAAAATGTAATTGCAGGTTTTAAAACCCTGCCGCATTCCGGGCATTTGGGCATTTCGCCCTTGCGGACAACGCCGGCGGCTTCCTCATAACCTACATTAATCCCTGCGCATCTTAAACAATAATGCGTTACAGGGGAGCCGTGGATTTCAATTACATTTTTACTGCCGCCCTTCTGATGCAGCAGATCAATATTTTGCGTAATCAGGGCTTTTAAATAACCGCGCTGTTCAAGTTCGCCCAGTGTTATGTGAACAATCGACGCTTCTTTTTCATCAAGGTTATAAATAAATGAGCCGGCCTGTTTGTAATAAAGTGAAGGATCTTTCTCAAAATAATCTATGCTGAAAATTTTTTCTGCATCCATCTCGTTGTAAAGTCCGTTTTTTCCGCGGAAATCGCGAATCCCCGAGAGCGTACTTACGCCTGCGCCTGTTAAAGCGACAAGATGTTTTGCTTCCTTTATTAAGGTAAATAATTTATTTATATCTTCCATAATACTGATTATATCAGAACTGTCTTACAGATGAAACTAAATCCATGTTAAATATTTTCCTGGAAATTTCCAGCATTGTGCCGTCTTCGAACAGCTCTTCAAGCGCGTTATTAAGCGCATCTGTCAGCGCGTCATTTCCTTTTTTCAAACAGATGCCGATAAACTCGTCAGAAGGGCCCTGCCAGATGATTTTAACGGGAGAGTTTTCTTTTTCCGCATAAAAGGAAGCCGTAATGTTATCTGCAATGACAGCATCAACCCGTCCGAGTTCAAGATCGTTAAAACAGTTTATTATCTTGTCGTAGGAGAAAGCTGTAAACAAAATGCCTTTTTCTCTTAGCCTTTCTGTAAAATACTGCGCGGTTGTATCACCCTGGTAGGCGGCTCTGTATCCCGCTATATCTTCCGGCTTTTCTATACTGAAAGGCGAATCTTTTCTGACTGCGATTGTCATTGAACTGTCTATGTAAGGCCTTGTAAAATTAAATCTCATCCGGCGTTCCGGAAGAATAGTTATATTTACCGCGATGTCATATTTGTTTGTATCAAGTCCTGCAAAAATACCTTCCCATGCAGTGTCTATAAATTTTACTTTTAAGCCCAGTTTCTCCGCCAGCGCTCTTGCAAGTTCAATATCAAAGCCAAGAAGCGTAGTGCCGTCTGTATCATAATATTCCATGGGGGGATAACCAATTTCCACGCCGACAAGCAGAACTCCGTCTTCAATGGTAAGGCCGCTGTGTTTTTGCCTGACGCAGCCAATTGCAATTACTGATACGATTAACAGCGCAGATAAATATTTTTTCATTATTTTATTTATTGAGTATAAATAAATTTGCTGATTTGGTAAATGGAATAAGATAAATTCCGTATATTGATATTCCATTATGATTATTGTAAAATGGCAAAATGGAGGTGTGTTTATGACAGAATACTCTTCAATTGAAGGTTTTAAATATGGATAAAATCAGACAACGCCTTTATGTAATTCTGGAAAAAGAACCAAAAAGGGAAGATAAGGTAAGCCGTTTTTTCAATCTGTTCCTGCTGTTTTTTATCTGGATTAATTTAACTGTTGTTATTTTGGGTTTGATATTTGATCTTCATGACAACTTCTTAATCATATATAATTATTTTGAAATATTTTCCATAGCGCTTTTTACAATTGAGTTTTTATTAAGAATCTGGATAGATCCCTACAAGCCGCCGTCTCTTGTTTCAAAGAATGTTTTATTATCAAAGCTGCCTCCGTATCTGTGTTATATTTTTTCTCCTTTGGGGTTAATAGATCTTTTAGCCATTTTGCCGTTTTATCTTCCGCTTATTTTTCCCATCGACCTTCGCATTCTGCGCGTACTGCGAATGTTCAGGCTTCTTAGAGTTTTAAAACTGAGCCGTTATGATAAAACTGTAAAAATGCTCAGCAAAATTCTGGACAATGTTTTACAGGGCCTTGCCAATATTATTGAATTCCGCGACAAGGAATCGGGCGAGCATGTTAAAAGAACTCAGTTATATGTAAAGGCATTAATTGATTACCTGATAGATACTGAATCCGTATACGCCGGAGAGTTAAGAAAGCTTCAGCCGGATATAATCATAAAATCAATGGCGCTTCATGATGTTGGAAAGATTGCAATTCCGGACAGAATTCTTCAGAAGCCTGCCAGGCTCGAACCTGATGAATATGAAATAATGAAAACACATGCTGTACGCGGCAAGGAAATTATAAATGAACTCGGTCACGGCAATACATCGATCTATTTGAAACACTGCGAAGACATTTGTTACTGTCATCATGAACGCTGGGACGGCAAGGGCTATCCTCAGCAGTTAAAAGAAGAAGAAATTCCACTGACTGCACGCCTTGCAGCATTGGCAGATGTATACGACGCGCTGGTTTGCGTTCGCGCTTATAAACCTTCCATGCCCTACGAAGAAGCAGTAAAAATAATCACGGATGGACGCGGCTGTCATTTTGATCCTGTTATTGTCGATGCCTTCCTGGAAATAAAAGAACAATTTATGGAAATTACGCAAAAGTACAGATAAAAAATATTTTGATACCTGCATAGTAATCTTTTTACTTGTTTTTATGACAATTTTATAGTATAATTTCTTTTAATCACCGACCCTGATGTATGAGGCTTTTATGTCATCTTTTCTGCTGAAAATTTTTATTCCGGCAGCGAATGATGAAAAAATATTAAATGAACTAAGGGTATAAGATGAGAGTAAATATTTTTATCTTTCTGTTAATGATTGCTGCGTTACTTCCCGGCTGCAAGGGAGCAGAGAGGCAAAATCCTGACAATATTTCCGCACTAAACCTTCCAAGGTCATTTAGGGAACTTCCCGGCATAACAATTGAAGAAATAAGGGATATCGAAGCGCTTCAAAAACAGAATAGAGTATTTGTTTACGGCATGCCTTCAAGCACTGAAGCATTCATGGAAAATGAAATAGCAAGAGGGTTTTCTGCGTTGTTCTGCGAATGGCTTTCTGATTTTTTTGAAATTCCTTTTAAACTGGAACTCTTTGAGTGGTTCGATCTTCTTGACGGCCTTGAAACGGGAGCGGTTTCTTTTTCCGGTGAATTAACGCCTACCGAAGAAAGACACAAAATATATCATATGTCTATTCCAATTGCTTCGCGGTTATTAAAAGCATACCGCATCGACGGAAGCAGATCTCTTGCAGATATAGCGGAAGAACGTTTACTGCGGTTCGGATTTATAGAAGGCACTGCTACAATCGATACTGTAGTCTCTGAATTTGAAAGCGGCGCTTTTGATATTGTACTGCTAAATGATATAAGTAATGTTTATGATGCGCTGAAAAGCCGGGAAATAGATGTTTTTTATTACAGCGGAACGGCAGAAGCGAATTTTGTTCAATACAATGATTTAATTACACAGCACTTTTATCCATTAACATACCGGCCTGTATCATTGGCAACTCAGGATGATGAACTTAAGCCTGTAATTTCGGCAGTTGATAAATTTTTAATCAGCGGCGGTTTTCAATATATCAACAATATATACAATCTTGGCGAAACAGAATTCAAAAAACACAAACTTCTTTCATGGCTTACAGATGAGGAAAAAGAATATATAAAAGAAAACAAAGAAGTAAAATTTGTCGCCGAATATTATAACTATCCTGTCAGTTTTTTTAATGTGCACGAAAATGAATGGCAGGGAATAATTTTTGATGTGCTGCCTGCAATTGAAGAGCTTACAGGATTAACATTTTTACTAAAAAATGATCAATATACCGAGTGGCCTGATTTACTAAGAATGGTTGAAGAAGGTGAAGTCTCCATGACTGCTGAATTGGTACGTTCAAGGGATCGTTTAGGGCGATTTTTATGGGCGGCCGTTCCCAGTTTGGCCGACTATTATATACTTATTTCAAAGGCTTCTTTTCCGAATATGAATATTAATGAAGTAATGGGAGTAAGAATAGGGCTTGTTTGGGGTTCTGTATACGCTGAAATTTTTAACCGCTGGTTTCCGGATCATCAGGCCTCTGTAGAGTATATAAGTTCAAACGCGGCATTCGAAGGACTGGAGCGCGGCGAAGTTGACATGGTCATGACAAGCCAGAACAGGCTGCTTGCCATCACCCATTATAATGAATTTGTAGGATACAAGGCAAATATAATTTTTGATTATGTTTCTGAATCGCGTTTGGGATTTAACATTAATGAAACTATTTTATGTTCCATTATGGATAAAGCGCTGGGCATGGTTGATCTAAAATCAATTTCGGCTCAATGGATGAGAAAAACATATGATTACCGCAGCAAGGTGGCACAAGCGCAGCGGCCGTGGTTTATAGGTTCATTTGTTTTGCTGTTGTTTGTTGTTTCTCTTCTTGTCATTTTATTTTTAAAATACCGCAAGGAAGGAATAAAACTTGAAGGACTTGTACAGGAACGTACTGTTAAATTGAATAAATACCAGAAGGAACTGGAATCTGCGCTTGAAGCTGCAAAGAATGCCAATAACTCAAAATCGATATTTCTTGCAAACATGAGCCACGAGATCCGCACTCCGATGAACAGCATCATGGGATTTTCCGAGCTTGCTCTTGACGGCGAAGCATCGCAGAAGACAAGGGATTATCTGCAGCATATCCGGACAAATGCAGAATGGCTGCTTCAGATTATAAATGACATACTTGATATTTCCAAAATAGAATCCGGCAAGATGGAGCTTGAAAGAATTGATTTTGACATGCACGATTTATTTACAAGCTGCCGTACATTGATTATGCCAAAGGCTGTTGAAAAAGGCATTTTACTGCATTTTTACGCTGAGCCAAGTATAGGCAGAAGACCGGTGGGCGATCCTACAAGGCTGCGCCAGATATTTTTAAATCTGCTTTCCAATGCCGTAAAGTTTACAAATGCCGGCCTTATCAAGCTTATTTCTGACATTACCCATGTAGACGGCGGTACAATTTCCATACATTTTGAGATTAAAGACAGCGGTATCGGTATGACTCCCGAGCAGATAGAAAAAATATTCGATCCTTTTATGCAGGCGGAAATCGGCACTACACGCAAGTACGGCGGAACGGGGCTTGGGCTTGCAATCACAAAAAGTATTATAGAAATGATGGGAGGAAAACTTCAGGTAGAGAGCGTTCCCGGGATTGGAAGCAAATTCAGTTTTGATCTGACATTTGATACCGTAGATGTATCTGATGTAAAAGTATATCAAAGAAAAACAGTGCTTAATGAAATTGAAAAGCCGGTATTTGACGGAGAAGTACTGTTATGCGAAGATAATGCGATGAATCAGTATGTTATATGCGAGCATCTTTCAAGAGTTGGCCTTAAAACTGTAATTGCGGAAAACGGCAGGATTGGCGTTGATATTATTATAGACCGTATGGAAAAAGGCGAAAAACTTTTCGATCTTATTTTTATGGATATGCATATGCCTGTAATGGACGGGCTTGAGGCGGCATCAAAAATAATCAAACTTAATACAGATATTCCGATAATTGCAATGACGGCTAACGTCATGGCGGACGACAAGGAGGTTTACAAAGCAGGCGGAATGGTTGATTGTTTGGGGAAACCGTTCACTTCGCAGGAATTGTGGCAGTGTCTTTTAAAGTATCTGACTCCTGCGGCAGCCGGGAAGGAAGTGCAGGATGAGAGACAGAATTTGGATTATGATTTGGAATTTCAAAAATCGCTTGAAGAATATTTTCTAAGAAATAATATGGATATATTTAAAGAGATAATAAAAGCAATTGAAGACGGCGATATTAAACTTGCGCACAGGATTGTGCATTCATTAAAGAGTAAATCGGGGCAGATTGGCAAGGCGCAGCTGCAATATGCCTCTGCAAATGTGGAAAAGCATCTTAAAGACGGCAAAAACCTGGTTCCCCAGGAACTGCTTGCAGCGCTTAAAAAAGAGCTGAGTACGGTGCTGGCGGAATTGTCTTTGGTATTTGACAAAGAGCCTCAATTAAGAAAGAATCAACAAGAAGAAGACAGTGTAATTGATGCGCAGGCTTCGCGTGCGCTTTTTGAAAAACTGGAACCAATGCTGAAAATGGGTAATCCGGAATGTTTAAAACTTACAGCCGGCCTGCGTGCGGTTCACGGAGACAAGGAATTGAAAAACCAGCTGATACAGCAAATAGATGATTTTGAATTTGAAGCTGCTCTTGCAACGCTTGCTGAATTAAAACCGGAGCTTAATTAAAATATGATAAAATGGAACCTTAACGGAAAAATCATTTTTCCCTCAGTTATAATTCTCTTTCTTCTTGTTGTTATGATAACTGTCTATTCCTCTTTTATTTATAATAGATTCACGACACTTCTTAATCAAAGAAATATAAATTTTGTTGAAAGTAATTTAAAAGGCGATCTTGAAAGATACGAACACAATTCAAGAGCGGCGGCAGTTTCTGTGACCCGTTTTAAGGAAGTTATAGAGGCGGTAAGGGAACGAGACAGGGAAAAAATTATAGAAGTGTTAATTCCAATGGTGGATTTATTCGATATTACCTATTTTACTGTCGCAGATGAAAATGGATTTACACTTGCAAGAACATACGAACCTTTGCATTACGGTGATCCGATCTTTGGAGTACAGAATATTAAGGATGCCATGAATGGCATTGTATCTACATATTATGAATCAGGGCCTGTAATAAATATTTCTGTTCATACGGGCGCGCCTGTTTATGATACGGACGGTACTCTGATTGGAGTTATTTCGGCAGGTGTCAGGCTTGATGAAAATGAATCTGTCGACAAGCTAAAAGAGCGTTTTAACGCAGAGTTCTCTGTTTTTTTGGGGAGAACAAGAATTGCAACAACAATTATAATAGACGGAGAACGCATAACCAGCACTCAGATGGATGAAGATTTTTACAGAAACTTTAATAAGTACGGAACAAATCATTTTGATTCTTACAGTTTAATGGGAAGATATTATCATGCATTTCTGCATCCGTTTACTGATGCCAATAATGAAATATTCGCAATGATGATTATCGGCATTTCAAACGAAGAACAGATACGTGAAAGAAACCACCTGACAATATATAATGCGCTTGTTGGCCTGTCATGCCTTGTTCTTGCCGTTTTTGCATTGATGAATATTATTACAAAAATAACTAAACCTGTAAATAAACTGGTAGAGCTTGTCTCCGGCGTTACGCAGGGGAATTTGAATGTCGATATTGACAGAATACAGTCTGTCGATGATGAAATAGGGCTTTTAAGCTATGACATTTATATGCTTATTGATGTAGTTAAATCAATGGTAGATGACCTGTCGCATCTTACAAAAGAGCTTAATGCTTCCGGAGACATAAAGTTCCAGATTGATTCAGACAAATACAGCGGATCTTACAAGGAAATAATTGAAGGAATAAATGCCTTATGCAATTCAATTTCCATGAAAAATAAAACCATGGCAGTCATGGATTACCTGGATACAATGATATGCGTTACCGATTTTGACTATAACATTCTTTATTTGAATCAAAAGATAATTGATACATACAAGATAGACAGAGAAAACATTATAAAGCAAAAATGTTTTAAAGCGATAAGAAATGCGGATAACCCGTGCGAGCATTGCAAGCTGCCGGAGCTTGCAGATAATAAAGAAACATATGTGTCAACAGAGTATACATACAATTATGATGAATATATCGGAAAGTGGCTTGGAAGAAGATCGGCAGTAATACCCTGGATAGACGGCTCCAGAGTGTTGTGCAATTATTCCAAGGACGAGTCGAAGGTAATTGATTACGAAGAACAGCTGCGTTCAGCCGTAGACAAGGCGCAGGCGGCATCTATTTCTAAATCTGTCTTCCTTGCAAATATGAGCCATGAGATACGGACGCCAATGAACAGCATCATGGGTTTTTCCGAGCTTGCAATGGATGATGTTATTCCGGTAAGGACAAAAGAATATCTGGGAAAAATTCTTGAAAATACAAAAGGACTTTTACAAATTATAAATGACATTCTGGATATATCCAAAGTTGAATCAGGAAAGATGGAAATAGAAGAAATACCTTTTGATCTTCATGAGCTGCTTGCAAGCTGCAGATCTCTTGTTCTGCCGAAAGCGGTTGAAAAAGGCATTACTCTGTATTTTTATGCAGAGCCAAGTATTGGAAAAATACCGTTAAGTGATCCTACAAGGCTGCGTCAGGTGATAGTAAACCTTCTTTCCAATGCAGTAAAATTTACAAATACAGGGACAATAAAAGTTCTTGCGGAAATAAAAGAGAAAACAGAAAATGTTGTTACAATGTACTTTGAAGTAAAAGACAGCGGGATCGGCATGACAGATGCTCAGATTGAAAAAATATTTGATCCTTTTATGCAGGGAGAATCAGGTACGACAAGAAAGTACGGAGGCACAGGACTTGGACTTACAATTACCAAAAGTATTATCGAGTTAATGGGCGGGATGCTTTCAGTAGAAAGCTCTCCCGAGACCGGCAGCAGATTTTATTTTACCCTTGCGTTTAAGACAATAGATGCGACAGGCGATGATTTGTATAAGCAAAAACTGGCTTATAATGAATATGACAAACCTATTTTTGACGGTGAAGTGCTGTTATGCGAAGATAATGCAATGAACCAGCAGGTTATCTGCGAGCATCTTGCGCGGGTGGGGTTAAGAACAGTTGTAGCATGGAACGGTAAAATAGGGCTGGATTTTGTCCGCGAGCGTAAATTAAAAGGAGAAAAGCAATTCGACTTAATTTTTATGGATATGCATATGCCTGTGATGGACGGCCGCGAAGCATCCTTGAAAATTCTGGAACTTAATTTAAACATCCCGATAATCGCAATAACAGCCAATGTCATGTCGGATGACAGAGAGATGTACAAGGAAAACGGACTAAGTGATTGTGTCGGAAAACCTTTTACATCGCAGGAGTTGTGGAGTTGTCTCTTAAAATACCTTGTCCCCGTAAGTATGGGAGAAAAAAGCGAGAATGATGAGCACAGCATGGAGAAAAACAACTTTTCTGAAAAGGCAGAGACCTTTCAAAAATCGCTTCAATCATTATTTGTCAGGAGCAATCAGAATAAATTTAAAGAAATTACAGATGCGCTGGAGAAGGATGATATTAAACATGCTTACAGGCTGGTGCATGGTTTAAAGAGCAATGCCGGCCAGATTGGAAAAACAATTCTGCAAAAAGCGGCCGCAGAGGTTGAGCGCCGTCTTAAAGACGGGGAAAGAAATGTAACAGAAGATCAATTAAAGATCCTGGAAACGGAATTAAAGATAGTCCTTATTGAACTCTCCCCGCTTATTGGACCGTCTGCAGGTGAGGAAATTTCCGGATATAAGCAGAATAGCGGGCAGGAAGAAATAATGGATACAGAATCTGTAGTAAAATTAGTTAATACTCTTGAGGCGCTGCTCAAAACAGGTAATCCCGAATGCCTGAAGATGCTCGGCGGTATCCGCTGTCTGCCCGCAGATGAAAATATCAAGATAAAACTAATGCAGCAGATAGAAGATTTTGAATTTGAAAAGGCACTGTCTGATTTTGCCGTATTAAAAGATGAAATTAATAAAAATATATAATGATTGTAGAGGATAAATATGAAAAAGATTCCGAAGCTTTTAAACGGTCAGAGCGGATTGATTTTTGGAATTGCAATTATTGCTGTAATTGTTTTTGTCAGGGTAAGCTGCAGCAGTATGAAAGGGAATGAATATGTAATTGACATTCCGGGAACGCCTGATGTTTTGCAAACATTCAATGAGTATACCGCTTCTGAAATAACGGCAAATATCAAAATAGGATTAAATTTTGGAAACACTCTGGATGCCCACTATGACATTAACGGCTTTCCCTGGTTAGGCGGCGGCTCATATAAAAACACAAGTGTTTCTGAACTGGAAAGAGCATGGCAGAATCCGTCTATAAGAGAAGATACTGTTATCAGTATTAAAGAAGCGGGATTTAACGCTGTAAGAATTCCTGTTACATGGTATAAGGCAATTGATTCAAATAATATTATCCGCAAAGACTGGATGACAAGAATAGTTGAAGTTGTTAACTATGCAATTGACAATGACATGTATGTAGTTCTGAACTCGCATCATGACGAAGAAATATTTAAATTTACAAATGCGCAAACCGGAGCATCGCTTATTGCGTTCCGGAAGATTTGGGAGCAGATTGCAGGAACATTCAGAAATTACGATGAAAGATTAATTTTTGAAGCATTAAACGAACCAAGAACCAAAGGCTCTCCCAATGAATGGAGCGGCGGCACTACAGAGGAGCATTTGAATATAAACAAGTACTATCAGGCCTTTGTTGATATTGTCAGGGCAAGCGGCGGAAATAACGGCAAGCGCGTTTTAATGGTAAACTCATATGCAGCATCCGCAGAGCAAATTGCAATGGACGGCCTTGTCATTCCAAAGGATACTATTCCTGACAGGATTGTTGTTTCCATTCATGCATATTCACCGTATTATTTTGCTTTGCATTCCAATGAATCATTCAACAAATGGAATGCGCTTAATCCTGATGATACAAGTCCGATTACGGGTATGATGGATCGTATATATAGAACATTTATCAGTAAAGGAATCCCTGTTATAATGGGTGAATTCGGCGCAATGAATAAAAACAATGATGAAGCAAGAGCCGCATGGGCGGAATTCTATGTAAAAACCGCCATGGACAGGGGGATACCGTGCTTTTGGTGGGACAATGGAATCAGAACAGGTTCAGGAGAAAAATTTGCATTAGTCAGCAGACACGATGGTTCGTTTCCTTTCCCTGAAGTAGTTGCCGGTTTAATGCGGGGAGTATCAGGCTGGAATAAAGAGCCGTAATATAAACTGAGTCACTTGAATATTGCAAAGCGCTGAACCGGGCAGTTGACAGTTCTCCTGATTTTTTACATAATAAATATGTTGAACAAAGGCGTTCATCAGATGATACCCTGACCACATGACCACTTAATATTGAAAGATATCAGTATTAAATAATCATCAAATGATTAACAGGTCAGGTGATCCGGCGTCATGTGGTGCCCGCCTTTTTTTTGGATCGGTAAGACTCTGGACAGGAAGGAATTTTCATGAGCGGGCAGGCATATTTAATTTTAGAAAACGGCGCGGTCTTTGAGGGCAGTTTTTTCGGCGCACAAGGCGATGTAACAGGTGAAATAGTTTTTAATACCGGAATGACAGGTTACCTGGAAACACTAACCGATCAGAGTTACTACGGGCAATTTGTTCTTCAGACATTTCCGCTGATAGGAAACTGCGGCATAATTCCCGATGATTTTGAAAGCGCCGGAATCGGGCTGAAAGCGTACATCGTCAAATATCCATGCGGCATGCCTTCAAATTTCCGGAGTTCTGTTAAAGATGATGAAAAAAACCTTGATGCATTTCTAAAGTCGCGGGGTATCATTGGCCTTCACGGCATCGACACAAGATCTCTTGCGAAAATAATCCGCGATAACGGAGTCATGAACGGAAAAATTACTTCTTCCAAACCTACTGACGCAGATCGCAGGGAAGCGAAAAACTATTCTGTTACCAATCCCATTGCCTCTGTTTCACAGCGCAGCATTACAAAAGCAGGCATAGGCAAACGGCGGGTTGCGCTCATGGATTTCGGCGTAAAACGCAGCATCATAAATGAACTTGCTGCGCGGGAATGCGAAGTAAGTATATTTCCGCATGATACCCAGGCGGATGAGATTATGAAAATTAACCCGCACGGAATCATGTTAAGCAGCGGCCCCGGTGATCCTGCTGATCCGGGAAATAAAAAAATAATTGAAACAATCCGCGTTTTAATAAAAAAAGATTTGCCTGTTTTCGGCATATGTATCGGACATCTGCTTTTAGCGGTTGCAAACGGATATAAAACAAAAAAAATGAAATTCGGCCATCGCGGAACAAATCAGCCGGTCAAAGACACAAAAAGCGGGCGCGTATTTATAACAAGCCAGAGCCACGGTTATGAAGCAATTGCAGATAACAGCTCGTTTATCAATGTGAACGACGGCAGCTGCGAAGGACTGGATTACGGCGTTTCATTCTCGGTGCAGTTTCACCCTGAAGCCCGCGGCGGGCCGCTGGATACAGGCTTTTTGTTTGACATGTTCATGAAAAGGATTGACGCATATGCCATTAAATAAAGATATTAAAAAAGTTTTGGTAATAGGTTCCGGCCCCATTGTAATCGGCCAGGCTGCGGAATTTGATTATGCCGGTACGCAGGCCTGCCGCGTGCTTCGCGAAGACGGGATTGAAATTGTCCTTGTAAACTCAAATCCGGCTACAATCATGACAGATAACAATATTGCAGACAAGATTTACATTGAACCGCTGACGCTGCCGACTATAAAGCGCATTATCGAAAAAGAACGTCCGGACAGCATTTTATCGGGCCTTGGCGGACAGACAGGCTTAACGCTGTGCATGCGTCTTGCGCGTGACGGTTTCCTTGAAAAAATGAATGTCCGCCTTTTGGGTTCTTCGCCTGAAACCATAGACAAGGCGGAAGACAGAAAACTTTTTAAAGAGACAATGCTAAGTATAGGACAGCCCTGCGTTCCCTCCGTGATAGCGACAGATACGGAAACAGCAGTCAGGTTTGCAGATGAAATTGGATATCCTGTAATTATACGTCCGGCTTTTACGCTTGGCGGCAGCGGCGGAGGAATTGCGGCGGACGAGGCAAAGCTGAGGGAAATTGCATCTAACGGAATTGCGCTTTCGCCGATTAATCAGGTGCTTGTGGAAAAATCAATCACCGGCTGGAAAGAAATCGAATTTGAAGTTATGCGCGACAGCGCCGGAAATGCAATCATTGTATGTTCCATGGAAAACTTTGATCCTGTCGGTGTGCATACCGGTGACAGTATTGTCATCGCGCCCTGCGTTACGCTTGCAGACAGGGAGTATCAGATGCTGCGCTCAGCATCGCTTGATATTATAAGATCGCTGGGAGTTGAAGGCGGATGTAATGTGCAACTGGCGCTTCATCCCCACAGTTTTGAATATGCGGTAATAGAAGTAAATCCGCGTGTTTCACGTTCGTCCGCTCTTGCAAGCAAGGCAACAGGTTATCCGATTGCAAAGGTTGCAACAAAGGTTGCAATTGGTTATACGCTTGATGAAATTACAAACGCTGTCACAGGCACCACATACGCGGCTTTTGAACCTGCTCTTGATTATGTTGCGGTGAAATTCCCGAAATGGCCCTTTGATAAATTTGTATACGCCAACAGGGAATTGGGAACGCAAATGAAAGCAACAGGCGAAGTTATGGCAATTGCCGACACCTTCGCAGAAGCTCTGCTTAAAGCTGTCCGCGGCGCAGAGCTGGGGCTTGAAAGCCTTGATCTCCCGCGTTTGTCCAGTAAGACTAATGAAGAAATAAGAGAGCTTTTGAATACCATTACTGATGAGCGGTTATTTATTTTATACGAAGCGGTAAAACGCGGTATGAGTACGGAAGAACTGTATGATATTACAAAGGTAGACCGCTGGTTCCTGAATGATTTAACAGGCGTTTACAGAGCCGCAGAAGATTCCGGCCGGATTGCAGCTAACACGGTTCAAAATAAAAGTTCCGGATTAATTTATAAAATGGTAGATACCTGCGGAGGAGAATTTGAAGCAAAAACTCCGTATTTTTATTCCATTAAAAACGGCGTGGAAAACGAAGCACTTCCTTTTATTCAAAAAAGCGTTAAACAGCGGATAGTTGTTCTTGGCAGCGGCCCGATACGGATAGGGCAGGGTATTGAATTTGATTATGCCTGCGTACACTGCGTATGGACATTAAAAAGCATGGGGTATGAAGTTATTGTCATCAACAATAATCCGGAAACAGTATCAACAGATTTTGATACCGCAGACAGATTGTACTTTGAACCTCTATTTATTGACGATGTGATGAGAATCATAGAAATAGAAAAGCCATTGGGTGTTATTGTCGCATTCGGCGGCGGCACTGCAATAAAGCTGACAAAAAAACTCCATGAGCGCGGAGTAAAAATAATAGGCACTTCAGCCGACAGTATCGACATAAGCGAAGACAGGGAACGCTTCGATGCGCTGCTTGAGAACCTGCATATTAAACGCCCGGATGGTTTTGGCGTGATGACAGAGGCGGAAGCTCTTGATGCCGCAGGTAAACTTGGCTATCCGGTTCTTATGCGTCCGTCTTATGTACTTGGCGAACAAAATATGATTATCGCGTTTTCACCGGATGATATACGCGAGTACATGGAAATAATTCTGCGTTCCAGGCAGGATAATCCTGTATTAATCGACAAATATTTAAGCGGCCGTGAAATTGAAGTTGATGCGATTTTTGACGGAACGGATGTTTTAATTCCCGGTATCATGGAGCACATTGAACGCACCGGCGTTCATTCCGGCGACAGTATAGCTGTGTATCCTGCATTGAATGTGGATGATGCGCTTGCAGAGGATCTTTTTGAAGTTACAAGAAAACTTTGCAAGGCGCTGGAAGTCCGGGGCCTTGTCAATATCCAATATGTGTTATACGAAAACGAAATATATGTTATAGAAGTAAATCCCAGGGCATCGCGTACTGTTCCGTACATAAGCAAGGTTACGGGCGTTCCTGTTTGCGAGCTTGCAACAAAAGTCAGCATTGGGCAGAAACTTTCTTCCCTTGGTTATTCATCCGAAGGAGAATCATCTTCTGACATTTTTGCAGTCAGCTTCGGAGGAAGCTCCGGCATTGCAAAGATTCCTCCGTATGTTGCGGCAAAGGTGCCGGTATTCTCTTTTGAAAAACTTGCCGGCCTTGATACGCATTTGGGCCCTGAAATGAAATCCACCGGAGAAGTCCTGGGGATTGGAAAAAATCTGGAAGAAGCGCTTTACAAGGGACTTGTGGCTGCCGGTTACAAGATGAAAAAAACAGGCGGTGTATTACTTACAATCCGCGACGGTGACAAGGGAGAAATAATCGGCATTGCGCAGAAATTTTCAAGGCTTGGGTTCTCTCTCCACGGCACAAGAGGCACTGCAAGGTTCCTTAATGCAAAAGGTTTTACGGTTCAGCCTATAGACAAGATACGCGATAACCCTGCCGTAAACACAGAAACGCTTTTGGCAAGCGGGCAGATTAGTTATATTATTTCTACATCGGAAAAAGGCAGAGACCCTGCGCTGGATGACGTTAAGCTCCGAAGAAAGGCATGCTCTCTTGGCGTGCCCTGTTTAACATCAATTGATACGGCAAATGCGCTTGCAGACTCGCTGCTTTCCGATTACAGCGAAATAAATACAGAGCTCGTTGACATAAACAATTTAAGAACCAGCCGTGTAAAAATTCCTTTTACAAAAATGCATGGAACAGGCAACGATCATATTTATATAAACTGTTTTGATTTTGATATCAATTCACCGGAATCTTTGTCTGCGCTGTTATCTGACAGGCATAAAGGAATCGGCGGTGACGGAGTTGTGCTTATTTTAAAATCCGATACTGCGGATGCGAAAATCAGGATATTTGATCTTGACGGCAGCGAGGACAGCATAGGGGGCAATACTCTAAGATGCGTTGCAAAGTATCTTTTTGATAACGGCATTGTCAATAAACTGAACATGCGCATAGAAACTCTAAGCGGTATAAGAGAAACAATTATTTCCACAAGGAATGGAAAGGTATCATCTGTAAAAGTAAATATGGGACGGGTTGAACTGCGGCCGGAAAAAATCCCCGTTAACCTGCCGGGCGATTGCGTTATTGCAAGACAGGTTGAAATCGGCGGAACAAATTATGCAGTCACATGTGTTTCGATGGGTAACCCGCATGCTGTAGTTTTTTGCCACAATTCCTCTGAAGGCGGCGTGGACAGAATAAATCTTGCCGCTATCGGACCGGTATTTGAAAACAATCCGCTGTTTCCGAACAGGGTGAATGTCGAGTTTGTGGAAATTATGGACAGGAACTTTTTAAAAATGCGAGTTTGGGAGCGCGGAAGCGGTGAAACGCAAGCCTGCGGTACCGGAGCCTGCGCCGCAGCGGTTGCTGCAGTTTTAAACGGTCATTGTGAAAAAGGCGCGGATATAAAAGTGCAGCTTCCCGGCGGTGAGCTTATCATAAATTACACAGGCGATGCAGTTTATATGACAGGCAATTGCGTTAAAATATACGATGGGGTTGTAGAAATATAAAACCTGTATCTGTTTTTAAAACAACAGACTAGCTTTGTTTTTTAAGGTTATCAAGATTGTGTTTGGCAGCAGTATGTTCCTGAATTGCCGCATGGTTGTACCACTCAAATGCCTTAAGAGAATTTTTAGGAACGCCGTTGCCTTGCTCATAACAGGATCCAAGATGATTCTGGGCCGGAGCATATCCGTTCTCCGCAGACTTTCTATACCATTCCAGCGCTTTCGCCATATCCTTTGCTATTCCCTTGCCTTGCTCATAACATTCACCCATGTTGTATTGAGCAAATGCATTTCCCTGCAGTGCAGCTTTATGGAACCAGTTATACGCATCTTCATAATCTCTTTGTACGCCATTGCCGTTGCTGTAGCAAAATCCCAGATTACCCTGGGCCGGAGCATACCCCTGCTTTGCTGACAAATAGTAATATTCGACAGCTTTGTCTAAATTATGCTCTACTCCATTGCCGCTTTCATAACACCATCCCAGGTTACACTGAGCCGGCGCATAGCCTTGTTCAGCTGCTGCGCGGTAATATTCAACCGCTTTATTATAATTATGAGGTATACCCTGGCCTTTTTCATAACAAAATGCCAGATTACACTGAGCCGGCGCATACCCGAATTTGGCAGCAGAGCTAAAATATTCATAAGCCTGCGCAAAATCATTAAGCATTCCCGCCGCATTCCCCTTATTGTATAAATCAATTGCTTCTTTAATTGTTTTTTCGTCCGCCATATTAATTCTCCTTGTTTTTGTTTGTGTAAAGAGAGCTATTAATTTAGTATACTTTTAATAATTACATTATGTAAACCTTATTCTTTTACTTTTTCAGGATTAACATAAATTTAATATATGAAAACTTTCCTTCATAATCTGTAGACAACAGGCTCTAATTAATGTTATACATATAAAGCATTATGAGCAAATTTATTTTCACAGTTGAGACAGAGGCATTCGAGGGCGTAAAAAGAACCGCAAGAAAAGTAGCTGCAGATTTTGAGAAAGTCAGCGGTACGCTTCCCTGTATTGGAGAAAAGCTTCCGGCGGATACAAATAGCGGGGACAGTATTATTTTTGCAACACTGGGTAAAAGTCCGCTTGTTGACATGTTTATAAAAGAGGGAAAATTCGATCCGTCCGCTATCCGCGGCAAGAGGGAAGTTTATCAGATAAAATTTATAAATGTTTCCGGAAACAATTTAAAAACATTGCTTATATGCGGAAGCGATAAACGCGGAACAATTTACGGCATGTTTGCATTGTCTGAATATATCGGTGTTTCTCCCCTGCATTTCTGGGGCGATGTTGAGCCTGATAAAAACGAAAATATTGAAATTACAGATAAAATTGAAACAATTTCCAAAGAGCCAAGCGTAAAATACCGCGGATTATTTATTAATGATGAATGGCCGTGTTTTGGAAGCTGGACATTTTTGCATTTTGGCGGTTTCACAGCCGAGATGTACGATCATGTTTTTGAACTTTTGCTGCGTCTTAAAGGCAACTATCTTTGGCCTGCAATGTGGTCATCCTCGTTTGCTCTGGACGGTCCCGGAAAGCGCAGTGAGGAACTTGCAGATATCTACGGGATAGTTGTCGGCGCTTCTCATCATGAGCCATGCCTGCGCGCCAGCGAAGAATGGGATAGGGTCAGAGGAGTAAAATCCGTATACGGCAATGACTGGAATTATGAAAAAAACAAAAACGGCCTTTTAAAATATTGGGAAGACGGTTTAAGAAGAAGCGGCAAGTATGAGAAAATTATTATCATAGGCATGCGCGGAGAACGTGACAGTTCCATGCTGGATTACAACTCATCGCTTAAAGAAAATATTGACATATTAAAAGATATAATTAAAAACCAGCGCGATCTTATAAGAAAAAATGTTAATCCGGATATTGATTCTGTTCCTCAAATGCTGGCTTTCTATAAGGAAGTGGAAGAATATTACTACGGCAACGAACAGGTTGAAGGTTTAAAAGACTGGGATGAGCTTAACGGCGTTATATACATGCTTTGCGAAGATAATTTCGGATTTGTCCGCACGCTGCCGGTGAAAGAAATCCGTGAGCGCAAGGGCGGTTTCGGCATGTATTATCATTTGGATTACCACGGAGGACCTGTTTCCTATGAGTGGATGCCCTCCACATCTTTTGAAAGAATATGGGATCAAATGAGCATGGCTTACGATTACGGAGCCAGAGAAGTATGGGTTATTAATGTCGGCGATCTGAAATTCAATGAAGTACCCTTTGCGTATTTTATGGAGCTTGCCTATGACTTTGAAAAATGGGGGACAAATTCAGCTAACAGCATTGATGAATACACTGAAATGTGGCTGAAAAAAACATTCCCGTCCGTTGATGAAGCAGTCCGTAAAAAGATGTCGCTCGTTCTTCACGGATATATCAGAATGAATGCAATGCGCCGGCCCGAAACACAGAATGCCGGTACCTATCATCCGTGCAATTATTTAGAGACGGACAGGATGCTTTCTCTTGCTGACAGCATTGATGCGTTAAATGAAGAAGTCCATTCAGAGCTTTCAAAAAATACAGAAAATGTAAAAACAGCTTATTATATATTAATATATTATCCGGCGAAGGCGAGCGTTAATTTGCTTAGGATGAATTTGCTGGCAGGAAAAAACAGGCATTATGCATATCAGGGAAAAAAAGCCGCCAATGATTATGCGGCGCTTGTTACAGAATGTATTGAAAAAGACCGCGCATTATCCGAAGAACTGGCATTATTCAGAAACGGCAAATGGAAGGGCATGGAACTTGAACAGCATATTGGTTTTGTAAAATGGAACGAGGATAACTGCAGGTATCCGCTGCGTATTCAGGTTGAACCTGCGTACAAACCCCGTATGATTTTATCACGAAAAGACAACGAAAGAATTTATGCCAAAAATTACGGGAACCCGGAAAAAATAAAAGTTGATGATTTTCTTTATGCAGGAAATGACATTGTTATTATAGAAATTGCCAATGATGGAATTGGCAGCATTGATTATGTTATCCAGACAGACAAAGAGTGCGAATGGCTTGAAATTGACATTGCTTCAAACAACGGCAAAGGTGTTTTAAAAGGAACTGTAGAGTCTCAGGATGATATTATACTTCGCTGTAACAGGCAAAAGCTTGCATGTAAGTCTCCTTCTGGAGAGATTCAAACAACACAGATATTTGTAAAAGACAACGAAACAACTGTAGCAATCGAAGTAAAAGCAAAAACCATTAATACGGAAAATCTGCTTCCTATGACATTTTTGAATAACAAGGGTGTAATAACCATGGAAGCAAATCACTTTTGCAATAAAAAAGATGCAGGTGGCAGCGGTTTTATTGAACTTAAAAATTACGGCAGAAGCGGCTGCGGCATGAAGGTTTTTCCAACCACCGTTAATTTCAGCGATGATGAAGAAAAGCCCGTTCTTACATACCGGTTTTTAATAGAAGAAACCGGTGAACATATTGTTGAGGTATGGACAACGCCGGTAAACTCTGTGCAGCAAAACAGTCCGCTGCGGTTTTTACTTTATAGTTCACAGGACAAGCAGATTATCACTTCTGTATCCAGCGACTTCAAAGCAGGAAGCCCGCAGGACAGAGAGTGGAGCAAGGGCGTACTTGATAATATACGTGTTAACAAAACATCTTTTACATTTGAAAAAGGCATTCGTGAAATTTCCGTTGGCGCGCTTGAAGCCGGGCTTGTGCTTGAAAGAATCCTTATTTACAAAAAAGGCATAGAGCCTTTAATGTCATATCTTGGACCGCCTGAGAGTTTCTTCGTAAAACCTTAACACGGATCAAAACATTCAAACGTATACTGGTTGCGTCCGTTATTTTTGGATTTATATAATGCAGCATCGGCGCGTTTAACATAATCGCTTTCTTCGTGCGAATGTTTTACAATGCCCGTTGTTCCGCCTATGGAAACAGTTACATATTTTGCAGTGTCGCTGTTTTCATGGGGTATATTGCATTCGCTGATACTGTTAAGTAATTTTTCTGCAATTAAAAGCGCGCCGTTTTCATCAGTATTCGGCAACACAACAACAAATTCTTCTCCGCCGTACCTTGCGGCAAAATCATCGTCTCTTGTTATATTTCTGGAAATAATTGCCGCAACTTTTCTGAGGCAGTTATCGCCCATATCATGCCCGTATGTGTCGTTGAATTTTTTAAAGAAATCAATGTCCAGCATAAGCAGGCTGAGTTTTCCGCCTGTACGGGACAGAGACTTGATAATTTTTTTCATGCTCCCGTCAAAAAACCGCCTGTTGTAGAGTCCTGTTAGCTGATCTATTACTGTCATATTAAGGAATTTCCCCAATGTTTCAATTTCGTTTTTGTTTTTGGCTTCGTTATACCATTTCAAGTCCCAATCAGATGAAATTTGACCAATTGATTTTATTATCTGATTTAAAGGTTCCAGTAATTTTGCTACAAAAATATTAAAAATAGTAAAGACGGATAAAATAACAATTATCATCACGCCGAAAAGGATTGTCATTCTGGTGTTAAGGGCTTCCCCTATGTAAAACGAATGAACTGCGGTTACATACCAGTCTAAAGCGCTGATTGTGCCAAGAACGGCTATACCTTTTTCATCTATTGTATCGAAATATATAATCTCCTCATCTTTTAATTTTAAACTTTGAGAAAAGATTTCTTCTCCGATAAGGCCGTGTCTGTCTTTTATATTAACCTTGTTTTTCACAAGATTAATGTCACGCGCTCCTGTAATCTCGCCGGCAAGATTAAAAAAATACAGTTGAGCGTTTCCCGTATAGTGAATGTATATGTCGTTAATGAAATCTGATAAATTTATACCGGTTCCGACAATACCGACAGGAATATTTTCAATATTGAATACCGGAGCGTTAATCCAGAGATTTGTTACGTTAAGATCGGGATTATAATTTATATTTAAATTATACAAGTCTGTTTCATAGAGAGTCATGTTATACCAGTAATTTTCAGGGCTGTCAGGATCAATTGTGTACTGCTCATGGAGAGTTGAGTAAAATATGTTATCCTTGTCATTAACCCAGAAAATTGATTTTCCCACCAATGCGCGGCAGTATGAATTTAATTCGTCAAAAGCCAGATCTTTCAGTTCAGAATCGTAGGGATTGTCAAAATATTTTACTATTATCGGCGAGTCAGCCATTTTAAGAACAATGGCAATTTCCGCATTAACAGATGCTTCCAGTCTGAGACGTTCAAGCTCTACGGTTTTCATAAGTTCATACCCGGAATTCTGGTGAAGAATCTGTTCCATTAAAATAACGAAAGCAATGCTGCTTACAGTAAAAATAAGCAGAAAAAGGATGCAGGAGAAAACAATAAAACTTCTTTTCATGGAAGTTTGGCGTTTCTGTGAAACTGGTATTGTAAAAATATTTTTCAATGCCATATTGTTTATCCAAAATTTTATATAATTAAATATATACTATATAACTATTATGTTCAATAAAAAATTTGTAGTATATTATTGTAAAGCGTAATTTTTTGGAATATGTTGCTAAAGTATATAATTAACCGGCTTCAGCAAACGGCAATACCTCGATCCTGTCGTCAGGATGTATCTTTGTATCCAGTCCACCTGTCATCATAAGCCCCTTGCCGTTAACAAGAAAGAAACAGGTTTCTTCGCCCAGTAAAAAATCTTTTAATTTCTCTCCGTAGTAATTGCAAAGTTCATCAATGAGTCCGCGTATGCTTGCGCAGTCTTTTGCATCAAAAAACCTGTCGCCGTTTGTATAATCAAGCGCATTGCCGTAAAATAATACTTTCATTTTAGACTCCCGGTTAGAGGACTGCACACAGGACATTTTTCATTTCGTTTTATCTCTGTATAATTAATGCTCATGCGCTGGCCGTCATATATCAGCAATTTATTTATTAAGGGGTTTGGCATTTCAAGCAGCGTTAAAAGCGCGGTATTGGCCTGGATTGTTCCAATAAGGCCCGCAGTTGTCCCTATAACGCCATATGTTTTTGTCTTTATCCTTTTTTCCGGAAATATACAATTGAGGCATGGCGTATCAGGCGGATTTGAAAACATGATGCAGCCGGAAAATTCGTTTATGCCGCCGTCAATGTACGGAAGGTTTAATGATACACAGGCTCTGTTTATTGATGAACGTGTTTCAAACGAGTCTGCCGCGCCGATAATAATATCATAACCTGTGATGATTTTTTTTGCATTCAGATCAGTCAGACGTTCATTGTACCTGATTATTTCGATCTCATTGTTAAGCCTGGAAAGTTTTTCCCCTGCGGAGTCTGCCTTGGATCTTCCGATGTCATTGCTGTAATGTAAAAACTGACGGTTTAAATTACTTAGCGCTGCAGTGTCAGAATCAACAATACCCAATCGTCCAATCCCTGCCATAGCAAGATATACAAGGACAGGAGAACCAAGCCCGCCGGCGCCAATAACAATAACAGATGAGCGCGCAAGTTTACTCTGCCCCTTGCTGCCTATTTGCTTAATTATTGTCTGCCTTGCATAGCGATCGTTCAATGCTTCTCCTGTGTGAGCAATCAACCGGGTTCCTGTAATAATGCTTCTGTTCTCTTTGTATACTTCTCTATCATGCGGTATGCAATTTTTTCATCCAGCTTGCCGTGCATGCTGTTTGTTTCAAAAAGTCTTTTTGGCAGTTTAACGTTGTTCTGGACAAATCCAAGCTCGTTTTTTATCTGCAATTTGGTTTTGTAAATACGTTTTCCTATATTTGTAAGATCATCATTTGTAAGATTCCAGCCAATACTGTTTAACGCGTCAAGGATTGTCTGCCTGTCATAAATCCTTCTTGCAAAAAGGCACATGACAAGAGAATTGGTCATGCAGCGTTCGCATTCTTCTGTAAATATTTTATCTATGTACGCATCTTCATCGAACTCTTTCATGCTCTGATCTATACCGTACCCGCCGTTGCAAAGATGGGAATGCCTTGCGCCGACTGCAGCTCCTACAATAGCGCCGTAGCCTGTATGATAACCTGCCATTTCATTGCCGGCTATCTGCAGGGCAAAATTCGCTCCGCCGTATTTTGAAGAAGCGTACTTGCTGCCCCTTCCGAGTATGCGGTAAAATTTATTTTCTCCGGTAGCCAGATAATCAATTGCCTTGATATAGCCTTCAGAATCGCCGAATTTTAAATTCACAAGAGTATCTTCTGCTGTTATATAACCATTTTCCAGAGCTTCCGTTGCCCAGCCGAGGCATACGCCCGTACTGATTGCATCCAGCCCGTACTCCTCAACTTCTTCTATAATTGCAAGTATTTCGTCCGTGGATTTTACGCCAAGCAATGTACCCAGCGCATATATAAGTTCAAAATCATACGCGACGCTTATTGCCTCATATTCATGGCCCTTGTCAAACTCCCGGCGGTACATGCCGATATGAATGCAGCCTACAGGGCAGCCTGTGCATGACATTTTACGCACCAGATTTTTATGCGCAAAGGCTTCGCCGCTTATATCCTCTGCATGTTCAAATGAATTTGCGCGCAGGTTGTATGTCGGCAGAGCGCCGGACTTGTTAAGCGGAAGAATATTTATCGGCGTACCTGCATCATGATACTTTGCCATGTTGTCTGTGGCTGTGCATTTTTTATATATATCCTTGTAAACTTTAAAATACTTTTTCTGATCCAGAACAGGGATGGATCTGTTGCCGTGAATTGTAATTGCTTTAAGGTTTTTGCTGCCCATGCAGGCTCCAAGCCCCATTCGTCCGAAGTGACGGTATGTGTCAACGCATACTCCGGCAAAAGCAACGCCGTATTCTCCTGCCTGCCCGATACGTATGATCGATCTCTTGCCGGGCGAGGTTCCGTCCCCGTGTTCGCGGTCGCGGATGCTTTGCCCGGTATCTCCAACCGGCAATCCCCAAATGGCGCGCGCGTCACGCACATTAACGCTGTTTGTGGAAATTGCAAGATAGCTGCGTTTTTTTGCCTTGCCTGTTATGACAAGCGCATCGTATCCTGCCATCAGCATGGACATAGCCATTCGTCCGCCGGCATAACTCTCTCCGAGTTCTCCTGTAAGAGGCGATATAAACATGGCAACTGTTTTTGTAAGCACGGGGAATATATACGCTCCGGCGCCGATGGCAAATACAATCGGCTGAGACGGCGCTGTCGGTTCAAGTTCGCTTTTAATGTTCTCCTGAAGCAGCTTGCTTGCAATGCCTACGCCGCCAAGGTAAGGCAAAAGATCTTCGCGCTGTTCAACGCTGATTTTTTCTGTTTCAAGATCGATATATAGAACTTTGATGTATTTTTCATTAAGCATAAAAACGCCTCCCTGGAATCTTAATCAACCTTTACCACCTGAGAGTGATTAAGCAAAGGCTCTCCTCTCGATTCAACCATCAGAAGGCAGTCATGCGGGCAATACCGGGTGCAGACTCCGCAATGGCGGCATATAATCGGCTTTTTTGTTTCCTCATCAAAATTAACTGCATGTACAATGCAGGCGTTTTCGCAGTCACGGCAGCCAATGCACTTTTCTTCCTTTAATAAGACGCCGCCGCCTGTTCGCTTTTCCAGAGCATGGCTTGGGCATACTTCCATGCACGCCGGTTCATTGCAGCCAAGGCATACAATGGCAATAAAATTGCTGGCCATGCCTCCTGTTGTACGCACTCTTATCGCGCTTTTTATAAGAGAATGGTTATTGTTATTTATTACCGAACAAACACTCATGCAGGAGAAACAGCCAAGGCATTTTCTCATTTCTTTGGGTTGTAATATTTTTGGCATTAACCTTCCTCCTGATAAATGCCGCAATTAAAAGCATAGAATCTTTTAGGACACTAGACATATCATACTGGAAAACATATTATTAATAAAGTAGTGTTATAAAATGCAAATTACTGATTTAGTAGCCGGACTGGTTCTCCAGATTGGCATCATATTGCTTGCAGTACGCTTTTTTAAACAGCTGGCAAAGAAGATAAAAATGCCTTCTGTACTGGGGGAGTTGTTAGCAGGCGTTGTTATAGGTCCGTTCGCATTGGGCGGCATTGCCCTTCCTTTTTTTCCAGATGGTATTTTTCCCCTTGCATTAACTGAGACTCACACTTTAGCGGTCAGCCTTGAGTTATATGCATTTGCTACAGTCGCTTCCATTGTTCTGCTTTTTGCCTCCGGGCTTGAAACAGATCTAAGTATGTTTTTGCGTTATTCCCTTGCAGGCGGTTTTATCGGCATTAGCGGCGCGCTCCTTTCGTTTGCGGCAGGAACACTTTGCGGCGTAGTTTTACTCGGCTCTTCTTTTTGGGATCCGCGGTGCCTGTTTCTGGGCGTAATTGCCACAACGACATCCATTGGTATAACCGCAAGAACCCTGTCCGAAAAAAGAAAACTTGATTCACCCGAAGGCGTAACAGTTTTATCAGCATCGGTTTTTGACGATGTAGTATGGATCATCCTTCTTGCTGTGGTGCTGGGAATTGTCTCCATCATGGGCGGGCAAACCGGCGGCGGGCTTTCTGTTCAGTCAATTCTGCTTCCGGCAGGAAAAGTTTTAGGTATCTGGTTCGGCGTAACAGTGCTGTTGTTAATTTGCTCAAAAACGCTTGCCGCCTTTCTGAAATTGTTTAAAAACAATCTGGAGTTCTCCGTGCTTGCCCTGGGAATAGCGCTGATACTTGCAGGTCTTCTTGAGAAGCAGGGGCTGGCATTAATCATCGGCGCATATATTACCGGGCTTTCACTTTCAAAGACCGACATTGCAGCTGTGATACAGGAGAAAATCCGCGCCTTGTACGAATTTTTTGTACCAATGTTTTTTGCAGTCATGGGTATGATGGTAAATGTCCGGGAGATTGCAACGCCGTCAGTTTTAATCTTCGGCGCTTTATATGCATTGGCTGTTATTCTCTCCAAGGTAGTCGGCGGCGGCGGTCCGGCCCTGCTTTCGGGATTTAACCGCATAGGAGCATTGCGAATCGGCGCAGGATTAATTCCCCGCGGTGAGGGCGCTTTAATCACATGCGGCATTGGACTTGCAACCGGCGTTCTTAGTAATCAGCTTTTTTCCGCGTCAATATTTATGATTTTTATTACCATTGTAATTTCTCCCATGCTGCTTGGCATGTTTTTAAAAATCCAGGGACAGGGAACAAGAAAGCCTGTAAAAAACAGCGACAGTGTAAATGAGGTTTGGAATTTTGAATCTGCAGAAATTGCAGATCTTGTTGTGGAAAATCTTTTGGATGAATTGCGTGATGAAGGATTTTTTGTCCAGACAATGAATGTCGGCGAAGGCCTTTCGCAGGCGCGCAAGGATGATATCGCGCTGTTTATTACTGAAGAGCATTCATCAATAATGGTTACAACTTCCAAAACGGATATGCCGTTTGTTAAAAATGAAATATACGAAGTTATCCTTAACCTGTTTAATAAAATCGAGCGGCTCAAGACATCCGCCGATCCTGCCAAAATGAAAATGGGTTTACTGGACACGGAAGCCCGGACAACAAAGGATATACTTGCGCTCATAACCCCTGAATGTTTTACTCTGGAGCTGAAAGGCGAAACAAAGAAAGAGATTATAAATGAACTTGTAAATATACTGGATAAAAAAGGCAAGCTGCTGGACAGGGAGAAAGTTCTTGCGGATGTGCTTGAAAGAGAAAAAAGCATGAGCACCGGAATGGATCACGGCATCGCGCTTCCTCATGCAAAGACTGACGGAATTGCCGATACATCGGTTGCAATAGGCATTAAAAAAGACGGCGCTAATTTTGAATCCATGGACGGGCAGCCTTCGCAGTTCTTTGTCCTGATTGTTTCCCCGAAAAAAGATTGCGGTCTGTATGTTCAATTCCTAGCCGCTGTCGGCTCCCTTCTTAGAGACAAGAATCTGCGTGATGCAGTACTAAGCTCATCCGCTCCGCACGAAGCCGTTGAGTTACTGCGTAAACATAAGAGTTAAATGATATTTTGTCAAAACTTATGAGAATATAATATTAAACTTGCTGAAGGACAATAGTAAAAACTGTTCCACAGGTCAAAAATAATTACTAAAATTACAAGTGAACCCTTACAAGTGGATTATATAAAACACCTGTCGGCGCAAACACCTCTGTGATTTGCCAGTCATATTTTGCGATTATGAAAAAGAATTGGAAGCATAATTTGAAAAAATGCTGAGGTATAACCTATAATCCAGTAGTATCCAAGTTAAAAAACAGGGCATGAATTTATGTTTATCATTATTTTTTACTTGATTTTATCCAAAATATTGATTAATATAACACAATTAACTGGTAGGAATGACATGTTTTATAATTTATCTTTTTTTAGAAAATATGACTAAAAACTGGGGGATAAATATTTTGGACATTAGTATATCGATATGAGTAATAAAAAATTATGGTTTGTCTTGCTTGCTATTATAGTATTAACATTATCAATGATAGTATATTTAATTTTAACTATCGATAAAAACATGAGAGATACTATTAGATTCGAAATATTGAATAATCTTCTTCAGTTATTTGTTATAATGATTATTGGAGGAATGGTTGCATATTTTTTTAAAAGTCGTGAAGAAGCAAGAAAAGAAGAAAATCTTCGAAAAAATAAAGAATTAGATGCAGAGCGTAATCTCAATGAAATAAGAATCGATTATTTTAATCGATTAGGAGAAGTATATCGTGAGGTTAAAAGCATACGAAGAATCCTCACAGCAGGAGGTTTGTCAAATAAATACAATGCTTCATTATCCAAAAAACAAATAGAGTTTTATTGTGAACAGATGAAATTACTTAACAATAACCAATTATTGCTTGAATGTTTAATGATTGAGGCTATAAGTATCCCTGCAATTGTTAAATTAAAAGACGTGGAGACATTACTACACAAAATGGAAGATTATCTTAGACAAATATTAAAAGAATATGAGACAGTAAAAGCGAAGACAAATTTAAATTATTCTGATCTTACAATACTTGATAAATTTATAAATTCATCGGAATATGGGTTTTTAGAAAATTTTTCAATGCCATATAAAACAATAATAAAAAAAATAGGTAAATATTTTATATAAGTGACCCAATGAAGAGTGGATTATAATGATTATAAACAATTAAAAGATCTGTGTGCAACAAGTAGTTTTATGAAAGTGGGGTGTATACCTCGCAGACAGTTTTGTGCTAATCATGTGTTAGGCGAAATACCTATTTTCACCTTTAAATGGCCCGAGTTCAAATAACAACTTAAAGTGAGTTGTTTTGACACATCTCAAACCAAATACTAAAATAATATTAAAATATGTGTAACTTTGGTTTTAAGGTAATCGCTTGATAAAAATATGAATCTGTGATATAATATATTTCAGGAGTAAATATGCGATACAAAGAACAATTAGCAAAACTGAATGAAGCTTTTTCAATTATTAACATTGATGGAAAACAAAATAACAGTGGGTATTTCTCTGTTAAAAACATATCTAATTTAAGATATTCAGTTAATATTGTCAAAAATTTTAAATATTTGAATCCAGAATTAGAAAACATAATGTCACTGACTTATTTCATGGAAAACCCTCTTGATGTTATGGAATTAACTTCTCAAGTGTATAATAATTTTGATTCTTTGATGAAAGCACTAAAAAATAAAATATCAAGTTATATTAAATCTTTGGAAAATATTGTTATAGCCGATTCAGAATTATCTCTGGAAATAAAGCTTATAGAACACGCATCAATTGATGAAATAGGAAAAGAGCTAATAAGTATTGACAAATTAATTAATCAAGTAATTACTCATAAAAAAATTAATGGAAGTTATAAATTTTCTTCATTTGATGTAGGTTCTTCATGGATATACATAATTCTTAGTTCTGCCTTAACTTTAAGTATAATAGCTGCTATAATTTGGTCAGCATGTGTAATAAGAAAAAAAATAATTGAAGGTAACATTCTTGATGAAAAATTAAAGCAAATGAAATTACAAACTTCTTCTCTTGAGGACATAAAGAAGAGCAATCAAGAATTAATTAGTAATGCAATATTAGCTGAAGCTCTAAATATATTGAAAATATTTGACTTAGATAACACTGAAAATGAATATTTAAATAGAGTCAAAAACTCAATAAAGGAGTTCGCTGAACTAATAAATAGTGGTGTAGAAATTCACCCAGCATTATTTGCTCCAGAAGAATCAAGAAATCTGTTTCCAGATTATAGTTCATTGAATATTATAGAAAGCAAAATTAAGGCTATAACAGAAAAAACAAAATAGGTAATTCGCATAACGTTTAAGATTGACGGACGGTTTAAATTGAGCCTGATAAGGAAAATGCGAAGCATTTTTACAGGCACAAAAAAATGTGGTGGAAGAAAATTACACAAAGGGCGAAAGCCCGACTGTAATTTTCTGGAACCCTAGCCGCCGAACAGGCGGCGTAGCGTTAATCGTGTGTTATGCGACATTGGGCAAAATTATTAGAAAGTAATTATATCAATTGTTGTAATTCTCTACTAATTGCGGTATAATTCTTTTTGAATTTAACCGAGAGAAAGGCGGCAAAATGGACGTTTATAAATTAAAAAATAATCTTGCTATAAAAAATCCCGAACTAGCTAAACAGTGGCATCCTTCAAAAAATGGAGGCTTAACGCCTAATGATGTTACATATGGTTCGCACAGAAAGGTTTGGTGGGTATGTGTAAAGGGGCATGAGCGGGAGGCTGTTATTAAAAGCAGAGTTAATGGTAGGGGCTGTCCTTACTGTTCAGGTCGACGAGTCTGTGCGGACAATTGTTTACAAGCCTTGAATCCAGAATTATCAAAGCAGTGGCACCCTACAAAAAACAGAGATTTAACTCCTAATGATGTTACAAGGGGTTCGCACAGAAAGGTTTGGTGGAGATGTAAAAATGGCCATGAATATATAGCATCTGTTACGAACAGGAGTGAAGGTAGAGGTTGCCCTTATTGTTCAGGTAACCGTGTTTGCGCAGATAACAATTTACAATCAATGAATCCAGATATAGCAAAACAATGGCATCCCACTAGAAATGGAGGCTTGAGACCGAACGATGTAACAACAGGTTCTGATAAAAAGGTTTGGTGGCAATGTAAAAAAGGTCATGAGTGGCAGGCAGGTATTTATAACAGAGTAAATGGAAATGGTTGCCCATACTGCTCAGGTAGGCGTGCTTCTGCTGATAATTGTTTACAAGAAACACATCCAGAGCTTGCTAAGTAATGGCATCCTACCAAAAATGGTGATTCAACTCCCAATGATGTAACTGCAGGTTCTCATAGAAAGATATGGTGGAAATGTGAAAAGGGACATAGCTGGAAAGCACCTATCTATAGTAGAGCAAATGGGAACGACTGTCCAACTTGCAACCTTGAGAGTCAAACCTCATTTCCAGAGCAAGCAATATACTTTTATCTAAAAAGTGTTTTCTCCGATACCTTAAGCCGTTATAAGTATAACAACAGATTTGAGATTGACATTTTCGTGCCAAGTTTAAATTTTGGTATTGAGTACGATGGTTTTATTATCATAATGATAAAATATCAGATTACGAAAAAACGAAAAGCCTCTTAAATGCAGGTGTTTGCCTTTTAAAAGTAAAAGAAGTAGAAAAGAGCATCATAGGTTGTTATTGCACCAATAATATTATTGTATCCAGTAGAAGCCCATCTGAGGTACAACTCAATGAAATTATCATCGAGTGTTTTAAGTATATAAATTGGAAATTTAACTCACAGTTTTATTTTATCGATGTCGATGTGAAAAGAGACAGGGCTAAAATATATGAATTGTATATAAAAACTGAAAAGAAAAAAAGTTTTTTTGCAAAATATCCCGAACTTTCCATGCAATGGCATCCCACAAAAAATTTAAACGTAAAACCAGATATGGTGAGGTTAAGTTCAAATAAAAAAATTTGGTGGCAATGCGAAAAAGGGCATGAGTGGGAAGCTTCAATAGCCAACAGGCGGACAACTGGTTGTCCATTTTGTTCAGGACAGCGTGTATGCGCTGATAACTGCTTGCAAACATTAAGGCCAGAACTTGCAAAACAATGGCATCCTACAAAAAATGGTAATTTAACCCCGAGTGATGTTACAATAGGCACCTCAAAAAAAGTTTGGTGGCGATGTGAAAAAGGACACGAATGGGAAGCACCTGTACATAATAGAACAAAAGGGTATGGATGCTCAATCTGCTCAGGGCATCAAGTATCTTCCGATAATTCTTTGCTGACACTTAATCCCGAATTAGCAAAACAGTGGCATCCTTCTAAAAACGGAGATTTAACATCTAGTGATGTCACAGTAAGTTCAAATAGAAAAATTTGGTGGATATGCGAAAAAGGGCATGAATGGGAAACTTCTATTGCAAAAAGAACAATCGGTAGGAGTTGCCCATATTGCTCAAATCAACGAGTACATAAAGATAACTGTATGCAAACATTAAGCCCAGAACTTGCAAAGCAATGGCATTCTACAAAAAATGGCAATCTAACTCCTCGTGATGTTACCATAGGTTCTGGCAAGAAAGTGTGGTGGCAATGTAAGAAAGGGCATGAGTGGCAAGCTGCGATCTGTGATAGGTCAAGAGGCAGAGGCTGTCCTTTCTGTTCGGGGAAACGCAAATGCTAGATATTGATGCAGGAGCCACAATAGGTCTCATTAAATTTTTTGATAGCAAAAAGTATGCCGAGGATTTGCTTAATGGCAAGCTTTTTTGCCATGAAAGCGGCTGGTTTCGCAAGCTTGATGATTCTTTTCGCGGAGACAAATATGACGGGAAGAGACCAATTAATGTAAATGGCAAACTACTTCAGTGGGGCAATATTAACGCTACAGCTTCTGGAGTTATGTCTGCTGGGTTTGTTGGTGATAACAAATTGCCTATTTATTGCTTATCTATTATTGACATAAATATTCTAGACAAATTTCAAGAAAATACATACTTGTTCAAACCTTGTTTTGTAGAAAAAATGAAACAATTCGGTAAATATGCAGTGTTGCTAACAAATTATGGAGAATTTGTTGATGATATTAGCGAATATGCAACCTCTAAAGAACTAGCCCTTACAAATTTTCGTGTTGAGTATGTAGATATAAAAAAAGAATACCAAATTGATGACTATAACAATACTCGTTCATTAAAACCATTTTTTACAAAAGATATAGAATATGAATACCAAAATGAAATTAGGTTTCTTTGGCAACAAAAAGATGGACAGCCATTGATTGACAGTAAAAATAATAGCATTATGTTTGATTTAAAGAAACAGATGAAAGGTACCATTACATCAATAGATAAATTATTGACTGTTCCCTTTGTTTTCTCAGTGAAAAAACAATATTAAAAAACTCAAAAATGCCCAACGTCGCATAACACACGATTAGCGCTACGGGCGCTGTTCGCGCCCTCGGGTTCCGCAAAACCGTGTTCGGGCTGCGCCCTCTGCACGGTTTTCGCTCCACCACATTTGGGGCAGGGGGCATTGCTTCGCAAGCCCTATAACCTGCCCCAAACGTCGCCAATCTTAAACGTTATGCGATGGAACGGCGTACACAACTATTCCTTATAATTTTTCATAATATATTATATCCATATTTTCATTTATTTTTTCTATTTGTCCAGTTCTTTTATATCCTATTTTTTCATATAAATAACAATTACCTTCTTCTTGTAATATTGTATCCAATATCCAACCATTTTTTGGTTTATATTTTTCTTCAATTATTTTAAAAACTTTTTGTGCAATTCCTTTATTATGATATTCTGGTAAAATAAATATGGGAGCAACTCTGCATTTTAACTCTTTATCCAATCTAATGACTCTTATTGCACCTACAGAATTATTTTCTATTTTTATTATATAATAATCCGTATATTCCTGTTTTAATCTGCTAATAACCCTGTCAATATTTTCATTTCCAGGGTTTGTATCATAATCTTTATATTTTTCCAACAGTGATTTAAATGACTTAATTTGCATTTTATGTATTTCTTCTGCATTTTCAACTGTCGCTTTTTCTAAAATAATTTCCATAGTATTTTCCTTTTTTTAAGATGTTTGATATTTTTATTCTAATATTTTATTCATTACATATGAATTAAATGGAAATAATTTTTTACCATCTTTTTCTATTCCAGAAAGATCATCTATTCTTACATATTTATAATTTAATTTTTTATACCATTCAATTAATATTTTATTTTCATCCACTACATATATTTCGATTATTTTTCCATTATTTTCTCGAATATTATTTTCTACATATTCCATTAGTTTTTTGCCTATTCCCTTATGTCTATGCTCTGGTAATGTTACCACCCTTTTAATAAAATATTTATCTTCTTTATTATTAAATTGATAACCAGCACAACCAATTATTTGTCCATTAATTTTGTATCCAAACATTTTTAATCCATTATCGAAATCTTTTTCAATTTCATCATAATTTATAAATGCTGGAAATCTTGTAGCATTTTCAATTGTATAATTTAATTGTAATGCAACTGTATTAAAAGCTATATTCATAATATTTGCAATAATTTTACTGTCTTTTAATTCAATTATGTTTTCCATATATTCTCCTAATTTATTTTAAACAATATTTTAAATATTTATTCAATTGTATAATGAACATTTTTGGTCATTATATCATATTAGCCGTTCTTTCGCATAACACACGATTAGTGCTGCGGGCGCTGTTCGCGCCCTCGGGTTCCGCAAAACACCGTTCGAGCTTTGCCCTCTGCAACATTTTGCTCCACCACATTTTTGAAGCTCTGCAAAACCTTCAGTTTCGCTTATTCGGGCTGTAAAAACGTCGCCAATCTTAAACGTTATGCGAAGTGCCAAAATCAACTTACAAAAACGATTGACTGAAAATAAATAAATAATGTATTATGAATTTATGGAAAATAAATCAATTGAAGAAAGTATTGTTTCTGCTATGGATATGACCGATATTAGTTTAATAAAACATTTACCTTATATTTTACAGGATTTTTGGGAAATTGGCTCTTCTTCAGAAGAGATTATCAAAATAATCAAAAAATATAAAACGGATTACTCAAATCTTAATATATTAGATTTAGGTTCCGGAAAAGGAGCTGTTTCTATAAAAATAGCGGCTGAATTAAAGTGTGTTTGCTTCGGAATAGACGCAATAAATGATTTTGTTGTTTTTTCCAACAATAAAGCAAAAGAATATTCTGTAAATAATATATGTACCTTTGAAACAAATGACATTAGGGCCAGAATAAAAACATTAGAAAAATATGACATTATTTTGTCAGTGGCAATAGGACCTGTTTTTGGCAATTACTATAAGACATTAATTGAATTGGACACTCACTTAAATAATGATGGGTTAATCATTATTGATGATGCTTTTAATGAGGATGATTGTAATAATGATTTTCAAAATATCTTGCGAAAAAAAGAAATAATCCAGCAAATAAATAATGCTGGAATGGATTTAATTGAAATAATAACAGTAAATGAAATTATCGGGATTAATGAAGAATATGAAAATCAATTTCAAAATATACAAAAAAGATGTAATGAATTAATTGAAAAATATCCTGAAAATAAAAAGGCATTTTTAAGATTTATAGAGGAACAAAAAGAAGAATATGAGATATTAAGTAATGAAATAATTCCAGCAATATTTGTAATAAAGAAAAGGCAGTCATAAAAAAAGTGTTTTTTACTTCTCATAACATCATTTTAAGTATATTCTTAGTTTCTCTATTACCCTGTCAATATCAAGCGGTTTTCCGAGATGATCATCCATCCCTGCGGTAATACATTCCTCTATGTCGCTCTTAAAGACATTAGCTGTCAAAGCAATAATGGGTATTCGCTGATGATGTGAATACATTCTAGTTTCGTTTGCAGTGAAACTTGCGGACTGTTTTTCCTCAAATTCACGAATACGGCGGGTTGCTTCATACCCATTCATTACCGGCATTTGTACATCCATAAAAATGATGTCGTACTTATCGGGAGCCGCTTCTACCATTTTTAATGCATCTTCGCCGTTTTCTGCGCAGTCAATAGAAAGCCCGGTATCCTCCAGCAACGCAATAAGAATTTCACGGTTAATTTCTACGTCTTCGGCAACCAGAAGATTTTTGCCTCCAAACTCACCGTCTTTGATAGAAATATCTTTTTTGATATCATCATATATTCCCAAACTTTCATTTATGCAGTCAACTATCATTGAAGACATAAGCGGTTTTAACAGACATTTATTTACGCCGGAGTGTAACGCTTCTTCCTTGATTTGCTCCCAATCCATTGCCGTAATCATTATTACTACTGACGGTTTACTTGACATTGATTCTTTAACTTTTCTAGTAAGTTCAATTCCGTCCATACCGGGCATACGCCAGTCAATAAAATATATGTCAAAAGCTCCGCGTTCTTCTATAATCCGGCAGGCTTCATAACCGTCAGATGCCGCATCGCAGTTCATTTCAAGCTGTCCGAATAATTCTAAAAATTGATCACGTGTTTCCGGTTCATCGTCTACTACCATAATCCGGACATTTTTCCAGTTAACTCCGGGAGAAAGCATTGATACAGGACTTTTTTCGCTGCGCTGCGCTTTTATGGTAAAAATAAATTTAGAGCCTTTGCCAAGCTGCGATTCGACCCAAATTTTTCCGTCCATAAATTCGATGATATGTTTGGATATGGCAAGACCAAGACCTGTTCCTCCGTACTGCCGGCTGGTTCCGCTTTCCGCCTGCTCAAACGCAGAGAACAGCTTTTCATGTTTTTCCGGGGATATGCCGATTCCGCTGTCAATTATTGCAATACGTAATTCGCAATTTCCGTCAACTTCATTTATCAAAGACGCTTCAAGGTTTATTTCTCCGCTTTCAGGCGTAAATTTAACGGCATTAGCCAGCAGATTTGTGATAACCTGCGCCAAACGCTGGTCGTCTCCAATCAAAAACCGCGGTATATTACTGTCAATATTTAAAGTTAACCGCTGTTGTTTTTCATCAACTCTGAAATTTATAACTGACAGTACTTTTTGAAGCATTCTTTCAAAATTAAATTCAATGGGAGACAGTTCAAGTTTGTTTGCTTCAATTTTCGCCATGTCCAACACATCATTAATTACACCTAACAAGTGGGAAGACGCATCCCCAATCTTGTTCAATGCATGATTTTTCTGCACTATGTCATCTGATTTCTTTCCAATGATAGTCATTCCGATGATGGCATTCATCGGGGTGCGCATTTCGTGGCTCATGCTTGAAAGGAAATTACTTTTCGACCTACTGGCAACCTCGGCTTCCTGCCGAAGTTTCTCAGTGTTTAATAATATGTTTTTCTCTTCTGTTACATCCATCAATGCGCCTGCAACATATATGGGATTACCGTCATTATCGCGGATTGTTTCGCCGTGAGCGCGAAAGTATGAATATTCGCCGTTTTTCTTTAACAGGCGGTATTCTTCATCAAACGGCGTGTTACCCGTTTTATCAAGCACGTGAGCTGCAAAAGCGTTAATCGCTTTTTCTTTATCTTCGGGATGTAGCTTATCGCTCCAGCTGTTTATAATGTTGGGAAAATCAATTTCATTTGAATATCCCAGCATATTTCTGAATTCATCAGAATAAATGCCTTTATTTTCAGGATTAAGCGGATCATCCCCGGACACATGCATATCCCATAAGGCTATTTATGTCGCTTTAAGTATAAGATTTAATTTTGAAAGCTGCTGTTCATTTGTTACATGCGCTTTTTTTAACTCCAGCTCCCGTCTGCGTATTTCGGTAATATCATGGGCGTAACCAATTATTGCAAA
>WQXU01000017.1 GCA_009781635.1 Treponema sp.
CCCTGCGGTGAAGACAAATGGACTTTGGATATGATGGCAGCAGAAGACGGGAAATATTTTAATACAATCCAGCTGATTGCCAAAGTCATCTGAGTATAAACATTTTCTTAATAATAAGGATATTTATAAAGATGAAGATACGAAAAGAATACACTTGCCCTTTAGAAATTGTCCATGATTTCATAAAAGGAAAATGGAAAACTATTATTGTATTTCAATTGAGTTTTGGCAATACATCATTATCGAAATTAAAACGTGATATAACCGGCATTAGTGAAAAAATGTTACTGCAGCAGCTTAAAGAATTAAAAAAATACGGAATGGTGGATAAGATCAGCGGCATTGGCTATCCGCTGCATGTTGAGTATTTTCTTACAGAACGCGGAAAAAAAATAGCGAACGCTGTTTACTTGATGCAGGAAATTGGTATTGAATACATGGTAGAACATGGTCATACAGACTGGCTTGATCGCAAGGGAATAAAGTACAAGAAAGATTAAATACTAAAAAATATTTTTACATATTACCCGCCGGGTTTGATCTATATACCCACCAATTAGTTTGTACTAACAAAATAGTAAGTAATTTACAACTTTATTGAATAAGTTATTATTTTAATAACAAATATTTAAGGAGTTGTTACTTATGAAAAAGAACATTTTCCGGATTGGAATAGTTTTGACTATTCTGATAACATTCATTTCTGCTTGTGCCACAAGCAGTTCAGGCGGAAGAAGCGGTTCTGTCGATTTTGCTTTAGTAATAATCGATGTGCAAAATGATTATTTTGAAGGAGGCAGTCATACGCTTCACAATCCTTTAGGAGCATTAAACAATGCAGAGAAAATCCTGAATCAATTTCGAACAAGAAGTTTACCGGTTATTCATGTTCAACATGTAAATCCAAAAGGTGCAGGCTTTTTTGAACTGGACACATGGGGTGTTCAAATACATGAAAAGTTAACTCCGCTTGGCAATGAGCCTGTTGTTGTAAAACATCAAATCAGCAGTTTTGCAGGAACTGAACTTGCAGATATCTTAAAAGAAAGAGGCATAAACAGATTGATAATTTGCGGAATGCAAACTAATATTTGTGTGGAGACAACATCAAAAGATGCTAAAGCAAGAGGGTTTTCCATTGTAGTACTGGAAGATGCTTGTGCAGCACGTAGTATCGAAATACATAATAATGCAATAGAAACATTACGCAGAGATTATGCCTCAATAACAAGAACCGCCAGATTTAGGTTTTAATTAATTTTTTATACATACATGTTATACTGTATATTGATGGTATGACATGTATGTATAAAGTTAGAATGTTCCTTGAAATATTAAAAATGATATTATATACTGGAATTCTTTAATGAATACGGAACTTTATTTTTTGATGCAGGCGGAATGAAAAGATCAATACCATTTTTAGTATAAAGGCAGGGAATATAAAAAGATGAAAATATTTGATATGAATTTTAATCGAAGGTTAGAAGATCAACTGGAATTCATTATTGAAATTGATAAAGCAAAAAATATTTTAAGAAAAACAAAATTGTTTGACGGAAACCGCTTTGAAAATGATGCAGAACATTCCTGGACAATATGTATTATGGCATTATTATTAAGAGAATATTCAAATTTTTCTGTAAACATTGAAAAAGTAATAATAATGTTATTGTTACACGATATAGTAGAAATAGACGCAGGAGATACATTTTTATATTTTAAAGATAAAGATAATGTACATGATAAAGAAAGAAAAGCAGCGGAAAGAATATTTGGATTATTGGAAAATGATCAAAAAGAATATTTTATTAATATATGGAATGAGTTTGAAGAAAAAGAAACAAACGAAGCAAAATTTGCCGTTGTTTTTGACAGATTAGAACCAATGTTGCAAAATTATATTAATGAAGGGTATACCTGGAAAAAACATAATATAACATATGATATGGTTATAGAAAATAACCAACATATAAAAAATGGTTCAAAGGAAATCTGGGAATTTGCATTGAAATTATTAGACAAGGCAGTGGAAAAAGGGTATTTAACAAAATGATGGATAGTTTTTTGAATGATAAAAAAGCAAAAATGTTCATTTTTAAATTCTATTATGATATAATCTTATCTACCTTATTTAAATAGTTAAATTTTATCGGAGGATCAATTAAATGAAAACAATCTTAAAATCAATGAAAATGTCTAAATACAAAATTCCCGGGGATAAGATCAATATATTCGAAGATATTATTCAAAAATATGAAGCATTGAATGCACCTTCCTTAGGCAGTGAATGTGATGAGGAATTCAGTATAGCAATGGAAAAACATCTTACCAAAGAACAACGCTTCCGGTTATTTGAACAAAACGGATCTTGCAAGGGTACTAGCAGCGATAAAGAGCGCAATGCATTCGCATTTGAACATGCAGGTAAAACTCTTGCTGAAAGACTGGAGATATTTAATAAAGTCTCCGGCAGAAATGCAGTTTTAAATGAAAAAGATAATACAATCACTTTTAATTTTGCCTGCACGCATGGGTATTACAAACGAGTGAATGAAGGAAAGTATCTTTCTCTGCCAAAATCAATTAAATCATACTTTGAAAGATGTGCAGGCGGCAGATTGTATGGATACGAAAAAGCATTGGGGATAAAACTGAAGATCAAATCAGTTGATATTTCTCCGCTTAAAAAAAACATGAAAAACCCTGTTGTGTTTACATTTGAGATAATCAAATAAATTATCAATGAGTTCACAACACGGCGGAACAGTAACATTAAAACCAATAAACGAAGTTGCTGTATTCCTGAAAAAACTGATACCGGCGAACATACCTGAAGTTTATGCACTGAAACCAATATTTAAGAAAGTTGCAAGCGAAGAAAACATACGAAAAGGTGTAATTGCCTTCAGGAATTTTTTATATACATTATGTGACTTTTTAATATCAGACGGGCATTTATATGCTAAACCGCCGAAAAGTCCCAAGAGCATGGACGATTATCCTTTTTTACATAATGTTACAAACCTGTTAGTTGACATTGGTTATCACAGCAAGCTGGCCAAAAGCAGCAATTCATTGATAATAACAGAAATACCCTCATGTACTGCCGCAGCTGACGATAATAAAAAAATAAAAACGCCAAGAATTTCTGTTTCCAGTCTGATTGAATGCTTGCGGTTTTTAACCCTTTGCGGTTTTGTCTTTAAGGGTATTGACTTAGAAGCAAAAGCTTTTGATATTTCAAAATTACAATTGTTAGAGGTATCATATCCTAATAATCCCATCATGCTGATTGGGTTAAAAGCCATGTCGATTGCCGATATGGAATTGCGAAAGAGCAGAAGGTATTGGAATGATAATTATTTTTTACGATGCGATTACAGGTTAATGAAAGCAGAAGATACAGACATACTTGATATTTTAAAAGATTTTTTACATCCTTTACCCAAAAAACTTCAAAAGTTCGCTTTAAATTTACATCAGCGTTACACAGTTATGGGAATGACTTGTGTAATAAATCCAAGGGATGTTAATTTTGCTTATGCGCAAACGGCACTTAAATCAACTTCCTTAAGCTCGAAGACCGAAGGAAGTTTTGCGCATATAAAAGAAAGCTGGCGAACTTTATCCTCACAACATATATACTCCCGAAGGGTATGGGGATTTTCCTTATCCTTAAAAGAAGGTTACTGCTTGATTATAAGAGCTAAAAAAACTGATATGTATGCTGATGTTATCAAAGAATTCCCTTTATCATTACAGAAAATAATTGCAAGAGGATATGGCTGTGACAGAAAGCTGCGAAATGAGCGCTGTCAGGGCGGCTGTCAGGGGATTCGCATACCTTTAGATGACTCAATATTAAATATTAGCAGTCACATTGAATCTTGGCTTGATAATGAAGTGATGTATTTACGAAAAAATAAATAATCTTATGGAATTCAATAATGATTCAATATTAATTGTGCGTTTCGGCTGCAATTTTAGCGGAATTGGACTATTCAAATTTGTATGACTTTTGCGGTATAATAAGCTGGTCTTATAAAACAGTAAAGGGATAAAAACAATAAATATGTTGGGCGATTATATTGTTAAACATTTTAACGATGAAGAAGCTTTGCAGAAACAATCAGATTATCCAAAATACGATTTACACAGGGAACAGCACCAGATTTATTTTGCCGAGTTTCAAAAGTTGAAAAATGAATTTATTGAAAATGGACATTCAATGGAGTTTACGCTTCATCTGAACAATTCCGTAATTGGCTGGATTGTTAAGCATATTAAAACTGTCGATAATGAATTTGGCAAATACTATAATTCAAATAAGTGAGGTCTGTTATTTTGTCGGAATTAAAACCAAAGTATATTTCTCAATCAAAAACCGAGCAAGTTCAAATTGTTATGTCAGTAGATATAAACGGAAAAGGCCGTTTATTCGGCGGCCGATTAGCTGAATGGATAGATATAGTAGCCGCAGTAGTGGCAAGACGGCACTCTGGCCGGGAAGTAACCACAGTATCTATCGACAATCTGCATTTCAAAGCGCCAGCATATATCAACGATACAGTAGTTTTGATTGGCAGCGTAACCTATGTCGGAAAAACCTCCATTGAGGTGAAAGTTGATACATACGCAGAAAATTTAACTGGTGAACGCAAAATGATAAACAAGGCATATGTTGTACTGGTTGCACTTGATGAAAATGAAAAACCCGTTTCAGTACCCCCTCTGGTAATAGAAAATGAACAGCAAAAGGAAGAATGGGAAGCAGGAGAAAAACGGCGGCTCTTACAAATAAGTAACAATAAAATATTTGAATAGGAAGATATGTAGAATAAAAGTATGGGTGCTGATAAATCAATTTGGAAACAATCCCAGGAATTTATTTTGGATTGTTTCAAGCGATAATGCCGCTTATTAGATATGTTTAATGATTCAATATTAATCTTACGTTAAGTGTGGCCGAGCCTGTCAGTTTCAATTGAATATACCATTAATTAAATGATGATTATAAAAAATGAACCCATTATTCTATTTCCATTCTTATTATATTTTCCATATAACTTATATATTCTTTTATGTCATTTTGTCTATTTATGATTTTATTGAAATTCCATTTTTCTGCTTCTTCTATTAAGTTTTTCCATATTTCATATTTTTCTTTCACCCATTTTGCAGATACAGTTTTATTACCTATCTTGTTATTTAATAATGTATAGATAATTCTGCAAATATTTAAAACAATATATGCTTGATTTTGTCCTTTTTTCAACCAGTCATTATCATTAATTTTTGGATTCCATTCTTTGTAAAAATCATTAATACAACATTTTTTTATTTCTTCTATACTAATATTATAGTTAATTATTTCCTTAAAATCTTTTCCATATATTGTTTTCCCATAATTTAATAACAAATAATTATTTATTAGCCATTCGTTTCCATAACCAGCTTTTTCATAAAATTTTCCATTATAATAAGGACGGGGTATATTTGGAATACTTTTTTCATTGAACATAAATAATGGTGTATACGATACTTCAAGCCTATTTCCCCATAAATTATTTATTTTAATAATTTCCTTATGTAAAATTTCTATATTTTTAATTTCAATTTTATTCAATAATGTTTTTGTTATTACAATTAAATCAATATCGCTGCTATTTTCATCAAAACCGCCATATATTAAAGAGCCAAATAAATATATTCCAACAATATTTTCACATTTTTCCAGCAATTTATCTTTAAATACATTTATAAATTCGTATATTTTATTCATATAATATTATAAAATATTATTCAATATAATTATGAACATTTTTGATCATCTTAGCCCGCTATGTCACATAACATGTGATTAACGCCGACTTCTTCCTCACCCCAGGTTCCGGAAATTGCCAGGCAGGCATACACCATTATATACAATTAATAAATTCACATGATTCATTTTGTGTTTCAAACTCTATTGTAATATGCTGTATCCCTTCTTCTTTTAATAATGCCCTTATTTTATTTTTTAACTCTGCTAATTCTTCCATCGATACAGATTTTTCTAATTTTACATGAATAGTTAATACATTATACTCTTCGTCTAATGACCAAATATGCAGATCATGGATATTTAGTATATTTTCAATTTGCTTTATTCCTTCAATAATGTGCTCTTGTTTTAATTCACGAGGCGTTCCCTGTAAAATTATAGGAAGTATTTGCCTGAATATTCTAATTACATTATACAATACAAATAAAGAAATTATTATTGATAATATTGGATCAAAAATAGTTAATCCTGTAAAATAAATTAAAATTGAACCAATTAAAACCGCGCCCCAGCCTAAAACATCTTCAAGTAAATGCAGGGAAACAACTTTCTCATTTATTGTTTTACCTTTTCTGGTTCTTAAAACTGCCGCTCCATTTACTGCTATACCAACGATTGATAAAATAAACATGCCTATTGCATTTGTTTCCTGCGGCTCAAAGATACGAGGAATTGCCTCTAATAAAATAAAGATACTTCCAACAATAAGCACAACAGCGGTTATTATTGCTCCCAGTAATGAAAAACGTTTATATCCATAACTATATAATTTATTTCCTTTCTTTTTTGACAATTTTTGAAAATACCAGGACAGCCCAAGCGACAAACTATCCCCAAAATCATGAATAGCATCAGAAATAATTGCTATACTATTTGTTAATATTCCGCCAACAAGTTCAATTACCGTAAATGACAAATTAAGAAAAAATGCAATTCCAATATTACTGGCGCTATCGTGCGAATGGTTATGTCCATGATTATGAGAATGACCCATTATATCCTCCAGGAGAAACTCATCTTAAATATTTTTGATTTCTCCATCGGCGGCGTTTTATTATTTCTCGGGTAATGCCTTCATTTTTTCTTTGAGTTCCAAAAGCATCACATCGGCGCTGGCGTCGGATTTTTCCAGTTCCTTAAAGCGTTTTTCCAGGTTGTTGTTGCTGGTAAAATCATGCAGTTCCTTGCTTGCATCCGCCATGGCTTCCATTTCATCCACTTTTGCAGCCATGCGATCGAAGGCGTCAAAAGCGCTGCGGTTGCCTGATACGCTGGAAATTGTATACTGAATTTTCTGCTGGGCTTCAGCGCGTTTTGCGCGGGCGATAAGCAGGTTCTTTTTGCGCTGGGCTTCTTCAATTTTATTCTGCAGTTCCCTCAAACTTTCTTTTAAGTGATCAACCGAATTTTTTTGGACTTCCCATTGTTTCTGATACTCGGCGGATGCATTGTCGTATTCCTGTTTGCGCAGAAGGGCTTCCTTGGCAAGATCATCCTTGCCGGCGGTAACTGCAAGCATCGCTTTTCGTTCCCAATCTTTGGATTGCGCAATCTGATTATCTTTTTCACGTTCCAGTTTTTTTTCGTCCGCAATTGCCATGGCAACCGCTTTCTTGGATTCGATTAACTGTTCGTTCATTTCGATGATAAGCTGGTTTAACATTTTTTCCGGCTTTTCAGCTTTGCCGATTAATGCGTTTGCATTTGCGGCGATAAGGGTTTTTAATCTTGCAAAGAATCCCATGTCATGCTCCTCCGGCTTTTTTAGAGGGCGATTTATCCCTGTATTTGGAAAGTACCGGATAATGTTCGGTTAATGCGAGGCTGAATGAATCCAATACTGCGCGGAAATCTTCATAATCCATCGTGCCGTAATGCAGGGTATCGATTAATACGATCTTGCCGTTATCAATCGCGTAAGCACCGTGTATTACATCCGATGCGTTGAGTTCAAGCAGTTTTGTGTATAATTCCAGAATATTTTTTCCGGGAACATCCATAATCTCGGCTCTGATAATAACCATGGGTTCGGCCTGCATAACCGCAACGCCCTGCAAAGAACGATCCTCATCATCCAGCAGCCAGATATTATTATCGATCTGCTCATAAGTAAGCATTAGATCGATAAGATACTGCTCAATTTTACTTTCTGCCATAATTCAATCCTTATCCCAATAAAACCTGACCGGCTTCGTCAATAGCTAAAATACTTTTACATTCCGAACAGCGAAAACGTCCGGCCTTAACTGCTTTCAATTTTTTATAGCAAATCGGGCAGGATACAACTTTCGGGAAAACAGACGGTTTATCGCGTGTCTGATCTGTATTAAAAAAATGAATAGAATCATCAAGGCTGTCCTTGATATTAAAGAACTGTGAAAAACCGAGGAGCTGAAAAACCTCGTAAACTTTCGGCTGGATATCCAGCAAGACAAGATCGCCGCCCTGCGGCTTAACCGCTTTCAGAAATGTTGTAAATGAACCTATACCTGTAGATGAAACATAATTTAAGCTGCCGCATTGAAAAATCAATCTGACAAACCCGCCTTCAATGGCTTTTTGGACACGCTTCTGGAAAAAATTAGAATTATAAGTATCGATGTACCCAGTTAAGGTCAACATGAGACATCTGGGTGCGTCATCGACTTTGTCGAGTCTGATTTTGAGACTGTCGTCCTTCTCGTCATCAAACCCAGGGACAATATCATTGTTAGCCATGTCACTTCCTTTTAAAATCGTTCCTCCGCAGAATGCAAAGAGAACACCTCATTCTGATCATACAATTTTTTGAAATTTATGTCAACTCGCCCGGTGTTTTAGCGCTAGGCGCCTACGCTACATGTAGTGTATATTAGTTTAAAACCTACAGTACAAGTAGCGTAGGTAACCAACAATTGATATAATTATACATGTTTTTACATGATATCAAGATTATTCTTAGCAGAGTATCGGAAGGCGGCAATGCAGGCGCGGTCTGCAGAGCTATGAAAAATATGGGACTGTCGGAACTCAGGCTGGCCGGCCCTCAACCTCTTGTTCTGGAAAAAGTTTTTACAATGGCGGTCAACGCCTGGGATGTATGGGAAAACGCCCGAATTTACAATAACCTTGCAGATGCAACTGCCGATTGCTCCATTGTTGTGGGCACAACCCGCCGCCGGGGACAAAACCGAAAAAGCATTTCTATGACTCCGCGCGAACTTGCATTATGGCTTTCAGAGCGTCCGGCTCCTGCGGCTGTTGTTTTCGGCAACGAACGTACCGGCCTTGAAGACGCCGAACTGCAACTGTGCAATTTTGCATCTCATATACCGGTTTCGGAGGCGCATCCCTCCCTCAATCTTTCTCATGCTGTCCTGCTCTATGCCTATGAACTTTTTCTGGTTATGGAGCAGCAGCTTCCTGTTAAAGGAAACTGGACTGCCATGAATCAGGCGGAAATTCAATCACTCGTCGGCTCGCTGTCCTATCCAAAAAGAGAAGAGCCTGTCCGGTTTTTGCAGGATGTCATTTCCCGGGCCGGCTTATCGCAAAGTGAAGGGAAACGTTTTAAAGAAATAATTCAAAAAGCAGACCGGCTTGCAGAGCCTAAAAACTGACAATTATCAATATAAATGATATAATGCCTCTAACAGGAGAAAATAATGGCGGAAATTCTTGATATAGAAACAAAGAAAAAATTAATCGAAGAAAACTGGAAATTGGGTGAACTTTCTGAAGTGCCGTTTGTTATAGAAGTAGGACCAATGCATATGGCTACAAAGAAATTTTATAATAATCCGGACGCAGAGATTGAATGGGCGGAGGAACATTCCAGAAAAAGGGAAGGCGTATACGATTATGGTTTTCCTAACATTAAGCCAAACCAGGGAATCAATATAATTGCAGGCGCATTTGGCTGCGAGTGCAGGCCCAACGACGAAGCCGACCCCTGGGTTGACTGCATTATCCGCGAGGAAAATGTTGATGATGTTTTTAAATTAAAGGTTCCTGATCCGGTTAATAATCCTTATTTTGAGCAGGCGTGGAAACATGTCGAAGCGCTGCAGAAAAAATCCAAAATTCCGTTAAGGGTTATAAATGTTCCATCCCCGCTTGTAACAGCTTCTCTTATATGGGAGTACACTTCATTTATAGAAGCCACCTTGGTTTATCCTGATGAAGTTCACGCGCTTATGGAAAAAATTACCGAAGCGACAATCGGTTATATCCGTGAAATGTTAAAGCGCATAACAAATCTGTATGGGGTAAGCCATGAATTCTGGTATGTGCCGAAGGAGACTGGCATTCGCGTAAGCGACGATACGGCTGCGCTCCTCTCCCCCAATCTTTACCGCGAGTTCGGCGTAAAATACAATTCAATGATTTCAAAAGAATTTGGAGGTATTGTGGTTCATTCCTGCGGAGATGTATCCAATGTCGCAGAGGCAATGATGGAAATTCCCGGGCTGCGCGGCCTTGATTTTACCATTCCGCAGGTGCAGAACTGGGAAAAAGTCCGCGATGCAGTATCCGGTAAAACTGTTTTGGCGCTGCGTCATTTTTATTGGGATCATTTGGATGACGGCTTGTCAAGCGTTACTGATTTGGCGGAATATTCCAGAAAGCTTGTTGATTTCTTCGGGCATAAGGGCCTTTTTATACAGACTTCCACGCCCACGCCGGAAGAAGCAGTTGAGTTAGGTGAAAGACTGCACATGATATTGTCACGGTGATGTCATGCAGAAAAATATAAAGACAAAAATAATTTACGGGGAGTAAAAAATGAAAAATGCAAAATTAACATTAACGGCGCTCTTTGTTATTACAATGATAGCGTTTTTTGCCTGTGCATCGGGGCCAAAGGCAAAAGTCGTCGAACTTGAAAACAAGGGAACGGGAATGCGTATTTCCGCTCCAAGATGGATATCCACTTATGTCGAGCACGGAATTAACAGATTACAGTCGCAGTCCGAATACAGGGACAAGTACTGCATAGTCGGCGAAGAAACCGGAGTAAACAAACAGTTTGTGCTGGCATGGGCGGATCATTTCAACGCACAGCAGCGTATCGGCGCAATGCTGCGCACGACCATTTCAACAAATTACAATGCAAAAGTACAGGGCTTGGCGCAGACAAGCGGCCTTGCCGGCACAACTCCTTCTGCGGGCACATATCAGCAGGAAATAGACAATATTATTAACACTGTTATTAATGTCAGCTATTCAGGTGCCCAGCGTGAATCGGACTGGTGGAGCCTGCGCCGCCGCTACGATCCTGACAAGAAGGATGCTTACACTGACGAATACACAGCCTATGTGCTTTATACAATTCCTAAATCCCAGCTTGATGTACAGGTTGCGCGCGCGCTTGAAACTACTGTGGACAGGGACTCTGCGTTATACGACATTACAATTGAGATGGCGCGGCAGATTCTTCAGGATGGCATTACCAACTGGGGCGCAGAATAATTGCGCGGTAATTTATAGAGTTGTTTGTAAACTGATGTTTTCGGACAACTCTATTGTTTTTTCATATTCGGACATTTACATGCGCTTCCCTGCGCGCCGCAATTTGTTTTTGAACCGCTCTTAGAATGATATTCCTGACATGCTTTGCAATCACCGTGACGGCTGCAGGTATACGGACATTTACACGATTTATTAATTTGATCTGACATTTCCACCTCCATTTACAGGACACTGAAGCTTATCAAAATCGCCTTGACAAAACTACTATACTGTGATTAAGTAGTAACAGTTTGTAAATTTAATTTACGCCATTATACCGGCGTAAACAGTCACAGGAATTTTTTTATGCGCCGATTCGAAGTAGTGTCCCCGTTTGGTCCGGCAGGTGATCAGAATGAAGCAATTTCCGCGCTTGCAAACGGCATAAAGGCCGGCAGCAAATATCAAACACTGCAGGGCGTCACAGGTTCCGGCAAAACTTTTACCATGGCAAAAATTATCGAGGCTGTGCAAATGCCTACGCTGATTGTAAGCCATAACAAAACGCTTGCCGCGCAGCTCTACCGTGAGTTCAAGGGGTTCTTCCCGGATAACGCAGTTGAATATTTTGTTTCTTACTATGACTATTATCAGCCTGAAGCGTATGTTGCAAGCCGTGATCTTTATATCGAAAAAGATTCATCTGTAAATGCCGAGATTGAACGCATGCGTCTCTCTGCGGCAAGAAGCATGATGGAACGCGAAGACGTTATCATCGTTGCCACAGTCTCCTGTATCTACGGCATGGTAACACCCGATGTTTACAGAAAAATGACAGCCACTTTTTCAAAGGGTGAAATTGTCGATGTAGATTCGCTAATCCGCCGCTTTGTTGAATTACAATATGAACGCAACGACGCTGTTCTTGAACGCGGCCGTTTCCGCAGGCGCGGCGATACGCTGGAGATTTATCCTGCTTACATGGAAGAAGCCTACCGCGTGGATCTTGACTGGGATCGCGTTGAGCGCATCCGCCGTTTCAATCCTGTGTCAGGTGAAATGCTTGAAGAGCTCGACCGCGCGCTTATCTATCCTGCCAAGCAATTTGTAATGCCCGGCGATATGGTGCAGAACTCGATGGACACAATCAGGCTGGAATTAAAAGACCGCCTTGAGTATTTTAAAAATAAGGGCAAAATAATTGAAGCCGAACGCCTTAAAACCCGCGTTGAATATGATATTGAAATGCTGACTGAAATGGGTTATTGCCCCGGCATAGAAAATTACTCCGCTATTTTGGCAGGACGCAAACCCGGCGATTCTCCCGACACACTGGTCGATTATCTTCCAAAAGAGCACCTGACATTTATTGATGAAAGTCACGTAACCCTGCCGCAGCTTGGTGCAATGTACGCGGGAGACAGAAGCCGCAAACAGAGCCTTGTTGATTATGGTTTCCGCCTGCCCTGCGCACTTGATAACAGGCCTCTTCGTTATGATGAATTCACCGAAAGGCTTGATAAAACTGTTTTTGTTTCGGCCACACCGGGTAAAACGGAAATTGAACAATCGGCGCAGATTGTACAGCAATTGATACGGCCAACCGGACTTCTTGATCCTGAAATTGAAGTGCGTCCAAGCGAAGGCCAAATGGAAGACATTTACAGCGAAGTGCAAAAACGTATCAGGGCAGGAGAGCGTTCGCTTATTCTTACCCTGACAAAAAAAATGGCGGAGGATCTTACTGACTATCTGTCCGGACTTGGTTTAAAGGTACGCTATATTCACAGTGAAATCGAAACAATTGAACGTGTAGAAATTCTCACGCAGCTTCGTCAGGGCAGCTTTGACATCCTTGTGGGAATAAACCTGCTGCGTGAAGGTATTGATTTGCCCGAAGTTTCGTTTATAGCCATTCTTGACGCGGATAAAATCGGGTTTTTACGCTCGCTTACAAGTCTTGTACAGATAATAGGACGCGCTGCACGTAACGCCGCAGGAAAAGTCATCATGTACGCCGACAGAATGAGCGATGCGATGGAAAAGGCAATCGCAGAAACCAACCGCAGGCGTGAAGCGCAGATTGCGTATAACAAAAAACACGGCATCACCCCTGAAACAGTCAAAAAAGCAATCGCAGAAATATTAACACGCCATATCGAGGAAGCGGACGAAGCGGCGGGAACAACAATCGAAGTGCTGAAAAAATCATTTAATGCGCTGATACCTGCCCAGCGTAAACAGCTTATAAAAGCGCTTGAAAGCGAAATGGTTGAATATGCCAAAAATCTTGAATTTGAACAGGCCGCTGCAGTCAGGGATGAGATTTCAAGAATTAAAGAAGGTATTTTCTAACAGCAGCCGGTTATTCTATTCCTGCTCCGCGCATAAGAGCGGCAAGATATGAATCGGAGTTAAATGTATTGGTGCTTCTTTCCAGCAGTCTGAACCAGCCGTGGTCGTCCCATAAAATACATGGAATACCATATTCTCTTGCAGAGCTTACATAAAACTCGGCCCATGCATCTCTTATAGGTCCGTCTTTCTCCCTGCGCGAGCCGAACTCGCCCATTATAACAGGAATGCCCTTACTCACAAAGGCATTGTAGGCCCGTATCATTACTGTTGTAATGTCTGAGGCTCTGGGTTCCCATGTAGGATCGCCGGGGACTTCATGCGCATATAAAAACGGAGCGTATGAATGTATGGAAACAATAATCTTGTTAGGTGCAATGTCTGCAGGCACTGTTAATCCGTTTATGGCCACTTGTTCCGCCGAGGCGGCATAGGTATTTACCATTAATATTCTTTTGTCATTATTGCCGCCGCTTGCCCTTACAGTATCGACAAAGAGCTGGTAGTGCTTGTTAAGATTCGCGCGTTCTTCATTATTGCCGCCGGTCCATTGGTGAGCAGCTCCTATTGTTCTTGGCTCGTTTAACGCTTCAAAAATAAGCTTTTCGTTGTAATTCTGAAATTGAACTGCAATCTGCTCCCATAACCTGCCAAACCTTGCCAATGAGATATTAACATTGCCATCGGTATATTTAAAAATTTCTTCATCGTGATGCGAATTAATGAATATATACATATCGTTCGCTTCAGCCCAGTTTACAACTTCCGTAACTCTTTTTAACCAGTCTTCGCGGATTATAAAATCTTTGTTTACGGCCTTGTACCATGTCACAGGTATTCTTATCGCATTAAAACCGGCATTCTTAATTGTATCGATGTTTGCCTTTGTGGTTACACGGCCAACCCATGCCGCTTCCATTTCGGGAACCGTGGTGTTGGCATAAACTCCGCCGCCCAGCCAGTTAAATCCTACAGCGCTGTTACCGTGGGCGTCAAACGTGTTGCCCAAATTCCAGCCTACCTTTATCTGAGACGTTAATTCAACCGCCGTTATATCGTTAAACGGCTGAAGAGTATCATGGCCGGGTGTTATAACATAATCGCGTACCTCACCCTCATACCCGGGGCCGGGAGGCAGCTCTGTGCAGGAAGAAAAAAACAAGCCTGCAATGACAATCGCAATAATAGAAACAGATAATCGTCTGTGGAATTTAACCTGTAACATATTGTCCTCCAGTATTTTTTTATAGAAGCTGTTCGTAAACAGAAATTTCCTGATAACTTTATTATTGTTTTTTTTCTTCGCAGTAGACTTTACTTTTTTCCATTTCTTCCAAAAGGGTTTTTATACGCTCTTGTACACGGTCAATCTGTCCTTCTGTAATATCATTGCGGCATTCAGACAGCTCTTTCATGGTTTTAAATAGTGTATCCTGCAATTCCAAAACGTTCTGAATTTTTTCCCACACCATTTTTTGCAGATTATTGCTGTAATTTAAAAGTTCTGCGGATTGTTTTTCCAGTTTTCTCTTTTGCGTTTCAACCAGCAAATGCATCTCTACCCGCTTTAATAAAAGCATAGGCTGGAATGGTTTTGTTATATAATCAACCGCACCAAGATTAAGTCCCATAAGTTCATCATCCGCTTCTGTTTTTCCGGTTAGGAAGATTACAGGTATATCTTTTGTATCCTGCCTGAATTTTAAAACCTTGATAACTTCATAACCGTTCAGTTCCGGCATATCAATATCAAGAACAATAATTTCCGGAGTATTTGTCTGCAGTAATTCAAAAAGTTTTACAGCGGAGGGAGCTGTAGCGACACGAAAATTCATGGACAAAACATTTTTCCCGCTTTGCAAGGTCGCAGGATTATCATCAACTAAAAAAACCAGTTTTTTTTCGTTTTCCTTTTTTTCGTTTTCCATTTTCTCCCGCCGTTTATGATATGATTATCATTTTATTCAGTATTTGTAAAGCCTTATTGTATTCTGTCATCAATATTTCGCCGGATATTTGCTCCATTACCTGTTTTGTGCCGGAATCCAGCGGTTTTCGGCTAATTTCTTCTACAACACTTTCAATTTTAAGCGCATCTTTGGATTTTAACGCTTCGGCAAGATCCAAAAACAACGAAAGGTATTTGCCGAATGCAGCAGAACTGAAATCGTTTTCATTCGCGCCGGCGAAGGATTCCAGGGTATTATCAATATCGATCTTTAATTCTGATAATTGCTCTGTAAAAGCCGGCAGATTTTCATTTATATAATTTATGTCTTCTTTATTACAGGCGGCTTCAAGCGCGGCGGCCTCTGCAGAATTTTCTTTGGCTCCCAGGGTTGCAAGAGCGCTTTTTAGAGCATGAACATTTGATTTTAATACCTGCAAAGATGATTTATCAGGCTTATCAGGCTGTGTTTTTAAAAACTGCAATTTTTCAATTAAATCCCTGCTAAACACAGACAGCACTTTAAAATAATATTCCAATGTGCCGCCGGTATTTTTAATGCCCTGTATAACATCAACGCCGGGAATAACAGGGATTTGTTCATCGCCAGCGGTTTTTTCGCTTTTTGTTAGCTGCTCTTTTTCCGTACTTGAAAGCCATCTTTCCATAATTTCATCAAGTTTGGAAATATCAATAGGTTTTGCAAGAAAATCATCCAAACCTTTTTCCAGGAACATTTCACGCATGCCTACAACGGCATTTGCAGTTAACATTATTACCGGAAGCCGTTTTGCCTGCAAACCGTTCTTAACCTGCTCTTTTTCCCAGGCGCGAATACGCACAGTTGTTTCAATGCCGTCCATTAAAGGCATCAGGTGATCCATAAAAACAAGATCATATTTATTTTGTTTTACAAGCTCAATTGCCCTTTCGCCGCTTTGGCAGGTATCAATCTTTGCCTTATACGGCCGCAGTAAACCTTCGGCAACTTTCAGGTTTGTCGGGATATCATCCACTACAAGTATTCTTGCATGCAGATGAGCAGTTTCTTTTTTATAGATAGTGTTATCTGTAATTTCGCCGGTGTTTATATCCTGCGGTATTATTACAGTAAAAGTACTGCCTGCCCCGTATTCGCTTTCAACTTTAATTTCTCCGTCCATTGAATGACAAAGGCGTTTTGTTATTGCAAGCCCCAGGCCCGTTCCTTCTATACTTTGATTCTTGTCTACATCAACTCTTGCAAATTCATCAAAAAGTATTGCTTGATCCTCCTGCTTAATACCTATGCCGGTATCGCTTACGGCTATTTTTAACCAAACTCTTTTTATATTGATTTTTTCCGCTGTAATAGACAGGCCGATACATCCCTTTTCTGTATATTTTAAAGCGTTGGAAAGAAGATTCAACAGTATCTGCCGCAGCCTTGTTTTATCGCCGATCAGTTTATTCGGAACATCATCTTTAATATCAATATTAAACTGAACGGATTTCTCCATTAATTTATTCCGGATAATATTACCTGTATCGCTTACAAGGGATGAAAGCTCATATTCTACAGACATAATTTCCAGATTTCCCGATTCTATTTTTGAAAAATCAAGAATGTTGTTTATAATAGAAACTAAATTACTGCCTGCTTTTTTTATATCCTGAACTAAACTGCGCGTTTCATTCGAGAGTTCTTCGCGTAACAGCAGCTCTGTCATTCCCGTAACAGTGTTAATCGGCGTACGTATTTCGTGGCTCATTTTTGCAAGAAACGATGTCTTGGCTCTGCTTTCTTCATCAGCGCGTAATCTGGCCTGCGCTTCTTTTTCTATATTGTTTATAAGTTTTTTAATGCCTTCCTGGGTTTGATCCAGCATTCCCATCATCTCTCCGATTTCATCCTGTGTGCTGACAGTTATGACGCTTGTTAAATCTCCGTCTTTTATTTTTTGAAGAATTGAATAAACATTTTTAATGGGAGAACTGATTCTTCTTGATACAAAATAAATAATTAAAAGAGTTGCAAGGCTTATAACAAGCGCGCTTGCAAGAATCAGGAGGATGACTGTGTTTCTTGTCTGCATGGCATGATCCCCGTCCCTGATTGTAACAACATACCATGGGTCGGAATTACCATCCAGTTCTACAGGAAGATAATTTAAATAAAGAAGTTTGCCGTCTTCCTTGAATTTTGTCCAGCCTCTGTTCCCCCTCATCATGCTTTGAATAGGCGTCTTGTACGCATCAGAAATTTGAAAAGGAACCTCTTCTGTATCATAGCCGGCAGAATCCTTTATGGGGTTTCCTTCTGCGTCTCTTAAGAGAACAGTTTTTGTGAAAGTAGAATAATTATAGAGCTCATCCACAAATCTTTGATCAGGATGCGCCACAACTACGCCAAGGCGGTCTATGATAAATGAATATAAATATTCATCGCTGTTTTTTAATATTAAATCATGAATCGATGAAAGTTTGATGTCAGCCGCCATGATGCCGATCATCTCATCCGGATTGTCAGGACTCCACATGGGAAAATAAATCGAAGTACATGCCATATCGGTTCCAACCGATATATATGTTTCTGTGATATAAGGTTTTTTCGTCTGTGCCATGTGAATGAACCACCAGCGGTCTCCGCGGTTCGCAAGCCCGCCCCATGAACGGCCTGTCTGCATTCCGTCCATGCCCTGAGCGTAAAGCAGTTCAAAAAAGTCGTTTCTTTCCGCCGTTTCTATGAAAATGCGGGTTTGTTTTTCCGTGTCCATTGAAAGAACATCCGTGTTGTATGAAAGCTCTTCCACAAGTTTATACGCAAGATGCAGAAACGAGTATAACGACAATGATACATATTCACCTTTTTGGTTATTCTCTTCCGCCACCTGAGTTTCATAGCTCTTTGAATAAACAAAAGTAAAACTTGTCATTACAGAAGCGATAATAAGCACATTAATTAATATAAATGAAAAAAACAGCTGACCGAACAATGTTTGCTTTCTAAAACCGTGTCTTTTATTTATTCTGTGCACTTTAGGCTGATTTATTTTCTTCCGCGTATCGTTAGCTGAAACTGCCGGACTGGCGCCTGCTTTCACCGGAGGTTTTACCGCTTTTGTCTGCTTTACAGCAGCTGCCTGCTCTATGACTAATGCATCAGTCTCGGCAAGCTGGGGAATAATAACTGTAAATACGCTTCCCTTGCCGTATTCGCTTTCTACACTGATGTCTCCGTCCATCGCAAGGCACAGACGCTTTGTAATTGCAAGGCCAAGCCCGGTCCCTTCGATTCCAACATTTTTTCTTATATCTACCTGGACATAATCACCAAATAGTTTTGCCTGATCCTCCGGTTTTATTCCAACTCCGGTATCTTTTACCGTTATCTTCAGCCAGATCTTACCGTCTTCTTTTTTAATTTGCGTAACGGAAAAATTTATGTATCCGCGCTCTGTGTACTTTACTGCATTGGAAAGAAGATTGATAATTATCTGCCTGACTCTGATCTCATCGCCTATAAGGCTGTCCGGAATATTTTCGTCAATGTTTGAAACCAGTTCTATTTGCTTTTCACCGATTCTCATCCGGATTATATTAATTACTTCGTCAATGACGGAAGAAAATTTGTAATTAACAGGAATTATTTCAAGCCTGCCTGCTTCTATCTTAGAGAAATCCAGAATGTCATTAATAATGGAAATAAGATTATTTCCGGCCTGTTTTATATCTTGCGCGTAACTTCTGGCTTCGCCGGATAAATCGCTTCGCAGTAATATTTCCGCCATGCCGGTAATGGCATTCATTGGAGTGCGTATCTCATGGCTCATGCTTGCAAGAAAGGATGTTTTATATTTGTTGTCTTCATCCGCCTGTATCTTTGCGGCCGATATGCGCAATAGCATATAACAAAGCAAAATGGAAAGAATTAGTCCCAGAAATATCAGTATCCCGGCAGAAATATATAAATCCATATAGAACTGGTGATACGGCGTTACAATTCCGATATACCAGCCGTTAAATATCCGGGTAAAGAAAACAATAAACGGGCTGCCGCTTTTATCCTCTATCCTGCGCGCAATTACATCTCCATCCCTGTGTAAAATCCTGACAATCTCTTCATATGAGCTGCCAAGACTTTGAAGCTGTAAACCTATGTTCTCATTTTCCGGGTGAGCTATAAGCGTCATATTCTGATTTACAAGAATTCCGTATCCGTCTAAAGCTGTCGTAAGGGAACCCACATATTCAATAAGCCAGCTTATTTCCACATCAATTGCCAGAATACCAATTAACTGTCCGTCCAATGTAAAAATATTTTTTACAGCAGAAACAATTGTGTCGCCTGTACGCCAGTCTCTGTAGGGTGTAGTATAACCAATTGCATTTCCGCTTCTTATAGCAGTCTGATACCACGGACGTGTTTGAGGAATGTAATCGTCGCCGGGATTAAGCCCCATGCTGTCATAAAAATCTCCGTCAATGTATCCGTATACTCCATAATAACTAAACAATCCATGCTCACGCTGACGCATCCAGTTTGTAGTTGTTGTAAGGTAATCGAGTATTTCCTGTTTTGATGCATTTTGATTTATCATGCCCTGAACAAAATGATGAGTATTCATCAGGATTGTTTCTGAATCCGAGAGCCCGGCTCTGACATTTGCCTCTGCAACAGAGATCATTTCTTCCGCTCTGTCCAAGAGACGATCGCGGAGAATGTACCCAACAGAAAAATAAGCTGTTATTACCATCAAGGCAAAGGCGAGAAATACAAAGATTACTTCGCGTAAATTATGTCTTAATAATCTTCCGGGCAGGCTCTGTAATAGTTTCATTGTCTATCTGATTACCGTAATATTTCTGTAATACCAATTTATATTGTTTCGTATTTCATCATCGGAAAAAATCCCGCCTTCTCTGCCAATAGCCCTGCCGTCATTTGTTTGCAAAATTCCGTTGAATACATTAAAGCTGCCCGATTCAATACGCTGTCTTTCCTCTTCGAGTATTCTTGATACATCCGGTTCCAGATTGATATTTTTACTTAACGGAGCAAGATCAATAATGCCGTCTTTTATAGATCCGAACCACGGCTGGGGTGTAAATGTGCCGTCGATTATGCTTTGTACAAAAGGCGTATAGTATGCGCCCCAATGCCAAAGCACGGAAGTAAGAACTGCATCGGGAGCATCGGCGCTCATATCGGTGTTGTAACCAATGCTCCATACGCCCGCTCTCTGCGCTTCTATCTGGGGTGCGGCGGAATCGCAATGCTGGGCAATTACATCACAGCCTGCGGCAATCAGCGCGCGGGCTGCCATCGCTTCACCCATTGGATCAAACCAGCTGTGCGTAACCCTGACAATGATTTCCGCCTGCGGATTTACCTTTTCAACTCCCATGGCAAATGCATTAAGACCGCCTGTCACTTCGCTGTTACTTGTTCCCCAGGCAGCTACAAAACCAATTTTATTTGTTTCTGTTTTAGCTCCCGCAACAATGCCGGAAAGATAACGCGCCTGATATACCCTGCCAAAATAGTTTGTAAAATTGGCATCGTTGTATTTATTGCCGGAAGCATGAGCGAAAACAACCGATGGATAGGCTTGTGCAAGTTTCTCGCAAGCGTCCATGTATCCCCAGCTGGTTGCCATAATGATATTTGCGCCCTGATCAATAAGCTCCATTATCCGGCCTTCGGTAAACATAGGCTCCTGCCCGTCAACATTAACTCTATATAAAATCTGACTGTCTTTAAGCCCCAGATTATGCTTCATTTTCTCTATGCCCATTTGATGCGCATATGAATAACCGGAAGTTTCGGAAAAGGGATCTGTTATATGAATTACCCCAATTTTGACTTTTTCCCTTTCCAGCGGCGTTCCCGGTACCCAGGGCTTTTCATTACATGATAAAAGTATAAGATTTACAATAATAACAAGGAGAATCAGACTATTTTTCATTCATTTAAATTATAATATCCGAATTGTAATAAGTCCATAGAAAATTCTACTTTTCCAGCAAATACAGGTATTCTTTATTATGTATTTTGCGGTTATTTAGATTTCTGCTTCCTTTAAAAACATTATATTTTATTTCCAGTACTTCAAGCCTGCCGATTTTTTCCAGCATGTTTTTCATTTGCTCTGTTGAAATAAAACCGTCAGAGTTAAAAGAGATAATTATATATTTTGATTTAATATTTTCTGCAAGGTGCGTTAATGCCTTTAACGCATGTTTTTCCCTGTTATAAACAGAGCGGTTCCAGTTTTCCGGAATACCGGATACCCTGCTGGCCTTTTCCGGATACTTGTATTCCAGTATCAGATTTAACATAAAATAGTTTGAGCCGTAGGGATGCTGATTATACGGAGGATCCAGATATGCAATATCTACTTCGGGCAGCTCCGAAATAATATCATTTGAATTATTATTTAAAATGACGGTCTCACAATTAAAATTACTGAAAACGGGAAACGGTAAAATAATATCACCTTTAATCCTTGTAATTGCATCCTGATTATTGCCGCCGAATTGTCCTGCGCCTGTTTCTTTATTTTTGTAAAAACCCTTGAATACACCCGATGTATTTGAATGTACCGATGCTTCCGATAACAGAGGCGCAAGAAAATATTTCCGCTCGTTTTCCGGCAGTTTTTCTATTAACTGCCTTGCAGTATCAATATACATTGCATTACGCGCTGTATAAAAAACCCGCTCATCCTGTTTTATATTATTATCATCGCTGGGGGCGTATAGTCCGGAAATAATACCGCTTTTTAAGCCCTGACTTAATTTTCCGGTAAGTTCCTCATAATACCCGCGCAATAAAGACATATTTATTTCACTTTCGTTTGACAGATAACATTGATTTATTACACTGGAATATTTTTCCAGATCATTAGTGATAAGCAGTTCGGAATACTGTTTAAAGTATCTTGCAACAACGCCGGAGCCGCTGAATACATCAAACATTTTTAACTTGTTTTTATTTAATTTTTTTTGCACCCTTCTGACGCCGTCACCGATAAAATCCAGCAATGCGCGTTTATTGCCTATGCAGGTGATAAGCTGTTTTGTCAGATATTCATCTTTTTCGCAGCTGTTATCCATTACTTACTTTCCTGTTTAAGGTTTCAGTTAATATTAATTTCAGGATTAATAAACATCCTAAAAATACAGGGAAGATATTAAAACTGATATATGAAGCAAGCAGTCCGAAAATCGGCGGCATTATTGTTATTCCGATGTAAGCGCTTCCTACCTGTAATCCCATTATTGCCTGCGAATATTCCCTGCCAAAGTTTTGAGGCGTCTCATGTATCAGGCTTGGATATATTGGAGCGCATCCAAGGCCTATCATAAAGAGCCCGGGTAAAAGAGTATTATTTTCAAACGGCAGTATCAAAACAATTATTCCGCAGCCAATAATAATCTGTCCCAGCCTTACCATTTGCCTGTTGCCGAGTTTCATGGTTAAAAATCCCGAGATAAAACGCCCTGCGGTTATCCCGATGTAGTATAACGCTATCCACCGGGCGGCAATTTCAGGGGAGATTCCCTTTTCTGTTACAAGATAACTTGCTCCCCATAACCCGGTTGTCATTTCGATGCTGCAATAACAAAAAAATACCGCAAGAACTTCTTTAACTCCAATAACAGAAAATAATTTATTAAGTTTGACGGTATTATTTTTTTCAGTGTTTTCTGCGCTTGTATTCTTTTTCCATAAGGGCAGCGAGATAAATAAAACAAAGACAAGGCACAGCTGTATTAAACCTATTGCTCCGTAACCGGAGTTCCATGAATTTTTATGCAGCAGATATAATGACATTATTACAGGACCTGCGGAAGCTCCTATGCCCCAAAAACAATGAAGCCAGCTCATGTGTCTTGCCTTGTAGTGCAGCGCCACATAGTTATTTAATGCAGCGTCAACAGAGCCGGCTCCCAGGCCCAGGGGAATTGAGTACAGGCACAAGACGATGAATGAACCGGAAATAGAAAAACCAAAGAGAGCGGCGGCTGTCAAAAGAACGCTTACCGCTGTAACGATTCCGGTTCCAAAACGCTTAATTATTCTTTCGCTGGATATGCTGGAAATAACAGAGCCGCCTGTGATAATTATGGAAATTATTCCTGCATAATGCAGCGGAACATTCAGCGTTGTATACATCGAAGGCCATGCCGAACCAAGCAGCGAATCCGGCAGCCCCAGGCTGATAAATGACAGGTAGATTATTACTAAAAGTAAAAACATAAATTTAGTTAGATTATATGTTATTTGCGAATTTTAACAAGTTCAATGTTATCCCGCTGTTCAATGTTATCCCGCTTTATTAAATTATTTAAAACTTAACAATCTTTTTTGGGTGAGAGTGCGCAAAGCCACATCGGCGACTTCGGTGTGAGGTTGTAGCCAGCCACGCCAGAGCGTGCGTTAATTGCAGCCACAGCCGCCCGGAGCCGGTGTGGCTTTGCGCACTCTCGCCCAGAGATCAATGTGAATTAAATACTTTTTGTCTCTTGTGCTTCCAGTATTAAAAGCGTTTTCGGATCCAGCCTCATTGCCATCGACTTGGAAATAATTGAATCCCTGTCCTTGGAAATGGAAAGCTCAACATGATCCTGTTTTGGCTGTAAAATAATCACAACATCGATGCTTTCAATGCAGCTGCCAAGCACAACAGGAATATTTTCCTTGTCGTATGCCGGTGCGCCATTCTCGTTTACAGAACAGCTGTACCAGACTCTAAGGCCAAGCTCTATGGCAAATGTTTTAACAGCGGCGATGCTTTCCTTCAGGCTGTTTACCTTATCAGCGGCAAGACGTGAAAAATCAAAGCCGTCAATTATAATGGAATCTGCCTTAAAACCGCCTTCTATAATCATTGCCCTAAGGCTCTTGATAATCTGATCAATTGAGATTCCGTCCTGATTAAAACTCATAAGTACGCGGTTTTTAACAAGATCATTTTCTATTTCAGCAGCGTTTTCAAGATTTTTTCTGTTTATAAATTCGCTGAAAATATCCTCGTACCACAAATGCACGTATTGGGTGTATTGTCCCAGAAAGAACGAGACATGAATAACCTTTTTTCCCTGAAGAAGTTTATCCAGGGCAAGCTGCACAAGCACCGATGTTTTTCCCACTCCGTTAGGTGAAGCTATAACTCCGATTTCACCGGGTTTAAGTCCGCCGTTTATGGATTGCTCAAAAATGCGAATGGGACTGCGTTGAATAAGTTCATTCAATAACATTTTTTATCTCCTTATCTCTGATCTTTTCTTCGTTTTTCTTCGGCATCTTTAATTAATGCTTCGGAAACGCTCTGGGGAACTTTTGAGTATTTTTCAAATTCCATTGTAAACTCCGCCTTGCCCTGGGTGAGCGAGCGCAAAGCAGTGGAATAACCGAACATTTCGCTTAACGGAACTTCCGCTTCAACGCGGGAGAATTGTCCGTCCTCAACAGACGAAGAAATTATGCCGCGCCTTTGATTAATCGAACCAAAAACATTTCCCTGGAACTCGGTCGGGCCTTCCACCGTCACTTTCATAATTGGTTCAAGTATGCACGGCTTTGCCTTGTTATATGCTTCGCGGAAAGCGCCGATTGCCGCCTGCTGGAACGCAATGTCCGATGAATCAACAGGATGGCTTTGGCCGTCAATTATCACACAGCGGATATTTACAATTGGAAAGCCAATCAGGCTGCCCTTTTTAATTGCCTCTTTAAAACCCTTATCGCAGCTTGGCACATATTCGGTGGGAATTGCTCCGCCCTTAATCATGTCTGTAAACTCATAATCGCCGCCTGCAAACGGTTCCATATAACCTGCAACGCGCCCGTACTGACCGGAGCCGCCTGTCTGCTTTCTATGCGTGTAGTTAAACTCGGCCTTTTGCGTAATTGTTTCACGATAGGCAACCTGCGGCGCGCCCGTATCAACTTCGCATTTATACTCGCGGCGCATGCGCTCAATATAAACTTCAAGATGAAGCTCTCCCATTCCCTTTATGATGGTCTGGTTCGATTCCAGATCGACATAAGTCTGAAAAGTAGGGTCTTCTTTTGTAAAACGATTAAGCGCTTTCGCCATCTGGTCTGCGCTTTTTTTGTCTTTTGGAGTGACAGCTAACGAAATGACGGGAGCGGGAACAAACATCGATGTCATGGCATAGTTAAGGCCGCCGCCGCAGAATGTATCGCCGCTCGCGCAGTCAATTCCAAAAAGCGCAACGATGTCACCCGGCGAACCCTCGCTGATATCTTCCATGCTGTCCGCATGCATGCGCACCAAACGCCCCACTTTGAACTTTTTGCGCGCCCGCGTATTCTGAAGCTCATCGCCTTTTTTTAATTTACCCTGATAGATGCGCACATATGTAAGCTGACCATACTGGCCGTCTTCCAGTTTAAAGCCAAGCGCAACGGTGTTATTTTTCTCGCCTGCATCAAGCTCAATTTTTGCTTCGTTGTTGTCAAGATCGAGCGCGTAGTTTTTTACCTCTGTCGGATTGGGAAGATAGTTCATAACTCCGTCCAGCAGCGGCTGGATTCCCTTAAATTTATAAGCGGAACCCATCATTACAGGAACAAATTTCTCGGTGAGAGTTCCCTTGCGGATTGCCGTATGAATCATTTCCTGCGGGATTTCTTTTCCGTCAAGAATACTTTCGGCAAGATCGTCGCATAACATGGACAGCTCATCCAGCATTTCTTCGCGGTATTTGTCTGCGTCAGCTTTTAAGTGCGCAGGGATTTCTGCGATGCGGAGAATCTCGCCCTGGGGCCCGTCAAAGTAGACAGCCTTCATGGCGATCAAATCCACAACGCCTTCAAGTTTATCTTCAAGCCCGATGGGGATTTGAATCATTACCGCAGGCAGACCAAGCTTTTCGCGCAACTGCATCCGCACCTTGAAAGGATTGGCGCCGGTGCGATCGCACTTGTTTACAAACGCAATGCGCGGCACATTATAACGCTTAAGCTGACGGTCTACAGTGATGGACTGCGACTGCACTCCTCCGACTGCACAAAGAACAAGAATCGCTCCGTCAAGAACACGAAGAGAACGCTCAACCTCTATGGTAAAATCAACGTGTCCCGGCGTGTCGATAACATTAACGGTATGGTCTTTCCAGGTTACCTGAGTTGCAGCGGACTGAATTGTAATACCGCGTTCCCTTTCAAGCTCCATATGGTCCATGGTAGCACCGACGCCGTCCTTGCCCCGGACTTCGTGAATAGCATGAATTTTTTTACTATAAAACAGAATACGCTCTGAAAGGGTGGTTTTCCCCGAATCGATGTGGGCGCTGATTCCGATGTTGCGCATCATTAAAACCCTGTTTTGGGTGTTGTCAAAGCTCATTTCCTGATACTCCTTCATATTTCCTGACTGCAATAGCCAGGTAAGCAATAAATGCCTGCGTACAGCAAAGAATAGCAAGGCTTGCAAATATATGCAAGGGGATGTTAAAACCTGCGAATAAATTGAAAAATAGGCATATGCGGCTCCTTCCAGGTTATTAACTGGTTTTCCACAGGTGAATAAATTGGTAATCTCATGTATTTCTGTAAATAATGCTGATAACTCCAATATTTAAAATATGTAATTCGTTGTATAGTAAGGAATTAGCTATACCCGTTATTTGAAAATTTTCTGCGCAGCGCCGGATTGTATAGAATTTAATACATATCCGGGATTATTCAGGTTATATACACAGGTTTTCCACAATCAAATTAATGAAAAACCCAGGTTTATAAAACAAATTTGTACCTTTTTTTACCTTTTTCCTTGACAATGCATCAAATTTAGTCTATTCTTATAAAGAATTTGAATTTTCTTCGGTAAGGGGTTTAACTATGAGTGTAATGCTCTGGATTGTCCTCCCTCTTGCCGGGTTAACCTTAGGCTGGATAATTAGATGGCTTTATGCCAGATTTCAACTTACGGCATCGGAGCAATTTGCAGAACGAATAAAACATGATGCAATAAAAGAAGCGGAAGCAAAGAAGAAAGAGATTCTTCTTGAGGCAAAAGAACAGGTAATCCGTGAAAGGAACCAGCAAGAGAGGGAGACCCGGGAACGCAGGGGTGAGTTACAGCGATATGAGCGCCGTGTAGTACAAAAAGAAGAAGCGATAGATAAAAAAACCGCTCAAATTGAGCGGACCGAGCAGTTGTTTGTCGAAAAAGAAAAAACATTTCAAATACGCGAGGAAGCGCTGTCCAAAGAAGAACAGCGTTACCGTGCGGAGCTGGAGCGGATTTCGGGATTAAGTTCCGAAGAAGCCAAGGCTTTGATTATTCATGATTTGGAAAATGAGGCAAAACACGATGCTCAATCGCTTATTAACAAGATCGAGCAGGAAGCAAATCTCGCGGCTGAAAAAAGAGCCCGTGATATTCTTGTAACCACGATTCAAAGATTGTCAACGGAAGTGACAGGCGATGTAACGGTAACAACTGTTACGCTGCCCAATGATGAAATGAAGGGGCGAATAATCGGCCGGGAAGGCCGTAACATCCGCACCCTGGAAACCTTAACAGGCGCAGATATCATCATAGACGACACGCCCGAAGCGGTTGTCATTTCCTGCTTTGATCCGGTTCGCCGGGAAATTGCGAAGATCGCGCTTGAACGGCTCATTCTTGACGGCCGTATTCATCCGGCGCGCATTGAGGAAATTGTCATAAAGATAAGCAAAGACATTTCGCAGAAGATCTTTGAAGAAGGCGAAAAAGTCCTGTTCGACATGGGCATCCATAATATCAAGCAGGATGCTGTCCGCGCGCTTGGAAGGCTTTATTTCCGTACCAGTTACGGGCAGAACGTGCTTCACCATTCAAGGGAAGTGGCGGTAATTGCCGGGATGCTGGCAGCCGAAGTCGGCTGCAACCGCGACATTGCAAAGCGCGCAGCGTTGTTACACGACATTGGCAAGGGTGTGGAATCCGATTCCGATCTTAACCATGCGGAAATCGGCATGGATATGGCGCGCAAAATGGGTGAAGACGCAAGGATTATTAACGCCATAGGCAGCCACCACAATGACATTGAGCCAACTTGCGTAGAAGCTGTCATCGTGCAGATTGCCGATGCCATTTCCGCGGCGCGTCCCGGTGCACGCAAGGAAACCCTGGACAACTACATGAAGCGTCTTGAAAACCTAGAAGCTATTGCTACAGGTTTTAACGGCGTTGACAAGTCATTTGCCATTCAGGCAGGCCGCGAACTCCGCATCCTTGTAAATAATGATGTTGTTAACGATGATCAGACGCGGGAACTTGCAAAGGAAATTGCCAAGAAGATCGAAAGCGATCTAAGATACCCGGGACGCATCAAAGTAACAATGATCCGTGAGACGCGAATTACAGAATACGCCCGCTAGGCACTCTTGCACCAGTATATTGGAAAACCTCGTCATTAAAAGACGGGGTTTTTTAATGTATTTATAAGTATTAATGCTTGACATTTTTTTTTATTATGTCATAATTGACCAATGGAAGTAACAACACTACCCAGGATCGTTCAAAGGAATGTCCGGGACAAACCAAACTTCGTTGCACAGTACAGCAAGGATAAGGATGAAGTTTTTCAACCTACTACTTTTGCTCAGATGTACAACGAGATCCTCGCCTGTGCTGCAGGATTAAAAGAAGCAGGCATTAAACGCGGGGATCATGTCGGATTCATTTCGGATAATCGAAAAGAATGGCTAATTATTGACTATAGCATCCTTTGTTTAGGCGCAGCTGATGTCCCGCGGGGCTGTGATTCAATAGCGGAAGAGCTGGCATACATCCTTTCATTCGGAGACTGCAAAACCGTTGTATTAGAAAACGAAACGCAGATGGCAAAAATTCTGCCGCTCCGGAATAAAATGCCCCAGCTTGAAATGTTTATTATTATTGATAATGATTTTGATAAAGATAAATATAAAAATGAGCTGTCCGGCATCAATGTTCTGGGTTATCTGGACATAATGGAAAAAGGTAAAACCATTATAGCTAAAGAAGGCGCCAAACCTATTGAAGATGAAATTGCAAAGGGTCAGGGCGATGATGTTGCCACCGTTATTTTTACATCCGGAACTACAGGCGAACCCAAGGGTGTAATGCTGACGCACAGTAATATATTAAACATGGCCAAACATGCCATGCAGATTATAAACCACAAACCCGGCGATATCTGGCTTACAGTTCTGCCTGTGTGGCATTCATTTGAACGCGCAATTCAATACATTACGCAGTATGACGCTAATGCGCTGGCTTACTCAAAACCGATTGGAAAAATCATGCTTGCGGATTTCCAGAAGATACGTCCTCAATGGATGACTGCCGTTCCGCGTTTATGGGAAGCATTGCGCGCCGGCGTATACCGGAACGCCGCTGCAAGCGGCAAGGTAAAGATTTTAAATCTCTTTGTAAAAATTTCATCCACGCATGAGATGTTCAAAAACATGCTGCTTGGCCTAACACCTCAATTCAAGCGCAGATGCGTACCCCTGGACATGCTTGTTTCATTCATCCCCTTCCTGCTTTTAAGCCCTCTTCGCGGACTTGCCAATGTACTGGTGTTTAAAAAAATAAAGAAAATGCTCGGCGGAAAATTTAAAGCGGGAATCTCAGGCGGCGCGGCGCTGCCGGAAGCTGTCGATAAATTCTTTGCGGCGGCAGGCGTTTTAATACTTGAAGGTTACGGCCTTACAGAGACTGCTCCCGTACTCGGCGTACGTTATACAAAACATCCTGTTCCTGAAACAGTCGGACCGCAGTTTCCAAAAATGGAAATTGAAATCCGCGATCTTGAAACCGATAAGGTTGTAAAACCCGGGCAAAAAGGCGTCCTGTACGCAAGAGGCCCTCAGATAATGAAGGGTTATTACAAGAGACCGGATAAAACCAGCGAAGTAATAGACAAGGACGGCTGGTTTAACACAGGAGACATTGGGCTTAAAACCTGGAAGGGCGAAATAAAACTTACAGGCCGCGCCAAGGACACAATTGTTCTCTTAGGCGGTGAAAACATTGAACCTGTTCCCATTGAAAATAAAATCCGTGATTCTTCTTTTATTGATCATGCAGTTGTGCTGGGACAGGATCAAAAACACCTTGCTGCGCTTATAGTGCCCAGCTTTGACAGCATTGAAGTTTATGCCAAGGAAAATAACATCGCTTACATGGATATGGAAAGCCTTGTTAAAACACCGGAAATAAAAGAGCTTATTCAGGCCGAAATTACAGAACGTATAAACCGTAAAACAGGTTTCCGCGGCTTTGAAATGATCTCCCGTTCATTCCTTGTTTCCAAACCTTTCGAGATAGGCCAGGAGCTTTCTCAGAAGATGGATTATAAACGCCATAAAATCCTGGAAATTTATAAAAAAGAAATCGCAGAACTTTTCAAAGAATCCTGATATTTTATCTGACCGCTTGTCTGTTCAGGCAGGCGGTTAGAAATTTAATTCCCTTACAATTCTCATTACTATTTGTGAAGAGTGCCTGGAAGCAATGGGCAGAAACTCGTTAAAACTTACAGGAGATTCGGTTCCGGCAACATCCGAGAGCGCTCTTATTACAAGAACGGGAACGGAAAAAAGAGCGCAGCAATGAGCGATGGCCGCTCCTTCCATTTCAACTGCATCAATTTCGGGGAACACCTTCCTGACATTGTTTATGCGCTCCGGTTCATGCATAAATATGTCTCCGGAGCCAATTATGCCTCTTCTGTGGTTAAAATCGGCCGGAAGTATTTTTTCCCGCTTAAGCTCATCAACTGCATTTTCAGCATGCTTTACAAGCTCTTCATTTACAGGAAAAATCTGCGGCTGACCGGGAAGCTGGCCGGGAGCATAATTAAAAGCTGTAACATCAACATCATGATAAACAAGGCCGGATGAAATAATGGCATCACCTACTTTTAATTGCGGGTTTATCCCGCCAGCAGAACCTGTATTAATAACACAGTCAGGCTTGAACTGCTGAATAAGCAGCGCACAGCCGACTGCGGCATTTACTTTTCCTATACCGCAGCGCAGTGCTGTAACATCCTTGCCGTCAATCCTGCCGGTAAAAAATTCAAACATGCCGTTTTTATGTGTTTCATATTTTCCCATGGTTTCGCAAAGAAGGCTTAGTTCTTTTTCCATCGCGCCGATTATTCCAATCATAACATCTCCACTATAGGGGTATATATCTGCAATTTTTCAATTGAGCAGCCTTGATCCGGATGCGGATCGACAACACCCGGATTCCACAGGGTACAGCGATTGCGCCCGCGTTCTTTTGAAATATAAAGAGCCTCATCCGCGCGGCGGATAATGCTGTTAATATCTGCTGCATTTCCGTCAAAAGTATAAATGCCCATGCTGATTGTCACCTGCGGCAGCGGAATATCCCACGGCACCTTCATTCCGGCGATACTTAACCTAAGGCGTTCTGCAATATTCCAGACAGTATGTTTATCTGTATCCGGCAGAAGCACCGTGAATTCTTCGCCGCCGAAGCGTGAGGGGATATCAATTTCGCGCACTCCGTTCTTTATAACCTGGGCGACATGTTCCAGCACCCTGTCTCCGGCAAGATGTCCGTAGGTATCGTTAAAGTTTTTAAACCTGTCAACGTCCATTACGATAATCGATGAATAATAATTAATACGCTTTGTTCTTAATATTTCTTCGTTAAGCCTTGTAAGGAAAAAACCATGATTGTAAAGTCCTGTTTTTACATCACGCAGGGAATGTTCGTAATGCAGAAGATTTTTAATTGCCTGCGAAACAAAGCACATAAGCTGCTGAAGAAAATATAATTCATCGCGGTTGTATCCGTCATCAAAGTTTTTATTGCCAATCAGAATAATTCCGTACAATCCGAAGGGACCAAGAATGGGAACTGCGATTTCTGTTTTTATATCCAGATACGGCTTTAAAGCCTCATCATTGCTTAACTGAAAAGCCAGCAGCTCAAAATTTATGGGCAATGGATATTTTCTGAAAAATTTTTCAAACGGAGTGATGTTGTCTACATGAAGATTTATATCGACAGGCTGGCAATTTTTATATGCCCTGATTGTAATGTCTTCTTTGGTTTGAACCGGCTTCCATAAAAAGGCAATAAACACAGGCACAAACTGATCATATATTTGATAGACAGTGGCGTCCATAATTTCGTCTATCGTGGTGCGGTTAAAAATATCCAGTCCTCTTGTCAGCAGAGTCTCATAATTGCGTATATCACGATTCAGGGATTTAATATGCTCAATCACGCCGATATCCTGCAGCAAAGAATAGTTCTTTTTTACCTCAGGATTTGCAAGAAAATCATTATTGTCTTCTCTCTGCGCTTCTATGGGTATTTCTTCCATTCCGCCTCTCAGGTAATCGAGAAATATTCACTTATAGGCCTGCGCCACTCGCTGTTAACATCTTTTACTTCCCATTCATAGATTTTCTTAATAGTAAAATCCCTCATGTCCGGCGGATTATTATAATGAATAATTCCAAAACGCCCTCCGCCAATGTAACAAACACTGTCATTGGTATCAAGATTTTCTATTTCAGAGATCCTGGCAAGAACACAATCAAAATGAACAGGACGGCCTGTGTCCTTATCGCAGATTGCTGTTGTAATATCATTTATCTGTTTCCCGCACCAGGAGCAATCAGGCGTTGTTATAGGGCTGCTTGCAGGCAGTTCCGGAGCTGTCCATTGAGGCCTGTCGTGAGGGCTTGAACGGTTCTTTTCAAACTTTCCTTCGGAAAAAAGATTTTCACCGCCTGTTACCGCTGTGTGTTTTTTAGCATGTTTTTGGGTATCTTCCCTGCGTCCGGAGAAACGTGTTTTATTTTGCAGACCTTGACGATTCTTGCGGTTATTTCCGCCTTTTCCGCTCATTTAAACCACCTTCTGTTATTTCCATAAGTTCTTTACTAAGTACCAGAGCCAGCCTTTGAATTGCAGCATGGAGGTAATCCTCATCATCTATACGATGCCGCAGAGATTCCAGCCTGTCCGGCCTTTGGAGCTGCAGGCGATTAGATATATTAATACTAATTGCCGCGCCGGATACTTCACCTGCGAACCGCGAATCTGGATTCGCTGAGAGTTCTCTTATCATACACGCTCCATGAAGGCAGATGCAAGATGGGTAATTGAATTATTTTTGACGAATATAACGTCAAACCGGATAGCCATATTATTATATTTTCGATTTTCTAACAGGAAATACTTAGCAGTTTTAATAATCTTTTGCTGTTTCTTTATATCAAGTCCGTACTGAAGATTTTCAAACCCGAATGAAGACCATGCCTTAACTTCTGTGAAAACAACCGTTTCACCGTCCAGGGAAATAATATCCACTTCGCCGTATTTTGACCGGAAGTTTCTTGCGATAATTTTCATACCGGCTGCTTCAAGGGCTGCTGCTGCCCTTTCTTCGCCCTGCCTGCCGCGATTAGGCTTGCCCAGCGTCGTACTCAGCCGGATCTATAGCTTCTTTTATAAATAAGGTTTTGTCTTCAAGGAGATTGATGATTGTCACTTTTGTAGCGCTTAAAACATTATCCTTGTTATCCACCAGCATCTGAACTACCGGCCGTAATGGAGCGCTGGTATGTATATTGACAACTCTTGCGATCGAACCGTCATTCAAACGTAAAATCGATCCAATGGGGTAAATACCCATTATCTTTGTAAATGCGCTTATTACAGAAGGATCAAAACGGCGCGCATTATCGGAAAGCAGGTTTTTGATTGCCTGATACCCAACCATCGAATTACGGTATGACTTCTTGCTTACCATGGCTTCAAACGCATCAGCGACAGAAACAATTCTGGCTCCTATGTCGATGGCGTTACCCATCAATTTATCAGGATAGCCCTTGCCGTCCCATCTTTCATGATGATGCAGGGCGATTAAATTTACTTCGTGCGGGCCAAACAGTTCCTTTGTGACGATTTTTGAAGTGTGCATGGTATGGCTCTTTATCTGTTCAAGCTCGGCATCGGAGAGTCCGCCTTTTTTTTCAGTAATGCCTTTGGATAATCTGAGCATGCCGACATCATGAAGAAGAGCTCCAAGGATAACATTATTAATCTTGTGATGAGGCAGCTTTAGTTCCTGAGCCATCATTGCCGAAAGAATTGCAGAGTTAACGGAACTTTTTGCAAGCTCATTGCCGGTGACTTCTCCGCCAAGAATAAAGCCGACAAATTTATCCGGGTAATCTCTTAAATCCTGCAGCAACTGGACGCAGATATTATCTACAGCGCGCATCTCAACATCGGCTCCGGATTTTAAATTTACGAATACCTTGTTCAGCTTTTCTATAAGATTTTTGTAGGCGCGGTAGGGACCCGAATTATGCCTGACATCGCTAATGGAGAATTTAGGAATTGCTTTCATTGCCGGCGCGCTTGCTGTTTCACTGCTTTTGCCGGGGCTTACGGCTTTTACGGTACTGGCTTCCATCTCTTTGGCCAATTCCGCTTCTATTGCTTTCAGAGCATCATCGGCAGTTGTTATTGTTATTATTTCATCTTCGGGCGGACTGCTTTCTATAATAGCCCCCTTGGTTCTGACATAATCAATGCCCCAGGTAACTAATACGTCTATGTCTCTTTGGCGCAGAGGTTTCATCTCAGTTACCAGTAAATAGTCCCCTTCCGTGTATACAGGCGCGGAAAAAATCTGCCCCGGTCTTAGGTCACTGGTACTAATTAAATTCATTCACGCATCCTTATAAATTAACAATATAAAAACCAATAACAAATTTGATGTTATACAATTGCCTCTGCCGGCAGGAAAATATTTAGGCGGGTAAATAGAGAGGCCCCTTTTACATATTCGGCATAATATGGAGGAATATTTAACTATACGAATGCTTCCAGAATGTTTATTCCTGTTCGGCTGCGGCAGCAGGAGCCTTGGTGTTTTTGGAACCTTTCTTGATAATAAGTTCTTTAATCTTGGCACCTTTTCCGATTTTCTCACGAATGTAATAGAGTTTCGCCCGTCTAACCTTTCCGGGACGTACTACTTCAACCTTAACGATACGAGGCGAATGAAGCGGGAAAACCCTTTCCACGCCTACGCCGTAAGAGATTTTTCTTACGGTAAAAGTTTTTCCAACTTTGGAATTTTTCATGGCAATTACAAGACCCTCATAGATCTGTATGCGCTCGTTTTTACCTTCAACAATCTTAAAGTGAACCTTAACCGTATCTCCAACCTTAAACTGGTCAAGTTCTGTTTTCATCTGTTCGGCTTCAATTGCATTTATTTCGTTCATTTTCTTCTCCTCTAAATATCCGTACGGTCTTTAAGGCCATCGGTTAAGCGGTCTATAATACCGGTTATTTCCTTGTTAAAAATCCCAAGCTCTTTGCCGCGCTGTATCAAATCCGGCCTTTGTTTCAAGGTTTTTTCTATCCTTTTTTCAAGGCGCCAGATACGTATCTGCTCATGATGTCCGGACAACAGCACTTCAGGAACCTTTATTGTATCAAAAACTTCCGGGCGTGTAAACTGGGGATACTCTAAAAGTCCGCCGGAAAAACTTTCTTCGTCAAGGGAGTCTGCGCAGATAACCTTGTCCACAAGCCTGTAAGTGGCGTCAATTATTGCCAGTGCAGCAACTTCGCCGGAAGAAAGCACATAATCTCCAACAGAAATCTCATCATCTGCATACATATCGATTATCCGCTGATCAATACCTTCATAACGCCCGCAAATTAAAATTAGCTCCTTTTCACCAGCCAGCTCCCGCGCAAGCTCCTGGGTAAAAGGCCTGCCGGAAGGTGTCAAGTAAATCACTCTTTTCCCCAAAATCTCTTCTCCCAGTGCAGCTTTTATCGCTAATCCCAGGGGTTCCGGCAGCATTAACATTCCCGGGCCTCCGCCATAGGGCGAATCATCACAGGTTTTGTGCTTGTCCGATGCAAAATCGCGGATATTAACGGACTGATAATCGATAATACCCCGTTTTATCGCTTTTGCCATGATTGAATTGGAAAAAAAAGCGTCTGTTATCTCAGGGAATAAGGTTAAAACGGTATATTTCATTTAATCCAGTATCCAAAGTTGATTTAATACTGCCTTGCCTTTTTCGGGGGATATCTCTGTAAAAAATTCCTTCCTGAAAGGAACCAGTTTTTTGCTTCCGTCCAGCTCTATTTCAGCAAGCTGGCCGCCGCCGCCTTCGATTATATCAGTTATGCAGCCAATTACATCGCCGCTTGCCGAGAAAACCTGCAAACCCTTCAAATCCTCGATATAGTACTCACCCTCACCAAGGGGAGCAGCCTGCTCCCTGCCTGCAAGAAGTTCGGCTCCATTTAAGGTCTTTGCAGCTTCGGGGCTGTCTATGCCTTTAAAATGCATTAATACCCCGGGCAGGGAAGGAGAACTCTCCTTAATTTCAAGAAGACGCTCTTCTCCGTCTTTTCTGATAATTACCGAATTTAGTTTAAGAAGATGAGCTATTTCACCGGAACAGGGATGAACCTTAACAAAACCTTTAATTCCGAAAGGAGCTCCAACAAGTCCTATAATGAACTTCTCAGTCATGTCTTGCTGCTGGTTTAATCCAGTATTTCCAGTACCGTATGTTTTCCGGATCTGGCGCTTGCTGCCTGAAGTACGGTTCTTATTGCCTTGGCAATGCGTCCGTGTTTACCAATCACTTTACCGATATCGCCGTCTGCAACGCGCAATTCCAGAATGGTCGATTTTTCACCTTCTACTATATTAACCTGTACCTGCGAAGGATCATCCACAAGGGATTTTGCCAGGTATTCTATTAGATCTTTTTCCATAGTGTATTACCCAAATTTAGTGAATTGTATTATTTTACAGTTATGTTCTTTTTATTGAAAATTCTGCGAACAGTATCAGTAACGATTGCGCCTTTTGCAAGCCAGGATTTGGCTTTTTCTTCGTTAAATACAATCTGCTTATCTTCAGCCTCGATTGGGTGATAATAACCAAGTTCTTCTATGGTTTTTCCGTCCCTTGGAGCCTGTTTGTCCATAACAACAATACGGTAATATGGCCGCTTTTTTGTTCCAAATCTCTTGAGCCGTATAGTAGCGCTCATACAATGTCCTCCTGTCTCTTTCCTGCACATGGCAAGAGCTTGATTGGTTTGAATTTTATTACGGCTCAAGCGCACCGTCAGATTAAACAGAGTTTAATATTTTTCAGTATGTTTGTCCAGCAGCAGCCGATAATACACTATGGTTTCATTCAGATGAAATAAAGGAGAGCGGCGAATTTATGGAAAAAATCGAGAGTTTTCAGGTTGATCATCTGAGATTAAAGCCCGGCGTTTATGTTTCACGAAAAGACGCTTTCGGCGCTCTGGTTCTTACAACTTTCGATCTCAGGTTTAAAGAGCCTAACAAAGAGCCTGTTATGGATCAGCCTGCATTGCACACAATAGAACATTTATGCGCTACTTTTCTGCGGTCTAATGCTGAATGGAGCGGAAAAACCGTTTATTTTGGCCCGATGGGATGCAGAACTGGTTTTTATGTTATTCTGGAAGGCGATTATCAGTCTAAAGATATTCTTCCCCTGCTTCTGGAAATGTATGACTGGATAGAAGGCTTTAATGACTCCATTCCCGGCGCCTCTGCAATTGAATGCGGCAATTGGCGTGAGCAGAACATCGATATGGCAAAATGGGAATGCCGGCGTTATGCCTCGATTATACGAAATGCCGGAAGGGAAAATCTTGAATATCCTAAATAAGCTTTCAGGCAAGCGGTTTTTAAGAAAATTAAACATTTTTTAAGTTGACATAACGCTTTTTATCTCTTATTCTGAATATATATACAAAAGGCGGTTTAATATATTTTTAGTTAACTTATGATCTAAATCAAAAAATATGAATATATTCCTTTTTTTATAAATTAGGTGAAAGAGGTGGGGTAATGAAATTAAAATTTAAACTAAGCATACTGGTAATCGGAATTTTAGTGTTTGTCGTAACAGGACTCTCTATAATTCTGGTGCGGGAAGCATCAAACATCAGTCTGGATTTAAGCAGACGCGCCCTTAGTTACATCGTAGATGATCAGATTAATTACTGGGAAGGCCGCATGAACGCGCATGTGCGCATGCTCAGAACTTTGGCAAACATCATGGAAGATTATGAGGATATGCCCGTTAATTTACGGCGTGATCAATATGAAAACATGCTGCAAAGCACATTATCCTCCAACACCGGAATTACGAATATATATACGGTTTGGAAACCAAATGCCGTAGACGGCATGGATGCACAGTACATTGGCAGACCCGGATCCAGCAACTCCGGGCAATTCGCAGCGTCTTACTCAAGAGAAACCGGAGATATATTACTCAGCACCTCTTCTGATATAGATTCCACAATGGCTTATATTAACGGTCCCAATTCAAGAAAAGACCGTATGGAAAATCCCATTCCTGTAAGAGTTGCCGGAAAGGAAACATTTGCATTCAGATTGATGGTTCCTATTATCAACCCCCGGACAAATGAGGTTGTAGGGGGAATAGGTATGCTCATGGTCATAGACGCGATACAGCCCACAGTAGTAGAGACTATCGGTGACCACGAAGAAATTACCTTAATGATCATATACTCGAACAATGGATTTATTCTGGGGCACTTATACCCTGAACGTGTTGGAAGGCTGCTGCCTGAAGTTGATACATTCTACGGTGAGCAGCTGCAGTCAATAAGTCAGTCTATTGCCGGCGGAACTGATTTTACCGGATCCGCCTACTCTCAGGTTTTGGGTACAGTTCTTGAGATAGACCTGAATAGTTTTGTAATAGGCAATTCCGATCTTTCATGGTCTATAATGATTGCTGCGTCCGAAAGTTATATTTTAAGAGAAGTGAATGCAATAGTAAGGTTTACGATTATTCTTGCAATAATAGTTATAATAGCAGTAACGATAATTGTATTTATTGTTTTAAGCAGAACAATAAAACCAATATCTACAGTTGCCCTTACTCTTCAGGATATCGCACAGGGCGAGGGGGATTTGACCCGTACAATTCCTGAAAAGGGAAATGATGAAATTGCCGATCTTGCGCATTACTTTAATATGACTCTAACCAAAATAAGAAATCTTGTTGTAAAAATAAAAGAGGAAGCGGACAAATTATCGGGCATAGGAACCGAGCTTGCAAGCAACATGAACGAAACCGCCGCCGCAGTTAACGAAATAACCGCCAACATTCAAAGCATAAAAGGGCGCGTAATAAACCAGAGCGCAAGCGTTACTGAAACAAATGCGACAATGGAACAGGTTACCAATAATATTAATAAGCTGAATAACCATGTTGAAGAACAGAGCAATACCATATCACAGGCTTCTGCCGCAATAGAAGAAATGGTAGCGAATATTTCCTCCGTTACAGATACATTGGTGAAAAACACTACCAACGTGAAGAATTTAAGGGAAGCTTCCGATGTTGGCCGCAGCGGACTGCAGGAAGTCGCTTCGGACATTCAGGAAATCGCCCGCGAATCAGAAGGCCTTCTGGAAATTAACTCCGTTATGGAAAACATTGCAAGCCAGACAAATCTTCTTTCGATGAACGCTGCAATCGAAGCTGCTCACGCCGGCGAAGCAGGCAAGGGCTTTGCCGTTGTTGCAGATGAAATCCGCAAGCTGGCGGAAAGCTCAAGCGAGCAATCCAAGACCATTGGTTCGGTACTCAAGAAGATCAAGGAATCCATTGACAAGATAACCCGCTCTACCGAAAACGTATTAAACAAGTTCGAAGCAATTGATTCAAGCGTTAAAATAGTAGCGGAGCAGGAAGAGAATATCCGCAACGCCATGGAAGAACAGGGTGAAGGTTCCAAACAGCTTCTTGACGGCGTCACCAGAGTAAGAGAGATTACAGGTGAAGTAAAGGGCGGCTCCCAGGAAATGCTTGACGGCGCAAGCGAAGTTATCAGAGAAAGCAAAAACCTGGAGAAAGTTACCCAGGAAATAACTGCAGGTATGAACGAAATGGCTTCCGGCGCAGATCAGATCAACGTTGCGGTAACTCAAGTTAACGATATAAGCATCAAAAACCGTGAAGGTATTGGCATTCTCCTTAGAGAAGTTTCCAAATTCAAGATTGAGTAGGAAACGGCAACAGAGAGTAAAAGAGCGCGGGATTTCCTCCCGCGTTTTTTTTTGGTGCAGATTCCAAAGCCTTTAATTAATTTTCGCATTACTGTACAATTGCCGTATGTCAGAATTTAATGAATATTGTCCTGCCGAGCAGTACACAGGCAAAGCCACAATGGAGAAAATCACGTCGCTTGCAAAACGGCGCGGTTTTGTTTTTCAGTCATCGGAAATATACGGAGGCCAGAGCGGCGCATGGGATTACGGCCCGCTTGGCATCGAATTAAAAAACCGGATACAAACGCAATGGTGGAAGGAAATGACCATGCTCCACGATAATATTGTGGGCCTTGACGCCGCCATCCTTATGCACCCCCGCACATGGGAAGCTTCCGGCCATGTTGAAAATTTCACAGACCCCCTTGTCGATTGTAAAAAATGCAAGTCCCGTTTCCGTGCGGACATGATCCCCGATGAAAACCTTTCGGCAAAAAAATGCCCCGACTGCGGCGGCGAACTTACAGACACCCGCAAATTTAATCTGATGTTTAAGTCTCACATCGGCCCTGCAGAGGATACTGCAAGCGTAATCTATCTGCGCCCGGAAACAGCTCAGGGTATTTACATAAATTATAAAAATATCATTCAATCCAGCAGGATGAAAATTCCCTTCGGCATTGCGCAGGTTGGCAAGGCCTTCCGCAACGAAATTGTTACCAAAAACTTTATTTTCCGCACCTGCGAATTTGAGCAGATGGAAATGCAATACTTTGTAAAACCGGGCACAGACGATGAATGGTTTAACGAATGGCGCAAACAACGCTGGGCATATTACCAAAAGCTGGGCGTAAAAATGGATCACCTTCGCTGGCATCAGCACGGCCCGGATGAGCTTGCCCACTACGCAAAGGACGCCTACGATATTCAATACCTCTTCCCGATGGGCTGGCGTGAACTTGAGGGTGTGCATAACCGCACCGATTACGATCTTAGCCGTCACTCGCAGTATTCCGGTAAAGATATGCAGTACATCGATCAGGACAATAATGAGCGCTACATTCCCTATATAATAGAAACTTCCGCAGGTCTGACCCGTAATGTGCTAATGATTCTCTGCGATGCCTACGATGAAGAGCAGATTGCCGATAAGGGTAATGAAGATGATATGCGGACTGTACTTCGCTTCCATCCTGCTCTTGCGCCGGTTACAGTTGCCATTCTCCCGCTGATGAAAAAAGACGGCCTTGCAGAATTTGCGCAGGATATCCGTAAAGAACTTCAGGACGATTATTCCACGGATTACGATCAATCGGGGGCAATAGGAAGGCGCTACCGCAGACAGGACGAAGCGGGCACTCCTTTCTGTGTCACCGTGGATTACCAGTCCAAGGAAGACGGAACTGTTACCCTGCGCTTCCGCGATTCCATGGAACAGGTTCGTGTGCCGAAAGCGGAACTTGCAGCCAGGCTGAGGCAGGAGATTAAATCTTACAAGAGAATAAAATAAAGCAATGTCTTTCCTGACAATCTGCCTTAACCCAACGCTTCAGAAAACTTTGCGTTTTGCATCGGTAGCGCCGGGCGCTGTTAACCGCGCCATTGCACACCGCCTTGATGCAAGCGGCAAGGGAATTAATGTTACGCGCGTTTTAACTCAATTGGGAAAAAAAGCTGTTCATCTTACACAGCTTGGCGGCTGCTTGCGTCCCCTGTTTTTAAGCCTCTGTGAACAGGACGGGCTTTCTGTTGAGTGGACAGAGAGCGAAAGCCAAATACGTTTTTGTTACACAACACTCACAGAAAACGATAATAATGTTACGGAACTTGTTGAAGAATCCGAGCCTGTCGCCGCCGGAACTGAAGAGCGTCTGTTAAAAAAGTTCGATGCGCTTCTTGCAGATAATAATCCTGGTTTTAAAACTTTGATTATTTCCGGCACAAAAGCTGCAGGGTTCTCCGGTGAAATTATTCCGGGCATGGTGCAAAAGGCAAAGGAAAAAGGGCTGCGTATCATCCTGGATATAAAGGGCGATGATTTAAAAGAAAGCCTGAAACACGAGCCTGATATTGTAAAGCCGAATCTGCTGGAGTTTGCTTCTACCTTTACGCCGGAATTGATAAGAGATAATGACATATTGCCGGGCGAAAAATCAAAAGAATTAATAAAGTCTGTCATGGCAGAGCTTACGCAAAAACACAGGTGCATCATCATCCTTACAAACGGCAGCCGGAAGATACTTGCTGCAGCCAAAAACAATTTCTGCGAAATTGATCCGGAGCCGGAAATTTTTAAAACTGTAAATACCACCGGCTGCGGAGACGCATTCACAGCAGGGCTGGCATCGGCGGACACAGAAGATTTTATTGCTGCAATTAAAGAAGGCATGCGCTGCGGCGCATTGAATGCCTCCCTTTTAAGGCCCGGGGTTATACGATAGAACTCTCAAGCTGAATTATAATATGTGCAATTATATTTAAAACCGCGCGCCCTTGTTCAATAAATGATATTAATATATAGTAGAAAATCAACAGGTAAATATATGTCAAACAGTTTAGAAAATATTTTCATTTCTCTTAAACAGGCTCAGAAAACCCTGGCTGATGAAAACCGCGCGGCAAAAGACAGGGCTCTTGCCGCTGCTGCCGCCGAAATTGATAAAAACAGAGCGCAGATTCTTGAAGCAAACGCGCGTGATACAGAAAAAGCACGCCTTGGCGGCATGAAAGAAAGTCTTGTAGACCGCCTGTTTTTAAATGACAAACGTATAGACGGCATCATCGAAGGAATCGATATTGTAATAAAGCAGGAAGATCCAATCGGCAAGGTGCAGGCGGGCTGGGCTCTGCCCAACGGTTTAAAAGTTGAAAAAGTCACAGTACCGGTAGGCGTTGCGGCAATCATTTATGAATCGCGTCCCAATGTTACGGCGGACTGCGCCGCCCTTGCGTACAAGGCCGGCTGCTCAATACTTTTACGCGGCTCTTCCTCGGCGCTTGAATCCAACAGGGCGCTTGTTAAGGCTATCAAGGCGGGACTTGCAAACGGCGGCGGAACAGCAGACGCTGTAGCCCTGGCGGAATCCGGCAGCAGGGACGAAGTTGATTTAATACTTAAGGCGCGCGGTTATATTGATGTTGTCCTTCCAAGGGGAGGCCATGAACTTATCCGCCGCGTTGTGGAGAATGCGCGCGTTCCTGTAATTGAAACAGGCGAAGGCAACTGTCATATTTATGTAGAACCTTCTTTCCTGCAAACAGATATTGACAGAGCAATAGAAATAATTTTAAACGCCAAACTGCAAAAGCCCGGTGTGTGCAATGCGGTAGAAACCCTGCTTGTACACAGGGAAGCCCTTGCCGCGCTGATGCCAAAGCTGGCCGAAAAAATCGCAGGGCGGGCTGAACTGCGGTGCGACGCAGCATCGAAAGCATGCCTTGCGGACAGGCTTGCAGTTAAAGACGCAACAGAGGAAGACTGGGAGACAGAGTTCCTTGATAATATTCTTGCTGTCAAAACCGTTGATTCCTGCGACGATGCAATCACCCATATCAACAAGTACGGAACAAAACATTCAGAAGCCATTCTTACATATGATTTAAGGTCGGCGGAAATTTTCCGCAGCCGGATAGACGCAGCCTGTGTTTATGTAAACGCTTCAACGCGGTTTACAGACGGCGGCCAGTTCGGCTTTGGCGCGGAACTTGGAATAAGCACTCAGAAATTTCATGCAAGAGGGCCGATGGGGCTTGAGGCGCTTACGACAATAAAGTATCTTGTAACAGGCTGCGGACAAATACGTGAATAACAGGATACAGGTATGATCTCACAATTAATTGAAAACGCGCGAAAAATCATTTTTAAATTCGGGTCTAACACTCTTGCCGGAAATGACGGAAGGATCAACTCTGCTTTGCTTTCGGAATTTGCAGGTCAGGCAGTAGAATTAATAAAAAAAGGCAAGCAAATTGTCATCGTTTCTTCCGGCGCGCAGGTAGCAGGGCTTTCAAAAATGGACAAGTGGGCAAGGAAACAGGACATTCACTACAGGCAGGCCCTGTGCGCTGTCGGGCAGGTAGAACTCATGGACGCCTGGAGCAATGCATTTGAACAGTACGGTTTTCGCATTGCGCAGATACCTTTAACCCGCGAAGATTTTAACGATCCCAACAGAACTTTGAATATGCGCAACACGCTTTTTACTCTTGTCGATGAAGGCGTCATCCCCATTATCAACGAAAACGATACAGTCTCCGTAGAAGAAATAAAAATCGGCGACAACGACACTCTGGCCGCCCGCTCCGCAATCCTTTGGAGCGCAGACCTGTTAATCCTTTTCAGCGACATAGACGGGCTGTATGATAAAAATCCCAAAGAGTTTCCGCAGGCGGCGCTGGTCGAAGAAGTGCGCAGCATTGAAGAAGTGCGTAAAAATATTATGATAGGAAAAACAAACAGCTTTGGCACAGGCGGCATCACAACAAAGCTGGATGCTGCAGAGCTTGCGCTATCCTACGGAATTGCAGCCATTCTTGCGCACGGCGGAAGACCCCGGTGCGTGGAAGCGCTTGCATCCGGCGCCCAGAAAGGAACAGTGTTTCTTGTATAAAACTTCAGTTTTTTAGAATTTCCGCACCCTTTGCTTAATTTAATAAATCTGATTTTTCTTCTCTTCTGGCTTCGGCGCGATCTTTAATGTCGGCAACGCCGATAAAGACAGCAATAAAACCGGAAAGAATTGCTACAACAGGAATACCGCCGCGCAGAAATGTTAATACATCATTTCCCCAGCCAAGCCCAAAGCCGATTACATCCGCCGGTAAAATAGCGAAAATTGCGGCGGCGATAATTAAAAGACCAATAATCATCGCTTTCATTTTTCTTCTCCTTATATCAACTTAACTTTTATAAATGCTGCCGGGATAGTCTGTAAATCATAATTGTAAATGCAGCTATAAAAAAAATCATCCGGACAGTCGGCAGTATAAATGATACCAGAGGAATGGAGCCAATAATTAATATTTCCTCGCCTGCAATGCCGAAATCTTTAAGCATGGAATAAACATTTTCTATGTATGCAATAAATACGCCGAAAATAACAAGCATCCATGCGGCATCCCTGATTTTAGGCCAGAGCAAAATAGCAAGAAATGCAGCCGCAGCTCCAAGAACAAGCTGACTTGAAACAAAAATCATTTGTCCTGTATCCATATTGTACAGTATCTTTAAGAACGGGGAAAAAATCAAGTGATTTTCAGCCGTTCCAAAAACTGAAATTATGCAGCGGTCATTGTGTGACATGATTTACATTTCGTGTTATAATTATGTAATAGCGTTCTGTGATATTCAAATAACACAATGGGATATTACAGGACATCAGAGCATCCAGCGGCTCTGTTCCCGGGAGATAATTACCAGAAATGGAAAATGAAATAAATAATTACGAGTTTAGCCGTACAGCTATTGATGCAGCGCCAATCGGCATCACAATATTCGATGAAAATTTCCAGATAATCGAGTGCAACGACACAATTATAAATCTTCTGGAAACAAGCAAACAATATTACACAGAACATTTTATGGATTTGTCTCCGGTGTATCAGCCTAACGGAGACAGGTCGAAAGAAAAAGCCGGCGAGATTTTAAAACGGACATTTAACGGCGAAAATCATGTTTTTGAGTGGACTTTTCTTACTGCAACAGGCGAATTAATTCCCTTCGAAATCACTTCAATACGCACAATGTACAAGGGAAAGTATGCGGCTCTTTGCTATCAATACGATCTGCGCCACATAAAACATATGACAGAAGAGGTAAAAAAACAAAGCGAGCTTCTTAAAGAGCGCCTGAGGCAGCAGGAATTAATATCGGAAATTTCCCGGAGTTTTATTTCTTCCGATGATACAAGGCTGCTTGTTGACGAAGCAATTGCCAAAATCGGAAACTACTACAGGGTATCGAATGTTGTTATTTTCAGCCTTGATTACGGGAGCGGAGACGCTGAGCATGCATATCAATGGTCGGAAACCGGAAAAAAATTAAAAATAAAAAAAATTAATATAAATCAGCTTATAAAAGCAAGTTTCCCTGAAAGATTGTACGATATTGCAACAGTTCCGATTATTTCATGTGCGGATACTTCGTTAAGCAAGATTGATGATCTTAAGGAACTGATTACGGAAAATGCAAACGCATTTATCTGCGCACCTCTTTATGTTGAAGGGCGCCTTTGGGGAATAATTTCTGTAGAGCAATCTCACACGCCGCGCCACTGGACCGACAATGAAAAAAGCTTTGTTGCGATAACTGCAAGCACAATCGCAGGTGCAATTATGCTTGATATTTACAATACCAAGATAAAAGACGCCATTACCAAAGCAACGGCAACAAGCAAGGCAAAGAGCGAGTTTCTTTCCAACATGAGCCACGAGATGCGCACTCCCATGAATGCAATTATCAACATGACAAAAATTGCCAAAAACACTTCGGATACAGAACGGATAAGCTACGCGCTGGAAAAAATCGGAGATGCATCGAGCCATCTGCTCGGCGTAATTAACGATATTCTGGACATGTCAAAAATAGAAGCCAATAAATTTGAACTTGTGCCTGTGGAGTTCGATTTTGAAAGGAATCTCTGGCGCGTTGTGAACATTGTCAATTTCCGCGTGGAGGAAAAACATCAAAAACTGATTGTTCAGATTGATAAAGAAATTCCAAAAATGCTTATAGGCGATGATCAGAGGCTTTCGCAGGTTATTACAAACCTATTAAATAACGCGGTAAAGTTCACGCCGGAAAACGGTTCCATAAACCTTAACGCGCAGTTTCTGGGAGAAGAAAACGGCGCCTGTCAAATTAAAATCGCAGTATCCGATACCGGTATAGGAATAAGCAAGGAACACCAAAAACATTTATTCAAGTCATTCCAGCAGGCGGAATCAAACACAGCGCGGAAATACGGCGGTACAGGTTTGGGGCTTTCGATATCCAAAAGTTTTGTGGAACTGATGGGCGGCAAGATCTGGGTTGAGTCGGAATACGGCACAGGTTCCACTTTTGTTTTTACTGTTAAAATGCAGCGCGGCAACGGCCTTGAATGCGGGAAAGAGCAGAAAGAAACCTGGAATGAAGACGATAATGATTTTACAGGCCACAGGGTTCTGCTTGTAGAAGACATGGAAATAAACCGCGAAATTGTACTTATGCTTCTGGAATCGACCAGCCTGGAAATTGACTGCGCCGTAAACGGACTGCAGGCAGTTGAAATGTTTATAGAAGAACCTTCAAGATACGAGGTAATTCTTATGGATGTTCACATGCCGGGAATGGACGGTTACGAAGCAACCCACCGCATAAGGCTGTATGAAAAAAAATTGCAGGAAAAAAATGCTGACGGCTTTTGCGGACGGGTGCCAATCATTGCGATGACAGCTAACGCATTCAAGGAAGATATAGAAAATTGCCTTAATGCAGGCATGGATGATCACATTGGAAAACCTATAGATATTGAAATTGTTATGGATAAACTGCGCCGCCATTTAAAAGGCAAGCCCTCTTAATCTAATGCCCGGTTAATACGCAAGCTGATTAACGGCAAATGTTACAGCCTGTTTAAGCTCATCAAGATTTTTGCGCTTTAAAACAACAAGCTGAAAAATGGCAGATTCAATAAAACCGTAAAGATAATCATGCGCGGTTTTTACATTTACTTTTTTAAGTTCCCCCAGCTTGATTCCGTCTATTACCATGGATGATAAAATGCGGTGAAGTCTTACTGTCCTTCTTCGCACACGATCCTCCGGACTGTTATCGCTCTTTGACAAATGCAAAAGATAATCAAGTATTACGCACAAAAGCTGGCGGTTATGTTCCATCTGCTTAAAAATGGATAAAATCACTTTGATAATTTTTTCCGTGCTGCGTAGAGACTCATCGGAACGAATTACATTAATATGCTCTTCAACCTTTATTAGAAGCTGTTTTATACTGTAGGAAAATATTTCTCTCTTATTTTTAAAGTAAAGATAGAGTATCGTTCTTGTAATTCCGCACCGGTCTGCAATCTTCTGGAAAGTGGCATTCTCAAATCCATCATCCATAAAAACTGCAAGAGCTTTCTCCAGAATTTTTTGTCTTCTTTTGTCATGTTCAACTGCAAGAGCCATCTAACTTCCCCTATTAACTATATAAAGGCTTATATTGTTTTCAGTTTATACGGATTTATTTTATTATAACTCATATTGAAAAAAATAGGAAGGAATTGCGCCGTTACTAATTTCTTTGCAGGAATCCGCCTTTTTGCCGTAGAAGCTTTCAAAACCGCCGTGATCTGTTATTACGGCAAGTTTCCACCCGGGAAACCTCAAGGCAAGCCCTGCCATTTCCCTGTATATTTCTTCCGCCATGGATTGATCCCCCAGGCGTTTGCCGTAAGGCGGATTTGTGACAAGATAGCCGGGATCACTAAAAACAGAGCGGGCCTCTTTCATTGTGAGAGCTTTTATATCAACGCCAAGCGCCTCACCCGGTGAACGTATCCCGCGCTTTGCAGGCCGCCCTTCTGCAATGTCACGAAGACGCGCAACATTGGAAACCGCAATCGACACTGAGCGCAGTTCTTCATCGCTGCCTGCAATTCTTATACATCTGTTTGCCGACTGGCCAAAATCTATTTTAGATCTGAACTCTTCGCGCACATGCTGCTCTGTTTTAGCATCTGCGATGAGCATGTCCTGTATGGCAAATTGCCTGCCAAGCCCGGGCGCCATGTCCCATGCATACATTGCAGCCTCGATTAAAATTGTACCGGAGCCGCAGAAGGGATCATAAACAGGAAACTTGCGCTTCCATCCGGATAACAGCAGTATGGAAGCCGCCGTTGTCTCCCGCAGAGGAGCAGCGCCGCCCTCGCTTCTGTAACCTCTTTTAAACAGCGGCTCTCCGCTTAAATCCAAAAGCAGCGAAACCATATCCTTTTCTATATATACGCGCACTTCGGCTGTTTTAACAGGAGAGTTAACGCCCGGTTCCGGCAGCCGGTTCATTTTATATTTGCCGCATAAACGCTGCGCCGCTGCCTTGTGCACCATTGCCTGAATTGTTGTTTCCGCTTTTATCAGTGAACGGTTGGAACGCACCTTTGCAACTTTTAAACCCATGCCTTTTGGCACATACTCTTCCCATGCAACAGCGGCAGCTCCCTCAAAAAGGGCGTCAAAATCCGCAGCTTTAAAATTCGCTGTTTCGATAAGTACCCTGTCGGCGGCGCGAAGACCGATTAAAGCCTGATACAGTCCTTTAACGTCAGCTTTGAACCGGACCCTGCCGTACAGAGAGTCATCAACTTTTAGTCCAAGCTTCCGCAATTCGTTGGATACGGCTTTTTCTGCGCCCACTGCGCATAAGGCAAGGACAGTTTCGGTACCATTTTTACTCATTTGTATATCCTATCACAATTTACTGTTTAAATTGCTAATAAAGCTGCCCGGATACCGATAAAAACAGATCTGTCAGGGAAGGATCAAAATGACTGCCTCTGCCTTCTTTAATTATGCTGACTGCTTGCTCATGAGTAAATGCTTTTTTATATGGTCTTTCGGAAATCAGCGCATCATATACATCTATAATTGCCATAAGGCGCGCAGGAAGCGGAATCTCTTCGCCCTTCATGCCGTACGGATACCCTGTGCCATCCCATTTTTCATGATGATAAACAGCGAAGGTAAATGCATAATTCAAAAACTCCTGTTCATGCGCTTTATCCTGAATCCTTTTGATAATTTCTCCGCCCAAAATTGTATGCTGCTTCATCAGCTCAAACTCTTCCGTTGTAAGTTTTTCCGGCTTGCGCAGTATAGCGTCATCTATTGCTATCTTTCCCACGTCATGAAGCTGCGCAGATAAAACCATCTGCTCAATATTCCATGAACTTGCCTTTTCGCTGTAAAGTCCTTTTTCCAGCATTGCATTGATGAAGATTTTCAGGAATCTGCTTGTCCTTGTAATATGCCCGCCCGTTGCATCATCGCGCTGCTCGACAAGCTCCGCAATTGTTTCCATAACAGCATTTTTAAGTTCTACAATTCTGTCAGTTTTTTCCAGAACCATTTTTTCAAGGTTATCGTTATAGTTCCGCAAATCGTCTTTCTGCTTTTCGATTTCTGTGTTAGCTGAAACAAGGTTTGCATTTAATTTATTGATTTCGTATGTATTTACAAATGTCTTAACCTTGCTGTTGTAAAGAAGTATTTTGGTAACAAGGATAATCACAAATATATTCAATATGTGGGACTGCACTCCGAAATACTCATTTATGTTCTGATTTTTCAGCATCAATATATAAACCGTTGCAATAAAGTACAGAACTGCGTATGTTATAAAAATTTTGGGCTTAAAATCGGGCATTATAGTAAACAAGAATATCGTAACAAAGAATATAAACGGAATTTGATTTACCGCCCCTTCTATGCTCATGGCAAATTCCCACAAAATAAACAAACTGGCAACTAAAAGATAGCAGATAATCCACAAAAGGTTTTTCTTGTTGCTTTTGCGGAAAAACACTATCGAAAAATTAAAAATGACAATAACCGCCAGCTCACTGTAGTCCAATAAGCTGAAAAACTCCTTTTCCAGGTGCTGATTTGTAAACAGAATAAACAGGGGATTAATCAGTTTTACGATGAGCGCGATAATCGTCAGCAGCCTGATTTTGCGTATGCTGCTATTTAGCTGAATTTCATCAAATTGCGCCTGTAATTCAGCGGGAACGGCTGCTATTATTTTTTCGGGAAAAAAGGCGAAAATCCTGCGAATAAAACCGCTTTTCATCAATCACTTCACTTTTTATACTTTTCGCTCACTATGGAAGCCCTATAGTTTCAATATAATAACACAGCCTGCGGACGTCAATGATAAATTGATACTGCGTAATGAGGTTCTTTTATACGGACATTTTTTTAGGACGACAGCCGTCTTAAATCCGCATTTTTTGCATAAAGTGCCTTTAACCCCTACACTACCTGTAGCGTAGTCTTAAAGGAAATCAAGCTACACCTAGCGTAGGTGAAAAAAACTCGAATTATTAGTAATCCGTTTTAAACAAATGAAAAAGTTTTTCTTGTGGATTTTGCAATGTTGACTGTATAATATTGTTAGATTTATACGTCCCTATAAACTAAGCATGTTTTGCAAGTTATTGGGGAAAAAACCAAAAGAACAGGAGAAAGTTATGAGAAAGTATTCATGGATCCTGGCGCTATTTGTAGTGCTGGCGATGATTTTCGCTGCGTGCGGTGATCCTCCTTCAGGAGGAGGGACAGTAACTTGCCCGGGTTGCGGCGAACCGGAAGCCGAATGCTCTTGTGTTGAAACAGGCGATTTTGAACCGGATTTGGAAGATATTGATAATAACCAGCTTCCTGGTATTGATGAGCCTGAGATAACGGTAGATGAAGACGGACATCCTGTTCTCCACGTTACACAATCAGACCAGAGAATATCCTTTACCCTTTCAGATGCACAGCATGACTGGATAGAAGCAGCCCTGGCGGCGGAAACAAGGGTAGTTAAGGTCTACATTGAAATTGAAGCTACAGCTAACGCAGAGGTACGTTTTGGTTTTGCCGATCCTTCTGCCGGCTCAAACTGGAACGGAACCGCTTTAGTAACCGGAAACCTTACAGCCGATACCGAAGAAACCTTGACTGGATTATTCACATCAGCTACCGGCAACCCCTTTAGCGCGTTCACAATTCAGGCCAGAAATGTTGCAGCAGCATATGATCTTGTAATTAAATCAATAAGATTCGTAATTTACTGCGAAATCTGCGGTGAAGGCAATGAATGCGAATGCGAATACGTACCGGAAGTATGTGATGATTGCGGCGAAGACCCCTGCGTATGCCCTGTCTTTATACCTGGTGAAGAATGCGAAGCATGCGGAGAAATAGGCTGCAACTGTGAAGTACTCTTTGACTTTATAAACAATGCGCATATCCAGAGCAGACCCTTAGGCACATTATCATCCGGCGCTTTATGGAATGACGTAGCCGGACTGCAGGCAGCAGGAAGCCCCGAGTTTGCAATGGTAGCAAACGGCGATGATTACAAGGGCGTAAGAATGTCAGGCTCCGCAGGCTGGATGGGCGTTGATCTTCTAAACTCGACCTTTGATTTCCAGGAAGGCGATTTTATCTTTGCGGTAGCAAGAATAGTCTCCTTTACAGTCTCTTCCGGAACTCCGGAAATCCTGCTTAACGCAAGACCCGGCGCATGGGGACCTGTAGGCGCTAACCCGATAGTGACACCAGGACAAGTCATTGAACTTAAGCGCACACTGACGGCAACAGACGTTACCAACTTAAAAGGATCGTCTCCTGCGGCAATCAGGCTGCAAATGAACAATGTCTCCCCGTACGTAATAGAGATTTACCAGCTTAAGATAATAAGAGAAAACGACATGGAGATCATAGACTTCGATGTCGATACCACACATGTCAGGAAAACCTACAAGAAGGGCGATTCCTTTGATCGGACAGGCATGGTCATTACGGCAACCTACGAGGATGAATCGGAAGGCCCAATCTCCATTACTAGTCCAAGAGTGTCATTCAGCCACGGCGTATTTAATGAAGAAGGGGAAATAGAAGTAAAAGTATTCTATAACCATGATGAAATAGCTTCTTTCATGGTCAACGTTATATTCGTTGTAGACATTTCTATAGATATAGAAAACCTTGCCAAAACGGTTTACAAAAAAGGCGAATCCTTTGACCCCACAGGCATGGTTATAAACGCAGTCTTCAATGACGAGTCAGAAGACCCAATCCCCTTAGATGATCCTCTGCTTTCATTCATCCCCGCGACATTCACTGCGGCAGGCTCGATTGAAGTAACAGTCATATACGACGAAGAGGAATACGCATCCTTTAACGTAACCGTTATAGAAATAGTAGATTTTGAAATAGATTCAGATGATGTACTGAAAGTATACGACATAGGCCAGTCATTTAACCCTGCAGGCATTGCGGTAAACGCAATCTACAGTGATGAGTCGGAAGAGCCCATCGACATTGAAGACCTTACATTCAGCCACGGCGTACTTAACACGAAAGGACAAGTCGAAGTAAAAGTCTTCTACAATGATGAAGAAATCGGCTCCATCACCGTTACCGTAGAGCAGGTGCTTGAATCTATCAGCATAGAAACAAATCCGACAAGAAGCTCTTATTTCGAAGGAAGGGCAGAGGCGATAGATCTTGCAGGCATTGAAGTGGAAGCCACATACAGAGGCGGCTTTAAAGCAGAACTGGATGCAGAAGCAATCACAGGCCTTGTGATTGAAGGATTTAGCTTTAATGCAGCCGGCGTTCAAACCATCACCGTTTCCTACACTGAAGGCGAAGGTGATGACGCAATCACAGAGTCGGATGATTTTGAAGTTACGGTACACGCTCTTGCCGGCATAAGCGTAGTTCCCATTTCAACAGGTTTCCCGATTGGAGCAGGAACCGAGGAGCTGCTGACTGAAAGACTTAACAACATAATTGTTACCGCTTCCTACGAAGGCAATGCATTTACAAACCCGATTCATTCAACACTTTACACTTTACATAACAGCGGTGGAGCGGCCTTCAACGTGTCAATGGTTAACTTTGATGAAGAAGGCAATTTCCCAATTACAATAAGATACCTGGCCTCTTCCGGCACCTTAAAAACCACAGTCTTCACAGTTATTATCGCCAACAACCAGAACATAACATTCGGCATAGGCGTTAATGACATTATTGAAAAAGCTGAGGAAATAATCGGCGTAAACCTTCGCTGGACAGGAACACAGAGTGAAACATACACAGTGATAGGAGAGTATGACAGCGTTAAATGGTTCATTGACGAGCTTGACAGAATGGAAGAAGACGAAATAACCGTTAGTGTAACCGACTTTGACACACTCGGAAAAAAGATAATGTCGCTTGAAGTTATTGTGGGCGGAAAAACTTATAACAGAACAATTACCTTTACGGTAGAGCTGTAAGAAGGAGATGAAGAATGAAAACAAAGTTTAAATATATCGCAATATTTGCGGTACTTGGCGCTTTACTGGTAATGCCCGGTTGTCAAAACGGTTTGTTCCTCCAGGATGAACCTTCCGGCAACTTTATCCTTACCGTAAACAATAACGGCAGAACGATACTTCCCGCCGGTTTGTTAGGCGAGATCGATTGGTTTGAGCTTTCCATCTATGCCTTTGATGAAGTTGCAGACGATTACGATCGCGAAGATCCTTACTATGAGGATCTTGATTTTGATGTAAGCGAACCTGCGGTTTTAAATCTGGATCTAGGGATGTATCTAATCGAGGTATACGGCTTTAACGGGGACGGAGAAGAAGTTGCCTTCGGCAAGCTTGAAGACCTTGTGATACCGAACGTTGAAGATGTTCACAACATCAATCTGACTCCTATTTTTAGCGGAGAAGGATTCTTTGCGTGGGACTTTACCAATGTTGATGACAGCATAGTAGACATCTCCCTAGACTGGACACTTCTTGATGAAAACGGAGAAGACACTGCTACCACAGGATCAGATCCTCTTGAAGGCCTTACAGGAAGCATTCAGTTAGACGCCGGCGTATACAGGCTTATTTTCACGCTTGATGACGGTACGGATACAATCACCTGGAGAGAGATACTTCATGTATACAAGAACCTGACAAGCACATTCGCACCCGGGTGGGACATTGACTTCTTTACCCAGACGCTTGTATGGCAGGCCGCGTTAGCTGCAATCAACGCAGACCTTGAAGACGCTCTTGAAAACATCGCCCTTGGACATTTTATAGCGGCAGGCATAGCTGGCGTTAACGCAGCCAACCTGGACAGCGTAAAAGCAGCGATAATTGATTACGATAATAATGTTGCTGACATTGCAACATTAAAGATACTTGCGGATGTTGGTATCGCTCTTTTCATACTTGACGCAGAACTTGAAGATGCCGAAGAGTTTGCAAATGACGACCTGGCAGTTGCTGCAATTAAAGCTATTCTTTCTTCGCTGCCGAACGCAAGCGCTCTTGGCTCAGCTTTCAGCTGGGATATAGACGCTGAATCATCAACAGTTAGCTTCACTATCGGCGGTATTGCTGCAAGTTATACTTTCGATTATGAGATTGTGTTACTCAACTTTGATATAACTGTCGCAGGAGAAACGCAAACGATTAATATTTCTGAAATGTTGAGAGTAAATGCAGTAATCGAAGATATTCCGAACGGCTACATCTACAAATACAGCGGAGCCGGGCAGAGGAATTCGTTTGCAACATTCAAGGTTGATTTAGGCAGCAAAACACTGGCCGATTTTGAATTTGTTTCATTTACATTCCACGGAGTAAGCGGTGATGTTGGATGGAAAAACTTCTATCTTCTGGCAGCAAATTCGATACCTGATACCACTCCTATTGAAAACACTGCATTAAGAGTAGCTACATTTGCAGAAAATACCGGCAGTGCAGGTACAGACAGAGCGCAGAAATTAATTATTCCGCTGGAAGGAGCTGATAACATAAAGGCGAAAGCTTTAACAGGTATTATTGATGTGGCTATCTTCTCTGATCAGCCAACTGCCACAGGAGATGTTGGCGGCGCCGGCTCGCAGACAGTTTACAGAGTGACAAATATTAATTTTGTCCTTGGCGACCTCTGCGATTACTGTGACCAATACCCCTGTATATGTATTCCCGGAGAAGATCTACCGCAGATGGTACAGGTAAAAATCCGGGGAGGTGATGTTGACATCATCGATGATGGAAATGGTTTTGTCTTTACAAAGACATCAGGATATGAAGCTGCGTATCCCTGGTTCGCAGTAGACTTTAGCGATCTTAAATTGTCAGATTTTGACAGAATTACATTAACTTACCAGGGTGTTTTAGGAGATGTTGGCTGGAAGACCCTTCAATTAATTGCAAGAGATGAGGAATTCCCTGACGCAAATATTAATCCAAGTTCTCCTTTTGCAAGTTATGCTTACAGCAACAACGGACAAGCTGCAATGTCGGTTTCTCTTAGTATTGATCCTGATAAAGCGGCTGCATTTGATGATAATGATGAAGTATATTTCTCTTTCTACTTACATGCAGGAAGCGAACTTCCTATAAAATATTCCATTTCCAATGTCAAGTTTGTAAATAAAGTACCAACAGAAGACAACATAGTGCTTGAGTTTACAGATTTGGGAAATAATATACTTACCAGCAATATCAAAGGAACAGCCGGAGGCTATAGTTACGAGTTCTGGAAAAGCGCTGGCGCCGGCCCTGCAACAATGACGCTTGGAAGCGGCGGAACATTCAGCGCTGTATGGGAAAAAACAGCCTCTTCAGACAATTTCTTGTTCCGCAGAGGCAGATCATTCAATCCGGTAGATAAAGTACACAAGGATGTAGGTTACATAACCATTGACTTCGATGCTGAATTTAATCCTTCAGCTGATGGCGCTGCCTACCTGTGTGTTTACGGCTGGACAATAGATTCTTCGAAAGATCAGGGAACTGATCACAGACTGGTTGAATACTACATCGTAGAAAGTATGGGTCCTGGGTATACCCCAACTGGTGAAGCTAAAGGTTCATTCACTGTTGACGGAAGTGTATATAACATTCATACATCCATAAGAGCAGCCCAGCCTTCTATTGAAGGTACTGCGACCTTCCTGCAATATTGGAGCATCCGCCAAACACCGCGTGTAAGCGGGGAAATTTCTGTTTCAGAACATTTCCTGAAATGGGAAGAATTGGGAATGCCTCTTGGAAATCTGTACGAGGTAGCGTTAACAGTCGAAGGCTATAACTCAAGCGGAGCTGCTAATGTAACACACAATGTGTTTACAATAACTGAATGGCCACCGGAAGAAGATGTTGTAGTATATGAAATTCTGAATTTCGCAGATAGAACCATTAATTCATGGAATCAGGTTGATGGAAATATTGGTATTGCAAACACTAACGCTACTCTGGAAGTTGATGGCGATACTCTTAAAGTTATACCTGGCGGCAACTATGCCGGAGCAGTAATTGGTGTTGGTACAGCAAATGGAGGAGATGGTCATGGATGGAGCGCCGGAAGCGCATTTAATCCGCAAGCCGGAAAGACATACGAAATAACCATTAAAATGAGCGGAACTTCTTCAGTAAGAATGAAAATCAACAACAGCGATGCTGGTGAAATATCACCAACCTTTACACTTTCCGCAACCCCAACAGATTATAAACATACATTTACATTTGTGTCTCATGACATTGTTTTAGATGCTCCTACAGGTGTTGCGTATAACATCCACAGTATAGTGATTGTTGAAAAAGCTGAAAATACTGGAAGCGGTTTTATTTTTGACATGCAGGATTTAACATTACCCCAGGCACAAACACATTTTGCAGGTCTAAACAACAGAGGCCAGTTAACTGTCACTGAGGTAGCAGGCGATCTGGTCGTAACTGTCACTAATTGGGGTGATCAAGGCGGCGGTAGTAGCGGTGGCTATCACGATTCTTCAGGTTGGGGTTGGGCTCCTGTGACGATTTTACGTTCAGGACAAGCGCAAGAAGGCGATGTGTTAAAAGTATCTGGAGAAATTGTTGTTTCCGGAGGGTCTTTCCCAATCAATGCCGGTCAAATGGGTCTCTACCGGGGAACCTTGTTGGGGGGAGATGCAAGGATCAATGACAACGGTAATAACTTACCTCAATTTTTTGAGTTAACTCATACCTTAACGGGTGAAGATGCCGAAGCTAACATTCAAATCCGCTGGAACCTCTTTGCCGGGGCTTTTGCAAACGGCGGTGATATTTGGGTACCTGTTGAAGGTGCCTTTAGCGATAAATTCGCTCTCAAGATTACCAGTGTAACAGTAGAACGTCCCTAGTATTTGCAGTGTCAGGCACCACAAACTGATGTCTGGCACTACACTGCAAGCCGCTTCCGCAAGGAGGCGGCTTTTTTTTGCGGCTTTAAGTGTAACAGTTTTGTTATATGATTATTCTGAATTTATGTTTGAGTTTTCTGTCTGCGTTAAACGACTTTTTATTTCTTCAATCTCATCTTTTGATAATCTTTGTGAAAGTAACTCAAAAACTTCTTCTATGCCTTCAGCTTTGCCTTCAGTTCTGCCCTCAGCTTTGCCTTCTTCGTAACCGTCAAACCAAGCGGAGAAAACCCATCATTTTGTAAAAAAGCAGAGAATAAAATTTTAAGATTTAAAAATATTCCAAGGAAGTAGTTTGTCCCAATCTTCGGGTGTTTGAGCATAAG
>WQXU01000018.1 GCA_009781635.1 Treponema sp.
CTTGCTTCGCGGCTGTTCTTGTTCTCTAAAAGTGAGAATTTAATCGACCGTTTTTTTCAGGCGTTTTGCGTTCTTTGCAAGAGAAATTGTGAATAATCTATAATGGTAATCTTTATAAATTTTACTTGCGCAAATGAAGTAAATTAACATATAATGTAATAAAACAGGTAATTCATATTAACTAAACAACTGCCTGAAAAAAACGGTCGTATATTTTTAGCGATTTGGTAGCAGCTACCGCATTTTCAACAACCCCGCGAGCCCCCAACCCCTATTCCCTAAACCCCAGCCCCCACTTGCTCTAGTAACAGCTATTGGTTTTTCGTTACCCTACAATTCCTGGGAGTTCGCCTAAGGCATACAGCGGGATATCGATCAAACTTCCGGATTTATTAAAATTTGCAAGAGAGCTTCGTACCAATATTTTTGGCTGGAACTTTTCTCTGTAAACAGCCAGGCTTTTTGCTTTTAAATTAATAGACGATTTTACCTCTATAGGAATGACCTGACCGCCAAGCTGCAGAACAAAATCAACTTCTGCTGTGGCGCTGTCATTTGTCCAATATGCAATTTCTGCATTTTTATATTGTTTCATTTCCTGACAGGCAAATTGTTCTGTTAATGCGCCCTTGAATTCGGTAAATAATGTATCTCCATCTATAATCGTTTTTGCATCTAATCCGGAGATTGCGCAGAGTAAGCCAATGTCGCATAAAAACAATTTGAATGCGCTTGTATTTGCATACCCTCTTAACGGCAGAGCCGGCTTTGATACACGGGAAACTTTATGTACAAGACCACAGCTCTCAAGCCAGCCAAGTGAAGTTTCAAAAGTGGAAGCAGTGGCGTTTTTTTTGACATCTTTGTGAACAAATTTTTTATTCTCTTTAGAAAGCTGTACAGGAAAAGAATCCCATAAAAGCCGTATTTTCTGCAAATCACTTGCCGGTATATGTTTTGAAAAATCCTGTTGGTACGAGGCTAAAATGTCATTTTGTATTTTTCTGGCTAAATTAAAATCACGATCTCTGGAAAATTCCGCTACAACTTCCGGCATACCGCCTGTATAAAAATACATTTTTAGATAAAAGATTAATTTATCTTTAAAGATTTTTAATAGTTCCCAATCATGGTTTTTTACAACATTGTTTAATTTTTCCTCTCCAAGCTCAAGTAAAAATTCTGAAAAACAAACAGGATGCAAATTCAAATATTCAACTTTTCCAACCGGAAAAGATGCGCCTTTGTGAAGAAATACCCCAAGCAAACTGCCGGCGGCGATAATATCATATTCCGGCGCATTTTCATTAAAGTATTTCAGAGCAGTTAAAGCATTTGGACACGCCTGGATTTCATCAAAAATAATCAATGTGTTATTAGGGTTTATTTTCCCGCCTGTTTCCAGTTCAAGCCCTGCAAGAATCCGGTGTACGTCTAAATCCTCCTCAAATAATGCCTGCATTCTGGGGTTTTTTTCGAATATTATATAAACTGTATTTTCGTAATTTATTTTACCAAATTCCTTCATAAGCCAGGTTTTACCAACTTGTCGAATTCCATTAATTATCATGGGTTTATGTCCGGCTTTTGCCTTCCAATTACGTAATTCTTCTATAACCAGTTTTCTCATTAATTTAATTTTACCTTATTCCTTGGCAAAAAACAAGAAAATGCCGTTTTTACCTTGGCAAAAAATAAGAAATTGTCGTTTTTTCCTTGGCAAAAACTATCAATCTGGTGGTTTTTCCTTGGCAAAAGCTGATTCTTCCTTTTCCCGTACCTAATAGTGACAAAAAAGTCATTCCACTTAATACATCTTGAATAAGACGCTGTTTTTATATTATAAATTAACCATGGCTAAACACAGTGTTACAAAACGCTTTGGCATTTTAACAGCGGGCGGCGATTGTCCTGGTCTTAATGCTGCTATTCGGGGTGTGTGCCGCGGTGCTCATGATCGTTACGGCATGGAGATTGTCGGCATTGCCAATGGTTTTCGGGGATTAATAGATGAGGATACCAAGATTCTTAAACCCGAAGACTTTTCCGGCATTCTGACACGGGGCGGAACCATCCTCGGTTCGAGCAGGGTGAAACCTTTTGGCGGAACAACTTCCGAGAAAGAAGTAGTTGACAGCGATAAGGTCTCCGCCATTAAGGAAACTTATTCAAAATTAAACCTTGATTGCATTGTTGTTCTTGGCGGTAACGGCACCAACACTACAGGCTATAAACTTTCACGCGAAGGCCTTAATGTTATAGGGCTTCCAAAAACAATTGATAATGATATCTTCGGCACAGATAAAACTTTCGGTTTCGATTCCGCTCTGGCTATCGGTACGGAAGCCATCGATCGTCTTCACTCAACAGCGCAAAGCCACAGCCGTGTAATTGTTATCGAACTTATGGGACACAAGGCCGGCTGGCTGGCTCTTCACGCCGGAGTTGCAGGCGGCGGGGATGTTATACTGATTCCGGAGATTCCCTACGATATCCGTACCATTGGGCAGCATCTTGAAAAACGCGCAAAATCCGGCAAGACATTTTCAATTGTGGTTGTTGCCGAAGGCGCGATTTCAATTAAAGAAGCGGAGATGGATAAAAAAGACAGGAAAAAATTCCGCATGGAAAACGGTCCTTCTGTAGCGTACCGGGTTGCAAGCGAAATAAATGCAGAAACAGGCATGGAAACCCGCGCTACCGTACTGGGTTATGTGCAACGCGGCGGCATCCCCAGCGCAACAGACCGTGTTCTTGCAACCAGCCTTGGGACAGCCGCTGTTGAACTGCTTGCTAACGGAAAGTACGGCCGCATGGTTGCGCTGACCGGCAGCGACATTGGTTCCATCGATCTTAGAGTTCCCGAAGGCAAGGTAAAAAACGTTCCAACCGATCACTACATGATCGACACGGCAAGAGCTGTAGGCACTTGCATGGGAATCGGAGCAGACGTTTAATCTACAAGTCTTATATAGGCCTCTTTTGCTGTGTAGTTTCTGTTAAACAAAAGCGGATAATCTGTTCTGCCGGTTAATGGATGATTATTCAGCCAGCTGTGGCCGTCTGTAAGTCCCCATAATAAAACCGCATCCAGTTTTCCCTCATCATACTTTTCCTTAAACATGTCAAAGAAGTCGCGGTATGTTGCCGCTAAATCCGTTAAACGTTCATTAAGCAAATTGTTGGATATTGTTAATGCCTGGCCTTCGCCTTTTGCGTTGCTGAATATGGAAAAATCAAGTTCGCATATCTGAATCATCAAGTTTCTTCCGTCTTTTCTTTCTAATGCGGAGAACATATCAATCCCTGCGCTTATTTGTTCTACAGGATGATCATAAAGCCTGAAATGCCCCTGAAAACCAATGCCATCAATGGGAGCATCTTTTTCTATTAACCATGCAGCCAGATCATAAAAGTCATCCTGTTTGGTAGAAGTGCCTCTTGTAAAAGGCCTTTCAACGCCAAAATCGGTTAAGTACAGTTTAACGTCTGTGCCTCCGTTTGCATCGGCATATTGACGCGCCCATTCAAACGCTTTTAATACATACTCATAACGATCCATGCCGCTCTTGCCGGCATCTATCATTATTTCTGTATATCTTCCCCTGGAATCTCTTCGCGGTCCGCTTTGATCATGATCGATAACTTCGTTTACTACATCCCACCATTCAATTCTGCCGCCGTATTTTTCAAATACTGTTTTTATATGAGCTTCCATCCGCTCATAAAGTTCATCTATTGTCGCGCGTCCGCTTGTGCCGTTGCCGCGGAAAAACCAGTCCGGAGTTTGATCATGCCAAATAAGCACATGGCCGCGTATTTTTTTATTGTTTGCTTCCGCATAATTAACAAGCGCATCCGAATCTGTCCAGTTATATGCGCCGCCCTGTGCGGAAGGCATTATATAATCCGGTTTCATTTCATTTTCCGCTACAACGACATTAAAATGATTTAACAGTCTGTGTTGCGGGCTGCCCGGATTTAATGCATTGGCAACGTCAGAAGCTGCATTGGAATTATTGGTGCGGGCGCCAGGTACGGCTGCTCCTACAAGAAAGGGCCATTTCTCGTGCAGGATAATATCATCATCGAACTCGGGTATTTCAACTCCTCCGCCCGGCGGCGGTTCTGATGTACACGAAAAAATACCAAAAATTAAAAAAATTATTAAACAAATACCGGTTATATACTTCATAATTTCCTCCGTAAAAAAATGCGTTTATTTATTTTAACCCATCTTTTAGCGCAAAGGAAGGACAATTTGCTCTTGTTGCACGGAATACTTCCAGGGACGGCAGGCCCGTACACTTAATGGAAAAAATATCGCAGGCCCGCGGAAACGCCGGATCCCAGGTAACTCTGAAGTGAACACATTTCAGGCAATTCGGCGGTTTTGACGGGGTTTTTGCATTGATGATATACGAATCGCCCATAATTTATTTTAAGGTAATCTACCTGTTGCTGTATGTCAACTAAAACCGCGGCGGAAAACTGCCGATAATGAAGCGGAGGATTACGCTTTGCAGATTATTAGTGACTTTAAACATAAATTTTCTACAGACGGATATTTTAAGTTCCGCACAATTGCCCTTATGCTGGCGGTTTTTCTGGGGTTTTGCGCAATTTGGCTTGGCTTTTCGATATTTTCAGCCATGACAGGGATTGGTTTTTTTCCTGCCGGGCCGGGAAGGTTTTTTGCCCGCTCTTTTGGAATCCTTTCTGTATTTATTCCGGTTTATTTTGCGTATTCTTCCTTTATACTGGCCGATCCAAAATGGCGCCCCGACAGAATATTTTTTTTAAACGGCTGCATTATTCCATTTTTAACGCTGGCTATAGGATTTGCTTTTATCCGTGATTTTGAAATACGTTCAGCGCAATTTGCTCTTTTGAATTTTACCGGAAAAACAGGATTCAGCCTTATTATAATTTTTATTACTGTAATTGAAACTCTTGTTTTGCATGTGTTAAAAAATGTTTTGTTTTTTAAGAAAATAGGCATACTTCACAGCCGTAAAAAACTGCTGCCGCCGCCGGCTGTTGAAACAGCGCCCTTGCAGGAAGTTTATGAAAGTCCAGACATTGTTTTACTTCCCGATGAAAGCAGCAGTACAGGATATGACTTGATAGAAGAAGCGCCTGAAGAATTGCCGGATGATGCAGAAGAAATAACAATGCGTGATGACGAAGAACCGGAAGCGGTTTTAAATGATGAAGATACGCGCATAGCCAGCGTTGAACGTCTGCTGGAAGAAGCTGAAGCTGCAGCGGTAGCGCAGCACGGAGAACAGGTCCGCAGGAAAAACACATACACAGGAAGCGCGCGTTATAAAAAGTACAGGATACCTGTAGATATATTAAATGAATATCCCGACGGCGAATACTGGATTATAGATCAGGCTACGCGGGATGCGGCAATTGCATTAAAGGAAACGCTTGAAGAGTTCAAGATTCAGGCTGAGGTCACAGGCATAAGGAAAGGGCCTGTAATTACCATGTTTGAAATCCTTCCCGCGCCCGGAGTTAAACTTTCCAAGATTGTCGGCTTGCAGGATAATATCGCTCTGCGCCTTGCCGCATCTTCTGTACGAATTGTCGCGCCTATTCCAGGGAAACATGCAGTTGGCATCGAAGTTCCCAACGCAAAACGCAACATTGTTTCTTTCAGGGAAATAATCGAAGGAGAGCTTCGGCGCTCCGAAAAGATGGGTATTCCTGTTGTTATGGGAAAAGATATTTCAGGAGAAGCGCAGACTGTAGACCTTGTTCAAATGCCGCACCTGCTGATTGCAGGCGCAACAGGGTCGGGAAAATCAGTTTGCGTAAACGCCATTATACTATCGATACTTTATCAGCTTCATCCGGCGGAATGCAGGCTCATGCTCATCGATCCCAAAATTGTAGAACTGAAATTATACAACGATATTCCGCACTTATTAACGCCTGTTATAACAGAGCCGAAAAAAGCTTTTCAGGCACTTCAATACTGCATTTATGAAATGGAGAGGCGCTACGCATGTCTTGATTCCATGGGAGTGCGCGATATTCGCAGTTACAATAAACGCATTAAAGAGAAAAATATCGCCCAGGAGCATATGCCGTATATCGTAGTAGTAATTGACGAGTTTGCGGATTTGATGTCGACAACGGGAAAGGAACTTGAGTCGACTGTTGCAAGGCTGGCTGCAATGAGCCGCGCTGTCGGCATTCATCTTGTGCTTGCAACACAGCGCCCTTCTATCGATGTAATTACAGGCCTTATTAAAGCGAACATACCAAGCCGCATTGCGTTTATGGTTGCCAGCAAGACTGACAGCCGTATTATAATTGACATGGTCGGCGCGGAAAAACTTTTAGGCAAGGGTGACATGCTTTACTCGGGAGTTGTAGATCCGTTTCCGATTCGCATGCAGGGCGCCTTTGTTTCCGAAGAGGAAGTTGAAGTTGTTGTTGAACATGTAAAAACTTTCGGCGAACCTGAATACATTGACGATGAAATCTTCTTTGAGGAAGAAGAGGAAGACACAGGCGCATCTCTTTTTTCTGACGGAGGAGATCCTCTTTACGACAAGGCTCTGGAAATAGTTATGCAGCAGGGTAAGGCAAGCGCCAGTTTTATACAACGCAGACTTAAAATCGGCTTTAACCGCGCGGCAAGGCTTATAGATGAAATGGAACATCACGGAGTTGTCGGCCCGGCGCACGGAAGCAAACCGCGCGAACTTTTACGCGGGTTTGGAGCTTAAACCGTTTAATTTATAGCAATTATCTGAAAATTGCATTACAATTGTTTATGCTAAAAATTTTTTCCAGAATTAAAGAAAAATTAAAGCAGAATACAAAGGGACTGTCATACGAGCTTGAGAAGCTTGCCGAAGCCGCCAGGGACGGCAATTTCGATTTTACGCTGGAAAATAATGGATTATCCGGCGGGCAAAAGCAAAATGTGCTGCTGATTAACGACGCTATCCGTAATTACAAAACGGCAACAGAATATGATCTTATGAAATACAAGCTCACAAGCAACGCCCTTGGCATCGCGTTATGGGACATGGACGTCATGAGTTCAGACCCAATAAATCCGGACAATACATTTATATGGTCAGATGAGTTCCGGTATATGCTTGGGTTTAGCGGCGAGAGTGATTTTCCGAATGTAACGCATAGCTGGAGCGACCGTCTGCATCCGGAGGATAAGGAAAGGACGCTTAATGCCTTTGCGGCGCACCTTAACGATTATACCGGAAAAACTCCATACGATATTGAATACCGCCTCATGTTAAAAAGCGGCGAGTACCGTTATTTTCATGCTTTTGGAACTACGCTGCGTGACAATAACGGAATACCGCTGCGGGTAGCCGGAGCTTTAAGAGACATAAACGAAAGAAAGCTGATGCAAAACCAGCATATGATAATGTCGAGCATTGTACATAATTCACCTAACTTTATTTCATATAAAAAGCTCGGCGGTGAATGTTTATATGTAAATCCCGCCGCTTCCAGGATTACAGGATATACGCATGAAGAATTAATGGCTGATTATATCGGCAATCTGTTTGGAGAAAAAGCGGATCAGTACTTATCCGAAGTCATAAAAAATCTCACCACTAATGGTTTGGCAAAATACGATTATAAAGCAAAAATAAAAAACGGCGATATAAGAAACATTGCCGGAGTAGCGTTCATGATAGAAGAAAATGCGTACGCGACTATAGCATCGGATATTACTGAAGCAAAAAAAATGGAAGATTCGCTTAGATCAGCGCATGAACGCCTGATGCTGATGCTGGATACGTCTCCGTTATGCGCTCAAATATGGGACAAGAGCTACAATACTATAGACTGTAATGAAGCGGCTGTTAAACTGTATGGATTTAACAGCAAGCAGGAATATATTGACAAGTTTCTGGAGTGCTGTCTGCCTAAATTTCAATCGGACGGACAGCGTTCTGTTGTAAAAGTAATTAATAATGTTTATCAGGCATTTACAGAAGGTTATTGCCGTTTTAACTGGATGTGCAAGATGCCTTATGACGATACGCCCATACCCGCAGAGGTTATTCTTGTCAAGGCTAAATATGAGAATGAAGATGTTTTGATCGGATATACGCGTGACATGCGTGAACACAATAAACTGATGGATGAGCAGAAGGCGCTGCTCACCAAATTGAATGAAGAGAGTAAAAAGTTCGAGATAGCCGCTCATTGGTACATGTCTATCCTGGACGCCATTCCGCTTCCTGTCTCTGTTACCGATGAAAATATGAACTGGACTTTTATCAATAATAAAGTCGAAGAATTTTTAGGGATAAAACGTGAAGAGGTGATAGGTAAATCATGCAATAACTGGGGTGCCAGTATATGCGACACTGATGACTGCGGCATAGCCTGCGCCAACCGCGGTTTGAGGCGCACCTATTTTGATCATAAAGATTCATCGTATCAGGTTGATGTTGAAACTCTCCGTGATTTGGAAGGAAAAATTTCAGGTTTCATTGAAGTAGTACAGGATATTACCAACATAAAAAAACTTATATCAGAAAGAACAGAAGCCGAGATAGCCAATCAGACAAAAACAACATTCCTTGCAAACATGAGCCATGAGATACGCACACCCATGAATGCGATTCTTGGCATTACAGATATATTAATGATGCAAAAAGGTTTATCCAAGGATACTGAAGCAGGATTGGATCAGATACATAATTCGTGTGATCTGCTTCTTGGAATAATTAACGACATACTGGATTTTTCAAAAATAGAAGCGGGTAAAGTTGATATTATTCCCGCTGAATATATTACCGCAAGTCTGATAAATGATTCGGTGCATCTTAACATGATGCGGCTGGACAGTAAGCCCATTGAATTTGAACTTCAGATAAACGAAAATATTCCGTTTAGATTAATCGGCGATGCGCTCCGCATCAAGCAAATTTTAAACAATCTGCTCTCCAATGCTTTTAAATACACAGAGACAGGAAAGATTACCTTGTCTATCTCCTGCGAACTCCAGGATGAGGAAAAAATAACGCTGATTTTAAGCGTGAAGGATACAGGCATAGGCCTGACAAGTGAGCAGTTGAGCAAGCTGTTTGATGAATACTCCCGTTTTAATCTGGAAAAAAGCACTATCGAAGGTACAGGGCTTGGCCTGTCCATTACATATCATCTGATACGTTATATGGAAGGCGATATACATGTGGAGAGTGAACCCGGTGTTGGTTCTTTATTTGTTGTGCGGCTGCCGCAGAAAATTGTAGACAAAGAGGTGCTGGGCAGGGAACTGGCGGATAATCTTAAGCAGTTCCGCAAGAACTTTGTTCCAAACATGCAAAGAAGCCAGATTACCCGTGATCCAATGCCGTACGGAAGCGTTTTGATTATTGACGATGTAGAAACAAATTTATATGTTGCAATGGGTCTTCTAAAGCCGTATATGCTGCAAATTGATACAGGCCTGAGAGGGCGTGATGCGATTAATAAAGTCAAGAGCGGCAAAATATACGATATTATATTTATGGATCACATGATGCCGGATCTGGACGGAATGGAAACGACATTCCTTCTGCGCGATTCAGGTTATACGCATCCAATTGTAGCGCTTACAGCAAATGCTGTAGTTGGCCATGCAGAGATCTTTTTGCAAAACGGATTCGATGATTTTATTTCCAAACCCATTGATGTGCGTCAGTTGAATTTTATCCTGAACAAATACATTCGTGACAAGCAGCCGCCGGAAGTTATCAAAGCCGCTTATAAAGAAGCCAGCCGGCAAATGAATGAAACAGACAGCAGTGATGCGGCACAGGCGCAAATAGATTCACTGATGCTGGAGTCTTTTATTAGGGACGCCCGCAATGCCCTTGTCATAATGGAAGAGCTCAAACCTTTAATTCAGGATTCTTCGTTTGAGGAAGGAGAAAATTTACGGCGGTATATCACTGCTGTTCATGGCATGAAGAGCTCTTTAAGTAATATCGGCGAAACAGAACTTTCCGATGCAGCGTGCAAATTGGAAACGAACGGACGGAACCGGAATATCGATTTTATAAAAAATTCAACTCCTGGATTTTTGGACGGGCTGCGTGCATTGCTGAATAAACTTGAAGCAGAACGCGAAGCAGATACAAACGGCACAGATGAAGATGCTCCGGATTTACATAAAAAACTGTACGCTATTGCACAGATGTGCGCAGAGTATGACAGAAAAGGAATTTTGGATATTATTACCGCGGTTAAGAAATGTTCCAAAGAGACAAGGGCAGTTCTGGAAAAAATTAACGAGTATGTTACTCACAGTGAATTTGATGATGCCGAAAAAGAAATTACAGAATATTTAAAAAAAATTGACACAACATATAAAAAATTTGGTAATGTGTAAGACAGGAGATCTGCATGCCGGGAAAAAAAAGACAGTTCATCCTGCTTTTCACAATCACGTTTTTATTGTTTTTCCTCGCTGGCTGCGGCAAACCCGCTGAAGATCAATTTGATAATTCACTGACATTCAAATCCTATAAAGAAATTCCGGGCATAACTGAAAAAGAAATAGAAGCTATTGAAGCTCTTCAAAGAGAGTACGGCTATTTTATTTACGGTATGCCGTTCAGCACTGAAGCGTTTGAAGACAGGTCCGGCAGGGTAAGGGGTTTTTCTGCATTGTTTTGCGAATGGCTGACTGAACTTTTTGGAATCGATTTTCAGCCTGTTCTGTATGATTGGGCTGACATACTCGAAGGACTTGGAAGCGGGGAGATTTCTTTTACCGGTGAACTTACGGCCAGACCGGAACGCCTTGAGATTTACAGCATGACAAGCGCTATTGCCTCGCGTCCGTTAAAATATTTCAGTCTTTACGGTTCTGAACCTCATGCGGAAATAATAAAAGAACGCCCGCTGCGCTGCGGTTTTATCGAAGGCACGGCGACAATACTTACAATTTCCAATGAAATGGAACCCGGCACCTTTGAGACTGTTATGCTTGGCGATATCAGTCTTGTTTACGAAGCTCTAAAAAGCGGAAAAATCGATGCTTTCTATTATACAGGCACAGTAGAAGCGAATTTTGATGAATACAGCGATATTGTTGCCTCGTATTTTTATCCCCTGATGTACCGTCCGGTTTCTCTGTCAACGCAAAATCCCTTGCTGGAACCTGTTATTTCTGTTGTAGAAAAGGCTTTGCGCAGCGGCGGCGCAAGATATTTAGTAAAATTGTACAATACCGGATATCAGGAATACCTTACGAACAAATTCCAAAATCAGCTGACTGATGAAGAACGTGAATATATAAGAATACGGCCTGTTATACCAGTAGGAGCAATTTACAGCAATTATCCTGTCAATTTCTACAACACGCGCGAGAATGTATGGCAGGGTATCTTTTTTGATCTTCTTAATGAGATCAATTTATTAACTGGTTTATCTTTTGAACTTGTAAATGACGAGCGTACGGAATGGATGGCCATACAGGAAATGCTCAAAAGCGGAGAAGCAGCTTTTGTTTCAGATTTAATCTGGACAAGAGCGCGTGAAGAGCATTTCATATGGCCGGAAACTTCGATACAAAATGATCATTACGCGCTTATATCAAGAGTTGACTACCCCAATGTTGCAGTCAATGAAATCCCGTATGCAAAGGTGGGGCTGACGCGGAATACCGCCTATACGGCCATGTTTATGCAGTGGTTTCCTGAACATGAGAACATCGTTGAATTTGACGGCGTAGATGAGACTTTCAACGCAATGCGAAACGGCGAAGTGGATATGGTCATGACTACAGAGAGAAGGCTTATGTTCCTGACGCATTATCAGGAGCTGACAGGGTATAAAGTCAACTATATATTTAACCAAAGCATGGAAACAAAATTAGGATTTAATATAAACGAAGCCGTTTTATGTTCTATTATAGATAAGGCGCTCAAAACTATTGATGTTGACGGCATTACCAGCCAATGGATGCGTAAGACCTTTGATTACCGCGCAAAGGTAGCCGAAGCGCAGCGGCCCTTACTGATAATATTGATGATACTGTCCGCTCTGCTTTTATGCGCGTTATCAATAGTTGTTGTCTTTTTTGTAAAAAGCCGCCGGACTGGCAAAGAACTTGAAACCCTTGTGGAAGAGCGGACAAGCGATTTGGACAGGCAAACAGCCACGCTTACAACGCTGTTCGATTCCATTCCGGATCTTATTTTTGCCAAGGATCTGGACCTTCGTTTTACACACTTCAATAAAGCTTTTTTACGTCATTTCGGCTGCAATGAAGAGATATTGGGAAAAACCGATGCAGAAGGCCTTGGGGTACCTACTGAACTTGCGCAAAGATTCAACAAGTTGGATCGCAGGATCATAAACGAGAATCGAACCCATGTCGAAGAAGAGTATGTACCCTGTATTGACGGTACAAATCCGTTTTTTGAAACCATCAAAACGCCGCTTACGCTGAACAACTCTGTAATAGGGGTTCTTGGCATAGCGCGCGATATTACATTACGAAAAGAAACTGAACGTGTTATGGCGGAAAACTATGAGTACGCGCATAAACTAAGCGATGCGCTTGCAAGCATTACAAAGTCGCCGGCAATCTCCGGCGGTATTTTGAAAGATGCTGCCGACGTTATTGCGCAGAAGGCGGGCATCGCGCTTAATACCCATCGTGTCAGCGTATGGAATATAACCGAAACCTCGCAGGTTCTTACCAATATTACCTGCTATGACTGCATCACAGGCAGGCATAGTATACAGGATGATTTTGATTTAATGCCCCATAAGGAATATGCAAAGGTTTTAAAAACCGAGCGGCTTATTGTTACAAACGATATTAAAGCCTCCATTTTTGACATAACTATCGGCGGATACTTTCCCAATTTAGTCGCCATGCTGGATGCACCCATGCGCGTTGACGGAAAGCTGGTCGGCGTAATTTGCGTAGAACAGGATTTGTGTGAACGTTATCCTGAAAAGCGCGAATGGACAATAGAAGAGCAGAGTTTTGCTTCTTCTCTGGCGGATTTAATGGCATTGACTGTATCCGGCTTTGAGCGCCGTCAAGCCCGCGAAGAAGCGGAGATAGCTAACCAGATCAAATCATCATTCATTGCCAACATGAGCCATGAGATACGCACGCCGATGAACAGCATCGTAGGCTTTTCCGAATTGGCGCTTAGCGATAATATATCGCTGAAAACCAAGAACTATCTTAATAATATCCTAGAAAATTCGAAATGGCTTCTTCATATTATTAATGATGTCCTTGACATATCAAAAATCGAATCTGGAAAATTGGAACTGGAAAAAGTTCCCTTCAGCCTGCCTGATATATTTACCTCCTGCCGGACTATGATTTCACCTAAAACAAATGAAAAGGGGCTTATTCTGCACTTCTACGCTGAGCCGTCTGTCGGAAAAATGCCTTTGGGTGATCCTACAAGGCTGAGGCAGGTGCTTGCAAACCTCCTGTCCAATGCGGAGAAATTTACAAGCTCCGGTATTATTAAAGTTCAATCCATAATAAAAAATTTAGGCGAAGAAACTGTTACGATGTATTTTGAGGTAAAGGACAGCGGGATCGGCATGACGCCTGAGCAGATCGAAAGAGTATTTAAACCGTTTACACAGGCGGAGTCCGGCACGACACGCAAATACGGCGGTACAGGACTTGGGCTCTCCATTACAAATTACCTGGTAGAAATGATGGGCGGCAAGCTTATGGTAGAAAGCACGCCCGGAATTGGCAGTAAATTCAGCTTTGAGTTAACCTTTGATACAATCGTTTCAAGTAATGACAATATGTTCAAGACGAAAATCATACAGGGTGAAATTAACAAACCCTCCTTTGAAGGCGAAGTTTTGTTATGCGAAGATAATAATATGAATCAGCAGGTTATGCGTGAACATCTTGCAAGGGTTGGCATTAAAACCGCAGTAGCTGAAAACGGTAAAATCGGCGTGGATATGGTGGAGAGCCGTATGCAAAACGGCCAGAAACAGTTTGATCTAATTTTTATGGACATACACATGCCTGTGATGGACGGCCTTGAAGCGTCAGAAAAAATTATGAAGCTTAACACGGGCATCCCCATAGTGGCATTAACAGCGAACGTTATGGCCCACGATTGTGAAATATACAAAATGAGCGGTATGGTTGATTATGTCGCAAAGCCGTTTACATCACAGGAGTTATGGCAGTGTCTGATGAAGTTCTTTACGCCTGTAAGCTGGAAAGCGGATGATAATTCCCAAAACACGCAGACCGATGATGAATTAAACCAAAAATTAATAAATAATTTTGTATCAAACAACCGTGATAAATACGCGGAAATAAAAGACGCGGTAAATGCAGGCGACATAAAGCTGGCGCACAGGCTGGCTCATACTCTGCGAAGCAATGCCGGGCAACTAAAGAAAACACTTTTACAAAAGGCAGCTGGGGATGTAGAGAACCAGCTGAAAGACGGTAAAAACAAAATAACATCCGAAAAAATGGCAGTGCTGGAAAGGGAATTATCCACGGTGATAATTGAACTTATACCGATGGTTTCTGAAACAGCTCCGGCCGGGACAGAGATACCCGATGTTTCGGCGATGCAGAATCTGCTTGCGGAACTGGAACCTTTACTTAATGATGCCGATCCTGAATGCCTGAAGTATATCGATGGCCTTCGTTCAATTCCAGGCAGCGGGAAACTCATTCAGCAGATAGAAGGTTTCAAGTTCAAACCTGCGGCGGAAACCCTTATTGAATTAAAGGAAAAAGTTAAGAGTTTATGAACATGGAAAAAAAGAACAGTATATTGATTGTAGATGACGACGCAGCCAGCCTCATGGAGTTAACATATATATTAAGGTCAGATTATAAACTTTATGCAGTAAAAGACGGCGTATCCGCATTTGAAAAAGCAAAAGAATCCCTGCCTGACCTTATATTGATGGATGTTATCATGCCGGGTATGAGCGGATTTGAAGTTTTATCCAAATTAAAAGATCATGAAAGTACAAAATCCATATCTGTAATATTTATAACAGGACTTAGCGAGGAAGGAAACGAAAGCGAAGGTCTGGCTATGGGCGCTGTCGATTATATACGAAAACCTTTTAACGCAGAAATCGTCAAATTAAGGGTTAGCCAGCAGATTAAAATCACTAACTTACAGCGGGAACTTGTAAACGCGGCAGTCGCTGCCGAGGAAGCTGCCAATGCTGCCGATGCTGCCAATAAATCAAAATCAAAATTTTTAGCTAACATGAGCCATGAAATACGCACGCCAATGAATGCCATCATGGGTGTAACTGATATATTGATGCAGTTCGAACAACTGCCCGGCGAAATAGCAGACGGGCTGGAAATGATTTACGCTTCAAGCGAAATGCTTTTGGGTATAATCAACGACATATTGGATTTTTCTAAAGTAGAAGCAGGTAAACTGAACATCACACCGGCCTCGTATAAAGTCGCAAGTTTGATCAATGATGCTGTGCAGTTCAACATGATGCGGATTGAGAACAGGCCGGTTAAATTTGAACTTCATATCGAAGAAACCATACCGGCAGATCTCATAGGCGACGAACTTCGCATCAAGCAGATTCTGAACAATCTGCTCTCTAACGCATTCAAATACACGGATATTGGAAAGGTAACAATGTCCGTTACCTCTGAATCGGAATCTGATGATGACAATATTATGCTGGTGTTTTGCATACAGGATACGGGCCACGGCATGACCCAGGAGCAGTTAAACAGGCTGTTTGAAGAATATTCGCGTTTCAATGAAAACGTTAAGCGTACCATCGAAGGTACCGGGTTAGGTCTTTCCATCATGCAGCGGCTGGTAAGACTTATGAATGGTGAGGTTTATGTAGAGAGTGAACTGGACAAGGGCACTAAAGTCACTGTCCGCCTTCCTCAGGGGAAGGCAGCTCCCGGAATATTAGGTCCGGCAGTAGTTGATAATTTGCAGCGTTTGCGCAAAAGCGATTTAACGCACAGAAAGAAAATAAAAATTAATCACGAGCCGATGCCGTATGGAAAAGTTCTGATAGTCGATGATATAGAAACAAACCTGTTTGTTGCCGTAAGGCTTATGAGGCTTTACAAACTGCAAATTGAAACCGCTACTAACGGCCGGGAAGCCGTTAATAAAGTTAAAAGCGGAAATGTGTATGATGTTATTTTTATGGATCACATGATGCCCGAAATGGATGGCATAGAAGCAGCCAAACACATACGCGACTGGGAAGTAAATCAGAGTAAGCAGGTTCCTATTGTCGCGCTGACAGCTAATGCAGTGGCAGGACAGGCGGATATATTCCTGAAAAATGGTTTTGATGCATTCCTTTCCAAGCCGATAGATGTGCGTCAGCTGGACATGATGTTAAACAAATTTATTCGTGATAAACAAACGCCTGAAACTATTGAAGCCGCCAATCGCAGTAAATTTGATACAGAGACAAATGACAGCGATAACATCCAGCCCTATGCGGATTCCATGTTAATGGACTCATTCATAAGGGATGCCTGTAAAGCCGTAAGCTTATTGGAGGAGTTGTTTCAAAATTCCGGTTTTGAAAGCGAAGAAGGTTTACGAAAGTACATTACCTGCATTCATGGCATGAAAAGTTCGCTTGGGACTATTGATGAACTGGAATTATCCGAGCTGGCAAAAAAACTTGAACAGGCAGGCCGTAACAAAAACATCAGTATTATAACAGAACATACTCCCGGCTTTATAAATGATTTGCGTTTGCTGCTGGAGGAATGTAAGACAAAACAAAGTGACAGGATTGCCGGCAGCGAAGACGATGGCTTGTCCGAAGACACCCGTAATTCATTGCTGATTATAAAAGAAAAAGCTGCCAATTATGACAGGAAAGGCGTTTTGGATATTATTGCATCGATGAACAAATACTCAAAAGAGACAGGGATGGTTCTGGAAACCATCAAAGAACATGTCATTCACAGTGAATTTGAAAATGCAGAAAGAGCAGTGACAGCTTATCTGTCAAAGGATGCAGTATGAAAAAAAGTAAAAACAAATTGTCAGTACGTTTCAGAAACATAAATTTACTTTTTATTGTTTGTATCCTGTTGACAATAATGGCTGTCAGCGCTGTTATGATTTTTTCCCTGGCAAGCAGCGCATCAAAAAGCAATGTTAATTCTTATACAATGGAAACAGTATATATACTGGCTTCGTACCTGAACCGGGAGATTACGCTTGTGCGGCAGGCTGTGGAAACCAGGGAAATAAGAGAATGGTTTGCCGATGAAGAAAACCCTGAAAAAAAAGCTGCCGCTTATCAGAGAATGATGCACTACGCTGATTTGCTGCAAATTAACAGCGTATATTTTGTTATACTGGATTCTCTGGACGAGTATTCGGTTAGCAGCGGCGCGTCTTTTGAAGAGTTTATTCCGTTCGACGTTCTGGACAGGGAGAGCCTTTACGATCAATGGTTTTTTGAGGCAGTAAACTCAGACTTTGATTTTACCCTGAATTTGGATATTGACAAAGTTACAGATACGCGCCGGATATGGATAAACTATAAAGTTATGAATAACGGATACCCCCTGGGGATATTTTGTTCTGCATTGCAGTTTGACGATGTGTTTATCGACTTATTCAACAAGTATGATCGTCAAAATATAATTAGCTATATCATTGATGAAAAAGGGATAATCCAAATAAGCAGCTATGTGCCGGAACCCGACCTCATGCATACGGACTATACCATACATGACATAGATGAGGGGATTAGTATATTAAGCATTAACTCTAACGCTGATTTTACTGCCGCAATAAACAGGCATCTGGAAAACCCGGCAGTGCATTTCAAACTGCGTGTTGAGACAGATATTATCAGGTTATCACACGGAAAATACCGGTATATGTCTGTCGCATCAATTCCAGGTACAAGCTGGTTTACAGTTACTTTCTTCAGCTCAGACGCAGTATTTGATGCAACAAGTATTCTGATACCTATAGCCATTGTTGTTTTGGCATTTATAATTTATGTAGCAACAAGTTCGCTTTTAATTCAGAAGCTGGTTTTTAAGCCTCTCCACTTGTTTACCAAAAGTGTGTCTGATGCATTTCGCGGAAATGCAGACATATACGGATTTAACCGCGATGATGAAATAGGCGATTTGGCGCGGACAGCAATGCATACCTGGAGCCGGATTGAAAAAAACTCCGCTGCGCTTAAAAGACGCGACAAGCTTCTTGAGGCAGTAAACACTGCGGCAAACATCCTTCTTAGTTCGGAAATCGAACTATTTAAGTACAACCTGCATCATTGTATGGGTTTAATTGCGTCAGCTATTGATGTTTCCCGCGTGCGTTTATGGAAAAATTATACCGAAAACGATCAACTGTATTGTACGCAGTTATATGAATGGTATCATGATGTTGAACCGCAGCAGGGCACCAAGTACACGATAAATATTCCATACAATGAAAATATACCAGGTTGGGAAAAAACGCTCTCCGGCGGAGAATGCATAAACAGCATAGTAAGAGAAATGTCTCCTGCCGAACAGGCTCAGTTATCTCCGCAGGGAATATTATCGCTTATGGTCGTACCCGTGTTCATTAACGATCAATTTTGGGGCTTTATGAGTTATGTCAGCTGCAATAGCGAACGTCTCTTTGAAAAAAGCGAAGAAACAATTCTGCGTTCAGGAAGTTTGCTGATTGCCAATGCGCTGGTTCGCCATGATATGACTCAAAATCTTCGTGATACTGTCGCAAAACTTGAAGATGCGCGCAACGAAGCGGAAACCGCAAGCCGTTCCAAGTCTGTATTCCTAGCCAACATGAGCCATGAGATACGCACGCCAATGAATGCAATTCTGGGCGTTACAGAGATTCTTATTCAAAACGAAACTCTCTCCGGTGAAATTGAAGAAGGACTTGAAAGAATTTATTCATCATGCGATATGCTCCTTGGTATTATCAACGATATCCTGGACTTTTCAAAAATTGAAGCGGGCAAAATAGATATAATACATGCCCAGTACAAAGTCGCAAGCTTATTAAACGATTCTGCCCAGCTTAACATGATGAGAATAAACGGAAAGCCAATCGAGTTTGAGCTTCATGTGGATGAAAGTATACCGGCGAAACTAATTGGCGATGAAATACGCATCAAGCAGATATTAAATAATCTGCTCTCTAACGCTTTCAAGTATACGGATTCCGGCAAGGTTATCTTGTCGGCTCATTCAGAACCCAGTCCGGATGTAAACGGAATAATTCTTGTGCTGGGAGTTCGTGATACAGGTTATGGTATGACGGAAGAACAGCTTGGCAAGCTTTACAACGAGTATTCCCGCTTTAGTGAGGGAAACCGCCGCACTGTGGAAGGTACGGGGCTTGGTCTTGCAATTACACACCGTTTGATAAGACTCATGAACGGTGAAATATATGCGGAGAGTAAACCTGGAGTTGGCTCGTATTTTTCTGTATGGCTGCCTCAGGAAACTGTAGATGATGAAGAGCTGGGTGCAGAAATAGCCGAGAACCTGAAGCAATTCCGCTTGAGTTATATAACGCACAAGCAGAGAGGGCAGGTTAAACGCGACCCTATGCCGTACGGCAGTGTATTGATTGTCGATGATGTAGAAACCAATCTGTATGTGGCTGCGGGCCTTATGAAACTTTACAGACTGCAAATTGATACTGTGATGAGCGGACGTGAAGCCATCGAAAAAATCGAAAACGGTAAAGCATACGATGTTGTGTTTATGGATCATATGATGCCGGAAATGGACGGAATAGAAACGACAAGAAGAATACGTGAATGGGAAGCCAAACAAAATATCCAGAAAGAAAACTGTATCCCGGTTGTAGCGCTTACAGCCAATGCGGTGGCAGGACAAGCGGATATCTTTCTGCAAAATGGTTTTGATGATTTTATTTCCAAACCGATAGATATACGCCAGTTAAATTCCGTATTGAACAGATATGTGCGTGACAAACAGTCTCCGGAAGTTATTGAAGCTGCCCTTGCGCAAATAGGCAGCGGGCTGACCTCTTATTCAAACGGCCAAACGGATACAATGCTGTTTGAATCCTTTGTCAGAGATGCCCGTAAAGCTTTGGTTGTACTGGAAGAACTGGTGAACCTGACAGAGCATGATTTGCAGAAATTTACAGTCACTGTTCACGGCATGAAAAGTTCTCTTTGGAATATTAACGAAACTGCGCTTTCTGAACTGGCGCATGAACTGGAACTTGCAGCAAGGAATAAAAGTATCGATTTTATAAAAGAATCCGCGCCGGAGTTTTTGCTTGGATTAAACAAGCTGTTAGAAAAATATGAGCTGGAACATGAAGCAAACATCAGCGGCGAAGACGGGGACATTGATGATTTACAAAACAAATTGCATGTTATACGGAAAATGTGCGGGGACTATGACAGAAAAGGCGTTTTAGACAGTATCTTTGATATAAAAAAAGGTTCCGCAACAACAATGGCAGTGCTGGAAAAAATCAAGGAACATGTGATGCACAGCGGGTTTGATGAAGCCGAAAGGATTGCGGCGGATTATTTGATCGAGTTATCCCGATAGAAATAATAAAGTAACCTGAAACGCCTGAAGCCTAATCCCTGTCAGCATTATAAATTTCAAAGCAGTAATCTCCAAGCCTTTTTATATGGCGGACAAGGTCAATAAATAAAAGTTTTGCTTTAATATTGCCGCCAGCTTCAATTCGCTTGCGTTCCATTTTCTGCAGGTTCTTCTGGCTCCTTTCAATTTTATCTTCAAGTTCCATTGCCTGGTTTTTGCAATTTGCCTGCGGGCTGCAGCTTAACTGTACTTCCAGCAGCGTAAGGAGTTCTTCAACCTGTCCCGTATACGGAATAAGTTCGATTAATTCTTTTTCTTTAAATACGCATTTCTTGTCGACGCTTTTTTCAAGAAACAAACCAATGTTGCAGCATTCATCACTCATTGCTTTCAGAGTAACTATAACCTGCAATAAATAAGAAATATGGGATTCTGATCGGGTATTATGATTCATTCCCGAACATTCAATTAAAAATTTACTTAACGTGTACCGCATTTCATCAACATATTCGTCTTTTTGTTTTAACTCAGCGCATAAAGCTTCTGCGGCCGTTTTGTTATCATTATTATCATCCTGAAAACTGCGTAATACCGTGCAGAAATTAGAGTACATGGAAAAGACAATGCCTGCCATGCTGGTGATTTCTTTTTCAGCGCGCATTACATTTAATTCCGGCGAATCGGCAATGGCGGTAGAAAGATAGCAAAATTTATAACGTACGCTTTTCTCTTCGGCCTTATCGGGAATTAAACGCAAGATCAGTTTGGCATATTGATTTACAAACGGCAGGAAGAGAAGGGTATTAATAATATTGTATAAAGTATGAAGTCCTGCAATGTGAACAGGGATTGCCGCATTACCGGGACCTGCAGCCCAGGGATCTCCCGGCAGTATAACATTAACAAGGTTTAATAATGGGAATATAAAAGGAAGCGCCCATATAATTCCAGCTATGTTAAAAAGTATATGGACAAGAGCTGCCCGTTTTGAATTTACATTTCCGGCCATACCGGCAAGAGCTGCGGTAAAGGTGGATCCCAGGTTGGAACCCAGTATCATACCGGCAGCCATCTCGTATGTAATAATATCCTGAAATGCAAGCGCCATAATTAATGTAACAGAAGCGGTAGATGAATTTATAATTACGGTCATCACAAGCCCAACGCCTACGCCCGTGAGCATTGCAAGAATCCTTTTATCCCTTAAAGCGCCTATAGTATCATAACTGAATATGTCATTTGCATTGGACATTCCGTCAGTGAGAAAATACAGTCCAAGGAATAAAAAACCGAACCCCAATAAAAAATCGCCGAGGCTTTTATATTTCCACTTGCTTATACTTATAAAGAAACCTATTCCGATAGCCGGCAAAGCAAGGCTTGCAATACTTATTTTTAATCCGACAAGAGAGATAACCCACCCTGTTACCGTTGTTCCTATATTGGTTCCCAGTATTACACCGATTGACTGTGTTAGTGTAAGAAGCCCTGCATTCACAAACGATATTACAATAATGGTAAAAGCAGATGAAGATTGAATAATTGCAGTGGCGATAAAACCGGTGAATACTCCGGCAAAACGGTTGCCGGTCATAAAACTCAGCGCCGTGCGCATTCGCTCCCCGGTGCTCTCCTGCAGTCCGCTGCTCATCTTCTTCATGCCCAGCAGGAACAAGCCTAATCCGCCTGTCATGGTTAGTATTAATGAAATAGTTGCCATAAACATATAATATATTAGTAACTGCCAAGATACTAGATGCCTGATACATTTTTATTGTATTATTAATCATGGCTGATCAAATAAAACAATCAATACAGCTTTTGATTAACAATATCAGGAATTTAATCTCGGTAGACGCTAAAAAACTTGAATATATTATCGCTGCGCAGATAGCGGGGGGACATGTTATTCTTGCGGATTCTCATGGCGTTGGAAAGACATCCCTTGCGCGGGCTCTGGCTCAATCCATCCGCTGGCTGCCGGGAACTGATTCTGCGCTTGCAATGGCAGACGATGGTTCGTCCCCTGCGGATATGACTGCCATAGGATATGTTAAAATGAAGGGGTTTAGCCGTATTCAATGTACGGTGGATCTTCTTCCGCAGGACATACTTGGGTTTAACCGTTTTATAGGCAATACAGGAAAAATGTACTTTAACAAAGGGCCTGTGTTTGCGCATTTTGTATTATGTGATGAAATCAACCTGCTTACCCCAAAGACACAGGGAAGTTTTTTTCAGGTGATGGAGGAACAGAGCGTGACAATCGAAGGAAGATTGTACCGGCTTGCGGATCCTTTTTTTATAATCGCTACAATGAACCTTAAAGGCGTTCACCTGTTCCCGCTTCCTGTGCCTCAGCTTGATCGGTTTATGATCCGCCTTTCGCTTGGCTGCCCGTCCGAAGAAGATGAAATAAAAATTATTAACCGTCACGGCAGAATCGATGCATGGAACAATTTTAACAGCGTTATAAGCAGCGACGATTTAATACAATGGAAAAAAATGGTAGACACGGTGCAGATGCATCCTGATGTTACATCTTACCTTGTAAATTGCGTCCGTCTTACAAGATCGCATCCTGATATCGAAACTCCTGCAAGCCCGCGCGCCGGCGTGCGTATCTCAAGGCTTGCAAGGTCTCTGGCTCTCTGCCGCGGCATGGACTATGTTTCCGTTGATATGATAAAAGAAATTTTTATTCATGCAATGGCTCACCGTATAATTACCCGCGATCCTTCCATACCGCCGGAAGTGCCTTTAACCGGAATTCTAAATTCGGTGCCTGTTGAACCGAAAAAGGTAAATTAATGGCTTTGCCCCGTTTCAGGCTTTTTCCTACGCCATTTGGGGGCGCTGTTCTGATTATCGCCCTTATCGGGCTTGTCCGTTCTCTTGTTAACCGCAATTCATACGAAGTGGTAATTTTTTCCGCAGCGCTGTTTTTAATGCTTGTTCTATGGATTACCGGCGTATGGAAATCCAAAAAGTTAAATTCCCTGGAACCGGGCTGGAAAACCCCGTTCCCGGTGACAGCCAATGATGCGCAGAATAAAACACAGATAACAGGACTTTCAGATTCCATTCCGCTTTTTTTCAGGCAGCATTTTATTCTCAGGGGCAGGTTTTTTCCTGATGGTAAAATTCCGGATGAAACTTCAAAGGCGTTTTCTAAAAACAGCTGCTCCTTATCAATAGAAGTTTCCGTTCCGCGCAAGGAAACAACAGCGCAATTACCCCTGTGTTTTCCCATGTCCGGCATTTTTCTCGGTGACGGGTATTGTCAGCTGCGTGACATATTCGGATTTTTCTTTTTTAAATGCGGGCAGCCCCAGCGCAGGACATTGAATGTAAGGTGCGCTCCGTGTATTGGCAGAGAGATTCTTATAAATGCGCAGACGGGCGCAGAGGATCAGCGCAGTAAACCGGCAGCCGATATTGAACGTTATTACATGAGGGAATATTCTCCCGGAGATCGTTTCCGTGACATCAACTGGAAGAGCTCAGATAAAATCGATACATTAATAACCCGTATTTCTACAGATAACCAGGAAAAGGTAAACCGGCTGGAAATACATTTCCGGAATTACAGGGCTCAGAGAACAGGGATATCATTGGAAGAGTTATGGCTTTTGGACAGGGCAAAAGCCCGCCTGTCATACTTTTTACGAAGCTTAATGGAAAAGAGCGCGTCTTTGGTTTTTGACATCCGTACAGCAGGCGGCAGCTTTGAAATCCGTGATTTGGATGAGCTTGATACATTTTTTGAAGATCTTGCGGTTATTTCTTTTCTGCCGCCGAAAAATGAAATGACAGCACAGACCGGCACAGGCGATATATATGTTTTTTCAACCGCCTGTGATACAGGGCTGCCTTCCTTTCTAATTAATTACAGTCAGCGTCCTGTTAATCTTTTTATTGTTCAGCCGGCGGAAAAAACAATTAAAGAAAATGCAAATACGGAAATAGAAGCATTATCCGGCGGGGATTTTTATCTAAAGGGACTAGGGCCTGCTGTCCGCTGGTTTGCAGGCGGAAAAACAAAAATATTAAAAGTTCAGGCAAACAGAATAGAAATGTTTTTTGCACAAGCCGCATTCTTGCGGCGCGTACAATCAAATTCCGCAAGCGCGCTGCCCGAAGGAAAACCTGCGCAAGCCGCACTCCTGGAAAATAAATTATGAAAAAATATTTATCCGGATACTCTGTTTTTTTATTTATTCTGCGGTTGTTTTTCTACTTCAGTGTTATTGCATTTATATTTCTTCATCCGGGCATCTCGGTATCTTTTGATCGCATTGGCATCATGCAGTGGTTTGTAATTGTTCCGCTTATGGCTTTGGCCGCATTCCTTGCAGAACGTGCAGTAAAAATGCGTTACAGATACATAATCTGCACAGCAATGCTGTGCGCATTATCATTGATTGCCGGAGGATCAGTTGCTGGCATGCTTCAGCTCATTGCTGCCGGTTTTTTAAGTTATGCGCTTACATTCCTTTTATTTCATCATCCGCGCATGCAGCCCTTTGAAAAATTTGCAAGGATTGCCGCGCTTGAACCGTTTTTTTTGGCATGGGTGTGTCTGCGTCTTCTTTCACTGTCCCGGTCCGGAGAAGATATAGCAGGACAGAGTATTGTTCTTACTCCCTTCATTCTTGTCTGGACAGCTGTTGTTTTTTTTATGCACAGTGCGGTAATTTATCTGTGTTTGTATCACGGCAGCCGCAGAAGATCATGGAGAGAGGGTCTTGTTTTTTTCTTTGGCGCTTTGGCTGTGATGCTTACGATGCTTGTTGTTTTGCCGCCGGATTTCGTACGCAATGCGGTAATCGAAAATCTTGTTACAGAAAGAATGCCGGAGAGGATAAGGCCGTCTGATACGGATCGCGGATTTCCGCGCAGAGGGGGCGGACGAAGAAACATTCCCGGAGGTGAAGGCGGCAGGGGTGAGCTGCGCGGTTTGCCGGAACACGATTGGCCGGGAGGCGGAGGCACCGGAGAGAACCGTCAGTATATGGTAAAGATTGTTATATCTGACAGAGAGCCTGTGTACATGGGCGATTCGTTCCGCGGACGCCTTGATCCTGTGCAGGGATTCCTTTTAAGTTCAGATGAACCATTAAATGATTTGGCACGTCAAAGATTTTTTGTTACCTGGTTTGATAATGAGCAGGAGTATGACTATAGAAGGGAAAGCCAGGATGTCATTTCGCTTTCCACTTTACGCCAAAAATATCTGCCATACCGTCCTGTTGTTATAGATCCTGTTATATTAAGCGAAAACTCAGGTCCTCTTCGCTACATTCATCAGCTTGTGTCAAATATTCACTACGGAGATCCTCTCCTGCTTGTTCATGAACAGACTCGGCCGTTCAGTAATTTTGAAAAGAGTATGCTCGCTCAATATCTGGAAGTCCCGCTTGATGATGATGACATGGAAATATTTAATGACTACCTTAACAACGCAATCAGCGAATGGCGGGAAAACAAAGAGGCAATTATCAGGCAGGATAGCTATCTTAGGCATATATTTACAGACATTGATATAAATGATATTAATGAGTTTCTGGATACCATAATTGCATTACTGACAAGTTTTTCGCAGTATCAGTATAACTTAAATCCCGATGATGATCATTCAATAGCATCAATAAAAAATTTTATTTTAAACTCCAGGGAAGGCGACTGCGTTGAGTTTTCCAATTCGCTTGCCCTGCTTGGGCGGCTTGCAGGCATTCCTTCGCGCGTTGTAACAGGATTCCTTGCAGCAGAGGGCCTGCAGACACCTGCGCATATCCGCGGGCTTGCTTCCATGCGCAGCAGAATTCCATTTTTGCAGCAATTCCCTTTTGATAACCTGTTCATGGTTACAAATCTTCACTCCCATTCATGGGTGCAGTTTTATATCCCCGACTTTGGCTGGCTTGATTTTGAAGCCACAGCTTTTTCCATGCCGCCGCAGGATATGGGCGATTTTAACAATTGGGATGTTGTTATCCCGCTCCTGGATCAGCAGCGGACTTTTTCGCAGGTAAGAAAATTCCCATGGCAGGCTGCCGGCAGGGTTTTATTATTTCTGTTTGTTTTTGCGCTTGCAGGCGCATACGCTCTTCGTTACGGAAGAGAATTTGTTTTATGCATTATGTCCATGCGCGGCGGCAGGAAGGGCGCGCGGTATTTGTACCTGCTGCTTCTTGCAAGGCTTGCCGCAGACGGCCGTCCGGTTAAACCTGTTTCAAAAACTGCCGGCGAATACTCTGAAATTTTCGGCAGCCCTGAAAATCAAAATGAAAATATTCATTTTAAAAACTTTGCCGGTATTTATTCAGAGCTCCTCTGGCGCCGGTTTGAAAATTCAGATGAAGTAAACGAACGCTTCAGGCTGTTAAAAAAGGAATACCGCAACATCATAAAATCTACGCGCCGGCGCGGAATCCACCGGTGGTTTATCCGTATTGTCAGCTTAAAGGGATTGGCGTATCTATGAAAAATATTAACAGGCATTCATTACCGGTAATAATATTTTTATTAATGCTTACTGCATGTTCGCGTAATACCGACTGGGTGCAGTTCCGCGGAGAAGAAGGCCGCGGCGTAAGTTCTTCTCGGATCACTCCGCCTCTGGGTTTACGCTGGAAGATAAATCTTCAGGGCAGAGAGGATGATGAAAAAAAGATACGTTCTTTAAATCCGCCTGTTGTAATCGGAGATACAATTTATTTTGGTTCAGACGACGGAAATTTTTATGCGCTTGATGTAGAAAGCGGTTATATGCGCTGGGTGTTTAAAAGCGGAGCGGAAATAAATTCAATTCCCTATGCGGACAAGGACAAGGTATATTTTGGAAGCAAAGACGGAAAGCTATACGCTCTTTCGCGCGAGACCGGGCAGGAGATCTGGACATTTCAAACAAGAAGCCAGATCAATTCACAGGTTCAGCGTTACGGGGATTACATTATCTTTGTAGGGGATGCTGATGCAATATACTTTCTTTCGCCTGACGGAATTGAACAATTCAGCATAGATAACCCGGGATGGTATAATTATACTTTTTTGGTGGCTGACGGTGTCATGTACATGGCAACGGGCCCAAGAGTGGAATTGATAGGCCCTTACGACATAAAAAAAAGGGAATTCCTCTGGTACTTGAATTATCAGGACATGGATGCCATATGGTATTCCTTTTCGGCAGTTCGCGGCGATTTATTGTATATGGGAACTGCAACTATTTTTTGGAGCGGAATATACCTTGGCTATCATGCATTTAACCGTCATACAGGTGAACTTGTCTGGCAGCAGTACCGTGACGGCGAGCTGAATTATCCGTATTTTGAAGATACCTGGAATTATTTTATGAGAAATCTGGATATCCTTGATTTTATGGCGCCGACTGTATGGAAGGACCTTGTAATATTTACAGGCGGAGATAACCTGGCGCGCGCTTTTGATGCAGGCACAGGCAGGCTGCGCTGGGTAAAAGATTTCGGCATTCCCGTAAGCTCCGCTCCTACAATCGCCGGCGGCCGTGTTTACTTCGGTCTTCTCGGCGATGAAATTAGTCCTCCCCAGCTTGTTTGTATCTCCGCGAATGACGGCAGGCTTCTCTGGCAGATGGAAATAGAAGGCGCAATCCTCTCGGCGCCCGTAATTGCAGGCAAGAGGATCATTTTCGGTACTGATAAAAATGTTTTTTATGTTCTGGAGCAGGTTTTTTAAGAGTTTTTACCCGTTTTTATTATAAATAAGCAGTTTTTTCAATTAACAGCATATTAAATATGCCTTGACTTAGGAATACAGTCAGGATATTATTGTTGTTAGCGGAATGTATTTTTCCGTTAAAATAATAACTATTACTTAAGGAGAAAAAGAATGAAAAAATTTGTAGTAATTATTGCTATTATTGCAATCATTGTTCTGGCCGGATGCGCAAGCACAGGCAGACCTGAACTGCCAGGAGAAAAACTTGATCGATTAGATGTTGATCTTTCTAAATTACCATCGCTTCGTAATGCAAATGCTTTCACAAAAGCATGGGATGATTTTATTATCGATTTTGAAGGCGTTCTTCCCGAAGCCGATGATGTAAACTGGGCTTATTTCACCCGCTTCAAAGTTGTAATTGACATGCTCGATGCAAACGGAAACGTAATGACCTTCGCTGATTTTAATAACATGGCTATGATGACTCTGGTTTACAATCTTGAAGGTATTGTAGCCGGCGGACCGGATGTAAGACCCAATTTAAGAGGCGGTGATCCTGGAATTAATATCGGCAATGCTGCTCAGAAACAGTTTAACCTTATGGGTTCATGGTCAAATGTCCACACCAGAGGATGCATGATCGCTCTTAGAGCTCGTCCCGCAGGACTTCTTTTACAGGTAACAGGCGAAGGCCACAGAGCTGGTATCAGACACATCCAGATTAAAGAAGCCATTTTTTATAACGACGATGTGATTTCATTCGAAGACGAAGATTAATATTTTAATTGAATAAAAAGAGGGCTGTCCGGAAGGGCAGCCTTTTTTTATGTCCAAATAAAAGTGCAAAAAAAAGCCTGACCGCTTTTTGCAGTCAGGCTCTATTTAACTTAAACGTTATTAGCGGGGATACAGTGAAGATCTTTCGTTAAGAACTTCCTGCGCTCCTGAATTGAGCCAGTCTGCATATCCAGCATCCCAAACGCGATCAAAGTCTGCGGGTCTTGCTCTGATTGCCTGGGTAATAAGGTCGTCAGCTTTGGTCTGCAGGGTCTGATCATACTGATTTACAGTGGTAGTTGCCTGCCATACTGCTGCTGCGCGTGCATTGCGGATTGATGTCTGATATGCGTTAACAATAACGTTAGGATCAAAGCCGCCGTAACCAAGAGCCAATACTCTTGCGTTAAGTTCTGTGCTGCCAAGTTCAATACCGTTCATCGGCATAGTAATGTCGATGTTCATGGCTGAGTTTACAAACCAGGGGTCTCCGGGAGGCGCTGCTGTAAGTCTGGGCACGCCGTTTTCGATTACGTGGTTAAGACCTTCGTGGCCAATCTGGATAAACTGATAATTTTCAGGTTTTGCAAGCCAGTTAAGATATCTTAAAGCCGCAATGTGGTTCTTTGAGAAAGAAGGAATAAAAATTCTTAATCCGGCTTTGTCGAACATATCTTTGCGGGTAACGCCGTCTGCGCTTGTGATTGCATCTACAGGAATGAAATCTGCATTGGGAACATTTCTGCGAAGGTCGCCGATAATGTTATAGTCGGTTCTGTAGGGAAGATCCCAGTTTTGGCAGAAAGCGCCAACAACGCCGCTCTTAATCATGTTGTAGAAATCGTCTGCAACTGTCATAAGCGGGAAGTCGCGGTAAATGAGGCCTTCATTGTACCACTGGTTCATCATGCGTGTGCCTTCTTTGTATCCTGGCATTGCAATATTGCGGTCTGCAACGTTTAATACCCAGCGATCCCTGTCGGAAATGTTGGCGTCAATTGACGGCTGTATAAGATTTGCAAGGCCCCAGCGGACATCGCTGTTTACGCCGAACGGAACAACTCTGTTTCTGCCGACATTGCCGGGATCTCTGTCACGGAATGCAACGAGCATTTCATAGAACTGCTGGGTGTTGGTTGGAACTGCCATCCCGAGCGCATCAAGCCAGTCTTTGCGGACAAAAACGTTTCTCTGGGCAAGAGCAACACGGTAGCTGGGAATTGAATAAATGTGTCCGGTCTGCGGATCAGCATCGCGGTAGATAAATTCTTTTCCTGCAATTGCAGTATCTTCGCCGAGCAATATTTTAAGATCCGGCAGATACCTGTCAACAAAAGGCGCCAGGTTTAAAATACCGCCCTGATCTCTGAAGCTGTTGACCATACCAAGATTGTAGGTGTAACAAAGATCCGGTGCGCTCATTGATGCCATCAAGTTGACCATGTCTGTTCCTTCCGACCAGCGGCCTACGGGAACAAAAGTAACATCGATGTTAAGATCAGCTTTTACCTTTTCTTTTATCCAGTCCATCCATGCATTGTCATGGGCTATTGATCTTCCGCCGTCTGTGCCGCGATCGAAGATCTGTACTGTAAGCTGTTCCGGTTCGCTCTTACAGCCAGTAGTTACAAATGCCATGGCTACCATTAAAATAACCAAAGCAAGCAACAATTTTTTCATAAAATCCTCCTGATAATATATAGAATCAGTCAATATACATTAACTGTATTCTTAAACAAAAACTAACCTTTCACGGCGCCGATTGTAACGCCGGCAATAAAGTAACGCTGAAGCCACGGATATACCACAAGAATCGGCACTGTTGCAAACATAATGGCGGCAGCCTTAATTGCATCCGATGTCCTTGGCACCGTACCGGCAACCATTTCAACTGTAGATACATCGATAGATGTCATATTATTAATAAGCTGCCAGAGTTTTAACTGAATGGGTACCCACTGGGGAGCGGCATTTATATAAAGAAGAGCATCGCCAAAACCGTTCCAGCGGCCTACTGCATAAAAAAGAGCCAGCGTCGCCAGAACCGGAGCGGACAGGGGAATATAAATTCTTACCAGTACTGTAAATGGATTTGCTCCGTCAATTTCCGCAGATTCCCGCAGACTTTCCGGTATCCCGAAGAAAAAGCTGCGCAGTATTATCATATTGAATACGGAAAGACAGTTTGGAATGATAAGTACAAGCGGATTATTCAAAAGCCCCAATGATCTCATCAATATATAATTGGGAATTGTTCCTGCGCTGAAATACATTGTAAAAATAATCACCGTATTGATAAAGGTTTTGCCCCTTAACCAGTCGTATGTCAGCGGATATGCGCATAAAATTGTCATCAACAGCGAGAACAATGTGCAGATAACAGTAAGAATCGCAGTCCACCACATGGAACGCGTGAATGAAGCATCCAGAAAGACATATCTGTAGGATTCCAGCGTCATTCCGGTATGGAAAGTATTTGATTCGTGATTATGAATAATAGGTATAAATGAAACTTTATTATTGATAACAGACTGCGAGCTGCTTAAGGATTGGGCAAGCAGGTTAATCATCGGCATGATACAGAGCAGGATTACAAATAAACAGACTGCCATGACTATAAAGTCGCCGACTCTTGCTTCTTTTGATTTTATATTCATTGTTTGCCCCCTACCAGATACCGCGTTCGCCGAATTTCTTTGCAAGAGCATTGGCGGCGACAAGGAATATAACGCAAATCACAGACTGGAAAAGTCCGATTGCAGCGGTAAACGAGAACTGGAATGACTGGATACCGACACGGTAAACAAGAGTGGAGATTACATCTCCGACATCTCTTACAGTGGCATTCACCATTGTCCAGGGACGATCAAGTTCAATTCCAAGGATACGTCCAATGTTCATTATCAATAATACTACGATGGTAGGCCTGATTCCCGGCAAGGTGATATGCCAGAGTTTCCGCCAGCGTCCGGCGCCGTCTACTTCCGCGGCTTCGTATAATTCCGGATTAATCCCTGTTATTGCCGCCAGGTAGATGATGGTTCCCCAGCCCATTTCCTTCCATACCCCGAAAGCGATGTAGGTTCCTATCCATTTAGCCTTATCCATAAGAAAATCTATAGGTTCCATTCCAAAGTTTTCTGTTATAAATATGTTTACAATACCCGTGGATGTCGCCAAAAGCCTTGTTGCGATACTCGATACAATAATCCAGGATAAAAAGTGGGGCAAATAAATAATAGTCTGCGTTACTCTTTTAAACTTCTTAAAAATAAGCTCGTTCAGAAGAAGAGCCAGAATAATCGGCGCAGGAAAACCAAAAATTAAATCCAGGGAATTAAGCCAAAGGGTATTTCTTATAGCGTTCCAGAAATCGCGTGATTGAAAAGCGCGCTCGAACCATTTAAGGCCTACCCAGGGCGAACCTTCCGACCATACTCCCCGGAACATATTATAATCTTTAAACGCCATTACAATATTAGTCATGGGAACATAACGGAAAATCAAAAAGAAAGTCATTGGAAGCAAAAGCATTAAATAAAGCATCCAGGAACGTTTTATATATGTAAACGATGATACTTTATTCATATAACTTTTACTAAACATGGATGTGTTAGGATTTCCGGCCGGCTCTATTGAATTTTTTCTGGTTAAAGCCTTAAAAACATGTAATTTTTCAGCAAAGTTGCCCAAAAACTGAGGTTTTTGAACACTTATATTGTTATTTTTTTCCATTAATTTAATTATTCCTAATTTTACCATGATATTATAGATTCATTGATCTTGTCAAGGTTCTAAAAATATGGTGTTGTATCATAACGGAGGCTATTAATGAAAAGACTAGATTTTCCCGGTGATTTTTTATGGGGGACTGCAACAGCCAGTTATCAGGTTGAGGGTGCGGCATATGAAGGCGGCAGAGGCGAAAGTATATGGGATATTTTTTCCCGCAAACCTGGAGCCGTATATGCCGGAGAAAACGGAAATGTCGCATGCGATCAGTATCATCGTTATCCCGAAGATATTGCCCTGATGGCGGAATTGGGTTTTAAAAGTTACCGTTTTTCCATTGCATGGCCAAGAATCATTCCCAAAGGACGCGGTGAAGTTAATCCTGAGGGGATTGCCTATTACCGCAGACTCTGCGAAGAGTTGCGTAAAAACGGCATTCATGTCTGCGCTACCATTTACCATTGGGATCTTCCTCAGCCTCTGGAAGACGAGGGCGGCTGGACAAACCGTTCTGTAGTTGATGCCTTTGAAGAATATGTAAAAGTATGTTACAGGGAATTAGGCGATCTTGTTGATATGTGGATCACCATAAATGAACCTTTTTGCGTTGCTTATTTGGGGTACTATTGGGGCGTACATGCGCCCGGTCATCGTGACATAAATAAAGCGCTTGCCGCAGCGCACCACGTAAATATGGCGCATGGCGTTGCTGTTAAAGAATACCGGAAGACCGGATTGAAAGCGCCGATAGGAATTGTCTTTAATCCTCACACTCCAAGGCCTGCTACCGTAAGCGAAGCGGATAAAAATGCCGCAGATCTTTCAAGGGCATTCAGTACAGAAATATTTATGTTCCCCTGTCTTGGAAAGGGTTATCCGGAATCTGTTTTGAATAAATATCAGGATGTCCTTCCAATAAAGGACGGCGATCTTGAAACAATTGCGCAGCCAATCGATTTTATCGGGGTGAATTTTTACAACGAAACTGCGGAGGCTGCAGATGCCAAATCACCGCATGGTTTTACTTCCAGGCCGTCATGGCAGGACACCACAGTTATGAATTGGCCGATTACACCGGGCGGCCTTGAAAGACAGCTCTTGTGGATAGCAAAAATTTCCAAAGGCGTTTTCGGCAGGGCGGAGATTCCAATTTACGTTACCGAAAACGGCTGCGCCTGCGATGATGTAGTGGCAGCTAACGGCAGAGTTCATGATAAGGAAAGAATAAGTTACCTGCAGCAGCATCTGGCGGCTTGCGCAGATGCTATAAAGAAGGGAGTGCCGCTCAAGGGATATTTTGTCTGGTCGCTTATGGATAATTTTGAGTGGGCATATGGTTATACGAAACGTTTCGGCATCATTCATATTAATTTTGCAACAATGAAGCGCACACCAAAAGACAGCGCGTATTTCCTGCGTGATGTAATCGCCGGGTTTGGCGATAATTAAACAGCAGTTCCCTGTAAACAGGCATAAAAGTTTATTTACAGGGATTTTATTTTTGAAAGCTTTAACTAATTAATGTCTGATTCATTATTTTCTACTTTAAAAAATCTTAAAGGCAACCCCCGCGCCTGTGTTTACACTGAACCTCTCTGGGGTTTGTCGATGAATTTATGTATGCCGTATATATCGGTTTATATGCTGGCTCTTGGGTTGAGCGATACGCGGATTGGTTTTCTTGTAACTGTTAACACATTTATGCAGATGGTATTCTCGTTTATAAGCGGCCCTGTCACCGATAAAATGGGCAGGAGAAAAGCGACAGCGTTATTCGACATTATTGCATGGTGTATTCCGGCGCTTATCTGGTGGCGTGCAGAAAGCTTTTGGTTTTTTCTGGCTGCAGCCGTTCTTAACGGCACTAACGGAATAACAAGCAATTCATGGCATTGCCTTGTAGTGGAAGACGCCGATAAAAAGCAGATAACAAGAATTTATTCTTTGATAATGGCATTCGGGCAATTATCCGGAATATTTGCGCCGATTTCATCCGTGCTTATTTCCAGGCTGACTCTTGTTCCGGCCATACGCATACTTTTTATAAATGCCTTTGTATTAATGTCGGTTAAAGTCATTATACTTTATCTTGCGTCAAAGGAAACCGGTACAGGCAAAATCCGCATTGAAGAAACAAAGGGTAAAAACATTTTTCAGCTTGCAGGCGGTTACGGCGATGTAATAAAAATAATTTTGCAGTCTCCCGGCACTATTTTTGCCATTGTAATAGCGGCTCTCGGCTGGATAGTAGGAACAGTCAACAACACTTTCTGGCAGATTATTGTTAATAAAAAATTACTGGTTCCGGAAGCGATACTTCCTCTTTTTAATGTATTTAGATCGATTTTAGCCATTATTTTTCTATTTTTTATTTTTCCAAGATTTATAAAAGGCCTGTTAAAAATCCCGATTTTAATTTCATTTGCATCACTTTTTATCGGCCAGCTTTTGCTTGTTTTAATACCTGCAGAAGGGATGCTGAAGTATCCTCTTATTTTGGTATCGCTGGTTTTTGACGGATTCGGCATAGCAGGCCTTATGATGCTCTGCGAATCCATTATTGCAATTCATGTTAATCCCAACGAGCGCGCAAGAATAATGGCCATTCGTTATATGTTTATAATGATAGCCGCATCTCCCTTTGGATGGATTGGCGGAATCCTTTCCGACATTTCCCGGAACCTGCCGTTTGTACTTAACATGGTAATTCTTGTAATTGCCATTATAATAACGCTGTTTTACTACCGCAAAGAAAACGACCATTCCGCAGAGCATTAGTTGTGAATACTAATTATAGAAAAAATACTATTGGCACTTGACTAATTGTCAACCATAGTTTGCTATATATTATAGGCAGCTTTGCGGAGGTGATAAACGCAGTCAACAAGCAGACATTAACAAAGCAGTCAATCTTGCCAAGGAGGTTTCAAAATGGCTTTAAAATTCAAGAAATGGGATGTTACGGAACGCATGGACAACGAGAAATATATTTCAGAATACCTAAAAGCGGCTTTTGAATGCGGAGATATTTCTGCTCTAGGGTTGCAAATGAGCATAATAATGCCTTCTAAACCCATAAGAAAGCGAGTATCCTAACAAAGCCAAAAAAACAGAATAAATCGAAAAAATCTGAACCAAAATCAACAGCTGTCAATATTGACGAAAACAAGTTGTTCTTACGTGTTTCCGCAATAATCGAAAACCGCAAAGCAAGAGCCGGGTCGTTATGCGAACCAGGAAGTTACACTGATGTTTTGGGAAGTTGGTCAATATATCAATTCTATCTTACTTGGCAATGAACGGGCAGAATACGGAAAACGAATTGTGTCGGAACTGGCAACACAGTTAATAATAAAGTATGGAAAAAATTTTACCGAGCGTAATATATACAGAATGATGCTGTTCGCGGATCGATTTCCTGATACAAAGATTTTGCCGACACTGTCGGCAAAATTAAGCTGGTCGCATGTTATAGAATTACTGACCTTAAAATCAGAAAAAGCTCAAATTTATTATATAAATGAAGCGGTTTTGCAAAATTATGGAGTAAGAGAACTCCGGCAGCAAATATCACGAAAAGCATATGAACGGCAGGAAATTTCTAATTTGGCACTTACAGAGAAATCTGCTGTACCATTTAATATATTCAAAGATCCGTATATTTTAGATATGTTTGGTTTAAAAGAAAACTTTGCTGAAGCTGATTTAGAAAAAGCGATTTTGAAAGAACTTGAAGCCTTCTTGCTTGAATTTGGTCATGGATTCACTTTTGTAGAGCGTCAAAAACGCATGATAATAGATGGCGAGGATATTATTCTGGATTTACTTTTTTTCCACCGTAAATTAAGAAGACTTGTAGCTGTCGAATTAAAAATAGGGAAATTTAAAGCAGCCTATGCAGGGCAAATGTTATTATACCTAAAATGGCTTGATAGATATGAAAGGCAGGAAAATGAAGAAGCGCCTATTGGCATTATTCTTTGTGCTTCAGCGCAGCGGGAAAAGATAGAGCTGCTTGATCTTGATAAATCCGGAATTGCTGTCGCAGAGTATTGGACTGAACTTCCTCCTAAAGCATTACTTGAAGAAAAGATAAAGTCAATCTTGATAGAAGCAAAAGAACGTCTTGAACGCAGTAGAACCTTTGGTTCACAAACGCTCCAGAATACAAAGATTCAAAAACAAATTGAATATTATTATGAATCTAAAGACGATGAAGATGATTAAATATAAAAAATTTCCGTGTTCTTTTAACGCGATGTTCGCCGGCCGGAGGGTGGCATAAATAAAATACCATGCCATACACAAAAGCTATCATTCATTGTATACTTGATACATGAAAACACTGGCTGAACAAAGATATTCAAAACTGGGGCCGAAGCTTGTGCAGGCTCTTACAGAACGCTCCTTCGATGCTTTTTATTTTGACGATAGAGCAGAGGCTGCGGAAAAAATTGTATCGCTTATTCCCAAAGATCATCTGGTGTCCTGGGGCGGCTCAAAAACCCTGCTGGACTTGGGTATTCAGGAAAGGCTCGAAAAGGAAGGATACAATCTGCTGGACAGGGACAAAGCCGCCTCTGCACAGGAACGCCAGGAGATAATGCGCCGCTCTTTGTTATGCGACACTTTTCTCTCCGGGACAAATGCAATAAGCGAAGACGGACAGCTTGTAAATATTGACGGGAACGGCAACCGCGTAGCTGCAATGATCTACGGCCCAAGACAGGTAATTGTCGCCGCAGGCATGAACAAAGCGGCAAAAACTTATGAAGATGCACTTGTCCGTGCAAGAACCATTGCCGCTCCTTTAAATGTCCAGCGTTTTCCGGCTCTTAAATCACCATGTAACGAAACAGGAACCTGCATCGACTGCTTAAGCAGCGACACAATCTGCTCTTTCTTTGTTACAACACGTTTTTGCAAACCTGCAGGAAGAATTAAAGTGATACTTGTTGGAACGGATCTGGGGTTATAAGAAATTTCGGACGTCTGAAATTTTTTTTGATAATTAAAACAGGCTGCCCAGGAATTAATTCCCGGACAGCCTCCCGGCTATGCTACATTAATCTGAATTGTTCTTTTCTGGGCTTCTGCGCGCTTTTTAATTTCCAGGCAGAGTACGCCGTTTTTAAATGATGCGTTTACAGCTTCGGGATCGGCATTTTCCGGCAGCTTAAAAGAACGGGTGAAGGAATTGATTTTCCGCTCGCGAAGAATGTAAGCGCCTTTTCCTTCATCGGTTTTCTGCTCCGCAAGTTCGACGGCAGTCTCCTGTCTGGAAGCGATAGTCAGGCTGGAACCGTCAACATGTACGTTGATGTTTTTCTCATCAAAACCGGGCAGATCCATGTGCAATACATAGGCATTCTCGTTTTCCTGAATGTCCACTGCAGGCAGCTGGTTAAAGATTCTGGCTGCGGGCGCAAGGAAAGAGTCCCCAAAGAATGATTCAAGGTACCTGTCAAAATCGTTCAGGGCGTTTTGAATTGAATTGGGGCCGTAAAAGCTTAGAGTTTTCATTTTTTTCTCCAGTCCAGCGGGATTCGGAACTGCGTTCTTTTGAACATTGTTCCCTGCGGATATTACGGCTCAACGAACCATCCCCCTTTCGGCGGGTATTCCGCTTGTCCTCGTTGACACTTATTTAACAGCAATAACTGTGCCAAGATGTAATTTAATGCTTTAAACGCCTTAAAATTGGCTTAATAATGGTTTTTTAGTATAAATTAAGAATAGTTTTATTTATTTTAGGTCATAATGACACAGAGGACAGTTTTTTTATCATTTTTCGTATCAAAATGATACATAATAGCGCTAATATTTCATTTGAATTATCTATCAATATAGATTATTCTGGATAAAGCACAATATTCTGGAGGATCCGAATGAAATACGGTTATTTTGATGATAATGCAAGAGAGTATGTAATTACACGTCCTGATACGCCTTATCCCTGGATTAATTATCTTGGCTGTGAGGAGTTTTTCAGCCTTTTTTCAAATACATCCGGCGGCTATTGTTTCTACCGTGATGCGCGCATGCTGCGCCTTACACGTTACCGTTACAATAATGTGCCGGCAGATGCGGGCGGGCGCTACTTCTATTTGCGTGACGACGGCGATGTCTGGACTCCTTCCTGGATGCCGATGAAATCAAAGCTTGACCGTTATGAGTGCCGTCACGGAATGGGTTATTCGCAGATATCATCTGCGCGCAATGGACTGGCTTTTTCACAGGTCTCTTTTGTTCCGTTACGTGACAATTGCGAAATTCATAAAGTAACTCTTGCGAATGAATCCAGTGCGGATAAATATATTGATATGTTTTCATTTGTCGAGTTCTGCCTGTGGAATGCAAACGATGACATGACAAACTTCCAGCGCAATTTCAGCATTGGAGAAGTTGAAATTGAAACAGCTGCCGGAGGGCGTCCGGCAGGCACACGGATTTATCATAAAACCGAGTACCGCGAAAAGCGCAATCACTATGCTGTATGGGCGGTTAATGTTCCTGCAAACGGCTTTGATACCGACAGGCAGACCTTCCTTGGTTTATATAACGGTTTTGATCATCCGCAGACTGTATTTAAGGGTGAGGCGAACAATTCTGTCGCTTCCGGCTGGGCGCCTGTTGGTTCCCATCATATAAAAGTGCGCCTTGCAGCGGGTGAATCAAAATCATTTGTTTTTGTGCTTGGTTATTGTGAAAACCCCGAGGATCAAAAATGGGAAAGCCAGAGTGTAATTAATAAAAAACCTGCGGATGCCTTGCTGGAAAAATACAATACTCCGGAAGCGGCGGACGGGGCTCTTGCCGCATTAAAGGATTACTGGAGAAATCTTCTGGGGCGTTTTACTGTAGATGCATCGCTTTCATCAAGGCCGGACGACAGTAAAATGGCGCGTATGGCCGGTGTGTGGAATCAGTATCAGTGTATGGTAACGTTTAATATGTCGCGCAGCGCTTCTTATTTTGAATCGGGTATCGGGCGCGGTATGGGTTTCCGTGATTCAAACCAGGATCTTCTGGGTTTTGTGCATCTTGTGCCGGAGCGCGCCCGCGCTCGTATCCTGGATATCGCCGCAACTCAGTTTCCCGACGGCAGCGCGTATCATCAATATCAGCCTTTAACAAAACGCGGCAATAACGAAATTGGATCCGGTTTTAACGATGATCCTCTGTGGCTCATCTGCGGCGTCGCAGCATATATAAAAGAAACCGGCGATTACGGTATTCTCAACGAGAAAGTTCCTTTTGATAATAATGATGAATTGGCTGACTCGCTTTTTATTCACCTGAAGCGATCATTTTATTATACCGTAAAAAATACCGGCCCTCACGGACTGCCGCTGATTGGCCGCGCCGACTGGAATGATTGTTTAAACTTAAACTGTTTTTCCAAAACGCCGGGTGAATCCTTTCAGACTACTGCCAACTTTGAAAGCGGTATAGCCGAATCTGTTTTAATCGCAGGGATATTCGTTTTTGCAGGTCCGGACTTTGTAGAGATCTGCCGCCGGACAGGAAGGGCTGACGAAGCGGAACAGGCCGAAAAAGCTATTGCCGCAATGACAGAAACAATTAAGAATCACGGCTGGGACGGAAACTGGTTCCTCCGCGCATATGATGCCTATGGTAAAAAAATCGGCAGCCATGAATGTGAAGACGGAAAGATATTTATTGAATCAAACGGATTTGCGGTTATGGCGGGCATTGGCCTTAATGACGGGCGCGCATTGACAGCTATGGAGTCTGTAAAGGATCATCTTGACAGCAAATACGGAATAGTCCTTTTGCAGCCTGCCTATAGAGACTACCATCTTGAGTTAGGTGAAGTTTCTTCGTATCCTCCGGGATACAAGGAGAATGCGGGGATTTTCTGTCATAACAATCCGTGGATTACAATAGCGGAAACCGTTTTGGGAAGAGGTTCCCGCGCGTTTGAAACTTATGCGAAAATATGCCCCGCATACCGCGAGGATGACAGCGATTTACGGCGCACAGAACCATATGTGTACGCGCAGATGGTCGCCGGCAAGGACGCTGTAAATCACGGCGAAGCGAAAAACTCATGGCTTACAGGAACTGCGGCATGGACATTTGTCAGCATTTCCCAGTACATCCTTGGCGTGCGCCCCGTGTTTGACGGCCTTTTAATAGATCCGTGCATTCCTTCTGACATGAAGGAGTACGCAATTACAAGGCATTTCCGGGGCGCAGATTATCACATAACAGTGGACAACAGCGCCGGCGTTGAAAAAGGCATTAAATCCATTACCGTGGATGGAAATGCACATAACGGAAATGTGCTGCCCGCATTCGGTGACGGCAAGGTGCACAAGATTATAGTGGTAATGGGGTAAAGGTATCAGGCGCCTTCCAATAGCCATTTCCAAAGCGGTAAGACATCAATTTTCTTGCCGCCGGAAGAAATGGTTTTTTCCAGATCGCTTGTGATGATCAGTAATTTTTTACATTCAAGAAAAGTTGATGCCTTAAGCAATGAATTAATTTCTCTTTCTGCAGTGGCATTTGTACTGTCCAAATTATAACACGCTTGTATGGCAGTTGCTGTTTCCGGCAGATAAAAATCAACTTCTATGCCCTTATTGTAAAAAAATACCATATTGTTACGCCCAAATGTTTTTACTAAATTAACCGCCACCATATTTTCAAATAATGATGTGGTTCCATCCAACAAAAAAAGGTTTAGTATGCCGTTGTCTGTAAAATAATATTTCGGTTTTGTTTCTTTCTCGGTTAATTTGCCAGCAATATTTTGTATTGGATTGATAAGCCAGGCATCTTTTGCATACTCGATATAGTTAATAACGCTGTTAACGCTTATTTTTATACCTACAGAAGATACTATGTTAGCTATTCGATTGTAGGATACAGGCTGATTAACACTCTCTGCCAGTTTTTTGAACAAAACGCGAAGCGCTGCAATGTTGGATACAGAATGTCTTGCCGCAATATCTCCAAGATAAATTTTCTGATATATGCTGTTCAGATAATCCCTCTTGGATGAAAACAATAAAGTTTCCGGCAATCCGCCGTAATTGAAATAATCGTTAAATTTCCTTAATACACCGGCTTTGCCCTGAGTTGAAAAAAGAGTGTTTTCTGAAAAATCAGTATTACTTGCATTTAAATATTCTTTAAAGCTGTACGGATAAACATCAATGGGAATAAACCTTCCGCCGAGTGTGCTCTGAATCTCGGCGCTTAACATTTTTGCGTTGCTTCCGGTAATGTAAACCCGGTACTTTGTGTCAGCAAGCCTGCGCGCGAATTTTTCCCAGCCGTTCACATTTTGAATTTCATCAAGAAAAAATATGGGTTTTACGCCGTACATCTCAATATGTGTTTCCAAAAGGAGGTCCAAATCGTCAGAAACCATGCCGGAAATTCTTTCATCTTCGAAATTGATATAAAGCATTTCATGCGGTTTTATACCCCTGGAAAGCAGTTCCTGCATACGCTGAAAAAGCAGGTAGGATTTTCCGGCTCTGCGTATGCCGACAAAAACATAGTTTCCCTCCTCCTCAAAACGAATATTCCGGGGGGTTACCTTGTATTTTGGGATTTCTGCCATGTTGTTGGCAATTATTGATTTTAATGTATTTTTATACATAAACCCTCAATTTTGTTCAGTATAACTCAGTCTATAGAACAATTATACTATATTTTTGTTCTGTCTATAGAACAATTATACTGTATTTTGAGGGGGAGCGCCAGACACCATGTACCGGTGCCTGGCACCGGGTTTTATTTTCCCATTCCTGAGGGGACTTTACCGCCGTTTGCGGCGAGCGCCTTCATTACTTCCTTGTGCAGCCAGATGTTCTTTTCTGCGGAACCATCGGGATGGGTGCCGGAGTATTTGAGTTCAGCGGCGAGTTCCTTGCGTGCAGCCAGACTGCTGTCAAGATCGATTGTCCTTAATAAATCAACAATCGATTCGCGCCAATTGAGCTTTATACCCTTGGCCTTTGCTGCGGCATCGAGAACAGCCGCTACATCAACGGGCTGTGCTGCCGGCCGCGGCGCTTGTACCGGTTGCGCTGCTGCTGCTGCTTTTCCTGCCGCTATTGCCGCTGCTGCCGTTCCTGACATTACTGGGGCGGCGGCTGGTTTTGCAGGCGCTGCCGGCGCTGGCGTTGGTTTACCGAGGATTTTGTCCTTAATCGAATTAAAGATACTCATAAATTTGCTCCTTTTTTTGGCGTTTGGATATTGCTTTATCCGTAGTGTTATTCTACTGCTTAAAGCCGCAGAATACAAGGAAAAAGAATTGCCTAATTACAGGACACTAGGCCAGGGCTGCATTCCACTTCACTCAAATACCCACGCCAGAGCGTGCGTTAATAATATCTACCTCTACCAAGGAAAAATTTATAAAAAAAACAACTAATTAGGAAGCGGGTACGCAAAGCCCTGCCGCGGGCCTCGGTGTGAAGTCCTACAATGCCACGCCAGAGCGTGCGTTAAAAAATACCACAGCCGCCAGCCCGCGGCAGGGGCTTTGCGCACCCGCTTCCTGAGGAGTTACTTATATTGGTATAAATTTACCGCATCAATGCACGCGGATTAACAGTAGCCCCATTCCTGTAAACAGTAAAATGTAAATGAGCTCCGGTACTAATGCCCGTGTTGCCGACATCACCTACACGTTCCCCTGAGGCAACATAAGCGCCTGTCCTTGTTCTTATTACATTCAAATGACCGTAGAGCGTACGATACCCCGCATGATGGTTTATTATTACATAATTTCCTAAAATCCTGTCAAATCCGACCGCGCTTACACGTCCTGCCATCGCTGCCCTTACCGGAGTGCCAATGCTTCCCCTTATGTCGATTCCATTGTGGAACTGCCGCCGGTTCCTGTTAAAAGGATCGCGTCTCCATCCATAGGATGATGTTACAACACCGTTGACCGGCCAGATAAACAAGTCGCCGTTAATTTCCTGAAGCATTGTCCAGTCCAGCCGCGCGCCCGGAATAAAAAGATCCGTTCCGGGGACAATTTTACTGGAAAAAAGCTCATTTGTAATTTTTATCGCTTCACTGTCGGCTCTGTACCTTTCCGCTATGCCGCTTAGGTTTTCGCCGCTTCTGACCGTATGGAAAATACCGTCCTGATTCGGGATTCTAAGAACCCTTCCCACCTGAAGAAGTCTTGTATTTGTTATCTTGTTTACAGAAATAATTGTATCCTGATTCAGGCCGAAATTTCTTGCAAGACCGCTAATATTCTCTCCCCTTTGAACAATGTGGGAATCATAGAGCAGTGTGTACGATTTAATAAGGGACTCAGGTTCTGAAACAGATTCATATGATGCGGGAGTAAGTAAAATTCCATCGTCAATATCGGGATATACCTCTTCGGAAATATAACCGCCGCCAATGCCATGCTCTTCATTAACAGGGGTTTCCTTAAATTTTATATATTGAACCGGATTTATTATCGCTATCATGCACAGAGCAGCTGCAAGCCTGAAGATATTTCTGTCTTTTTGGCCGCTGTGCGATTCAGTCAAACCAGTCTGTTCATTTGATGGCAACATACTCATATTTTAATCTATTTTACCCTATCATGCAATAATACTGTCATCGTCAAGCATTTTCAATAAATCGCGGATTTCCGCCGCCTGCTCATATTCTTCCTCGGCAATTGCCTGTTCCAGCTGTTCTTTTAGGGATCTATATTGATTATCGGATTCTTCTTCAAGGTCGTTGATGAAAAAAGTGAGCGGAACGCCCGTTTGTTCAATGATGGATGAAGCAAGGTAAATTGGGCTTTTTTTCCGCGCAGCAATGGCAAAGGCGTCTGATGGCCGGCTGTCCATAATAAGGGGCTTTTCCCTGGTGTATTCGCCGCCCGTTATAACCAAACGGGCATGGAAAACATCGTCCTTTAACTCGTAAACTTCAACCCTCTTAATTGAAAGGTTCACATGGGAAAGCATGTTTAAAAACAGGTCATGGGTATGCGGCCGTGACAGGTTAAGCCCTTCCTTGCCTACTAAAATGGACTGCATTTCAAGCGTACCGATAAAAATCGGCACTGCGATATCTTTATTCCTGGGTTTTAACAGTATGGCATTTCCGTGGCTTGTCTTTAAAATTGACCATATCTCGCTTATAATCATCGACTTCATAAAATTTCCTAGCTAATCAATTTGATAAAACCCTCAAGCAATGAATGACTGTTTTCACTTACGGGGAAGCCTGCAAATTCCCTGGCTTTAAAAATCTTGCGGGATTCCTCCAGAAATAACATTGCTTTTTCCTCGGCTTCGGGGAAGACGCCGTCGGCACTCAGTATATCAATCAATTCCTCAACTTCCGGGGCTCTTGTGCCTTCCTGTTTGGCTACATGGAAACAGTAAAAAATCTTGTCTCTTTTTTCGGGATATTTATGCATGTGTAAAAGGACAGGCAGCCCTTTTTTCCCTTCGACTACATCATCTCCGCGTATCTTGCCGGGAACTCCGGTTGTAAGATTTTTTATATCATCCAGTATCTGAAAGCCGACTCCCATTTTATCTGTTGCATCGGCCAGTAACTGTATTGCTTCCGGAGGCGCGCCTGCTGCAAGTGCACCTAACTCTGCAGAAAGGCGGGCAAGGCTTCCTGTTTTCATTCTGCACATCAGATAATATTCTTCTATGCCGGGGACAGCCGAAATATTCCGGTGCCAGTTTATATCCATCGCCTGCCCAAGGTGAAGTCTGCGCATGCATTCCAGCCAAAGTTTGTATATCTGCTCTTTATTGTCAAATGCGCAATTATCGATACAGCAGGATGCAAGAAAGTAAAAGAAAGATGCGGAATTAATGGCAGTATCAGTTCCGTAGAGTTTATGAATAGAAGGTTTTCCCCGCCGCTCGTCAGACTCATCCTCGATATCATCATGAATTAAACTTGCGTTATGCGAAAATTCTACAAGCGGCGTAAGCGGGACAGCGGCATCCGCGCCGCCGAGGGTCTCGCACACGATTGACATTAAAAGAGGCCTCCAGCGCTTGCCTCCGCGGAAAACCAGTTCCCTGAGCGGATCAATTAAAAAACGCATGGAATCCAGATCTGCGTTTTTCCCGGTTTTTGTAAATACTTTTTCCGCCCAGGCAGAGTCCGGATTTTCCGGCAGCCAGCGTTCCAGTTCAGCTTCGATTTTAGATAACTGCTGTGTATACTCTTGATTCATAAGCCATTATAATCCAATAAATGGCAGATTACAAGAAACCGGATTACTGGCAGCAAAGAGCGCGTAATGAGGGATATCCGGCCCGCTCGGTTTACAAATTAAAAGAAATTGATGAAAAGTTCAGCCTTTTTAAACCGGCCGGCAAAGCAGGGCGTATTCTGGATATCGGCGCCGCTCCCGGAAGCTGGAGTCTTTATGTACTGCGTAAATTTGCCGCCGGATCAAAGTGTTTTCTTGCCGCTGCGGATCTTTGCCCTCTTTCCCGCGAATTTGACAATAAACTTTTTGACAGCGAAAGGTTCTTCTTTGTTCAGGGCGATGTCACATCTGCGGATATCCGTGATGCGATTTTTTCTAAGGGCCCTTACAATGTCATTATTAGCGATGCAGCCCCCGGCACTACAGGCAGCCGCATGGCGGACTCCGCCCGTTCTCTGGAGCTTGCGGAAACTGTTGTAGGCTATGCCGAAAGCGTTCTTGCTCCCGGCGGCAATCTTGCGCTAAAGATCTTTCAGGGCAGCGGAATTGATGCGCTTTTAAAACATATGAAAACGCTTTTTGAAAAGGCCAGGAGCTTTAAGCCGCAGGCATGCCGCGGAGAATCGGTAGAAACATATTTTATCGGTCTTGGAAAACTGGCGCCTAAAATAAATATTTAAGTATTATTACTCTTGAAAAACCCCTGATTGTGTGATTAAAATTCACTATCAATTTGTTAAATAAGGTGGTTTTTATGAAAAGTAAGATTTTATCCGTTTGTATCATTTTATTTGCTCTGACAGGATTTTTATTAACAGGCTGCGATCTTGATCCGCCTGATGGCGGCGGCAGGGGAGGCGACGGCAGCGAAAGTAGTCCTTTTGTGCTTAGCGCAGGCCAGTGGCGGCATGGTGAAATAACAGATGCAGGGGACAGTGTCTGGTATACGCTTTCTGTAGCAGAAGATTTCGTTTATTATTTCTATATAAATGACCAAAGCCAAGGTGATGGTACTAAAACATTAAATGTAAAATATACCGCTTACCTTGATGATGTTAGAGTGGAAGAAGGTAATTGGTCTCATTGGGATTATCCGCTATGGTTTTGGGCAGAAGAGGATGGAACCCTTAAAATTAAAGTTGAAGCTTTTATTGGAACCCATACAGGCACTTTTAGTTTTGTATATGTCTCAAGTGATGACTGGAATTACGAGCCTGTAAGACCTGCCCACCCCTTTAATCCTCCCAATCCATCAGCGCTTGCAGAAAACGTTTGGGTTGACGGTGAAATTGAAAATATAGGGGACATGGACTGGTATACATTAGATGTTACCGCCGGAGATTACTATTACATTTGGCCTAATGCTAATGGTTATTACAACGGCAATGGCTCCAAAACAGCGTATATAGATGTGGCAATACGTCATAATGACGGAGAGTTTTTTGAAACCAACTATTTTGATTATGGCTGGAATCAACCATTAATTATTTATGCGGAAGAGGATGAAACATTATTTATTAGAGTTCGCGGAAATTATTCTACTACAGGCACTTACGGCATTGTTTACAGTACAGAAGATGAAAGACCAAGCGTTTTCAATGTTTCTGATGTTATTGAACTTGATGCCGGCGAATGGAAGGATGATGAAATTACAAGTTCAAAAACAGAGGTTTGGTATTCAATAACTGCATCAAATAGCGGTTATCTGTCTATCTGGTGGAATGATTTTAATCAGGGCAATGGCGATAAGACATTGGACATAGTGGTTTCCGCCTGGCGTTTAAGTGACGAAGTATCAATATTTTCCAACGAAGACTCTGCATGGAGTAATCCGATGGGCGATTATACGTATTTTAATACAGGCGATGAGATCATTGTCAAAGTTACTCCCAAAACACCGGGAGCTGCCGGTACCTTCGGCATTGCATATGATATTGGCTTTTCCGACGAAAGACCCTGGCTTGAGCCGTCAAGTGCAATTGAACTTGAAGACGGCGAATGGGCGGAAGGCGAGTTAACGGAAAATTCATCTGAAGACTGGTATACATTGGATGTAACAAGCAACACAAACTATTATTTCTGGGTGAATAGTAGTTATTATGGTGACGGCACAAAATCGGCGCAAGTAATAGTGATATTTTATCGCAGTGACGGAACACCAATTAACAGTTATTATTACATGGACATTCACGATCCACGTGAATTATCCTGGGATTTCGATGATACAGTATTTATTAAAGTAAATCCATTGTATTCTGGATACGGCACTTACAGTATTGCGTATTCAGAAATTGATTCAAGGCCGCCTGTAATTGAGTTGCCGGATCTTGCAGATACCATCGAGCTGGAAATGGGCCAGTGGATGGACGGGGAAATTACAGCACAAGTCAGCGAAATTTGGTATTCGGTCGGCGCATATGAATATATATTAGGTATGCTCTGGCTTAATGATTCTAAAGAAGGCAATGGAGAAAAAACACTGGATGCTGTTGTTACTGTCTGGGATGTTTCCGGATATCCGCTTGTAAATGTATTTGATTCTGCATGGCATAATCCAAAGGATTTTTATTTTAACGATACTATTTTTATCCGGGTTACTCCAAAAATACCGGGAAGCACAGGCACCTTCGGGATAGCGCTTGATGACTATTACTCCGGTTCTTACGCCGGCAGACCATGGATTGAACCTGTCAATACAACCGCGCTTTCCAACGGTCAATGGAAAGACGGCGTCATGACAATCTCAACCAACGAAATCTGGTATACATTCAATGTAACAAGCGGAACAACTTATCGTATCTGGTGGAACGATAGTTATCAGGGAAGCGGCAAAACAGCGGATGTAGTTGTATCCGCATATTCCGATACCGGAACTCCGATTTTTACTAATGTAGATAGCGGATGGAATGTGCCGCAGTCATTTACTGCCGGCTTTACAGGCACTGTCTTTGTAGAAGTAGTTCCATGGTCTGGTGACACCGGTACTTTCGGCATTGTTTACAGCACCGGTATTTCAAAACCGGCATTGTAAACTTAGGTTCTATGAACAAATAAAAAACCGGACGCGAAAGCATCCGGTTTTTTTTGCATAAGCAATATTGGATATTTTTTGTTAGTTGGACTCTACCTTAAACCGTGTAATATCCGAGCTTAACATAACGATATTATCCTTGTTCTCCTCTGTTATTTCCTGCACTCTTGTAAATGCATTGGAAATTTCATCTACATTTGTAGTAATATCATCCATGTCGCCGGCAATTTCGGCGGTAATTTTCCGCAGGGAACCGCTCTGACTTAACACCTCGCTGCTTTCTGTAGTCATGGAGGAAGATGACTTGCGCACAAGCCCGGTAACGGAATTAAGCTGAGTTACGGCTTCCAGTATTTGCCGGCTGCCTTCTCCCTGCTCTTCCATTGCATTGCGAATCTGGGTTTCCTGATCCGACACAGTCTGCACTTCTTTTTCAATTGTTTCAAAACGTTCAAGAACAACGCTTGTAGACTTTGTAATTGTATCAATCATTAATTTTATCTTTTTAAGAACTCCGCTGATTGTCTTGGATTGTTTCCCGGAGTTTTCCGCCAGTTTGCGGATTTCATCGGCGACAACGGCAAAGCCCTTGCCTGATTCGCCCGCATGAGCCGCTTCGATTGCCGCATTCATGGCAAGAAGATTGGTCTGGCTTGCGATATTCTGCATTACAGAGTTAATCTGCAAAAGGCCTTCCGATTCCTGCGCAATCTCCTGAATATCGTTTGAAACCTTATGCAGGTCCGCCCGTCCGGCTCCGGAAGATTCCGCAAGCGAATGGATGTTAGCTGAATTTCTCACAAGGGTTTGCGTAACAGATTGAATATTCGCAAGCATTTCTTCTATCGCAGACGACGATTGCGCAACGCTGTCCGCCTGGACAGCTATGTGCCCATTCAATTCGTCCATGCCTTTTATGATTTTTTCCATGGAGTTTACAGCAGAGTTAACGCTGTCCGCCTGGGATAAAATCTGTCCTCTCATATGCTGAATATTGGAGTGAATCCCGTTAATGTCTTTTCTGGTAGTTGTCATATATGTTGCAAGCTCATCGCCGGTGTCTGTAAGGGCTATTGTCTTTCCCTTTATTCCTAAAAGCAGCTCCCTTATCTTTTCAAATGTCAGGTTAAAGAAGTCGCTTAATACGCCAATCTCATCCCTGCGGCTGAAATGAAGCCGTCTTGTTAAGTCCCAGTCTGCAGTTATATGATCCAGTATATTTACCATTTGTTTCATCGGCTTTAGTATGCCAATGACAATAAACAGGTAAAAAATAGCAAAGATGCCGATGATGACTGCCATTACTGCCAAAAAAAGCATCGTCATAGTGTTGCCCAATACATCCTGAACGCCAACCCGTCTTATTGCGGTTATATACCAGTCAAGCGCCGGCACCTCTCCCACAACAACGATACCTTCAGGCGCTTCAAAAAATATAGATTCTCCCGGCTTCATCGCCTGCGCTCTTGCAAAGATTTCCTTTCCTGTATCGCCAAGCGTCTCATAAATAAAATTTTTATTTGTTACAAGCGATGCGTCGCGCGCGCCTGTAAATTCTCCTTCCTTGTTAAAAAGAAGCAGCATTTCCTTTCCGGTGTAGTTCCTGTATATCGAATTGACAAATTCAGTAAGATCGATACCGGTCCCCACAAGACCTATAGGTGTACGCGCAAAGTCAAAGACAGGCGCATTTATCCAAAGCATGATCTTTTGAATTTCCGGATTATAATTGATATTAAAATTATACCTTTCTGTTCTGTACAGGGTCATGTTATACCAGTAATTATCCGGATCATCGGCATCAACTGTATAATGATTATTTTCGTCAAAATAAAATTCTTTATCCGTATCGCTGGCCCAGAAAACCATGCTGCTTGCAAAGGCCTTCCTGTACCCTTCAATCTCGTCAAAAGCCATCCTTTTTAACCCGGGGTCTGCGGGATTAATGAAGTGCTGGATAATCAAAGGTGAAGTTGCCATCTTTAGAGCCAGGGCTATTTCCCCGTTTACCGAAGATTCAAGTTTGATGCTTTCAATCTCCAGTACTTTTACCAGTTCATGGCTGGCATTGCTGCGGACTAATTGCCTCATGGAAAGTATAAAAACGGTGCTTCCGCATATAAATATCAATGAAAACAGAATAACCGAAAAGAATAAAAATTGACGCTTTAATGAAGTATAGCGCTTATTAGTGGTTGTATTTCCCATATATTCAGACTCCTCTAATAGTTACAGCATCGTACTATTATAGGTACTAATATATCAATTCTGCGCAAATAAAACAATGAAAGATGCATCTAAATGTAGTATAATTAATTAGTGACAAAAAACAAAAGGCGGGAAAAAAAATGATTATTTTAACATTAAATTGCGGATCATCATCTGCAAAATATCAGGTCTATGACTGGGAAACAAAGGATGTTCTGGCTGTCGGTATTGTGGAAAAAGTAACTGTCGGCGATTCATTTATCACCCATAAGGCCAAGGGCAGGGAAGAGGTCGTTTTTAAAAATGATTGTCCTACACACACAGATGCAATTGAACTAATCATTAAAACCATCACAAGCAAGGATATCGGCGTAATAAGCGATATGTCCGTAATTACGGCTGTCGGGCATCGAGTTGTACACGGCGGCGACAAATTCACAAAATCTGTCATTGTTGATGATACAGCGATGAAGGCATTTGCGGACATGCAGGATCTGAGTCCCCTGCACAATCCCGCCAATATAATGGGAATTGAGGCTGCAAAAAAAGTGCTGCCCAATGTACCGCACTGCGCAATAATGGATACCGCCTGGCATCAAACCATGCCGCCCAAAAGCTATCTGTATGCAGTTCCGCTGGACTGGTATAAAAAATACAGAGTACGCCGTTATGGTTTTCATGGAACAAGTTTTCTATATACAGCAAAACGCGCCGCAGTGCTTTTGGGGCAGGATCCATTCAAGACAAATGTAATCATCTGTCACCTTGGAAACGGCGCTTCGATTAACGCTGTCAAGGACGGTCTGTCTTTTGATACATCGATGGGCATTACGCCTCTGGAAGGCCTTGTTATGGGAACACGTTCCGGCGATGTTGATCCGTCCCTTCCCTTTTATGTTATGCGCAAAACAGGAATGAGCGTAGCGGAAATTGAAAGCGCTCTTAATAAGACATCCGGTCTTCTGGGCCTGACAGGCAAACTTACAGACAGGCGCGACATTGAAGCTGCCGCGCAGGCCGGCAGTATTGACGCTTTGCGCGCCCAGAAAATTGAAGCTAACCGCGTGAAAAAATACATAGGCGGGTATATGGCCATCCTTGGCAGGGTTGATGCGCTTGTCCTTACAGCCGGCGTCGGCGAGTTTGCCTGGTTTATGAGGGATAAAATTCTAAGCGGCCTTGAAGGACTCGGCATTGTCTACGATCCGAAAAAGAACGATGTCTCACGCACAAGGAATGCAGAAACGCTTATCAGCAAGCCGGAATCAAAAATACCAATATTCATCATTCCTACAGATGAAGAACTTGTCATGACCGAGGATGCCTATGCATTAATGCAGAAAACCTATGATACGCATACTCACTTTACCTATTCCTTCCAAAACAAGGATTATATAAACAAGGGACGCGCAGAAGGACTAAAATTTGATCTTGCCAAAAACCCGGCCCTAGCAGAAATTATCGCGCTGCCGAAATAACAGGGAATAAAGAGCAGGGACGGCTAACCCCCTGCTCCCCACTCCCCACTCCCCACTCCCCACTCCCCACTCCCCACTCCCTAACCCCCAGCCCCATTCCCCAACCCCCCCTTTCCATGTAAAAATAAAAAAAATCCAGGAGGTTTCATTGATCGAGCTTTTGTGCATCGGCAATCCGCTTGTTGATGTCTTTGTAAATATTGATGATAAACTCGCAGCAAAATACGGCATTGTCGATCCTGTTCAGCATATCGACAGGGAGCAGGCTGAACTTTTTCTGCGCGACAATGCAATTGATGTTGCAGGAACGGTAAAAAGTTCAGGCGGAGGAGCCGCGAATGTCGCAAAAATAGCCGCCATGCTGGGAATGAACGCTGCGTTTTCCGGCTGCGTGGGACAGGATGAACTTGCAAAAACATTTGAAGATGAGATGAACGGAGCCGGCGTATCCGCAAAGCTTGTAAGGTCAAATGAAAAAACAGGGCTGTGTTTTGCGTGTAACATTAACGGCGAAACAAGATTTGCCGCAAGCCCGGGCGCGGCGCTGGAGTTTAATGAATCGCATATCAGCGAAGAGATGATCAGCAGCGCGGAAGTTGTTGTAGTTGACGGTTATATTCTGGATCGCCGCCCTCTTGTAAAGCACATCTTACTGCTTGCAAGCCGCCGCGGAATTCCGGTTGCCCTGGATGCAGCTTCGGTTTTTCAGGTTAACAGAAAAGCGGAGGAAATTCTTACCTACAGCCGCAACTTTCCCCTGTTTATTTTTATGAATGCCGATGAAGCGCTTGCATTTTATAACACAATAAGAAAAAGCAATGATGATGATTCCAGATTATCGGAGAAGGAAAAGGAAACTAAAATCATTAATTATATCTGCCCCACATTAAAAATAATTACAGACGGAGAATTATTTCCCATCATAGTGTTAAAACTCGGAGGCCGAGGTGCGCTGGTTATTGCAGGCGGCAATATATACCGCGAAGAGACTTTTACAATTACACCGCGGGACACAATCGGCGCAGGAGATGCTTTCTGCGCAGCTTTCATTTCCGCATGGATACGCCACAAGTCCATTTCCGAGTGCGCCGCGCTTGGCAACAAAGTCGCGCGGGAGATTTTACAAGTACCCGGCACTCATATAAAGAGCGGAAAATTAAAGTCCTTCGCAAAAATGCTGCAGAAGTAAAAGACGGCGGCAAAAAGGAGAAAACCCATGAAAAAAGTAATTGTTTTATTAGCCGACGGGTTTGAAGAAGTTGAAGCAATCACACCTGCAGATTATCTTCGCCGGGCAGGAGCTGAAGTTACAATAGTATCAATTTCTGAAAGCCTGAGTGTAACAGGCAGGTGGACAGGTATTAAGGTAATTGCCGATACAACATTAAAGGAGTTTTTAAAGCAGGGCAGCGGGGATTGGGATGCAGTTATCCTCCCCGGAGGCATGCCGGGCGCTGCAAATCTTTCGGCTTCGGCGGAAACAGGCGCGCTATTAAAAACAATGGCAGCTAACAGAAAAGTTATTGCTGCCATCTGCGCTTCGCCGGCAGTGGTTCTGGCTCCGCTGGAACTTTTAGCAGGCAAAAAGTTTACATGCTATCCGGGACTGGAAAAGAAAGCCGCGGAAGCCGGAGCATCTGTCTGGTCAGAAGATCGCGTTGTTACTGACGGAGATATTATTACAAGCCGCGGAGCCGGAACAGCCGGAGAGTGGTCAGTAGCAATAATAGAAAAATTATTCGACAAGGAAACCGCAGAAAAGATCGCAGAAGCGGTTTTGCTGTAAGTGCAGTTAACAGGGTTTGCAAATAATCTTAGAGACAGTGTTTATTTTATTGAATATTTATACGATAAAAGACGGTTAAAATTTATCACTATAATATTAAATGGCAGAAACTGGCGGATTATTTGAATTAGGGGATGACTTAATTATGCGATCAGTGTTCGCATAATTGGAAGTTTGGGAAAAATTTGATAAATTACCGGTAATCATTAAAGTTTTCGGCGAATATTGGTTATTTCGAATGATTTACCATATTTAACCATTAGTTTTTGCGACAGTGTTGTAACAATTCGTTTTTCGTATTCTGCACGTCAATTTTGCTCTAACAATTTTCTTGCTTCCAGCCTCTCCCGTGCTTCAATTAATAAGTATCTAATTTTTTCTTCTAATTCCTTTTTAGGCGGTAATTCTGTCCAGTACTCGGCAACCATTATTCCGTCTTTATCCATTTCAAGCAATTCAATCTGTTCACGACTATCTCCGGCGCAAAGAATTAATCCGATAGGCTGATTTTCATCTGGTTGTCGCTCGTATCTGTTTAACCATTTAAGATACAATTTCATCTGCCCTTCGTATTTTGCCAAAAATTTACCGATTTTTAATTCAATGGCGACAAGCCTTTTTAATTTTCTATGATAAAATAATAAATCAAGATGGTAATCTATATCATCAATTATCATTCGTTTTTGCCGTTCAATAAAAGAAAATCCTTTTCCCAGCTCTAAAATAAAACTTTCAAGATCACGCAATATTGCTGTTTCAATATCTTTTTCCGGATAAGCATTTTTAAGATCAAAAAAATCGAATATATAAGGGTCTTTGAATGTATTAGCAGGTATTTTTGATTTTTTGGTAATTTGAGTATTGGCGATTTTAGTTCGCTCGAAAGTTTTTCTTTCAACTAATAAACGACAATCTCTTTTTCCCAAGTTTTCTTCTATCGCACGCTAAGCATAAAACAGCCTTTCTTTCATGGTTTTTAGCGGAATAATGATAATAAAGTGAGACCAGCTCAATTGTCGTGCCAGTGGAACGACAATCTTCTTGTCCGGGAACTGGACCGCAAATTGCATCATTCTACGAAGGTTTTTTATCTCATAGCTTTGTCCGTATTTTGCGGTAAGTCTTTCTGCGATATTTACTACTATTTGCTGCCCGTATTCCGCTCTTTTGTTATTAAGAATGTCATAGTTTATTGTTTTTCCAATATGCCAGAATAATAGGTTTGCTGTGCTTTTAACCTGTGATACAGCCTTTTGCTTGCTTTTTTCGATGAGTATAGACAACTCTTTAAAGAGTTTATCTTCTGGGATTATGAGGCTGATGTTATTTGGCTTTGTTATTGGTTTCTTTTTTGCCATATTAATTTATTGTACTCCTTTTTTGGGGGTTATGGTAGAAGATTTCTTGCGGATTTAGAACCGAAGGTTCGGCAAAGAATGCAGATGGGATTTGTAAAATAGCCTCTGCCCATTGTTTTTCATTCATTGTAATACGTCCTTATCAATTCCTAAAGCGGCAGTTACAACTGCCGTTTTGTTCGGTGCAAGTTATGAAATGTACCATTTTGCGGCAGAAGTATTGCCTTCAACAAAAATACGATTTTCATTCCTTAATTCACTAAGTAATTCCTGAACCTGCCTTCTTGAATGACTAGGCAAAACTTGCTGTAGTTCTTTTAAAGGGGTGCCTTTCTTGCCATTTGATTTAATGTGTTTAACAATTCCTTGTTTGTCTCTTTGTCTAAACCCATAATTCTTGTATGAACGCCGGATTTTCCTGTTGCCTCATACAAACCTCTTGCTAATACATATTTGTTTCGACCAGTAGATTCGACTATTCCAATATCAATTAATTTCTTGATATTCGTTTTTATATTTTTTAACTCCAAAATTTGCTTTGGTATCTTTTGATCATAAAAAAGTGAATTGATTAAAAGAAAATCTTCGGTTATAAAATTTTCAAGCTGTTCTTCGCCGATTTTATTTAGTATCAATAACAGTTTTTTATTTAGGATTATTCCGTTAAATGTTACTTTAACAAAAAAATTATCTATGCCCTTAAAATCGGGTAATGATTTTGCTTCTTTGACACATGATTCATATATTAAATTCATACCCTGTCCGGCTCGCTCTACTAAACCGCTAAGAGCTAATATTTCTGCTATCAGACGATTTCTGGGAGATTGAATTTCCAGAATATTATTTACTGTAACTCCGGGCGGTAATCCCCCAGGGCTTTCAACAACAAGTCTGTCTCGATACTGGCGAACAAAAACACTTCCGCTCATTCGATAATTTCTATGGCTTACGGCATTTAATAATGCATCTCGAACTACATTTTCATTAAATGTCGGGACATCAAGGACAAATAAACCGTCCTGATAATGCTGTTTGTCATTTCTAAGATTAACTAAATCCCATATTTTATCATAACAGGCAAAAAAACCTATGCGGAACTCATCTCTTTGCTGTGCCGCACCTGCGTTGTTTGTAGATCTATATTCAAATATAATTTCTGACTGAGGTAAAAAGCGTCTTAATGCGGTACTTGTTCCAAACATTATTAATGCCGCATAAGTTAATTCATTGTTTATCATTGCACCGCAATCTGTCATCACTTGTTCAATAGAAAGATTTTTTATACGTTTATTTCCTGATTTTGCTGCCTATTTATTACGAAAAACATCTATTGCATTTTTATCTAAATCATTTATTGTTGCGTCAGAACAAATATCACTTGAAAAATCATGATCTGATTCATAAAATATTCTTTGCATTTCTTCAGAGGGCATTTGAATTAAACTGTCGCCTTTACGCCACCAAGCTATTCCATCAACTTGTACTGGTAATCCTATGGGTCTACTTGCTATTTCAAAAACCAGTACTCGTTTTTTATCTTGTTCGTAGATTTGAAAATCTATGCGAACTCGAAGTTTTTCTATTAGTCCTTGTCTGGTTCTCTCTGGTTGATCAAAAACAGCGCTTCCTACAACTTTACGGGGTCGCTTGTCTGAAATACCTAAAATAAACTTTCCACCGTCGCAATTTGCAAGAGCACAGCAATATTTTAATGCTTCTATAAATTCATATTTATTTTTTGCTTTTCATGTTTATTATTGTAATATAGTTTAACTAATCTATGGGGCTGTCCGAGAAGTAATTCTTGGGCAGCCTTTTTTTATGATCAAAATAACCTTAAATTCCACACATGCGGAATTCTGAGGTATACAATTCTACACGTATGGAATTCTAACCAATATTA
>WQXU01000019.1 GCA_009781635.1 Treponema sp.
AAACCCCCTGAAGGTACCAGGAAGACTACCTGGTTGATAGGTTGGAGGTTTAAGCATGGTAACATGTTCAGCCGACCAATACTAATCTACCGTGAGGCTTGACCATATTATTGTTCCTTAAATCGTATGCTTAAAAGGCTTCGTATGCAGGCATGTGCAAAAATCCCCACAGGCTCCCGGCGGCTGTGGCATTAATTGACGCACGCTCTGGCGTGACCAGTTAGGACTTCACACCGAGGTCGCCTGCGGTGCTTTTTGCACCTGCCTGAAAAAGATGTCTATAACGCATACATTTTGGTAACGCGCGGGGAGGCTTTGGAGACAGAGTTCTTTTTGCTTTTAAAAAGTATTAATTGTTTGGTGATTATTGCGGAGGTGGCACACCCGATCCCTTTCCGAACTCGGAAGTTAAGCCCTCTTGCGCCGATGATACTGCATCTCTAAGGTGCGGGAAAGTAGGTCGTTGCCAAACTTTTTTTTTGCTTATTTCTTTTTTGCAGGGTTTTTCACGTCTTTGGGAGGGTCATAGATGTCTGAGCCGTTGTCAAACTCGCCGCCTCCGTAATATGTGCCGGTTTTATCCCAGCTTATTTCCTGCAATTCCATTGAATCGTCAGTTTTAACTCTATAATATGTCCTTATTTCGTCGCTTTCATATTGCCAATCACTTCTGTATGTGTACTTATGCTCCTGCCTGAAATACAAATAGCCGTCTTTTATTTCTAATATTTCAAGGCTAAAAGAATCGTAATCACCTGTGCGGTCAATGCAATATAAATTTATTTGTTCTTTTCCATCACACCGTGCCTTTATTATTATCGCCGAACAATATATAAAATACACATATCCTTTAATATACCAGTACGGGCCTTTGAAATACTCGCTTGTTAAATCCGGAATATTTTGCTTCAATTCTTCCTCGCTTGGTTCGATTTTCGGCGCTTTCCACTTAAACATTGCAAATCCTCCTGTATTTATATCCTCGGCGAAACAACGCCGGCAAACATTTCCTCGAAGGTTTCAAAGTCCTCCATCACATCGCGCCCTGTCATATCTAAAACCTCGTAGCGTCCGTTTCCTATATTATAGACGTATAAATCTTCGTCGGCGCGGCCAAGTTGGACATAGTTTTTCACATTGAGAAAGTCATTGTTATATTCAACAAAATACTCGTTTGCCGAAACAATGTCGTTCAGCATAAAACCTGTTTCCAGGTCTGTAACTTGGTCGGTGCTGAAAAACTCAATACCGTTCCACGCAAAGCCGTTGAGCAGCTTTAAAAAGCCGGCGTACTGCTGCGGGATGGGCGGGAAATCCAATTCCTTCATGTCCTTTTGACACAGTTTCAGGTCTTTTTCAGAAGCGGGCCGGACAATCATCGCCCCATGCTCCGCAACAGCGTTCAGAATATCATCGTAAGTTTTATACATAACCCCTCTATGTTTCATCTATATATTTCTCTTTGCCGTGCGATTTCCTGCATGATTAAAGCATCCTTCGGCACATTCATCAACGCATTATGATTTTAATTGTTTTGACGGTTACGAATCAAGTTAATGAACATTAAAGGAATATATTTCTTTAGATAATGTCTTGCTAAATGTGCTTTTTTTGCCTCTTAAAAAGAAACATATTTCCTTGCAAAAATGATTATTTATTCTTAAAATATATAATATATAGGAATGTTCTCAATAAACCTTGATAATAGGTGAAGGTTTGAGATTTTAAGGAGAATAATCAAGATGAAACGGCTTTTAATTGCCATTTTCTTTACATTTATATTGATTCCCGGCATTTACGCCCAAGCCAGGCTTGGGGATTTTACAATGCGCGGAGCGGCCAGCCAGGAAATGAGGACAGAAGGGCTTGTTGGAGCGCACCCGAGCCTTCCTTTAAACTCAAAAGCTAAAATTACAAATCCCGGAAACGGAGTAGAAATCGAAATCACTATTATAGATCGTATCGATCCCTCATTAAACAGAATTATTGACCTTTCAAGTACCGCGATAAGCACACTTGGAATGAGAGCAGGAGAGCAGGTAATACTTACTGTAAGCACCCCGCCGCGGGAACCGGCTCGCCGGACAGAGCAAATAGTGGATTTAACTGAGCCTTCTTTAACTTTTCCGGAAATAATGCAAATTGAGCAAACTCAAGTTTTAAGACAGCCTCAGGTTCAGCTGCCAGGCAGCGGGCAAGCGTATCCTGCCCAGATACCGCAGGAAAGCCAGAGGGCGCAGGCACCGTCGCAAGCCGCGGCGCAGGAAGACCATACGGCGCAGTCAACTCAGAATGAAATTGAAAGAGCTGATAATATAACGAATCCTGATCAGCTTGCGCTTCAGCAGGCCTTCTTGGCAAGAAATACATCAGGCAGCGAGTCCGTTGAATTTCTTGCCTGGTTAATGGCAATGACAATGGAAGCCAGAGATGCGCGCGATGTAAGAGAGGCGCGTGAAGTAAGGGAAGCAAGAGAAGCGCGGGAAGTAAGAGATGTAAGGGAAGCAAGGGAAATACGGGATAATATAACGGTAAGGAATCAGGGAGATAACGGTAATAGTGAGCAGGCACAGACTCCAATAAACCGAAATACGGGGAATCAAAGTAACTTAACCAACAACAGCCCCTTTGCAACAAATATAAATACGCTTGTTCCTGATTTAAGAGTTGCAGCAAACCAGGCCGGAAATACAAGGGCAAATACAGGTATACAGCCTCCTCCTGTCAGTCCTGATAAAATACAGATAATACCTGGTTTACCTGAAAGAAGTTCCGGAAAAAATTACAATCTGCAAATAGGCGCATTTTCTGTTCAGGAAACTGCAAACAGAACAGCGGAACTTTTAAGGAGCGCCGGATTTGAGGTTGCAATAGAGTTTTCCGGAGCAATTTACCGTGTAATGGCGGCAAGGATTCCCGCAGTTGATGTTTATACAGCTTCGGTAAGATTGGGCGCCCTTGGTTTTGGCCAAATATGGGTCAGAGAATAAGCAAGATTATACTTGAACAGACACTATAATAGTGTTAAACTATTATAATAGGGAGGATATCCGAAATGGCAGTACGAGCAGATGTTAATAAAACGGAATCCAGACAATTAGTTACTTTTCAGCTTGGAGAGGAACTTTACGGCGTTAATATTATGGATGTTAAGGAAATTGTCCGTGTACAGGCTATCCGGTCAATTCCCAATGCTCCTGCATATGTAGAAGGAATATTTAACCTTAGAAGCGAAATTATTCCCATTATAAATTTACACAAGAGATTCCATTTAAGAAGGCTTGTAACCTCCGAGGAAGATGAGTTGTTGTCGGGTTTTATTATTGTTGACATCGACGGGATGAAACTCGGAATTATTATTGACAGGATATCGCGCGTAGTGACAGTTGAAAAAGATGAGATCCAGCCGCCGCCGCAGATGTTTTCCGGTATTGGCGCTGAATATATTGAGGGAGTGGTTCGCCAGGAAGATGGATATCTTATTCTTCTTGATATAAGAGACCTCTTCAATCCAAAAGAACTTCAAAAAATTGCCGAACTGCGAAGGTAAGATTCTTAGACATGAAAATAGATGTTTATTCTCCCACGATAAGACGCAAGGAAATGGATGCGGTATTGACTGCGATGGTGGAAGAAAGAATAGGTCCCGGCGAGCGCAGCAAGATTTTAATTCAAACGGCAAAAGAACAGCTTCTATTTGATTATGCTCTTTCCCTGCGAAGCCCTGTTGCTGCACTGCATCTGGCGTTAAAAGCATTAAATGCAAAAGCAGGGCAGGCTGTTATTATTTCCGCGCTTTCTCCAAAATATTATTTGCAGGTATTGCAGGACATGCAGCTAAGGCCCCTGTTTTGCGATGTTACTTATGATATCCCTGTTATGAACAGGGAATTAATAGAAAACATAGTAAATAAAAAACAGGAAGATACGCATATATGCGCCATTGTGCTTTATCATACGCTTGGCTTTGTGCCGGATACTGCTTTAATATCGGAACTGGGAATTCCTGTAATAGAAGATATATCGCAAAGTTACGGAAGCTGGTTTCAGCTTGGCAGTAAAAAAAGAAAAGAAGACGCCGATGCGGCAAACGGAAAAAATGAAAAAGAAGAACAGCAGGCAACTGCCAGAATAGACGGAGTTTTTTGTATTCTGGGACTGGAAGAAAGAGACATGCTTACATCAGGAGGCGGAGCGCTGCTTTTTGCAATGAACAGAAAAGATGCAAACGCATTAAGGGCTTTTTCCGGCATTGCAAATGAGTACTGTCTTCCCGATATCAATGCTGCATTAGCTGTTGTTCAGTTTAAGGAAATACAGCGCAACATAGAAAGAAGACGCGATATTGCTGAAGTATTTATGCAGGCAATCCTGCCGCTTGCTGCAAGAACAAAACATAAACGTTTTATTCCCATAAGTGAAAGCGAGTACTGCAATTATTCCTTTTCCCTTGTTTTAGAAACAGGCCTTAAAGATGTAATTGCGTATGCAAAGAAAAAAGAAATCGAAATTGAAAACGCATTTGAAAACACAATCGCAGGTTCTGGCCTTTGCACTGAATGCCCTGTGAGCAATTCACTGTGTTTAAGGACAGTTCTCTTTCCAATGTATCCGCGGCTGCGTTCACAGGATGTAGAGCGAATCAGCCGCCTTATCATGACTCTTCCATAAAAAGGAATTGATTATGAGTAAAACCAAACCCGGTTTAAGGGCTGTATTATTTGTAAATCATCAAAAAGCAAATGCAGGGGAACTGGCGGCTGAAATAAAATCGGAACTAGAGAAAAAGGGCGTTTGCGTAACTGTTTTTTCATTTGACAAAAAACCTGCTAATTTGCCGGAAGGAGAATGGGATATTGCTTTTTCACTTGGAGGAGACGGAACTGTGCTCTATACAGCGCGCAGCCTCTCCCCTTTGGGAGTGCCTATCCTGCCTGTCAATCTTGGAACCCTGGGTTTTATCGCAGAAGTAAATAAGGATGACTGGCTTGATGTTTTTAACAAATGGGAAAAGAAAGAAATACTTCCGTCAAAGCGCTGCATGTTCCGGATATCTGTTGAACGAGAAACTGAAATAGTCATGAAGAATATCTGCCTTAATGACGCTGTAATTTGCGCAACAGGAATTGCAAAACTTATAAAGCTCAAAGTAAGTATTAATGGGGATACCGCATTAGGCTCATACCGCTGCGACGGTCTTATTATTTCTACCCCTACAGGTTCAACCGCGTATTCCATGGCCGCGGGAGGACCCATTCTTGATCCTGAAATGGAAGCAATGATACTTAATCCTATCTGTCCGTTTGCGCTGTCAAACAGGCCCCTTGTGCTTCCTTCGCGCCAGACTCTTTTGGTGACTGTCGCTGAAAGGCAGAGATCGGGTGTGCTGTTAACAGTTGACGGCCAGGATACCTTCGCACTTGAATGCAATGATAAAATATATATAGAACAATCGCCGTTTTACGCGCAGCTGATATTTAACGGAAGATACGCATATTATTCCGCGTTAAGAAACAAACTTTTTTGGGCGGGGGATGAGTACCATGCTTGAAGAAATGTCAATTAGAAATTATGCGTTAATTGACACTATTAATCTTTCGTTTCGCCCCGGTTTTAATGTTCTTACAGGAGAGACAGGCGCAGGTAAATCGATTATTGTCGGCTCTCTTGGATTTTTGATGGGCGCGAAGGCGGAGACTGATGTTATCCGTTCAGGCTGTGACGAGGCGTCGGTTTCGGCTGTTATTTCCATTAATAAAACGGCTTTAAATGATGAAAATGTAAAAGGAAAAAATGCCGTCTTTTCAGATTCACCTCTTGATGTAAATGAATGGCTCAGGATGCGCGATATTGAATGTGAAGAAGACTCCGGTTTTGGCAGCACTGTTATTGTACGCAGAAATATAAAGACATCGGGAAGAGGTTCTATTTTTATTCAAAATGTTCCTGTAACAAGACAGGATCTTTGTGAGTTTATGGCCTTGTTATTCGATCTTCACGGACAGCATAATCATGAATCTCTGCTTAAGAAAGGCAGCCATCGCGTGTTTCTGGATCGTTTTGCCGGGATAGAAGATGAAGTTCAGGATTTTTCCCGTATCTTTCTGGAGCTGACAGAGAAACGCAGAGCGCTTGAATCATCGCTTAAAAGTGACCGTGAAAGGGAAGAACGCCTTGAACTTTTAAATTATGCCGTGGATGAAATACAAAGAGCTCAGATTAAAGCCGGAGAGATACGCGAGCTTGAACAGGAATTGCAGAAATTAAATGATTTTGAAAAACTTGCAGGTTATATAAATACTGCTTCTTCATGTTTTACAGAAGGCAGCTTGAACGTAACGCAGGGGGATGGTTCAGGCGTGCAGTCTGTTTTAAGCCTTGCGCGCCGCACAAAAAATGCTCTTGATAATGCGTCTTTGGTTGATTCATCTCTTGCCGAAATAAACAGAAGGTTTGAAAATCTCTATTATGAAGCGGAGGATATTGCAGGTGAGTTCCGCGCATACAAGGACAGTCTTTCTTTTGATCCTAAAAGACTTGAAGAAGTAAATGAGAGGCTTTCTTTATTATATAAACTTAAGAAGAAATATGCGGGTAAACAGAGTTCACAGGAAAATCAGGCGGGCAGTGAAGAAGATGCGATTCTTATATACAGGGCAGATGCTGAAAAGGAAATAGAAACCCTGTGCGGCGCAGAAGAGAACAGGGATAAACTAAAGAAAACAATCAGCGCACTTGAAAAGGAAATTGTTGCCAAAGCTCAAATCTTAAAAGAAAAAAGAACGGCCGCAGCTCTAAGATTAAGCAGGCTGATTACTGATATTTTAAAAGGTCTTGGAATGCCGAATGCCGGTTTTCAGACTATTGTAAATCCAAGGCAGAATGCAGCCTCCGCTGAAGGAATCTCATATGGTCCTTATGGCGCAGAAGATGTACAGTTCATGATTTCCGCAAACAAAGGCGAACCGCTTAAAGAGCTTGCAAAGATCGCTTCGGGAGGCGAGCTTTCCAGAGTGATGCTTGCGATAAAAACAGCGCTTTTAACTGATAATCAGAAGGAACAAGGCGGGGTTGAGACTCTTGTCTTTGACGAGATTGATGCGGGGATTGGCGGGGAAGTCGCGCTTAAAGTTGGCGAATATCTTGTTAAAATCGGCAAATTTAAGCAGATTTTCTGCGTAACACATCTTGCGAGTATTGCCGTTAGAGCCGATAATCATTTTAAGGTGGAAAAAAAAACCGAAGGCGGCAGAACCTATACGGGTATCGGGCCTTTGAGCGCAGAAGGACGAAGAAAGGAAATTGCCAGGATGCTGGCGGGGGATACAGGCAGCGCAGCGCTTGCTCATGCGGATGAGTTGATTCAGAAGTACAGTAACCTCCGCTAAAAAAAATCAGGGCAAGCCCCACTAAATTGACGGAGAAGCTGATGGCGAAAGTAACTGATTTAGATCGGCAGATGTATTATGACAAGGTAAAAATTTATGTGTCAATGACCAAGGCCTTGCTGGATACAGAAAAGAAACTCCTTGTAGAAGCAAAAAAAAATACTCCCAACTCTCCTCTTCAGAAGCTGACTCTTACCGATGAAATGCTGAATCTTGCATCTTACTACATGGCGATAAACGGCATATCACAATCTGTATTAAAAAATAAAAACGAAGAAGCTTTAAACGATGCAAGAAAATCCCTGTATAAAGCTGTTATTTATCTTGAAGAAGTCGTTACAAATTTCATTGATGCGCCCTTTTCAGAGTATGAGGATAAACTTTCTGCAATTGAATCTTATGATCCGAACAAGCGTTATAATTTGATCTGCAAAATGGGGCTTGCTATTGATCTTTTGGAACAGGTATACGGTGATAACTCAAAGTGGAGATGGACTTTTGTGGAGCTGGAAGGAAGATTTGCAGCTACCGCAAAGAATATTATTGATTTAAAAAATGTGTATGTATACGCAAGCCCCGGCTCAGAATATTATGATTCCAGCGTTTATCATTTAAGATTAATCAAAAAGCTGTTAGCCAAGGCTGCGGATCGTTACCGTGAAAAATATGAATTGTCTACGGGACAAACTCTGGACTTTAAAACAGGGATAAACTTCCTTGCTGCGTTAAGACGGATGCATATTGTGCTTGCAGAGAATGAAGAATCCCAGGAAATAAAGAAAAAACTGGCTATCTGGTCGCAAAAACTGGAAGCCGATCTTAAAAAGCAGGAAGAAACCAAGAAAAAGAAATGACAATCCTGATTTGCCGCAGCCAGATGGCTGTTCCTGTTAACGAAGTTTCATGACAAGACCCCGCGCATCCCTTAAAGAATATAAAACTCTTTTACCTTACCTTTCCCGTTATAAAAAAAAGTATATTCTAGGTCTTATCTGCCTTGTTATTGTTGATGCGGCGCAGATTGCCATTCCTCAATTTATCCGTATTGCGATAGATTTGATTACAGGCGGTGATTTTCAGATAAGTCAGATAATAGTTCTTCTGCTCTGGATGACAGGCATTATGGCGCTTATTTCCGCAGGGCGTTTTTTATGGCGCTACTTTATAAACGGATCCTCAAGACGGATAGAAGCGCAGTTACGTGAAGATATTTACAGTCATTTGCAGAAGTTGTCATGGGATTTTTACCAGAAGAATAAGACAGGAGATTTAATGGCCCGCTCCATTAATGATCTTCATGCTGTGCGCATGTCTATTGGTATGGGAGTTGTTGCGCTTTTTGATTTTTTCTTTATGGCTACCGCTATTTTAATTATTATTTTTATTCAGGATGCGGAATCTGCGCTTTATTCGATTATTCCCCTGCCTCTTGTGACGGTTTTAATTCTTGTCTTCGGCAGCATGGTAGGAAAAAAATTTAAAGCTGCGCAGGAAGCCTATTCCAGGATGAGCGACAACGCGCAGGAAACCTTTGCGGGAGTAAGCGTAATAAAGTCCTTTGTCAAAGAATGGTGGTTCATTAAAAAGTTTTCCGATTCAAATGATGATTACAGAGCGGCAAATATGGAGCTTGTGCGTCTTTTTGGTTTTTTCTTCCCTTTTGTCACTTTCCTTTCCGGTCTTACAATTTTAATCATGCTTGCAATCGGCGGCTACAGGGTTATGTTAGGTGAAATGACAGCGGGAAGCCTTGTTGCGATGTTCCGGTATTTGGGTATGCTGATTTGGCCCCTTATGGGAGCGGGATTCATGGTAAACATGATTCAAAGGGGAGCTGTAAGCCTTGCAAGGGTAAATGAGATTTTAAAAACCGTGCCTTCCATAAGGGATAAGGAGCTTGAGTATAAAGAAAATGAACCTTCTGCAAGCGGTGAAAACGCTGCGGCCATTGAGATACGAAAACTGGATTTTTCATATGGTGAGAAAAAGGTTCTTGAAAATATCAGCCTTGTTGTAAATCGCGGAGAATGGCTTGGAATTATGGGTAAAACAGGCTCGGGAAAATCCACGCTTGTAAAAACACTCATGCGTATGATTGATCCTCCCGCAGAAAGCGTATTTATTTTTGGCCTTGATGCAGGAAAATGGAAACTGGAAAAATTACGCAGTCAGTTTGCTGTAAGTCCGCAGGATAGTTATCTTTTTTCTGACTCTATCGCAAGAAATATTACATACGGCCTTCCTGATATAAATGGCAAAGAACAGGATGAAATATTAAATTGGGCGATAGATCTTGCTTCGTTAAATAATGATATACAATTGTTTCAAAATGGAATAAACACCCTTGTAGGTGAAAGAGGACATACGCTCTCCGGGGGGCAGAAACAAAGGACTGCCATTGCAAGGGCTGCCGTTCTAAACAGTGAGTTTCTCATACTGGATGATTCCCTTTCTGCTGTGGATAATGAAACGGAACAAAAAATACTGCAGGCCCTGTTTAAAGAAAGGAAGGGACGCACAACCATTTTTATTTCTCACCGTGTGTCTACGATAAAATATGCGGATAAAGTGCTTGTTCTGGATAAGGGGAAGGTACATGAATACGGAAGCCCGGAAGAACTTCTGTCTGCAGGAGGTTTTTACAGCCGCATGGCAGCTTTCCAGAGGCTTGAAGGAAATCAAGGAAGCGTAAATGGCTGAAAGTTATTTTGACACAGAAGATATTACAAAAGAATATGACAGCCGCATTGTAAAGAGGATTTTATCATATCTTCGATCATACAGGCATTTAATAGTAATTACAATTTGCGCGCTTTTTATTTCAACAATGGGAGAACTGTTAATTCCTGTGCTGCTGCAGCGTATTATAGATGATGCAATAATGGCAGGAAACATTTCCAGTCTAGTAAAGGGCTGTGCTTTTTATTTTACACTATTAATACTGGTTTTTGTTTTTACTTTTATTCAGACCTGGACTTCAAACCTTATGACCCAGCGTGTAATGAAGGATATACGCATATCCCTTTTTACAAAAACCCTTTCCCAGTCCACAGGATATCTTTCCCGGCATCCTGTAGGAAGAATTGTTACGCGATTGACAAGCGATGTTCAGACAATGGACGAATTTTTTACAACTGTGCTTGTTGCGTTTATAAAAGATATTGCGGTAATGACAGGCGTGCTTATAACAATGTTTGTTCTTTCACCGCAAATGGCTTTTACAGTGCTTATTATTCTGCCGCCTGTGCTTGTTGTAACCCTGATTAGCCGCATAAAAGCGCGGGATGCATTCCGCAGGCAGAGGACAGCTTCGTCAAAGGTTTATTCCTATCTTGCAGAAAGGCTTGCAGGCATGCAGATTGTTCAGCTCTTCAGACAGGAGAAAAAAAGCCTTGGGGAGTTTAAAGAGAGCAACAAAGAGCTTCTTGATGCGAACCTTGGTGAAATGTATGTTTTTGCGACATTCAGGCCCATTGTTGAATGGTTTTCTACATTAACAGTGGCGGTGGTGATTGTAGTTGGAAGCAAAATGCTGCTGTCACATTCGATTTCATTAGGCGTGTTAATTGCGTTTATAAGCCTTGTTCAGATGTTTTTTCATCCTGTAACGGATATAGCGGAAAAATATACAATGCTGCAATCGGCAATGGCAGGCGGAGAAAAAGTTTTTAAGCTTATGGATACAAATGAGCAGATTCCGGAGCCTGAATGTGATACTGCCTGTAAAAACGAAATACAGGGCCATATAGAGTTTGACAATGTCCGCTTTGCATATAAAGAGGGAGAAGATGTTCTAAAGGGTTTAAGCTTTACCGTAAGACAGGGAGAGATGTCTGCGATTGCAGGTTATACAGGAGCAGGAAAAACAACCATCATTAATGTTTTAACGCGGCTTTGGGATATTGAAAGCGGAGAAATACGGCTTGACGGAATACCTGTTAAAAATATTCCTTTAAAACAGCTGCGCACTTTAATAATGCCTGTTACGCAGGATATAACCTTATTCTCAGGATCAATAGAAGAGAATATAAGTCTTGGTTTGGATCTTTCAATGGAAGAAATAACGGAAGCTGCCAGGATGGTTCATGCGCATGAGTTTATTTCAAGTCTGCCCCTTGGATACAAAACCGAACTTTCAGAAAGAGCTGTAAATATTTCTACAGGACAGAGGCAGCTTATAAGTTTTGCAAGGGTTATTGCCCACAATCCGCGTGTTGTTATCCTTGATGAGGCGACAAGTTCAATTGATACGGAGACTGAAAGGTTAATCCAGCTTGGAATAAAGAAAGTACTGGCGGGAAGAACATCAATAATTATTGCGCACAGGCTTTCAACAATTAAAGATGCGGATCGTATCTTTGTTCTTTCCAAAGGCTGTCTTGTAGAGGAAGGAAGCCACGATGAACTTATTGCGCATGACGGAATTTACTCAGGCCTTTACAGATTGCAATATGAGGATTAAAATATATATAAATGAATAGATTTTTTATAACAGCAATCGTTTTATTATTGGCTGTTTCTGCGAATATCGCCGCTCAAAACAGGGATTTTATGCCCTATGTTTCCCATATAAGTGCGGAAGCAAGGAACAATCTTGTAAGGCTTACCTGGACAGATTCGCCTGATGCGCGCGGTCCTGTCTATATTTTCAGATCTGTTCGTCCCTTTATGGGTTCTATTCCTGCCAATATAAGGCCTGTTGTTGTAAGGTACGGAGAGCAGTACTTTATCGATGATTCAGATGACATTCAGAATCTTTATTATTTTATTGCGGCAAGTGATTTATCAGGACAGCGCTATGATTTAATTCTACCGCGCATTAACAGTACAAGTCTGTTTCAGGAACAGGCGCAGATTGAGCCTTCAATTGACGAGCCTGCTGCCTTGGTTATTCCGCCTTCAGCCGCTCCTGCAATTTCAGAAGGCATTTACAACTTAAGGGCAAATCATGATGAAGACAGGGTAATTATCACTTTTGAAACAACAAGGGCGCGGCCGGATGCAATTTTGTACCGCAGCACGCAGCCTGTAAACCGTCCCCAGGATTTACTTAATGCAATTATTGTCAGTTCCGGAATAACATCAGGATTTGTTGATTATCCTGTTCCGGGTATTACCTGGTATTATGCAGTAATTTATGAAGATGAAATTTCAAGCGGTAATATGGGAATAAGGCCCGGTGTTAATTCGACAATCCTGCCTGTTACAATTGCAGGCGTTACAACAGAGCGTTCGCTGCGCCCTATACCCCTGCCTGTTATGACATTGCACAATACAATGCCGGAGAGTTTTTTTATTACAGAAATCCCCATGCAGGTTCCCCTTGGTATTGAATCCTCTAACGCAATCGGCGATACCAAGATGCCGGAAAAAATGCCTCTTGTTCCAAGAGGGCCGCGTGTTTTTGCAGTTGATCTTGTGGCTCCCACAGGCGGAGAGGAATCGGCTCTGTTCCAGATTATAATGGAATATTTTATTAAATTTGAATGGGAAGCGGCGCGCGCAAGCCTTCAGCGTTATCTGTCATTGCCGCGATCCGTAGAAATTGAAGCGCGCGCCCGTTTCTATCTTGGGCAGACTCTTTATTATACCGGAAATTACAGGCAGGCTTTAATGGAATTTCTGTCTTTCAGATCCTTTCATCTTCCTGAAGCAAACACCTGGATAGATTCGGTATTAACAGCGATGGTTTACTAAATTAAATAATTACCGCAGCGTTCTTAATAATGCGCGTAACTCGGGGTTTGCAGAACTTTCAGCAGACGGTCTTGCAGTCCTGTCAGTCTGGAGAATAATTTCGTCTCCCGGCTCAATACGGTCAAAAAAGCCGTTTCTGGCAAGGGTGCCAATGGCTATTTCTTCATCGACATTGGTTATGGTAAGCCTTCCTACAAGTTCATCATCACTGTAGACAAGTGAAAAACCGTCATTGGCTGCCTGGGGCCGTCCGCGTTTTACAACATCAAAAACAGTTCCCTGCTGTATGCCGTCAGCCCTTCCCTTGTTTACAAGTGCCTGGCCCTGTCTGCGGATTAATAATCTTCCGCGCAATGGTATGGATGATGATAACTGCGATACTATTCCCCGTGATGCGTCACGCAATCTGTCAGTTCCAGTACGATATGCGTAAAAAGTTCCTGCAGGCGAGCCTGTTCTGCCTGTGAAAGCTTCTGCCTTTATTGAAATATCGCGCTCATTTTCCGATACGGATACAAGGAGAAAATAATCCGCCGAGTTTTCTCTTGCCTGTCTGAAGCCCTGAGAAAAACTTGCCTGGCGAAGTTCAAGATCTAAAACATTTATATTGCGATCATGAACAAGAAGCTCCCTTATTACGCCTGCGGCAACAGAGCCTGCATCTGCATGATAAAAACTTGACTGGCCGGCAAGCGAAAAGACAGCGACATTCCAGTGCCGTTCTGCAAGATCAACAGGGTTTACCTGCCATTGCCTGAACATGGCATTTGAAAGAAGTGAGCTGTATGCCTCAACAGCATCGTTAAGGCTGCGATCCGCCATGCCCTGATCCTGTAAAAAACGAAGCTCTTCCAGAAAACGCGCGGGGTACCCTTGAATTCTTAATAGTTCGGCATACTCGCGCCTGTCCGCTGCAAATGGATTAAGCCTTAAACCTCTGCGATATTCAAAAAGAGACTGTTCCATAAGGTTACGCTGGCGGAAACTCCTTGCCCTGTTAAAATGCCAGGCTGCAAATCTTTCCCTGCGGGGATCTTCCAGGGCGGTGGAAGAAATAATAGTCTCTTCAAGGATGGCCCTTACAAACTCGGCATTTTCATTAATGCTGATCGCTGTTGTAAGGACAGTAATAGCTTCCTGCTGGCGTCCCATTCTTAAAAAAGATAAACCTTTCAAATACCATGCGCTCATGTTCTGTCTGTTATTTGCAATTAATATATCGCAAAGCCGGGAAGCCTCTTCGTATTGCGCGTTACGGTAGCGCAGTGTCGCCATTAAGGACTGTGAAGGAATGTGGGCAGGCCTGAAATGCAGAGCCTGTTCGGCAAAACGGATGGCATCTGTTATTCTGTTGTTCATGGAGTAGATATAAGATGCGTAGTAATAAACCCTTGCATCCCCGGGATGCTGTGTAAGGGCGTTATTGATATATAAAAGCGCAGTGTCAGCGTCGCCAAGAGAGAGAGTGAGAAGCGCAAGAGATATTAAAAGTCTGCGGTCGTCAGGGTAACGGCGGACAGCGTCACGGTAGCGGAGCATGGCTTGCGAAGGCCTGTTCCTTGCGATATCAAGCTCTCCTGCCGCAAAAAGCGCTTCCCTGTTATAGGGTTCTCTTGCAAGAATGTCTGTAACAAGTACACTGGCTGCATCAAGCTGTCCAAGCGCAATAAGAATAAAAGCTTCCAGATTCGCAATTGACATATTGCCCCGTGAAAGCTGCCTTGCCCTTCTTGCCCAATTAAGGGCCTCATCAAATTCAGCAAGTTCGTAGTAACACTCGGCAAGGGCAGCAGTCCCTTCCGCATGCGCGCTGTTTATCCTTAAACATTCAAGAAAGGATTCCACCGCGGAGTACCAGTTTTCCTCCGCCATATGGTTTTTTCCGCGTTCGTAATGCGCCTGCGCGGTGTTTTGAGCTTCCAGAAATAAGGGAAACAATATAAAAACGCAAAGCAGAACAGAAAGACGCGAGCATGTTTTTAATAATAAAGACAACATTGTTCCCCCTCCCAAGTAAAACAACTATTCCTTTTTATGCGTTACTATTTTAATAGTATTTATTTTATGCCCGTCCATTTCCTGAATGATAAAATCATAATCTCTGTATTCGATTTTTTCATTCTTTACAGGTATCTTCCCGAACAGATCAAAAACAAAACCGCCAAGCGTATCAAAATCGTTTGCCGGAAGAGCAAGATTTGTTTCTTCGGTAAGAAATTCCATATTTACTCTGGCGTCGCACAGCCACATTCCCCCTCCAAGATCCACTACATCATCTGTTTCGTGATCAAACTCATCCTGAATGTCGCCTATTATTTCTTCTATTATATCTTCCATGGAGACTATGCCCGATACTCCGCCGTATTCGTCTACAACAACTGCAATATGTATCTTTTTGCGGCGCAGTTCCCGCAAAAGATCGTCAATATGCTTTGATACCGGAACAAAAAACGGTTTTCTTACAAGTACATTTATATCAATGGGTTTATTGTTTACAAGAGCTTTTAACACGTCTTTTACATGCAGGATTCCAATTACATTGTCAACAGTATCTTTGTAAACAGGATAACGCGAATGTTCGTTTTCGCTGATTATGGTTAAAAGCTCTTCCTCTGAATCATCTGCGGAAAGAAAAACCGTGTCTGTTCTTGGAACCATTACTTCTTTTACAGTAGTATCGGATAATTCGACAACGCCGCGAATCATCTGCTTTTGCTCTTCTTCAAGCTCCTTTATAGCCTGTGTATTTATTTTGAAAGGGGTTTTCACTTGTATCCTCCGCAGGAGATTGTTTTTTTGCCGGCGGCATTTTGATTATCAAAAGGGATAATACTTTCATCTTTAAGCCGGTTCAATATATCCTCCTGCAATGCAAGCATTGGCTCATTTATATCCAGTGTTTTGTGATCCATTCCGTCTAAATGCAGGATACCATGAATTATTAATCTGCGTAACTCCTCATCTTCCGGTATATTAAAATACAGAGCATTTTCCTGCAGGGTATCAAGTGAGATAATAATGTCTCCGGGAAGGTAGATTGTATTATTTCCGTCTTTAATCGTTTCTCCAAGATTAAAAGAAAGTATGTCTGTGCTTTCATCTTTATTTCTGTACTGAGCGTTCAGTTCCCTGATTTTTTCGTTATTGCAAAAAAGGATGGACAGCTCCCAATTTTCTCTTTTTATTTCATCAAGCACCTTAAGGGCAAAACCTCCTGCGCTGCCGCTCCATGAAGGCAGGGTAAGAGTTTCGGCATTAATAATGACATTATTCATTTTTATCACCTTTTTGCTTTGGGTATTCGATTCTTGTATGATAATAGCCTGCCAGTACCCTTACAAATGCCTTCTTTATAATCTCAAGTTCGTGGAAGGATAAATCCGATTGAGAAAGCTGTCCGTGTTCTATTTTTGAATCAAAAAGCTGCTGAATAAACTTTTCAATTTTAGTTGCGTTGGGTTTTGTCAATGTTCTTACAGCAGCTTCGGCAACATCGGCAAGCATGACAATCGCCGATTCCTTTGAACGCGGAGGGCTTCCGGGATAGGAAAAATCTTCCGAGTTTACCGCTACCTCGTTTTCTGTCGCCTTATTATAAAACCACGATATAATCGAGTTGCCGTGATGTTCCGATACGATGGATATTACATCTTTGGGAAGGCCAAGATTCAAGGCCTTTTCCACGCCAAGTTTTACATGACTGCGGATTATAGTCGCAGAAAGCCGCGGCGCTATTTCATCATGCCTGTTGTGATCGGTTTGATTCTCTACAAAGTAATCCGGGTTTTCCATTTTTCCAATATCATGATAATAAGCGCCGACACGGGCAAGCAGCGCGTTTGATCCAATGTCCTGGCATGCCTGTTCTGCAAGATTTGCCACCATCAATGAATGGCTGTAAGTGCCGGGCGCCGTTGTAAAAAGTTTGCGTAACAGGGGTGCGTTTAAATCCGATAATTCCATAAGCCTGAAAGATGTTACTGCATTTAATGCATGTTCAAGCGGCGGCAGAAAACCAAGGATTAACATTCCGCAGATGATGCCGTTAAAGGCTGCCCAAAACAGCGGAGCAGGGTAATTAGAGAAACCGGATTCGCGTATTAAAAGCACTACAACAACAGCAAAGCAATTTGCCGCCGCAATTATAAGGCCTGCCTTAATAAGGCTCATTCTGTTTTGGGCCTTGTGCAGCACGGTAGAAGCCGCCGCTCCGGATACAAGAGCGATTATATATGAATGAATGTCAAACGCGCCTGCGAAAAAAGCGCCCAGAGGCAGAGCGACAGCCATGATCATTGCAAGCCTTTTTCCCAGAAAGACTGCAAGCAGCATAATAAACAGGGCTGTCGGAATTGCAAGCGAAACAGGAAAACCTTCAGGACCCGGGGAGAGATTGTTAATTAAAACAGAACCGATTATATAAGAGCCTGCTAAAGAAGAGACAAGGTAGCATTCCCTGTTATTTAATTCCCTTCCAAGAATGGTTTTTCCGCATAAAATAATATAGAGTATGTAAATCAGCAATGCAAGAAACAATACGCCAAGAATATTCAAGGGGCTGCCTGCATTCCCCTCATCCATGCTTGCGACTATTATAAATGAGGCAAAACAGAACAGAAAAAGGCTGTAAATACCAGGCCCTGATCTTATTCTGTCAATAATCTGCAGAAAGTTTTTTTTAATATATTCATGATTCACTTTCATTGTATGCCTGTATTATCTTTTTTATAAGGGGATTGCGCGCTACATCGCCTGTATGCAGAAATGAAAAACTTAGCCCGTCAATCTCTCTTAGAATATCAAGAGCATTTAAAAGCCCCGAATCTGATTTGCGCGGAAGATCTATCTGTGTAGTGTCTCCTGTTATTACAGCTCTTGCGCCTGTGCCAATCCTTGTCAGGAACATTTTCATCTGTTCCTTTGTTGTGTTCTGGGCCTCATCAAGAATTATCATGCAGTCGTTTAAGCTGCGTCCCCTCATGTATGCAAGAGGCGCAATTTCTATTGCTCTTGTTTCTTCCATTCTGTTTATTACATCATAGGGGATAAGGGATTCCATAGCATCATAAAGAGGTTTCAGGTAAGGATCGATTTTCTGGGCCAGATCTCCAGGCAAAAAGCCAAGATTCTCTCCTGCTTCAACAACAGGGCGGGTAAGAACGAGTTTTCGCATTTTTCTTGAAAGAAGCATCTGCAGCGCATGAGCAATTGCAAGATAGGTTTTGCCGGTTCCCGCAGGGCCTATGCAAAAACTTATTTCATTCTCCCGCATTTCCCTGATATACAGAGCCTGATTTCTTGTGCGCGGATAAACCCTGTTAAAACCATGAGGTATCTGTATCATGGAATCGCGGAAGAGTTCCCCGCTTTTTTCATTGTTATCTTCCGATGCCGGCATGTCTTCTGCAAGAGCTATGATATATTCGGCGGAAGGAGAGTCTCCTTCGTTTATTGCAGTAACCAGGTTATTCATCATTGTCCTGAAACGCCTGATGCCGTTTTTATCCTGGCATTCAAAATGAATTTCATTGCCTCTTGCAGTGATAACTCCTCCCAGTGATTCTTCCATTACCCTGAGATTTCTGTCGTTTGCCCCGCAAATTCCGCCAAGCACCTCTGTGTTTTCAAGGACAAAAGTTATTCTGTCTTCCAATAAAACCTCATCAATGTATATTTTATATCTGCATAAACAAAACCGTCAAGTATACGGATATTACTGGATTTCCCATCTTTCGTGCCTGCCGTGATAATTGACATGTGATTTAATTTCTGAAATTGGTATCCATTTAACAAGAAAGGAAACATCAGTTGTTATTTCATATTTCATGGGATTTAGTCTTTGGTTAAGATAAGGGTAAAGATTTACCTGCAGTTCGGCTGTCCAGTCTCCAAGAAAGTGAATGGCTGACAATTCAAATCTGTGCATTTTAAAGCCTGTTCTGCGCCGTTTTGACTCATCAAAAAAATTGAAGGAATCAATGAGGTCTGTAAAAATATTATTCTGAGGGCCTTCACGATACATGAATGTAAAGGCTTCCATTCCCGGTACATTTTTAAAATAACGCCATATAACGGCGTTTTGCGTAACTGCATCAAGCCTGAATCTTACAAACCCTATAACATTTGTTGTAAACCCCGATGACAGCTGAAAATTTGTATTTGTATGCTGCTGCAGGTCAAAATTAAGGGATGTATTTAAATTAAAAGTCAGGTTTAATCTGTTTTTTATTATATCTATATTCGGAATAGAACGATTATATGAAAATCTTAATTCTCTTGGATTTAAAGACGGTTCTCCCTGCAGTTCCCATCTGCCGCTGAAGGGTTCATTTGGATTATCAGGAACAAAAATGGATCTTGCTATTTTTGTCGCTGAAAACATGGCGCTGAAATTCCACAATGTAAGGGTTGTTCTTATTGTGGTAATTTCATTATTTTCCTCCGGATTTATTACCATGTGATATGAGAAAGAACCGACACCCTGGAATCGCAGCGTTTCAGTAAAATTTACAGGCCTCCAAATCCAGTCATCGCTTGTTTCAGGTTTCTCAACGCGGAAGTTTATGTTTGTTTCGGAAATCCAGAATCTGAATGTTGCATTGGTAGAAATAAGACCGTCAAGCGGAGGCAGGGCCGCGCTTACAGTTAAATTCTGCCTTGTATTCATTACGTTAGCTGCAATGTTTCCGGCTACCTGGTGGCTGTTAAGGCCGTATATATTTTCACCGAGTTTTTCCTTTACCCATGAGCCCCACTGCGGAGTTAGTTCAGGGCCGTCTCCGCCTTCGTATCTTTTTGATCTTACCATTGTTCCCCTGAAAGAGTACTGCATATTAGACTGGCCGAAAACCGGATTGGCATACAGAGGGCGGACCGTACCGTTATATGCATAGGATGATGAATAGTTTGTCTGGCTGTACTGCTGCCTTCTTGCGGTATCCATATCTGTTTTGGTAATTGCATCTTCGTTCATAAAGGAAAAATCCCTGTATGTGCCGCTGCCGGAGAAGGTCACAGCATTGCTGTAAAGGCCTGTTGAGTGATCCATTCGTAAATTTATATTACTGTTACCTCCGAAACTTCCAAGAACAGTCCGTACATCACTCCAGTCAACCTGATCGCTTCTTTCCCATCTTGATGTTAAAAATTGAAGCTCGGAAGAGCTTGTCGGAGAAACCTGATAATCAATGCTGAATCTGTTGTTTCCTGCTGCCGGAAGGTTAAAGTTCTGGCTTATAACAGGAGGCGTTATAAGACGGGAATCGATGCTGCTTTGCGATTCCTCTTCTTCGCTGTCACTGCTGGTATCCGCCCAGGGAGAAAGAGGCATTCCTATGCCGCCCAAAGGATCATCTCTTTCTGCTATTGTACCTGGCGCAGCCGTATTCGGTCTTGCCGGTGTGCGCCCAAGGGATAATGGAGTTCCCGAGACAGAGCCTGAAATATTATAAATTGTATATTTATCAGGTACGTAAAAATCTCTTCCCGGGCTGTCTTTGTCGACGAACATGTTTCGTTTTGTTGTGAATGTCATTGTTGTAGATATATTTGAAATTGATACTCTGGAGATATAAGGCGCAAGGGAAGGGAAGGAAGGATTTAAATTTCCGTTTACATGCCATTGATAAGTTCCTATAAGGTTTTGTGTCGCTGTTTCTTCAACGGTTATACCCTGCTGAAGCATGTTCATGAAGTCCATGTTCTCTGCGCGGTTGAGAAAATCCATATTTACATAAGGGTCTGAATAATAAGGGAGATTCCAGGCAAGATTGCCGTACCTTCCGCCGATAGAACTTTGCAGTCTCATCCTGTAACGGAAAGGAACTTCTGTTGAAAAAAAGTTTGAATGATTCCAGTCAAATGTGCCGTCATAATTATTAGGCGCATATGGAGTATAATTGCCGCCAACCATGGAGATTGTCCTTGTAAAGCCAACTCCAATAGAAAACTCACTCTGATTAAATGCCCCTGCTTTTGGAGTATTTAAATCAAGCCCAAGATATGTTCCAAGATTTACATAATAATCAGCCAGAACTTTCAGGCTTGTTTCATTCTTGTTAACGGCTCTTTTCCCAGTGCTGCGTAAAAATAATCCATGCAGTTCTCTTTCCATGTCATCCGTGTTTCCAAGAATTTTTGTAATTGAATTTGCATCCGCAGGATCTGTTTTTGGCCGTCCAAGGATATATGTCGTTGTCTGAACAAATGCGCCCTCTCTGCTTCGAAATCCTATTACAGGGTGAAAGACAAGTTCATCTCCGGGAAAATAAAAGAACGGAAGATACAAGACAGGAATTTCACCTACTTTTAAAACTGCGTTAAAAATGGAAAAATCTGAGCTTGGAAGCAGCCAAAGCTTTGTTGCGTTAATCGACCAAAGCGCCTCTTCGTTAGTTGCGCTTGTTACACGCGCATTGGAAAGAATTGTTACATCCTGATCGCTGCGGGAAATTACGGCTCCCGAAAAAAGATAGGCAGTTCCGTCGCTGTCTAGTTCATGCTGGGTGCTTCCTTCAAGGAAGATGCTTGACCAGTCATCAATATTAACAGTTATATTTTCTCCGCGGAATGTTTCTGTTTTATCAGTTTCTATTTTTTCGTATACTACCTGCCCTCTTGCGGTAAGTATATTTCTTGTACGGTTAAAAAGTATTTCATTTGCGCGTATCCTGTGTTCGGAATCTCCGTCTTTAAGGCTTATTCTTACATCGCCTTTTAATCTTGCATAATCTTCATCAATTACATCTATTGTAAAATATTCTGTTGTTTGAGCGGATTCTATCGTAATAATTTTGCGGTCTTCATCCTTTGCCGCAGGTTCGGGCATTTCAAAATGCTCCCTTATGCGCCTTGAAAGATCCGCCCTTGTGCCGCTTTCAGAAAGACCCAGGGTACGGCACCATACCGCAAGCTCACCCAATGTTGATGTATTTATTTCCATTTCTATGCGCCGGCTTTGAGAAGATGATAATCTGCTTTCGGGAACGGCTTCTTCTGCTTCCTGTATTTCTATTTCCTGTATTTCAATCTCATCATTATCATTTACATCTTCTTCCTGCGCATATAAGGGAGTAAAAAATGATAATATAAAAAAAAGGATTAAACATGAAACGCGATCATACCGCTTTCGTGCGAGAAATTTATAGAGAAGTTTATGACAGCGCGTACCTTTCATTGTCTCCTGTTTCTGGTCTTTGTACACGGCGCATTTCGTTTTAACATTTCATCAATATAAAAGCCAGTATAGGACGCACTGCATTCGGCAATCTGTTCCGGCGTACCGGTTGCGATAATCTGCCCGCCCTTTTCACCGCCTTCAGGACCCAAATCGATGATATGATCAGCCTGTAAAAGCACATCAAGGTTATGTTCAATCATTATAACCGTATTTCCCTGATCTACCAACCGCCGGATCACGTCCATAAGCTGTTTTACATCGGCAAAGTGAAGGCCTGTAGTAGGTTCATCCAGAATATAGAGGGTTCTGCCGGTAGAGCGTTTTGAAAGTTCCAGCGCCAGTTTTACCCTCTGCGCCTCTCCGCCCGAAAGAGTCAAGGCCGACTGTCCCAGTTTTACATACCCAAGGCCGACAGAAAGAAGCGTTTCCATTTTACGGGCAATCTGCGGAATCGGGGCAAAAAAAACAGCCGCCTCTTCTATTGTCATATCAAGAATATCAGATATATTTTTCCCTTTGTAGCGGATTTCAAGAGTCTCTCTGTTGAATCTTTTTCCGTGGCACACATCACATGTTATATAAACATCCGGCAGAAAGTTCATCTCTATCTTGATGGTTCCGTCTCCTTCGCAGTTTTCGCATCTTCCTCCGCGCACATTAAATGAAAAACGCCCTGGTTTATAACCCCTCATCCTTGATTCCGGCAAATTTGAAAACATGTCTCTTATAGCCGTAAAACCTTCTACATATGTTATGGGATTTGAGCGCGGCGTTCTGCCAATCGGGCTTTGGTCTATATCAATTACCTTGTCGATATATTCATGGCCTTCAAGTTTTTTATAGGCTCCCTCTTCGCGGTTTGAACCGTAGACCTTATTTGCAAGGGCCGGGTAAAGTACATCGGAAAGCAAAGTGGATTTTCCGGAACCTGAAACACCTGTGATGCATGTAAAAATTCCAAGCGGAATTTCCACATTGATATTCTTAAGATTATGCTCGCTAACCCCTCTTAATTTGAGCTTTGCGCCGTTTCCCTTTCTGCGTTCCCCGGGAATATTGATGCGAAGGTTTCCCGCAAGATACTGGCCTGTCAAACTCTCTTTTACCTTCATTACATCCGAGGGCCTTCCCTGCGCGACAACACGTCCGCCATGAACGCCCGCGCCGGGACCCAGATCGACAATATGATCGGCTGTGCGCAATGTCTGCTCATCATGTTCTACGACAATCAGAGTATTGCCAAGATTGCGCAGGTATAAAAGTGTGTCGATAAGGCGCTGGTTGTCTCTCTGGTGAAGCCCGATAGAAGGTTCATCCAGTATGTACAATACCCCGACAAGACTTGATCCTATCTGGGTTGCAAGCCTGATTCTCTGGGCCTCCCCTCCTGAAAGAGTAGAAGCCCTGCGCTCAAGGCTAAGGTAATCAAGGCCGACATTCTGCATGAAGCCAAGGCGCGCATTTATTTCTTTTAATATCTGATAGGCGATTTTATTTTCATTTTTGCCGAGTTTTAGGGTTTCAAAAAAGTTTATTGAGTCTGTTACAGAAAGCTTTGACAATTCCCAGATATTTTTACCTGCTATAGTTACAGCTAACACTTCCGGCTTAAGCCTTTTGCCTTCACAGTCTTCGCAGTCCTTCCTGCTCATAAATTTTTCAAGCCAGTCTTTAACGCCCTGGGATGATGTCTCGATATAGCGTCTTCTTAATTCTTCCAGGATTCCCTGAAATTGCGTCTGATATTGAAAATGTCCTGTTCCCTCGCGGTTTACATATTTTACTTTTACTTCGTCCTCTGTGCCGTAAAGTATCGCATTGACAATTTTTTTCGGCAGTTTATTAAAAGGCGTATCAAGGCTGAAATTGTAATGCTTTGCAAGCGCTTTAAAGCGGCTTGCATTCCACGCGCTGTCGGGATTGTAAGGGATTACGCCGCCTTCATTAAATGACAGGGAAGAATCCGGTATGACAAGAGCGGGATCAAATTCCAGCTTTGTACCGATACCCGAACAGCCGGTACAGGCGCCGAAGGGATTATTAAATGAAAAGAGCCGCGGCTGCAATTCCGGGATTGATACGCCGCAGTCCGGGCATGCGTTTTTCTGTGAAAAGATCTGCTCTCTGAAAGTATCTCCCTTTGAGTCATTTATAAGTACAATTAAAAGGCCGTCTGCTGTCTGCAGGGCGCTTTCTACGGATTCGGCCAGTCTTGCGCGGATACCTTTTCCAATCACAAGCCTGTCTACGATAATATCGATGGAATGTTTTTTTTGCTTGTCGAGTTTTATGCTTTCATCAAGATTTACAGGAACGCCGTCTATCCGCGCGCGCGCAAAACCTGCCTTGACTGCGTCTTCTATTATTTTTTGATGCTCTCCTTTTTTTCCGCGGATGACAGGAGACAGCAATTGAATTTTTGTTCCCTCTTTAAACTGCATGATTGTTTCGATGATCGAATCCACAGGCTGCTCGCGGATTTCCTTGCCGCAGACAGGGCAGTGAGGGATGCCGATTCTTGCGTAGAGAAGACGGTAATAATCATAAATTTCCGTTACGGTGCCAACTGTCGAGCGGGGATTGCGATGGGTAGTTTTTTGTTCGATTGAAATGGCAGGGGATAAACCTTCGATGTAATCCAAATCCGGCTTGTCCATGCGTCCCAGAAACTGGCGCGCATAGGCGGAAAGGCTTTCTACATAACGCCTTTGTCCCTCTGCAAAAATTGTATCAAAAGCCAGTGAACTCTTGCCTGAACCGGAAAGCCCTGATATGACAATTAACTTGTCGCGGGGAAGTTCAAGGTCGATGTTTTTAAGGTTATGCTCGCGCGCTCCCTTGATGATTAGTTTGTCCATAGTTTAACAAGAATATCAAAAAAGATTATAATGATCTAGTACCACTTGTCATATGTTTAGCTGTTTTAAAACGCAGGGTAAACAGAAGAATTTAACAAGACATTGATAAACATGCGTATTGCGGTTATTATCAATATTATAGGAGTTATAACCATGCTGTTATCAGAACTGAGAAACCCCATCGAAGAATTAATAAAGAAAATTAACGAAACATGGAGGCGTCTTTGAAGACGCGGGATTTGCGCAGCGTATAACTGCTCTGGAAGCGAAAACCGCAGAGCCTGCCTTTTGGAATGATCAGGAAACAGTTGAAAAAACTCTTTCTTCTTTAAAAAGCCTGAAAACAAGGTATGAACCCTGGAAAGCTCTCCGCGATGAAATGTCCGATTTACATACTCTTTTTGAACTTGCAACAGAGGCAAATGACGAAAGTGAAAGCGCAGGAATAGAAAGTTCACTGAAAAACCTTACCGCCCGTTATGAAAAGCAAAACATCTTTGAACTTATGACAGGCGAGATGGATAAAAACGCATGCTTTCTTACTGTTCATTCAGGTGCGGGCGGAACTGAGGCCTGTGATTGGACGGGTATGCTCTACCGCATGTACCTTCGCTGGGCAGAGCAAAAGGGTTTTAAAGTCGAGGAAGTTGACAGGCAGGAAGCTGAAGGGGGGATTAAGTCAGCCACATGCCAGGTCGAAGGGGACTTTGCCTACGGCTATCTTAAGGGGGAATCCGGCATTCACCGCCTTGTAAGGATAAGCCCCTTTGATTCCAATGCCCGCAGGCACACATCATTTGCTTCGGTTTATCTTTTTCCGGTTATTGACGATACAATCGAAGTTGAGATAAAACCTGAGGATCTGCGCGTAGACACATACCGCGCGGGAGGAGCAGGGGGGCAGCATGTAAACAAGACGGACAGCGCGGTTCGTTTTACGCATCTTCCAACGGGAATTGTGGTTGCCTGCCAAAACGAGCGCAGCCAGATAAAAAACCGCGCTATAGCAATGAGCATGCTTAAGGCAAGGCTTTATGAACACTACAGACAGGAAAAGGAAAAGGAAAACGCAAAATTTTCCCAGGAGAAAAAAGATATTTCCTGGGGTAACCAGATAAGATCCTATGTGTTTCAGCCTTATACAATGGTAAAAGATTACAGAACAAAGGCAGAAAAAGGAAATATTGCGTCTGTTATGGACGGGGACATCGATTTATTTATCGAGGAGTATTTAAGGTTTTCCTGGCGTAACAGTGCCGCCGGAATCTCTGACGCATAACGGGGTGTTTTTTGAAAGGAAAGTTTATTCTATCAGTTTTTCTTTTCTTCGCATTAAGCGCATGCCTGTTTGCGATGGGCAAAAAGCAGGATATAAACGAAAAAGCAATACAGAATAACGAGTGGATACTCTGCATTACCGATTTTGATATCAGTTCGCTTCCGCCGGATAAGGTCAATATATCCGATATAGTATTAAAAAAAATGGTTGACAAATTAACCATGATTAATTACCGCGCCCGTGTCTCTTCTGAATATGCTTTTTATGAAAAGAGGGCCTGGACGCTTGAAAGATATAATGCGGCAAGAGCGCTTGCATCAAAAATGGAAGAAAGATCGCAGGTACTGTTCCGCGGAGAGCCAAACTGGCAATACCGGCAGAACATTGCAAGGATTGATACTGATTTGGAAAAGTTAAGAGCCGCCCTTTATGAAATTGAAAATAATGCGCCTGTAATAAACAGGGAGCCGGACTTTAATTTAAGCCGTAATAATCTTAACCATGTTTTTCCTGCAGCGCCTTTGCAGGGGGGTGAAAACAGGTTTTGCGCAACTCAGGGAGCTGATGCGTTTCTTGCAGGTTCGATCACGGATTTTCACGGCAGGTATTTTTTAACATTAAAACTTTATACAGTTTATACGCAGTCGTTTGTCTGGCAGGATAATATGATTTTTTCTCATGAGGATATTGAAGAAGTGCTCGATGAAATTACACGGAAACTTCTTGTTGTATTATCCGGGGGCAGCAGCGCAGTTGTGGCTGTTAAAACAGAACCTGAAGATACCCTTGTTCTTATAAACAGATCCTTTGCAGGCAGAGGAGAAACAGGCATTCTGGAATATCCGCCCGGAACGGTATTAATCACAGCAACTGCACCTGATCATGACAGCCTTTCATTTGAGACAGAACTTGTTTCCGGTGAGCTTGCCCTTGTAAATATAAGGCTTAACGCGATTGAATACGGAGATGTAAATATTATAAGCAATAAGGAAAGCAGGGTTTATCATGGCGCGCTGTATGTAGGTGAAACTCCCATGACGCTGCGCCTTCCTGTAAATCATCTTGAATATATCGAGATCGAAACAACAAATACGGAAGAACTTTTTTCTCTTGCGCCGAAAGAAAGGGGAACAATTGTTTTTCAAACTCCCGATTATACTGATTTCTCGCAGTCATTTTCATTGCGTACATCTGTGCCTCTGCACAAAGACCGTGTAGACAGGGAGCGTAACGGTTTTTACTGGGCATTGGGAGGCATCTGGGTTACAGGCATTGCAACATGGATTTCATATTATTCCCTGTCAAGCATTAATTTTGCCGTTAATTCTTCCGGTTCGCGCAATCAGCAGTTATACAATGAGCATAATAATATGCTGCGTATTTATAATGCATCATTAATATCTCTTGGCGCTGTTTCCGTGTATGGAATATACAGGTTTGCAAGGTATCTTTATTACGCCAATGCAGGCGCAACGCCTGTTGCAGCGCCAGGAAGGAATTAAATGAAGTTTGGCGAAAAATTAAAAAACTTTTTTTCCGGAAAAAGCGAAGTTAACGAAGAGCTGTACGATGATTTATGCGATCTTTTAATAGAAGGTGATTTTGGCCCTGCGCAGGCGTATAAAATGACAGAAATTTTAAGAGCGCAGTGTAAAAAGGGCAGCGCAGAAAGCATAACCGAAAGACTTGCTCAGCTTCTTGACGAAGAACTTGGAAAAGCAAAACCTGCCTTTATTTTGCAGCCGGAAAACAATCTTGCTGCAGTTTTAATTCTTGGAGTAAACGGCGTTGGAAAAACAACTACGGCAGCAAAACTTTCCTGTCTTTATAAAACGCAGTATAATAAAAAAGTAATACTTGCTGCTGCCGATACATTCAGAGCGGCTGCAATAGATCAATTAAAAATACACGGCAGCAAACTGGATACAAGAGTGGTGGCTCACAAGCAGGGAGGAGATCCGGCTGCTGTTGTATATGACGCTCTTGAAGCTGCATCTTCCGGAGGCGCAGATGTAATCATTGCTGATACCGCAGGAAGGATGCATACAAAATCCGCGCTTATAGAAGAACTGCGTAAAATTGACAGGGTTGTTGAATCTAAAGGAGCGGATGCGCGTTATTTGAAATATCTTGTGCTTGATGCGACAACAGGAAGAAATGCCTTTGCGCAGGCTGAAATTTTTAATTCTGCGGTTTCTCTGGATGGAATTATATTGACAAAATACGATTCCACCGCAAAAGGCGGAGTGATTTTTTCCATAGCATCCGAATTGAACTTGAGCGTAGCGTATATATGTACAGGAGAAAAATATACAGATATCGCAATTTTTGACAGTAAAAAATTTGTAAGGGAGTTTACGGGAATTGCATAAAAAAATTATTATAATAATTATTATTCCCGTTCTGCTTCTTTGCGCAGGGATTATCGCATTAACTCTGGAACTTGATTTTATGCTTCCGGAAACAGGTTATAATTCGCAGTCAGATGAAGAAGAGCCGCATGATTTTTCTTTAGAATCATTTTCAATTCCGCGCTGGTTTATATCGAATGCAGGAGGCATGATTCTGGAAGAAGCGCAGTCGCGCTTTGTAGCCTTGCGCAGCGAGTATGCGCTTGCAATAGATTCTGCGCAGCAGGATGAACTTCCTGAAATTCTCCTTCCTTATTTTAATGATGATTTTCTGATTGAAGTCCGCATGCTGTATAAGAACAGCGAGCAGATACGTACGCAATGGCTGTTCAGAGATGCCAAAGGCAATACAAGACTGAATGCCGTTTTTCTGGAAATTGAAAAGACAGAGGAAGAGCCTGAAATCACAGCCGAAGCTGAAGAATCAGAATCAGATGAGGAAGAGCAGATGCAGGCAGTAAAAGAAAAAGAATTAAATATAAAGGGATTTATAGATATATTAGATGAAAATGCAAATTTTTTATCTGAATACAGATTTTTTGAAGACGGAAGAGTTAGTAAAACCGATTATGAGTATAAGGAAAATCTTTTAATTAGTTCTGCCGCCATGATTCTTGAAAATGAAAGTGACGAAGATTATATTAAAACCTATACGGATAATTACAGGTATAACCGTTCGTTAACCTTAAGGGCAATAGAAAGAATATTCTATAAAGATATGCAATATGAAACGGATGACAATATTTTAAAGATTACATTTCCAAGGCGTATAATGAATGCTGCAAACGACATGGATTTTATAAGCGAGAGGCTGAATCTGTATCCTTCGTTTTTCGGCGATATATTCATAAAAAATTATTTCAGAATGGTTTTTGAAACAGATGACAGAAGCAGGGTTTTAAGCCAGACTCTTTATGATGATGAAGATGAGATTATCTGGATTATTTCAAACACATGGGTAAATGACCGTATTGCTTCCACTGTAAAAAAAGAAGGCGATTCAGTTTTGCTTGCGGAGTTTCAATATGATTCATCCGGAGAAAGAATCTTGGAAAGAAATTCAAGAGACGGCGAAGTAGAGAGAATTGTCCGCAAAGAAGGCGATACGGAAATAGAAGATCTGTATATGAATAATGTAGTTGTACTTCGCGCCGTCTGGGAGGATGGCAAAAAAGTTTCTGAAACAAGGATGAATTATTGAAAAAGTCCTGGATACTGTTTGTCGCATCCCGTTACATTTTTAAAGGACGCTCAAGTTCACCTGTTTTGGCGGTACTGGGTATCGCTGTCGGTGTACTTGCGCTTATCGTAATAATTGCTGTTATGAATGGTTTTCAGCTTGGCTTTATAGAAAGCATCCTGGAAGTTTCTTCTTATCATCTGCGCCTGGAAAATTTCCCGCATGAAAAAACTGTTGAATTGCAGGAGATACTGCTTTCGATTCCGTCTGTAAGAGCTGTTGTTCCATTTATGGAATTCCAGGCACTTGCAAGGGGAAGAAGAGCCGGCCAGCAGGCAGTATTTGTAAGAGGATTAAACGAAAACACGCTTTTTATTGACAGGCTGATGGAAGAAAAGCTTGATTTCCATGAGGGTGTTTTTGATATTTCAAATGAAAGCAATGTTTTGCTGGGCTCTGAACTGGCAAGACGCCTTGGCATTGGCTTTGGGGATTCTGTTTCCATTTTTTCCCTTGCAGGAATATTATCGGCGGATGATGAAGGCGGATATGAAGAGTTTACTGTCACGGGTGTTTTTAGAACCGGATATTATGAATACGACTGCAGCTGGGCTTTTATCAATATAAACAAGGTGTCAAGTCTGGACAATGAAAGCAGTTTAAAGCTGGGAGTAAAAATTGATAACCGTTTTGCGGACAGACAGCTTTTAGAGCAGGCAAGAAGAAAGTTACAGGCTGCAGGATTTTCTGTTTCCGGAACAGGAGATAATTCAGATTACAGCGATGGAATCAGGCTTTCCAGCTGGAGGGATTATAACCGCTCCTTCTTTGGCGCGCTGAGAACGGAAAAACTTTTTATGTTCATACTTGTGGGCCTTATTTTTATCGTGGTAGGTTTGAATATCTATCAGGCGCAGAGGAGGTCTGTTCTTCAAAGGCGCGAGGAGATTGGGCTTTTACGGGCTGTCGGCGGCAGCGAGAAAGCGGTTCAGTTTGTTTTTGTCATTGACGGCGGCATTATAGGTTTTGCAGGGGCAAGTATCGGGCTTGTTTTGGGGCTGTCTGTTGCGACAAACATTCAGCAGTTTTTTTCGTTAATTGAAAATATAGTCAATGTAATTATTGATATAATCAATGTAATTGCAAATTTCCTGGGAACAGGAATTTCAGGGAGCTTTTCAATTTTTCCGCCTTCGATTTTCTACATAAAAGAGATACCTGCAAGAGTTCTTCCCTATGAGGTGCTTTTTATTTTTATGTTTGGATTTTTGTCAGCTCTTGCGGCGGCATGGTTTGCGTCAAGAAAAGTAATCAAAATACACCCGGCGGAGGTACTGCGTTATGAATGATGAAAGAAATGGCCAGGTCTTAATCAGGATAAACAATATCGTAAAAAATTATGTTTCCGGAAATGAAACGCTGCATATTTTAAAGGGAATTAACCTTGAAATTAATGAAGGAATAACAGCGGCAATAAGCGGACAGAGCGGAAGCGGCAAAAGCACTCTTTTAAATATTATAGGAGGGCTGGATCGCACGGATGAGGGGAGCGTTATTATCGGCAATGATGAAATTACATCCCTTTCCGAAAAGGAAATTTCAGTTTACAGATCCAAAAAGGTTGGTTTTATTTTTCAGTTTCATTATCTTTTAAAGGATTTTACGGCGCTTGAAAATATTATGCTGCCTGCATACATTGCAGGAATGAAAAAGAAAGAAGCGGCGGAAAGGGCAAAAGCGCTGTTAGCTGACGTAAGAATGGAAGATCGAAAAAGCCATTTTCCCTCCCAGCTTTCAGGCGGAGAGCGTCAAAGGGTTGCTGTTGCAAGATCCATGGTTAACGATCCGGCATTAATCCTTGCTGATGAACCGACAGGAAATCTGGATCCGCAGAACAGTGAAATAGTTACAGCCCTGTTGTATGAGAGCGCGCAGAAATGGAATAAGACAATGATTGTTGTTACCCACGATAAAAAAGTGGCGGCAAGGGCCTGTATGCAGCTTGTTCTGGAAAACGGCCGGTTGGCAGAGGCGCTTGCTTGAAAAAAAACACATCATTATTTATTGCATTAAGATATTTATGGGGCAGAGCGCATGAGGGTGTGCGCTATCTTAGGGGAGCGGCGGCAGGGATAGCCGTAAGCCTTGTTCCCATAATCGTTACCCTTATTGTAGCTGACGGCATGATAAGGGGAATTACAGATAGGTATCTTGAACTGGGAACAGGGCATTTACAGGTTTTTGATTTAATGAGATCCGGCAATAATGAAGATGAAGTAACGGAAAAAATAAAAATGGTTAAGGGCGTAAGAGGAGTGTGGCCGGAACAGCGCGGAATGGGAGTAATTGCAGGCAGAAGCGGAAAAACGGGAGTGACTGTACGCGCCATTGAAGCATCGTTCTGGGATGATCCGCAGAGCGCTTCACTGCTAAAAATAATTGACGGAGCGCATAAGCCTCATTCTGACCGCGATATAATTTTGGGGGAAACTCTTGCGGAAAATATCGGCGCAAAAGTCGGAGATACGGTAAGACTTATGACTGTAAGATCTGCTGAAGGAGGGAGGATGTCTCCAAGAACAGCCGCTTTCACAGTCGGGGGTATATTGTCCTGCGGTTATAACGAACTTGATGCATTATGGTGCATAACAAGCTGGGAAGGCGGAAAAAGGGTTTTCTCCATGGAACAGTCAGCATCAAGTTTTATCATTAAAATAAATGATCCCTACAAAAAAGCTGACGATATTGCATGGGATCTTTATCATGAATTGGGAAGCGGATACAGTATTTATACGTGGAAAGATCTGTTGCGTTCACAATACAGTTCATACGAAACAACAAGGCAGCTTCTTTTGTTTATAATGGCGCTGATTGTAATTGTTGCGGCGGTTAATGTATCGTCAGCTACAAGCATGCTTGTTCTTGAACGGCAAAGGGATATTGCGATACTAAAAGTTTCCGGAGCCAGCGTAGGGGGCGTAACAGGCGTTTTTCTCTGGGGCAGTTTTCTTACAGGACTTGCCGGCAGCATCGCAGGAATTATAATTGGGGTATTAATAGGAAGCAATATTAATTTTCTTGTCCGTTCACTGGAAAATATTTTAAGTTTTTTTACCGTTTTCTTTAACGGCACGGATGTAAAAATACTGGATCCCGGTTTTTATCTTGAAACAATCCCTGTTGTAATTGACTGGACGGCTGTAATGATAATAGGGCTTTTTGCGATTCTTTGCTCCATTCTCGCATCCTGGATTCCTGCAACAAGAGCCGGCAGGCTCAAACCAATGGATCTATTAAGAAAGACCTGATAATTTCGCGGCAATTACGTCAATAAAATCCCATGAATTAAGAATTTGACAGGGTGCAGGATTTGAAAGTTTTGCAAGGTCTCCTGTCATTATTCCGTTTTCAATTGTATCAATTACTGCCTTCTCAAGCCGTTTGGCGAAATCCTCAAGGTCTTTTGTATTGTCAAGTTCGGCGCGTTTTGCAAGCGCTCCGCTCCACGCAAAAATAAGCGCGGCAGGATTGGTGCTTGTTTTTTCACCCTTCTGCCAGCGGTAATAATGCTGCTGCACAGTCCCGTGAGCCGCTTCGTATTCAAAAACGCCGCTTGGAGATACAAGTACGCTTGTCATCATTGCAAGGCTTCCTGCCGCGCTTGCTATCATGTCGCTTTGAACATCGCCGTCGTAATTTTTGCACGCCCACAAAAAACCGCCCTCGCTCTTTACAACGCGCGCAACGGCATCATCGATCAATGTGTAGAAATATTCGATGCCTGCCGCCTTGCATTTATCCTTAAATTCATTTTCGTAGATTTCGTTAAAAATTGATTTAAAGCGCCCGTCATAAATTTTGGAGATTGTATCTTTTGTCGAAAACCACAATGGAATTTTTTCTGCAATTGCATAAAGGAAACACGCGCGGGCAAAACTTTTTATCGATTCATCCAGGTTATGCATTCCCTGAACAATTCCGCTCCCCTTAAAATCCGCTACTTTCATGCGGCGTTCTGTTCCGTCTTCCCTTGTGTAAACAAGTTCCACCCTTCCGGGCATGTCAATTTCCATTTCTGCCGCCTTATAAACATCGCCGTAGGCATGACGCCCGATAACAATCGGCGCTTTCCATGTATTTACAGAAGGCTTTATACGGTTTACGGATATCGGCTTGCGGAACACTGTACCGTCAAGGAGAGCTCTTATCGTTGCGTTGGGGCTTGGAAGAAGATATTTAAGGTTGTACTCTTTCTGCCTTGCCGCATTTGCCGTTATTGTCGCGCATTTTACGCCAACGCCAAGTTTTTTTATGGCTTCTGCGGACTTAACCGTTACTTCGTCATTTGTGTTATCGCGGTTTTGCAGTCCAAGATCGTAGTATTCAGTTTTAAGGTCTATAAAAGGAACAAGTAATTTTTCCTTTATTACCTGCCAAAGAACGCGTGTCATTTCATCCCCGTCAATTTCGACAATTGGGGTTTTCATGTTTATTTTTGCCATGAACAGAGTATAGCTTTTTATTTTCATTTGGTAAAGATATCAGAATTGTTCACAAACTGAACAACTCTGATCATTCAAAACGTATAAAATCATTCATGGTAAATACAATTCTTATTTCGCCGTCTATATGTATGTTCAGCTTTCCGTATCTGTCATCATCTTCATCTATCAGTAAAAAATCATAATGATTTTCTTCGTATAAAGGATATGAAAGCCTGACTCTGACAGACTGGCCGCTTTGAAGGATGCTTCCATGAAGAACATTTTCATCCCAGCTGTCTTTTGTAACAGGACTTAAATAAAGACTATAACAGTCATATCCTGTGTTATTAACAATTGTAATGAAGGGAAGATCCGTTGACGGCAGCGACTGGCATCCGGATAGAACCAGTATTATTGCTGCAATTAAAGTGTAAATTGTAATCTTTTTCATAATTTGTTCTGCTCCAATTTTTATGTTTTAATTTTTTCTAAAGCTTCTTCAAAAGTCAATTCCAAATTTGATCTTGATGCAAGGCAGCGTAATGTTAATTTATCAGTTAAGGGATTATCCCCCGGTATTATCACATAACGCATTCCCTTCTTTTCCGCAAGGACAAACTGTTTTACAAGCTGCCTGTCCGCTTCCAAAAACACCTCACAGGGAATGCCTTCCTGCCTGAATTTAAGCGCAAGACTTTGATACAAGCCTGAATTTTTGTCATCGGCGCATGCAATGGCAAGAAGGCAGTCCTTTGCATCAGGCAGTTTACCAAGGCTTTCAAGCGCGACAAGCAGCCTGTCAAGGCCGATAGAAGAGCCTACTCCGCTTATGGCGTCTTTTTCCTTGGAGTATAGGCCTGCAAGATTGTCATATCTTCCGCCGGAACAAACAGACCCTATATCAGGAAGTTCCTTTAAAAATGTTTCAAAAACAACGCCGGTGTAGTAGTCAAGACCCCTTGTAATTGAAGGATCAAGCGTAAATGTAAAAGAGCCAGAAACATCCTGCGCATATTGATGCAGTAATAAAAGCCTCTGCGATTCGGCGGAAGGTCCTCCCGATAATTCTGTTATGCGATTAAGGACATCTGTAAAACTTCCCTTTGCTCCTGTGTACTGAAGTATTTTCTGCGCTTTTTCATCCCCTGCAAGAGCTGCAAGATTTTTTTGGGTTTCATCTTCACCAACTTTTGAAAACTTGTCCACGGTACGGAGGATTTCAACAGATTTGCTTCCAAGATCCAGGTTAGATAAAAAACGGTTGAAAAGGCCGCGGTGATTTACATGAATATTTACATCAATGCCAAGATTAGACAGGGCAGTATGTATTAACAGAATAATTTCAAAATCGGATGCAGGGTTGTCGCTGCCTATAATATCAAAATCGCACTGCATAAATTCACGGTAACGTCCGCGCTGGGTATTTTCTCCCCTCCATACCTTGCCTATATGGTACCTTTTAAAGGGAAATAAAAGTTCTGCGCGGTGCAGGGCTGTAAAGCGGGCAAAGGGAACTGTAAGATCAAAGCGCAGCGCAATATCACGCTGTCCATTATCCTTAAAACGGTAAATTTGTTTTTCTGTTTCGCCGCCGCCCTTTCCAAGGAGGATTTCTGCGTATTCAATTGCAGGAGTATCAATTGGCAGAAAGCCAAAGGAGCGGAATGTGCTTTCTATTTTCTCTCTTAAGCTGCGCCTTGTTATTTCCGCATCCGGCAGGAAATCCCTGAAACCTTTAAGAACTCTCGGTTCGATGTAATCTGTCATAATTGTAACTATATTTTAAAGATTAAAATCAGGCAAGTGCATATACCTGTCAAAGTGATTTAAAACTGAATGTAACATCATAATCTTTTACATTAACAAGGCAGTATACATTGTGTCTTTTAAAATCCTCGATGCTTATAAACTGAACACCCCCAGTATGATTTAATACACGCTTGTGCAAATGGCCTGTAAACATAATGTTGCATCTGTTTCTTAGTATGGAAACAATACGCGCTCTTTCCTTTATATCGGATAACAGGTGGATATCCGCAAGGCCCGATGCAAACAGAGCAGAATGCGTAAATACAAATGTATTTCCCTGCGTATTTCTTATTTCTCTTTCCAGCCAGTCAAGCTGTTCTTTCCCGAAAAAGGAATTGGCTGAATCAAGGATAAAAAGGGATGCTGTATCTCCTGTAATCCTGTAACGTGTAGAGCCGATATGCTCCTTCCATACGTCCCAGTTACTGAATAGTATGTCATAGTTTCCGATTACAGGATAAAAAGGAACATCGAATTCAGATACTGTTTCCAAAAAGAGGAGCAGATCATTTTCTGAATGATTGTTTGTAATATCTCCCAAAACTACAACAAATTTAACCTGTTCAGGTATTATTATATTTTTAAGCTCTTTGATGCTTTCCAGGCTGCCGCCTTCCATATGTATGTCAGCTAATACTATGAATGAGTACTCATTTCCAAGCGCAGGAGTTCTATGCTCAGGTTTTTTAAGAAAAATAAAAGTGTCTTTATATTTCAGGCGTTCATCAAGATCGTTTGCCATGATTAGTTCTAAAAAATACATATCGCAGTTTGAAAAAGAAAAAATAACGTATAAAAAGAGGAATAAAAAATAAAACCTGCCGCATTTTCTTACCATGAATATTTAACTCCGCCTCTCCATGAAAATCCGTATAAGACGGTTGTTAAACCATAGCCTCCGCTTTGCAAAAACTCAATCTCGTTTAAAATGGAAAAACTTTTATCTAGGATTATAATTGCATACAGGCGCAGAGAATACGCGCTTAAGTCTTTGGCGTGAAAATCGCTGAATGTACCAAAGCCTGCTCCCGCGGTAAGCAGGGCAGTACTTATAAAATTAAAGTAGGTATAATATGTTATTATTGATTCAAAAATGACAGTCTCTCCGAAAAAGGATGTAATTCTTAAATTGTTGCCAATAGAAATTCCTGCGCGTTCTGCATTATAGGAGACAAAAGGCAAAATGGAATGAGTATTTACTTCATATTCTATAAAACTGTTACTAATATATGATACGCAAAAATTTAATGGTTTAAGAAATTTGCTGTAGAACGGATAATAACTTGTGTTAATGAATGTATTTAAATCGGTATTGCCTGCGCTTTTTCCAAGTGATATTCCTCCCCTTAGCTTTAGCCTGTGCTCAAGTTCAATCGCGCCGATTAAAGACATTTCACCGTAATAATTAAAACCGCGGTTATGCTCCCCGCAAAGATACGCTTCCATTTCTTTTGCTGAAATAAAAATTCTTGAAATATCCTCGTACAGCTCCGGTTCGGAATCAGATGCAAATATACTATTTATAAGAAAACAAAAAACAAGCGGGAATAAAAACAGGCGCTTTACACTCATGTTTTGATTATCCCACGATTTAACTGAAAATTCTATACGGTTTTTATACGGAAGCTGTTTAATAACTGAAGCTGCCGGACAACTTCAGTTATTAAAGTTTACAAAAAATTAAATATATAAATAACGTTTTATCTTCATTGTAGGAGTTTTCTCAAAAGGATCTTGTTTTACTTCGATCTTGCTTATGCGTGAAAATGCCGCAAGTTGTTTGTTTACCCATGTGCGCAGATCTTCAAGCGTTTGTTCAATTGCGCCTGCAGCTGTTTTGGCAGCCTCGCTCAATCTTACAAGAGCTACAATTTCTCCCTTTTGCCCGGAGTAGACAATTGATTCTTCTATAAGCTGGGATGATCCAAGAAGCTTTTCTATTTCTTCAGGATAGATATTTTCTCCTGACGGCCCAAGAATAAGAGCTTTAAGCCTTCCCTTTATGTGGAGCCTGCCCTTGCCGTCAAGTTTGCCAAGGTCGCCTGTCCGCAGCCATCCGTCTTGGGTAAATGTTTCAGCTGTTTTTTCATCATCATCGTAATAACCAAGCATTACATTAGGGCCCTGTACCTGGATTTCTCCCTCGTCCGATGTTATGCCGGGGACTTTTTCTATCCTAAGTTTTACGCCGCGGGGAGCCGATATGCCGGAACCAAACGAAAAACGAAGGGGAGTGTTTCCTGCAACAAGGGGAGCTGTTTCTGTAAGGCCGTAACCTATTGTGTAGGGAAATCTTGCATCGTAGAGGAATTTTTCAACCTGGGGTGAGAGAGCCGCGCCGCCTATGCCGAATACTCTGATGCAGCCGCCCAGGGCTTTTTTCAGTTTGCGTCCTGCAACCCGTACTGCCAAAAGACGGGTAGGGGGAAATTTGTAAAGTGCGTTTTTGCGCAGCTTCGGAGCAATCGCATTATTGAAAACTTTTTCTATTAAAAGAGGGACTGTTATCATTACAGTAGGACGAATAAGTTTAACAGCCGGCAGCAGCACAGAAGAGGAGGGAGGGCGATCAAGGTATGTGATGCTAGCTCCGCTTAAAACAGCGGCAAGAAAGCCAATACTGCATTCGTAGGAGTGCGCAAGGGGCAGCACGGAAAGAAAACGATCCCTTGGAAATACCTTCTTAAAAAATAGTGAAGACAGGGCGCTTGAAATAATATTTTTGCTTGAGAGCATTACACCCTTGGAGCTTCCCTGTGTTCCGCTTGTGTAGATGATTGTGGCAAGCGCATTCGGATCACCGGATATTGATACTTCGACTTCTATGTTTTCAGATTCTTTAAATTCATCGATGCAAAAGACCGGTACCTGCGAGCCGGTATCAATCTTATCCATTAACGCGCGGCTTACGCAGACTGCCTTAACTTTTGAATGCTTCATAATATGGCTGATTTGTTCCGGCGTAAAACCTGTAAGAAGGGGTACAGAAACCGCGCCTGCAAGCGCAATGCCGAAATAGGCAAGAGCCCATTCAGGGCAATTTTCAGATAAAAGTAAAACCTTGTCGCCCTTATTAACACCCATTTCCCTTAAAAGAAAGGCAATTTGCTTGGCGCGGTTTCCCATCTGCGTATAGGTTACTTCTCTGCATAATTTGTCTTCGCATATCATCGAGAAAGCAATTTTGTTCTTATGTTTCGCCGAAGCATCAAGGCAAAGCTGCGCAAGCGTAGTATGAGCCGCCTCTATTTGCGTATTCGGACTTTTCCTTTGTTCCATGTAAGTTAGAGTAACACATTAATGAAAAAGTTGCATGTAAATAGGGCTTTTTGTTTATATTATCGTATTATTTTAAGCTGATTGTTCTTATTAATCTGCCTGTATCCGCATCCCACTGCTTTATGCTGTGATCATTTGATCCTGACAGGATTTGCTTCCCGTCGGGGCTGAAACAAACAGATATAATCCAGCTTGTATGCCCTGTTAATGTTCTTGTTTCCCTGCCTGAGGCAGCATCCCAGATCTTGATGGTATTTTCATCAGAACCTGAACCGGACAGGATTCTCCTTCCGTCGGAGCTGAAACTGACGGAATGCACCCATCCCAAATGGCCTTGTAATACTCTTACATCTCTTCCTGGAGCCTCATCAATGATTCTTACCGTGCCGTCTCCGCAGCCAAAGAGGATTTGACTTCCATCGGGGCTGAAACTGATTGAATAAAGGCCCTCCCTGAATCTTGGAAATGTTCTTGCTTCCCTTCCTGTATTTATTTCATACAGTCTGATGCCGGATGAAAAGTTTCTTAGGGTATCAGACTGATCTGTAAAGATGACCTGCCTTCCGTCAGGATTGAATGCGGCTGATGTAACCATGCCAAGTTCCCCTCTGAATGTTCTGACTTCCCTTCCTGTAGATGCGTCCCAGAGTTTAACAGTGTTATCTGTCGATCCTGAAAGTATGAACCTGCCGTCCGGGCTGTATGCAACAGATGTAACCATGCCGTTATGAGCAGAAATTGTTCTTAATAGCAAGCCCTCGTTTGCATCCCAGATCCTTATAGTTCTGTCGTGAGAACCGGATGACACAATCGTTTTTCCGTCGGGGCTGTATACAACCGAGTTTACCCATGATGTATGGCCGGTAAATGTCCTTATCAGTCTGCCTGTCTGCGTGTCCCATAACTTGACAGTTCTGTCGCTGGAACCTGAAATGAATTGCCTTCCGTCAGGGCTGTAGGCAACAGAGAGTACTGCAGCTGTGTGCCCCTGTGCAGCTTGCGGCTCTGTAATTACAGCCTGTTCCGCCGTTTTACATGTGTAAAAAAGTGAGGCGGAAAAAATAATGATAACTGTAACTAAACTAATACGGGATTTTGTTTTCATATAATATTATCGGTATTTATAAAGCTGAACCATATAAACGGTAAAATTAATATCAGACAGATTATACAATATTTTCAGATTTACAATGATATTTTTATACTATATAATTAAATCCTCTATATAATACTAAAATTGTGTTGACAGGAATAAGGGGAGTGAAAGAATGAAAACTGTTTTTATAGTTGATGATAACGATACAAACCGCATGGCGGCTAAAACCGCGCTGGACGGTTTATACAAAACATATGCAATGCCGTCTGCGCAGAGGATGTTTGCCCTTCTTGAGAATATAAAACCTGATTTAATTCTGTTAGATGTCGATATGCCGGAAATGGACGGTTTTGAAGCGATAAAAATTTTAAAGTCCGGCGATGAAACAAAAAATATTCCGGTTGTCTTTTTAACTGCTTCTACTGTTTCAGGAGACAGATTTGAGGGGCTTTCTCTTGGAGCGGCAGACTATATATCAAAACCTTTTATGCCGAATCTTCTTCTTCAGCGCATCAGTAAAAATTTATAAAATATATAAATGAGATAAAACATGAGGCATTTGTTCATTATTAATCCTGTCGCAAAAGGCATAAATGGAAAAACAAAACCGCTGCGCGACAAGATTACCAGATTCTTCAGCAAGTATCCCGATATACGCTATGATATATTTGAATCAAGGTGGTGCCGCGACTCTCTTATTTTTATACGGCGGTATATTTCAGAGCCAAACGAAACTGTACGCATACACTCAATAGGCGGAAACGGCACGCTCTTTGAAGTTGTAAACAGCATTGTAGGTCTTGAGAATGTAGAGGTTGCAGGACACCCATACGGAAGCGCAAATGCATTTTTAAGATACTTCGGGCCTAAAAGCAGAAAACATTTATTGTCTTTAGAGAGTCAGGTTTTTGATAAAACCATTCCTTTGGATATAATCCGCTGCGGAAACAATTACGGCCTTGGTTTTGCGCTTACCGGAATGGAAGCCTTTGCGAACATGAAAGGCGATGAATGGATTTTAAAGGGACTGCCGGAAGACATTGCATATACCCTGGCTGCCGTAGTCCGGATAATGGCAAAAAAGGCAGGACAGAAGTATAACGTAGAAATAGATGGTACCATTATAGAAGGTGATTTTATTTCCATAATGGCAGCAAATGCGCCCTGTTACGGCAAAGCCATGCATGCCGCCGTTGATTCCCATCCCGATAACGGAATACTGGATGTTTACGTATTTAAAAATGCTTCAAGATTAAGGTTATTATCAAACATTCCTGTTTATATAAAGGGCGGATATAAAAAAATACCTGATCTGGTTTCGCATTATAAAGCAAAAAAAATAAAACTTTCCTCCAACGAAGTTATGTGCATGAGTATAGACGGACAGACTCTTTACGGCACATCAATAGAATATGAGATAATACCCAGAGCAATTAATTTTGTATGCCCGAACGGAATTGATCTTTCCAGGCTGCCGCTTGTTTTCGGTAAACCCAAAGAAGGTTACAGGATATGAGAGACCTTGTTAAGATAGCAAAAGCGCCGGTTAGAACTATAATTATCGCCTATGCTGTCATACAGGTGCTGTTTTATGTAGTTTACTATATCGATAAACTGCACTATCGCCTGATTTCCAGCGCGCTTTTAATAATTATTGTAATTACTTTTACAAGCATAAAAGGGCTGTCAAGGCTGCACCTGTCAATACTTATACCGCTGTCCATTGCCGCTGTTGAACTTGCCGCAGTTTCACTTTTCGTTGACGGCAACCGTTTAATCTATATATTTTTAATGGGCTGCTCGCTTGTAAGCCTGTTATATGTCAGTGTTGCCGGTTTGTTTATCATGACTTTTTTTACAAGCGCGGCGGTAATTTTTTTATTATTTGTTTGCAATATAAGGCTTTTGGGTTCAGAGTTTACGCTTAACTATGAGTTTTTTAATTTTATCGGCATGACTTTTAATTTCATTGTAATTTTAATGATAGGAAAATATTCTGTTGGAATACTCAACCGCTCCGAGCAGACGGGGCTCACTTTTGACAAGGTTTTGGAAGAATCATCGAGCTTAATTGTAATTGTAAACAATCAGGCGCGGGTAGAGTATATAAGTAAATCATTCGCAAAAATTCTTGATATTGAAAAACAGGAGTACGCGATAAATCTGCCCTTTGCCGATTTATTTCCCGATATAGAATTAAAATATTTTTTCGGCGAACTATTGGAGCGTTACGGCACAATAAACACAACCTTTGAAATGAAAACAGGCGGAAAAGAGAACGGCCCTCCTTTGCTTGTCCGCAGTTTTATGCTTCACTCAATTCCAATGGGAGAAAATGTGCCTCGCAGCGATGATTCCGGCATCAATATTGCGCGTTTCTTTGACTGTGTGGAGATAACTCCCATAATAGAATCAAAACGCACAGCCGAAGCAGCCACGCGTTCAAAAAGTGAATTTTTGGCAATGATGTCGCATGAAATCCGCACGCCGCTTAACGCTATAATCGGAATTTCCCAGATTCAGCTGGAAGACAAAAATCTGCCGGACAAATACGCGGCGGCCCAGGAAAAAATACTTTCTTCCGGCAGCAGCCTTCTTGGGATAATCAATGACATACTGGACATGTCAAAGATAGAAACCGGCAAACTGGATTTTAATGTCATGGAATATGATATGCCAAGTCTTATCAATGACACGGTTCAGCTTAACATTGTGCGCATTGGCTCCAAACCCATAAAATTCATGCTGGAAGTTGATAAAAAACTGCCTTCAAAACTTTTCGGCGATGAACTGCGGCTAAAGCAAATTTTAAACAACCTGCTTTCCAATGCCATCAAATATACAGAAGAGGGACATGTAAAATTATCTGTAAAACATGTGGAGGTAGAAAGGAATTTCTATCTGATTCTTTCTGTTGAAGATACAGGTCAGGGCATGAAAAGCGGCGACAAAGAGATGCTGTTTACAGAATATATGCGTTTTAACGCTGAAGCCAACCGTAAAACAGAAGGAACAGGTTTAGGGCTGAACATTACACAGAAACTTGTAGAAATGATGGGCGGAAAAATCAGAGCGGAAAGCGAGTGGGGCAGGGGCAGTATATTTACAGTGACCCTGCGGCAGCTAGTCATGGAATACAAGCCAATCGGAGAAGATGTTACGCAGAAATTATGCAGCTTTACATTCAGCAGCAAACGCCAAAACGCAAAAATGCAGATGAGCCGTGAACCTATGCCTTATGGAAGCGTTCTTATTGTAGACGATGTTGACACCAATCTTTATGTTGCCGAAGGCCTGTTAAAACCCTATGAGCTGAATATTGAAACAGTTAACAGCGGTTTTGAGACAATAGAAAAAATAGAAAGCGGAAAAAGTTATGATATAATATTTATGGATCACATGATGCCGCAGATGGACGGCATAGAAACAACGCAGAAACTGCGTGAGCTTGGGTACACAGGCGTAATAGTTGCATTGACAGCTAACGCTCTTGCCGGCAATGAAGAGATGTTTGCGCAAAAAGGCTTTGACGGATTTATACCAAAGCCAATAGATACAGAGCTTTTAAACACGGTGTTAAACAAATTTATCCGTGACCGCTACCCGGAAGAAGCGAAAAAATATTTACCTGAATTAACGGCAGAAGATGAAAAAATTGAAATAAGCTCCAAGATGATGCAGATTTTTTACCGTGATGCGGAAAAAGCGGCTGCTGCATTAAGGGAAATGCTGCCATTTGTGATGAAGGAAGATTTTAATTTAAAACAGTTCAGTACAATTGTTCACTCCATGAAATCGGCATTGTGGAATGTCGGGGAACTCAATGCATCTGTACTTGCTTCCGGCCTTGAAAATGCGGCTCTCAGAAACGATTTGGATTATATCAGGGCAAATGCAGGAGACTTCTTAAAAATACTTGAAGTTCTAAGGGATAAATTTAAAATTGATTCTTCCCGTATTTCAGATTCGCAGGATATTACAGAAGATGCATTATTTTTGAAAGAGCAGCTGAAAATTACCATAGCTGCCTGCAAGGAATACAATATTACAGCTTCAATCAAAGCGCTTGAAAAGTTAAAAGAGAAAAAATGGAAGGCATCAACATCCGCTTTTATTGATGAGATTTACAATCTGCTGGATTTAAACAGCGACTTTGAAACTGCTGTAAAGATATGTGAAGAAATTATCAATAATAACTGAAATAAAATCTTAAAATCTCCTAGTTTTTGGTACGCTATTGGCACACTTTGTTTGGTAAATTCTGGGAAGAGGTATATTCATGTCAAATAATGAAGTGCTTGTTTCTGTCAGGAAATTCTTTTTACAAGAGCAGAACAAAAACAAGGAAAAAGAAATCATTAAAATCATGCTGCAGGAAAATATTTCAGTTGTCTGCGTAAACCGTGAACAACAAAAAAAACGCCTTATGCCGTTTAATTCCCTTTACGGAAGCGGAACCAGTTTCTGGCTGCAAAAACATAGTTGGGATTATTTTATTTCCGAAAAAGATAAACAGAAAATAGAAGAATTAACAAATAATTCGCCTGTTGTTCTAAATGCAGGTGCTTATTCAAAGTCGCCGGAAGTGGTTGTAGTACAGCAAGCAGAAATTTCAGAAAACAATGCCATGCAGAAAGATGATAATTCAGATACATTGTCAAGCGGTTCTAAAGAAGTGCAGGATATAAATAATCATGCTAATAAAATTAATAAGCTTATTGAAAACAAAACAAACGATCCAAAAGTAATATCCAACGTGCTGGTTAATGCTGTAAATGATACTGCCGCTATAAATCAAAATATTATGATGGATGCAGCGCAATATTCGGACAGCGAAGCAAAAAATCTTACGCAGAATATGGTTAATTCAACCATGGCTATGGTTAAGGCTTCTTTGTCTATTCCAATGGAAGGTGTTTCTCAGGATGAATTAATAAATTCCCTGGCAGAAAGAAGCCAGAATCCTATAATGAAACACATGATTAGATCATATACACAGGGCATTGCATTTTTTGAATATTTCAACAGGCTTATGTCTTCATCTTATGTAATTGCAAAATTACGGATAGAGTTTAAGAAAAAATATCTTCCGTTGTATACAACGCTGTTGCCGCATTTTGATCATAGTCAGCTGACGCTTGAAAGAGTTTTTAACGGGGGCTTACGCGAAATCCCGCCGCATTTAATTAATAACTGGTCAGCAGGATTATTACTCCACGATGTAGGAAAAAAAACCAATATAGAATACAAGGAAGGTGAAAATAACTATGATCATAAAGCCGCAATCGATCATGTAAGATTTGGAATGTCTTCTATTATAAATAAAACAAATTATTGCAAGGAAGCTGCTTTTATTACAGGTTATCATCACGATTATTACGGGAACAATGGCAGTTATGGCATATATTCCTCTTATTTAAATAACTTTAGGAAAAAATATCCCGGTAAATTTCAGGATTTTTGTATTGGTTTTGAACTTGAAAATTTGGTTAAATGCGAGGTTCTTGCTTATTTTCCCGCTAAAGTATTGGAAATTATTGATACATATGACAGCCTTACCGACACAAGCCGTGTTAGCAGCAAAATATTAAGTCATAATGAAGCCATTGATACAATGTGGAATCTGTATATTATTAGATATCGCAGGCTTGATCCTATTCTATTTGATATTTTTGTGAAATTCAGGAACGCAAAAGAATATTTTAAATACGGTTAACACTAAGGTATTCATGTCTGCGGTGTCGTGTGTAAAAATTTTTATAAGGTGATGGCTGAAAGGCTGCCGTCTTTTTTATGTAAATTATACATTGAATTATTATTCATTTTCACTAAAGCGCCACGCACGGCTGCGCCATATATACATGAACCTTTTTATGAAGGTTCCAGCTTTTTCTTAAGAGGTATATATGGACTCAAATGTAAACAGGAAACACAAAAGCAGCGTTTTTTCTACCCTGTTTTCCAATCCGGAAGTTTTAAGAGAGGTTTATTCAGCCATCGAAGGAGTCGACATTCCGCCGGATGCAATCATCGACATCAACACCTTATCCGATGCAATCTACATGAATCAGATTAACGATATCTCCTTCACTATCAATGATCGTATTGTAGTGTTAATCGAACACCAGTCAACTATAAACAACAATGTCCCTGTCAGGCTGCTGATGTATATTGGGCGTGTTTACGAAAAAATTCTTGAGCAGGATAATTTATATCAGAGAAAACTTGTAAAAATCCCCACGCCGGAGTTTATCGTTTTATATAACGGCAAGGAGCCTTATCCTGAATATAATCAGCTAAAGCTATCCGACGCTTTTAAGGATATAGAAGACTTAAAGTTGATAAAAGGAAGCGGCCTTCCTCTGGAGCTTGTGGTACATGTATACAACATCAACCACGGCTGTAATCCGCAGATACTGGCAAAAAGCAAGATGCTGGACAGTTACAGTATATTCATATCCATGATATGGGAGTATAATAAGGAATTATCGCTTGATGAATCTATGAAAGCTGCGATAAAATACTGCATAGAAAATGGCATTCTAGGGGATTTTCTTAGAATACACGGTTCGGAGGTAATAAATATGCTGTTTGAAGAAATAAGTGTTGAGAGGCTTGGAGCCATTCGATATAAAGAAGGCCGGGAAGACGGCATAGAAGAAGGCATAGAGAAAGGCCGTGAAGAAGGTAGAGAAGAAGGCAGAGAAGAAGAAAGACTAGTTATTGCTCGTAACTTGCTTGCAAAAGGTTCTGCTTTAGAATTTGTTTCCGGGATAACCGGGCTCTCCGTGGAAGAAATTAAAAGTCGTTTAACGCAGACAACAAGCTCTGGTATGAAATCTGAATAGATGAGGTAATAAATATGCTGTTTGAAGAAATAAGTGTTGAGAGGCTTGGAGCCATTCGATATAAGGAAGGCCGGGAGGACGGCATTGAAGAAGGCATAGAGAAAGGCATAGAGAAAGGCATAGAGAAAGGCATAGAGAAAGGCCGTGAGGAAGGCCTTGAGGAAGGCATAGAGAAAGGCAAGGAAGAGGTTAGGAAGGAAGTTTTTGAATTAATGGCTCAGGGGCTATCTGTAGAAGAAATTAAAAGTCGTTTAACGCAGACAACAAGCTCTGGTATGAAATCGGAATAGATGAGGTAATAAATATGCTGTTTGAAGAAATAAGTGTTGAGAGGCTTGGAGCCATTCGATATAAGGAAGGCCGGGAGGACGGCATTGAAGAAGGCATAGAGAAAGGCCGTGAGAAAGGTATAGAGAAAGGCAAGGAAGAGGTTAGGAAGGAAGTTTTTGAATTAATGGCTCAAGGGCTATCCGTGGAAGAAATTAAAAGTCGTTTAACGCAGACAACAAGCTCTGGTATGAAATCGGAATAGATGAGTAACCGTCAAACCAAGCGGAGAAAACCCATCATTTTGTAAAAAAGCAGAGAATAAAATTTTAAGATTTAAAAATATTCCAAGGAAGTAGTTTGTCCCAATCTTCGGGTGTTTGAGCATAAG
>WQXU01000020.1 GCA_009781635.1 Treponema sp.
ATAGATAAGAAAATTATACGAAAGGCTGCTTCGATGAGAGCAGCAAAGTTAAATTAAAATAGACTGGTTGATACCAGTTTATATAAAAAATGGGAGATATCCCAGTTGACTTTTTATAGGAGATTAAATAAATGAAAACAACTAAATGGAACATTTACGAAGAACTTAAAACAGAAGAAGATATTCAAGCGTTTGTCGAAGCCTCAATAATAGAAGCAGAAAACGATACTGACCCAAGTTTGCTTGCCCATGCATTAGGTGTAGCAGCTAAAGCGCGGGGCATGCTTGCTGTTTCCCGTGATACAGGTATTGACCGCGCAGGGCTCTACCGTTCCTTTACCAGGGGCGGAGATCCTCGTATCAGTACTTTTGATAAAGTTGCACGCTCTCTTGGTTATCATCTTACACTTTCTCCTGTTACCGAAGCAGCCAGAAATTAGCAGCCAGTTAGTAATTTCCCCATCTTGTATATTCCGTTAGCTGCTACTATCAGTGTTCCAGATATAAACCGCCAGTGACAGGCACCCTTGTGTTTCCACTTTTGCGTCACCACCAAAATGGGGAGTGGGGTTTAGGGAATAGGGTTTGGGGGGCTTGCGGGAGCGCAGAGTTCACGGAGTTGTTGAAAAAGCGGCAGATGTTACTGTTGCACCCACTACGCTATATGCGGTGTAGGCATGACGTGTAACGACACTACGGAAAAGCGGTAGCTGCTACCGCTTGCCCGCTTGCCTATTACGGCCCCCGCAGTACCGGCAAGGTATAATTTGTTCCGCCGATATTAACAGTGCCCATTATCCAGATATTTTGAAAACACCAATCTTCTCCAGTATGAAAAATATCCGTTGAACCAATAATATGATTACTTTTATCCCAGGTTGTGCTTGTCCACCAGTTTTCTGCCGGCGGGAAAGTTATACTTTGACCGCCGGGAAGATTATGTTCACCATTCGTAACAATGCCCATATCATTCCGTGCATAATTTCTAAGAAGCACCGCACCAGCCTGATTACCAATCACTCTATGTCTACTAGTCCCGCCAGAAACACTCTGATTCAGGGCTATGCTATTTCGTACAATTGCTCCATCACCACCTTCTCCCGCTATACCGCCGCCATTAACTGCAGCTGTTACAGTTCCTGCGGCATAGCAATTTTCCACCGCTCCTAAAGAATACCCAACTATACCGCCTGCTGAATCTCCTTCGATATTACCTGTTGTATAGCAGTTTCTTATAACAGCGTGATTCGTATCTAACCTTCCCGCTATACCGCCTGCTGTATTTCCTTTTACATTGACTGTTGTATAGCAGTTTTCTATACTCGTTTTATTAGCTGCTTGAAACATAGCATGCGTTTGCGGCAGGAATTTTACTAATCCGGCTATACCGCCGGCAGTCCCAGCGCCTGTTATGCTGCCTCCTATTAATCTGACATTTCTTATTGAAGCGCCGCTACTATAATAGCCATTACTAATTACGCCGAACATTCCCTGTGGTTTTGAAGCATCAGTAGAATTAATTGTAAGGTTATAAATATTAAATCCTCCGCCGTCATAGCTGCCGGTGAAGCTACTATGAACAGTTTCATCTGTTCCTATTGCTGTCCAGTTACTGCCGCCAGCCGTTGGCGGATCTAGTGTAATGGGTTCTGTCTGCTTATAATGTTTGAAAAAGCCACTAGAAGATATGGCATAATCGTTAAATGCAGCAACGTTAGCCTGATTTACAGGGATGCGCCTGTCATGAGTGCCAGCAGCTGCTGGATTATAATCAACATGCCCGTCAAATACCTTGATGTTCAGTGTTTGCGCTTTATAGAAACAACCTGGTTCAGTTGCATTGAAGGTTATTGTAATATTTGGATTACTAAATGATGAAGTACCATTGTATGTAAATGTTTTTGACACAGAGTCATATGTAACGCCTTGCGGAGGATTATTCGTAACGTTCACATTTACGCCGCTGATGTAGATAGCGACAGTTGCAGTGGGGTTTATTGGCGAGAGTTCTACCGTCCCTGTTACTTCTAATGTCCTTACAACAAATGGTATAGTAAAGTCAGTTGAACCTGGGAAGGAGGTGCCGTAAATATCTGCGTATTTTCCTTCGTAAGCGCCATTTGGACTATTACCAGCAGAAGAACGTTGGAAAGCTGCGTTAGTAGGAGCTGTGTTTGGAATTAATGGCTCTGTTGCATTTATACCGGCTATAGTTCCGCCTGACATTATAAAACTTCCTTGTTGATAAAATATGCCGCCGCCGCCATTACCTGCACTGTTACCCTGAATAAAACCGCCGTGCATGTTAAATGTTCCGCTTAAAAGTACGCCGCCGCCGTTTTGGCTTGCATTGTTACCCTGAATAAAACCGCCGTGCATGTTAAATGTTCCAGCTAAAAATACGCCGCCGCCGCTGATTGCTGATGTGTTACCCTGAATATAACCGCCGTACATGTTAAATGTTTGTGTTCCTACGTTGTTGATACCTACTCCGCCGCCGGCGTTATCTGCACTGTTACCCTGTATTAATCCGTCATACATATTAAACGTACCACTTCTTTGAAACACTCCACCGCCAATTAAATGAGCGGTATATCCGTCTGGGGTTGGAGCAGTTACTCTGTTGTTTAGTATACTACCGCCTCTTAAGTTAAAGGTACCACCATTCAAATTAACACCAGCGCCGCCACCAGTAAGAGAAAGTTGACTTAGGTGATTTGATTGATTATTATTATTATTGAAATCTCTAACAACTGCAGTAGAGTTCATTGTAAAAGTTGCGTTTGCGCCAAAGATCCTGACTCCGCGGCGATAAATTTGAGCTGGTGCATCATTGCCGCTTAAAGTAATTATTCCGCCGGTTGCTTCGCCAAGTGTAAGACTTTTGGGAATATTTGTTGGATTAGATAATACTGTAAATAAAGCTGCATTTATATCATCGGCTAATGTAATTGTTACATTATTTCCAGTTGCCGCTACAAGTCGTATATGCTTGTTATCAGGTATTACATAGGGGCTTGTTGTCAAAATATTATTATCAGGAGATCTTGCATTAGGAATATTTCTTAGAATTGTTATTACTGTGGGGTTATCCGGATCTTCACTTATACCTGGATCATTTATTGCATCAAAAAGCGTTCCTTCAAATCCAGTTGAATCGATTCTTGCTTCCTGTGGAATAGCAGGCAGCCTTTGATTCTGCATCTCTGCAGGGATGCCCTGCAATGTGGGTAATGGGCCGTTAATTAAAAGAGAAGCAGTTGGGGGGATTGTCCAACTGAATGATGTATTCCAGCCAGTGAATACACCTGTTAAATATGTATTTTCTCCAACAATAATATTTTCACCATGCGGGCTAGTTGGATCTTGTTCTCCTGCTACCGCAATGTCATTAACCAGCATATCATTGCGGGCTTTGTTGTTTCCATTTTGAATACTACTGGTTATTCGTCCTACAGTAGTCTCAACTGATGTAATAGCAGGATTTAATGCAACATTGTTTGCCAATATACCTGTACCTCTTGCTCCAGCTATACCGCCGACTCGGTTATTTCCGGAGATAATACCGGTTGCATAACAGTATTGTACCGTGCCGTTATAATGATAACCGGTAATACCTCCTATGTCATCTCTTCCCCTTATGTTTCCTGTTGTGTAACAGTTAGTAATTTCATTATTTCCGCTAATATACCCTGAAATACCGCCTATGCTATCGTTTCCTGTTATATTCCCTGCAGAAAAACTGTTTTTTACTGAAGATCCGCTGCCAAGAAACCTTCCTATAATACCGCCAATATTATTACCGGTTCCGCTGACATTTACCAATGTGCAGCTTCTATTAATCTCAGTTTCTTCAATAGTCCCTGCAATACCGCCTACGCTAGAAGTACCGGAAATTGAACCTGTACCGGATACATAGCATAAATCGATTGAACCTCCGTTACGTATTATTCCTGTTATTCCGCCGGTATTTTGACTGCCGGTAATTCCGTCGTCAATCTCCAGATACAGACTGTCTACTTTACCACCGTCAATTACTCCAAATAGTCCCTGATTATCTGCCTGTCTGTTTATAAAGAGCTTTTTTATTTTTTTTCTGTAGCCGTCAAATGTTCCGGAGAATGGGTTTACTGCTGTTCCAATCGGAATCCAGCCTTCGCCGTCTGAGTAAGCTTTCAGTGAAATATCATTCTGCAGTTCGTAGTCTTTACTGTTAAAAGCTGTGTTCCCGGCATTTACCTGCGCTGCAAGATATGCAAGCTGAACTGCATTCTTAATCTCGTAGGGATTTCTGCCATCTCCATCGCCTTTAAATATGTCGACATTAATTGAATCGGTATGGCTGCCGTTGTATCCGGGCCGTCTTATTGTTACAGAGTAGGCACCGGGTTCTGTTATTACATGGTCTTTAAAAGAAGCGCTGATTATTCCGTCTTTGCTCCATGTCATTATTAAATCTTTTTCATCCGCGCCGGTTATGCCGATAGACATAATCTCGCCTATAACGCCAACGCCGTCTTGTTCATCATCATCTTTCATGTTAATTTCTACAGCACCGGTAAAGACTGCAAAAAAGTTGTTTGCGTTAAAGGTATGATCAGAAAGACTTGTAAGGTTTCTGTAAATATGCAGAACCTCGCTTTTTACCGCAGTTTGTCCGGCTTTATTGGTCATTGTTGCAACAACCCAGTAATAGCCTGCGTTAAATGTATCGCTGTCTTTCGGCGATGTCTTTGTAACTCCCGTTCCGCCCTGAAGAGGCGTAATGGTCATGCTGAAACTTTCAAAATCTGCGCTGCTTGCGTGTTTGTAATCCCAGCTGAATGTTCCCTGTCCGCCGCTGATAACAGGATCTGCAAGCTCTATGCGGCCGGAAGTTTTGTCTCCGTCATTTATAACTACTACTCCGCCGTTTTCAAGATATCTACCCAACATGGCATGATCGGGATCACCAATTTTAGTAAAGGCATACACAAATAAATTATATTGCCCTATTGGCAGAGGCAGGGCCGAAGTCAGATTTTCGCTGTTACGGTCAAACGATTCTGGCTTCCCTCCGGTCTCTTCTAAAGGGGTAAACACAAACCTGAACAATGCAAAATCACTGTGCTTAGGCTCCGGTCTTATTATCCTCTGCTCTTCGTCAACTTCAAGCACAAAAAACCCTATGCCGGTCAGAACAGAAGGCTGCTCTTCGACGGAAGTGAATGGATCGGAGCATCCGGAAAAAATCAATACAAAAATAATTAAATAAAAAGTTATAACCGCCGCTTTATTTTTCATTTTTTCCGCTCCTTTACTGCGCTACTTCGAAAGTAACTGTTCTGCTGTAAGGTATGCCGTTTACATCTACCTTAAGCGTAAGCGAGTGAATACCTATACCGTTATAATCAGGATTTGTAACATTCAACATAAGAGACGAGTTTGTTCCGATTAGGATTCCGTTTATGTACCATTCAGGATTTGCGCCTGCCGTATTGATGGTTGCCGTGCTTGGCGTACCTGTATGGCGGATAATAATTCCGGTGTTTATTTCCTGTAGCAAATTTGTTATTTCGGCATACGTTATAATAAAAGCCGGATTTTCAGTCCAGAGAGCCTGAACAGTAACATTGGCAGTAACAGGCGTATTAAAGTTAAAACTCCAGCCGTTAAATGTAAAACCATCTCTGACAGGGTCTGCAGGACGGCTTGCCGTGTAACCGGAAACTATATATTGATCTGGTATTTCATTTCCGCCGTTGGTGATAAAGCTTACAGTAAAGACTGCGTGTTTTTCTTTTTCATCGCAGCCGGCGCGATCGCAGATCCTTTCCGCTGAATCTCCTTCTATTTCCCAGTTTTCAATAAACAGGTGATTAAGCGCAGGAGCTCCAGGCCGCGTTTGCGTGTGATCTGAATTGTGAGCGCAGGTTCTTGTTTCCTCGCCTGGCGCCGTGCATGTGGGAGCAGTTGTTTCTATCCAGGCTCTCCAGTCATGCGCATTTTGGTCTATGGGTAATTCATCGTTTGTTTCAGTTATTTCACAAACTGTACATCGCCGCGTGCCGCTGCCTTCTGTTGTACATGTGGCGGGTGTTCCTGATATTTGAACCCATTTGTGTCCATCGGGGTCTACAGGGCGTGTTTCTGTGTGCTCTTCATTGTAAGCGCAGGTTCTTGTTTCCTCACCTGCTTCTGTGCAGGTGGGAGCTGTTGTTTCTATCCATTCTCCCCAGTCATGCCCGACATGGTCTATAGGGCGTGTTTCTGTGTGATCTGAATTGTAAGCGCAGGTTCTTGTTTCCTCGCCCGGCGCCGTACAAGTGGGAGCTGTTATTTCTATCCAGGGTCCCCAGCTATGCGCGTCGTGGTCTATGGGTAAATCGCCTGTTTCAGTTTTTTCACAGACTGCGCATTCCCGCGTGCCGCTGCCTTCTGTTGTACATGTGGCGGATGTTCCTGATATCTGAACCCAGTTGTGCGCATTGAGATCAATGTCTGTGAAACGTGTTTGTGTTTCATCGCACTGCTGACAAGTCCTTGTCTCTACACCTTCTTCATTACAGGTTGGAGCTTTTGTCAGTATCCAGTCTCCCCAGATACAGTCTTCCTCTACCTGAAACATCGTTATCAGTACAAAATTATTTTGCCTTACCCTGACATTCACATAGGCAGAACCTGTGGAATAGCGTATTTCATCAAAGTATGAGTCTACTTTTACATGCCATTGTACGGCGGCAACAACTACGCTGACAGTTTCGCCGCTGTTCGCTTCACGGTTTATTACCTGTCCATTGCCTGTAAGTGTTATCTTATAATTCAAGTTATCAAAAAATTCCTGTCCCTGCGAACGGCCGCTGCTGCTTCCTAAATTTATCGTAATTGTGCCTTCATTATGCAGGGGTTCCATACAGGAGGAAAAAGCCAATGACAATATTATGGTAAATATTACAATGTATCTGGTTTTCATAAAAAAACCCCCCATTATATAATATGGGAATTTTAACATTCATGTATTATAATTGCAATGGCTACCAGATCAATTTTAAGCCGTCTTTACAATTGCTAAAAATTTTATTGATTTTTTTAATTTAATAAAATTGCAAAAAGGCGCAGGATGTCTTCTTCGCCCAGCATGGCGGTTTTTATATCGAGGTTTTGGCCGTTTTGTACGGGCGCATTTGCAAGGAAAATGGAAGCTATTGGGTCGTTAGATGCAAAATTGCCGGCAAGGGCCAGAAGCGCTGCCATGCCCCGCGCCTGCGCCGCGTTTTCCAGCTGAAATCTTAATACAGCTATGCAGCCTTCTTTTCCGTCTTCTTCCGCCGGGAAAAGATTTATAAAAAATTGCACAACAGGAAACCTTAAAGGCAGTCCCGCCTGACTTAATATACCATTTAAAACAGATCCGGAATTCTCCAGCCAGCATGACATTGGAGCATCCCTGCGGAAATCGTTGAACCCTTCGGGTATTTCCATGCCGGGCGCAGAGAAAAAGGGTTCGCGGGGAGTGTCGTCTAACATTGCCATTACAAAGGCCTGCCTTGAACTCATTGCTATGGAAAGTCTGTCTGCGCCGGAGTGCCAGTAGCTGTTTTTGTCTACGCGGTGTTCTTTCCAGTTTCTGTCCATGGTAAGCGCCATGCCGGCGCGGGAACTTGGGTAATTTCCCGATGCTGCCAGCTGAAAACGCTTTCCGCTTTGCCCGGGAAACATGGCCGCTGCAAAATGGCTGGTTCTGTCCAGCATCTGCCTTGTCTGAGCGTTTTGCAGTTCCTCTACCGGCAATAACTCAATAATAGAGCGCGCCTTGTTAACATCTGCAAAGATATAAACGGAAGCTCCGGTATCCAGCGGAGCGAAATTTGCGTCTTCCATGAATAAATCAGGAATGCCAGGCGTTGATTGACAGGAGGCAAAGATAATTACAAATAACAAAGTTATGCAGAGTTTAAGATTCCTGCAGGATGTAATTTTAATTATTTTACTTTTACTATTTTTACTTGCCATGTTTCTTCTCCTGCCGCAGGCTCCCCTACAGGGATTTGCCCGTCAATTTTTATCCACTCGTTTTTTACGGCCAGTGTCTCTTCGGCGATTGTTTCAGCAAAGGCTTCCCAGGCTTCTTTTAAGGAATCACTGCCGTGTATGAAAAGTTCTATGCGATCTGTGACAGCAAGGCCTGTTTCCTTGCGCGTGTTCTGGATACCGCGGATTAAATCCCGGATATCGCCTTCCATGGAAAGTTCGCGGGTAATCTCCGTGTCAAGGCCGACAGTCAAGGTCCCCTCGTTTAATACGCGCAGGTTGGCTTTCTCGTTCCGGCGGATATCAAGTTTTTCCGCTGTTATTTCAAGGGCCCTTACGCCGCCTGCTTCGCTTGGTATATCTATGGAAAGCGATGAACCTTCGATGACGCTCTGAATCTCTGCGTGGCTGAGCGCTTCTATTTTTGCGGCGGCGGCTTTCATGTCCTTGCCAAGTTCCTTGCCGAGGATGCGGAAGTTCGCCTTTACTTCGTATTCGACAAGGGCCTCTTCGTTATCTGAAAAAATAATTTCCTTTACGTTGAGTTCTTCGCGGATAATATCCGCCATGCTTATAAGGGCTTTCTTTTCGTCCTGATTGCGCGTAACAAGTTCGGCCTTGCGAAGAGGCTGGCGCATTTTTATGTTGTACTGTGAACGCAATGAACGCCCTATTGAAACTGCGGACATTACAACTGCCATGCGGAACTCAAGAGCCTTGTCGCGGCGTTTTTCATCCGGACATGGAAAACAGGCAAGATGCACGGATTCCGGATCTGATGGCAGCCGCAGATTTTGCCAGATTGCTTTGTTGTAAAGGGCATAAAAGGAGCAGCTATTGTAATAAGCGTTTTTATAGCTTCGTAGAGAGTGCCGTATGCTTCAAGTTTGTCGCTGTCGTTTTCGCTGCGCCAGAACCTGCGGCGGGAGCGGCGGATATACCAGTTATTAAGAAGGTCTATAAAACGCAGGATTGGATCTATGGCGCGGCTAAGATCGTAGGCCTCAAGCGCGCCGCCTGTTTTTTCTATAAGAGTCTGCACTTCTGAAAGTATCCATTGATCCAGCGGATTGACGCATCTTCCTTCCGGGCCTTTTGCGGTAACTTTATCAATATTGGCGTAGGTTACAAAAAAGCTGTAGGCGTTCCAAAGCGGGATGATGATGCTTTTCATTACTTCGCGCACGCCGTCATCGCTGTAACGAAGATCATCGGCTTTTACCACGGCTGAATGCACAAGAAAGAGGCGAAGCGCATCTGCGCCGAACTGATTTATTACTTCGTTTGGATCTGTGTAGTTGCGAAGGCTCTTGCTCATTTTTTTTCCGTCTGATGCAAGCACAAGGCCGTTGACAATGCAGTTTTTAAAAGCAGGTTTTTTAAAAAGGGCCGCTGCAAGAACAGTGAGCGTATAAAACCAGCCGCGCGTTTGATCGAGTCCCTCGCTGATAAAATCCGATGGAAAGTGGCTGTCAAAAAATTCCCTGTTTTTAAACGGGTAGTGATTCTGCGCATAGGGCATGGCTCCTGATTCAAACCAGCAGTCAAGCACTTCCGGAACGCGCTTCATTATACTTTTACATTCACATGGGATTGTTATTTCATCGACAAAGTGTTTGTGAAGATCGTCAGGGTATACGCCGGAGAGTTCTTTTAATTCATCGCGGCTGCCGACGCAGACTGTTTTGCCGCATTCGCCGCATCTCCAGATTGGAAGAGGGTTGCCCCAATAACGGCTTCTGCTGATTGCCCAGTCGCGCGCGCCTTCCAGCCACTTGCCGAATCTGCCTGTCTTTATATGTTCCGGCATCCAGTAGATTTGATTGTTTGCATCAATCATATCCTGCTTTATTTTTTCCACGCTGACAAACCAGGAGCCGATAGCTCTGTAGATAAGCGGGCTTTGACACCGCCAGCAATGGGGATATGCGTGTAGAAGCTGATCCCTCTTTAAGAGTTTTCCCTCTTCTTTAAGTTTTTCTATTATTCCTTTGTCTGCGTCTTTGACAAAGAGCCCTGCAAAATCCGTGACTTCATTTGTAAAACGGCATTCTGCATCTACAGGACAGATTACAGGAATTCCTGTTCCCTTAAGTACGCGCGCATCATCTTCGCCGAAGCCGGGAGCTGTATGCACAATTCCTGTGCCGTCCTGTGTGGTGACAAAATCGCCAAGGAAGACGCGGAATGCGCCGGGCGTATCTTTAAAATACGGAAGGAGGGGTTCGTATTCAAGGCCGGCAAGTTCTGCGCCTTTTTTGTTCCATATTATTTTGTATTCTGTTTCATCTTTGTAGTAGGCAGATAGTCTTGCCTCTGCGAGGATGTAGCGGGTTGGGGGTTGGGGGTTGGGGGTTAGGGGTTGGGGGGTTTCGATTAGTACGTAGTCTATATCTGCGCCCATGGTTAGGGCGAGGTTTGACGGCAGCGTCCACGGCGTTGTCGTCCATGCGAGCAGATACGTGTTGGGGGGCGTTGCGGGGGGCTCCCCCGCTGAGGGGGGAAGCGTACCTGACCACTCTTGAGTGGTCAGGGTAGCGCGGGGGGAGACTTCCCCACTCCCTATTCCCCGACCCCTACTCCCTACCTTAAACTTTACAGTGATTGCCGGATCGTGCACGTCTTTGTAGCCGCCAAGATTTAATTCGTGGTTTGAAAGAACTGTGGCGCAGCGCGGGCAATAAGGGAGTATGTAATGGCCTTCGTAGAGGAGGCCTTTTTCCCAGAGGGATTTCATGACCCACCAGATTGTTTCCATGTAGCCTGCTTCCATGGTTTTATAGTCGTTGTCGAAATCGACCCAGCGGCCAAGGCGCGTGATGGTTGCTCTCCATTCATTCACGTAACGCAGGACTGAAGAGCGGCAGGCTTCGTTGAAGTTTGCGATGCCGAACTCTTCTATTGCGGTTTTTGAATTGAGGTTGAGTTCTTTTTCGATGAGGTTTTCTACCGGCAGTCCGTGGCAGTCCCAGCCGAAGCGGCGTTCTACTTTTTTGCCTTTCATGGATTTGTAGCGCGGGATTATATCTTTAATGGTGCTTGGGACAAAGTGGCCGAAGTGCGGAAGACCTGTTGCGAAGGGAGGGCCGTCATAGAAGACGAATTCATCAGCGTCCTTTCGAAGTTCCAGGGATTTTTTAAATATTTGATTCTGCTCCCAGTATTTTAAAACTTCTTCTTCAAGTTTCGGAAAACTTACTTTTGCGTCAACCGGTTTGTACACGCTTATGCTCCTGATTTGTATTTAGGCGCAGTATGGCATAAATTGGAGTGTTTTTCTACGGGGAGATTAGTAAGAATTGATGTAAGGGAACATCACTCTTTTTCCATCAATATTCGTACGGCTTCCACTGCTGTTTTTATTGCGTTTGTGGTGTCGTGGCTGTGGGGATTGCTTAGGCCTGCTTTTTCGCGTTCCTGGTTCCATACAACGCCAAGGACGCAGCCTGCGCGTGCGCCGAGTATCTGGCTTACGATGTAAAGGGATGCGCTTTCCATTTCTGAAGCAAGGCAGCCTGCCTTTTTCCAGGCTTCCCATTCGTTCAATAACTGATAACCAATGGGCATCCTGCCCGGGCTGTGCTGGCCGTAAAAGGAATCTTTGCATTGAACAATTCCTGCATGCCATTTCTGCTTGAGCCTTCCGGCGGCTTCTACAAGGGCATTTGTGACATCGAGGTTTGCAACTGCGGGAAACTCAATCGGGACATATTCCCTTGTTGTTCCCTCATGGCGGATTGCGCCTGTTGCGATAACCAAATCTCCGCCTGTGACATCAATAGCGATTCCGCCGCAGGTGCCGATTCTTATGAAATTGCGCACTCCGGTTACATAAAGCTCTTCTATTGCAATGGCGGTTGAAGGGCCGCCCATACCGGTTGAAATAACCATTACTTTTTTTCCGGAAAGTTCACCTAACCAGCTTGTGTATTCGCGGTTCTGGTTTAAAAAACGCGGATTCTCAAGGAATGAGGCGATCTTCTCCACACGCTTGGGATCTCCCGGCAGAATCGCATAACGCGCGCCGTGACTGTCATCAATATCGATGTGATACTGTTTTTCCATAACCTGCTTCCTCCTTTATCTTCGTCCTTTATCGTATGGTATGCCTTCGGCTCTCGGCGCCTGCGACATTTTTGAACTGAACGCAAGCACTATTAGAGTTGCAATGTACGGTATCATTTTATAGCCGTAGGCAGGAATCGGGATTGCCCTCATAAAATCAATTCCTGAATACGAGGATGCGATTGCCTTCATAAGCCCAAAGAAGAATGCGGCGACAAGAATACGGCCGGGTCTCCACTGGCCGAATATCAATACTGCAAGAGCCAGAAATCCGTAGCCTGAAACTTCCGGGTTAAACTCGATTGATGTCGGTATTACAAACACAAGTCCTCCAAGGCCTGCAAGAGCGCCGGAAAGCATTACTCCTGTGTAGCGCATGGCGTATACGTTTATCCCCAGTGAGTCAGCGGCCTGCGGATGTTCGCCGCATGAGCGCAGGCGAAGCCCAAAGCGCGTTTTGTAAAGAAGGAATGCTGCAAACGCTAGTATGAAAAAACCAAGAAATGTAGTGATATATGTATTCCTGAAAAGCATCGGCCCGAAAAACGGAATGTCGCCTAACGCAGGGACTTTATCAATGCGGAATTGATTTATAAAAGGAATCTGCTGTACGGTGCGGATCATTCTTGCGATATAAATTGCAAGAGCAGGAGCCAGCATATTGATTGCTGTGCCGCTTATTATCTGGTTGGCTTTTAAGTTGATGCTTGCGTAGGCGTGAAAAAGGGAAACAACTACTCCCGTTAACGATGATACAAATATAGCCATAATAAGGACAGACTGCCCGGAAATGAACTGCTGGGCAAAGTTGATGAACAAAATCCCCGAGAATGCGCCGAGGATCATGATTCCCTCCAGCGCGATATTGATTACGCCGGAGCGTTCGGAAAACATTCCTCCCAAAGCGACTATCAAAAGAGGTATGGAAAAAAACATTGTCTGCTGAACAATAAAGTACAGTAAACTCATAATTCACCTCTTTTTCTCTTTAAAAGAGATATGATAAATCCCTTGACAAGCAGCGCAAAAGCGCTGAAGTAAATAATTACTGCGATAATAATTTCGATAATCTGCGGGACAAAATTGTATAACTGCATGTTAAAACCGCCCACATTAAGGTAGGCAATAAACAAACCGGAAAATATTATTCCTACAGGATTATTAAGTCCCAAAAGAGCTACAGGAATACCGTTAAAACCTTCCTGCGCAAGCATATCTACAACAGTTATATTAATTCCCGAACCGGATAAAAACAGAAGCGCGCCGCCTAATCCTGCCAGCGAGCCTGCTATAGTCATGCTGAGAATAATGCTGCGTTTTTCGTTTATTCCTGCATAGCGCGCTGCATCACGGTTAAAACCGCAGGCTTTTAACTCGTATCCGAAATAGGTTTTTTCAAGAATAACATATATTAATATTGCAATTACTACCGCAATTATAATTCCGGAATTAACGCTGGAGACAATAAAACCGTCCCTGAATATTTTATCCATTCCCATTTTGGGAAGATTCGCATTATCCATTACGCGCATACTCTGATTTTTCATTGAATCGTATACTGTCTGCGTAACTAAATAATTTACAAGATACATGCCTATATAATTTGTCATAATGCATGCAATTACTTCGTTTACATTAAAGAGCGCTTTAAAAATTCCAGGGATAGCTCCCCAAAGAGCGCCTGCAATCAAAGCTGCAAGAAGAGCGGTTATCCAAAGCAAATGCCCGGGAATAAAATCGCACCTGATACCAACGAGCACAGCAGCATAAGCTCCGACAATAAACTGGCCTGCAGCTCCTATATTAAAAAGCCCTGTTCTTGCAGCAAAACCAACAGAGAGTCCTGTCAGAATTATCGGAGTTGCAAAGTAAAGAACCTGGCCAAGATCGTTCATTGTAGAGAAGCCGCTTATAAGAATGGTTTCAAAAGCATACACTGCCTGAGATGCGTTGCTTATTAACAGGATTATAAATCCTGCCAAAAGACCCACAAAAATCGCAGCTCCGGAAGAAATAACATCATGCATTGATTCCGGAATAATCAGTTTTTTTTCAGGAAACCACTTTTGAATAATGTTCCATTTCATGCGGCGGCCTGCCTGGAAGATCCTGCCATATAAAGTCCAAGTTCCTGGAAGCTGACTTCCTGAGGTTTCACATTCGCAACAAGCTTTCCTTCAAAAATGACAAGTATTCTGTCGCTTACATCCATAACTTCGTCAAGTTCAAGAGATACAAGCAGCACTCCCCTTCCCTTGTCCCGCTCTGCAATAAGCTGTTTGTGGATATACTCGCAGGCTCCGACATCAAGCCCTCTTGTAGGCTGAACTGCAACCAGCAGCTTTGATTCACGCGATATTTCACGCGCAATAATTGACTTCTGCTGATTCCCGCCGGACATGCTGCGGGTTATAGTGCGCGAGCCGTATCCGCAGCGGATATCAAAAGTTTCTATTAAGTTATCTGCAAATTCATTTATCTTTTTAAATCTGAGAATGCCGTTTTTCTGGAACTCTGGTGTATAGTAGTTTTGTAAAATCATGTTAAAGGCAAGGCTGTAATCCAGCACAAGCCCGTGTTTGTGCCTGTCTTCCGGAATGTGCGCAAGCCCCCTTGAACGGATACCGTTATGCGTAATATCCGCGCCTTCCAGAAAAATACCGCCGCTGTCCGGGTTTATCATACCGGCTATTGCCGAGACAAGCTCCTGCTGTCCGTTTCCGTCTATTCCTGCAATGCAGACAATTTCTCCTGAGCGTACTTCAAAGCTTGCATTGTCTACCAGGGCTTTTCCGTGAGTTTTGCTGTTTACAACAAGGTTTTCTACTTTAAGAATTGTTTCTCCCGGCTGCCGCTGCTGTTTATCGACAGTAAAGCTAACCTTGCGGCCTACCATCATTTGCGACAGTTCATCCTTTGAAACGGGTGCAACATCAACTGTTCCTACGCATTTTCCTTTTCTAAGCACAGTGCAGCGATCTGCGATTGCCTTTATTTCGTTTAATTTGTGCGTAATAAAAAGAATCGACTTGCCTTCCGCTACAAGATTTTTCATTATGTGCATGAGCTCTTCTATTTCCTGCGGAGTGAGCACTGCCGTAGGTTCATCGAAAATTAATATTTCATTTTCGCGGTAGAGCATTTTAAGAATCTCAACCCTTTGCTGCATCCCGACTGTTATATCGGATACAAGGGCATCCGGATCAATTTCAAGTTTGTAATGTTTGGATAATTCGATTATCTGCTTGCGCGCGCTGTCCAGTTTTAAAACGCCGTATTTTACAGTTTCAGCGCCAAGAATGATATTTTCCAGTACTGTAAAATTGTGCACAAGCTTGAAGTGCTGGTGGACCATCCCTATCCCAAGTTTCTTTGCATCCTTGGGTCCGTGGATTCGCACAGCTTCGCCGTTTTTTTTAATTGTACCCTTATCGGCCTGATACAGGCCAAAAAGGATACTCATAAGCGTTGATTTGCCCGCTCCGTTTTCACCTAACAGCGCGTGAATCTCGCCGGCTTTTAACTGGAGCGTGACATCATCATTGGCAATAATGCCGGGAAATACTTTCGTAATCCCGGCCATTTCAATTAAAGGAACCGGTTCAGGGCTCTGGTTCAGATTATCCATATAACATGGCTTTTATCTGACTTCTGTAACCCTGACAATTCTGACAGGCACCACTCTTGGGCTTCCGTCATCTGAAAGATTATCCATTCTTGGGATTTCAAGATTTGCAAGTCTGCGGTAGATTGCATCGTAATCAGCCTGTCTGAAGGTCTGAAATTTGGAAGTATTCATTGGAAGGCCTACGCCGTTGTTAGAAGCTTTGAAAACAAGGGTTTCTCCGCCGGGGAATCTGCCTGCGTAAAAATCTGCGATACAATCATAAACTGATGACTGCAGTCCCTTCATTGCAGAGGTTATAACAGTTGGCGACTCGCCTGACTGATCAACGTCAACGCCGATTACTCTTCTTCCTGTCTGTTCAGCCGCCGCCATGACAGAGTTGCCGACCGCGCCGCCGCAGGCAAAGATTACTTCTATACCGCTGTTGAACCAGGAAGCTGACAGAGCCTGGGCTTCAGGTGTCGCGGCAAAACCGCCTGTATAATGGTAGTTTACTGTAACTGAACCGTCTGCAAGCCCCAAATCCTGTGCGGCATACTCTGCACCCTGGACAAAACCGTAGCCAAAACGGACAACAGCAGGAACTGCCATTCCGCCTACAAAGCCGAGCCTTCTGTAACCGTCTTTTACCGCTGCGTAACCGGCAAGGAATCCCGCCTGATCTTCAGCATAAAGAACGCCAACTGCGTTACTGCCTGTGCGGAAAACCGGATTCGGCCAGTTTCCGTCATTGGGTACGCCGTCTACGAGGATAAAATTAACATTAGGATATCTGTCCTGGGCTACAAAAATAGAACCTTCAAAGAGGAACCCCGGAGTTACTACAACCTTCGCACCGCCGCGGACCGCAAGGTCTATGGTCATAAGGTAGGCATTATCGCTTTGCTCGGCTGGCTGGTAATATTTATGAGAAATATTACGTTCTCTGGCATATTTTACCAATCCTTCCCATGAACCCTGGTTAAAGGATTTATCGTCAATTGTGCCAAGATCGGTTATAAGCGCCAATTCGAATGTTTCTACGCTTCTTTGGGTCTGCTGTCTTGTACAGGCAGCCGCCGACAATAATACGATAACCGCAAACAGAATAACAACAAATTTTTTCATGATTCTTCTCCCTATGATTTGATTAATTGCTTATTCAAAGTTACTTTAAAAGTGCAGAGAGTGTCAAGGGGGGATTTTTGGGATTATATAAGAATGTTGTAAGAGATATATAATAATTTTTGTTTTTTTTTAAGATTTTATGCAAATTTCATTTTAACACTTAAAATCCTTTTAAATTGTCAATTTTGATGCAAAGACATAATTGCGAATAACGCTTCTGAGTTCATGCTGATTTAATAAACATCCGCCGGATTGACATTATTTTATTTATATGCAAAATTTGGATTAATTAATCTGGGGTGCTGGATTGATAAAAAATTGCATGCAATTTTTTATCCTTGCCGGCTGAGATTGGGCCTATGCCCGGAACCCTTGTCTGACTCATATGCAGTCAGGCGCACCTGATCCGGATAATACCGGCGGAGGGAAAGTTTATTCAATATCGTGATAATGAGTAATAAACGCCTTCGCAGGTAAGCCCTGTGGAGGCTTTTTTTTGGACAGGTAAAAAATCAAGGCCGTTTTTACGGTGTTTATTAAGGAAGATAATATGAAAAGACCGCAGGCAAGTATTGCAATTCAGGTTCTGCCGAAGATGGCTGAGGGAGATGATGTACTCAGGATAGTTGATAAAGTAATCGGCTACATTAAAAGCACAGGTTTAAAATCGGTTGTGGGTCCCTTTGAAACAGTTATAGAGGGAGATTTTGACATGCTCATGGATATCGCAAAAGAATGTCAGCTAATATGCATACGCGAGGGCGCGCCAAGTCTTTTAACATACATAAAGATTGCGTATAACCCGAATGGCGGAACATGGTCTATCGATGAAAAAACCGCAAAACATAATTAATTATCTGCAGGGCAGGGGCAATTTGCTGCCTGTCATTCCTGTCGCTTTATTATTGCTTGCATGGCAGATTCTAAGCGCAAGCGGGATTGTTCCTCCGTATATGCTGCCCGGCCCCTTGCGTGTAATTTCTGTTTTTATTGATGACTTTCCGCTTTTGATGAGTCATCTTCTTTACACATTAATGGAAGCGATGAGCGGGCTTGCCCTTGCTGTAACAGCTGCGTTTGTACTTGCAGTTGTAATGGATGCCAGCAATATTATCAAAAAATCTGTAACCCCGATACTGCTTATAACCCAAACCATGCCAGTTATCGCGATTGCACCGCTTTTAATTTTGTGGATGGGATACGGCATTGCTCCGAAGATAACGCTTGTTTTTCTTACATGTTTTTTTCCCGTTACAATAGGCCTTCTCGGCGCATTTGCCTCAGCGGACAGTGATGCGCTGCGCCTGCTGCAGTCCATGGGCGCTAAAAAATGGCAGTTGTACCGGTATATAAAAATTCCGCAGAGCCTGCCTGCTTTTTTTTCCGGATTAAAAATAGCGGCCTCTTATTCCATCATCGGCGCAGTTGTCGCAGAATGGCTCGGAGGGGATGCAGGACTTGGGGTTTACATGATCCGCGTAAGAAGATCATATTCGTTTGATAAAATGTTCGCGGTAATCATCCTTGTTTCCGTTTTAAGTCTTTTGCTTATAAAACTTGTAACGCTGCTGGAAAAGAAATCAATGCCCTGGAGAAAGTGATGTTTACATATACAAAAACAACCTGGTTGTTTAATTTAAATATTAAGAGAGGAATAAAAATGAGAATAGAAAAAATTATTATTTTAACCTTGTTACTCGCCATTGCAGTCACAGGCTGCGCTAAAAATGATTCTGCAATCCGCGTATTGCTTGACTGGACGCCGAATACAAATCATACCGGTTTGTTTGTGGCGCTTGAAAAAGGCTGGTTTGAACAGGCAGGCCTGAATGTAACAATAACCCAGCCGCCGGAAGACGGAGCGCTTATTTTACTTGCATCCGGAAAGGCCGAGTTTGCAATTAGCTTTCAGGAGTCGATGGGGCCTGCAATCGCAAAGGAAAGGGATGCGCTTCCGGTAAAAGCAATCGCCGGAATTATAAGCCATAATACATCCGGGATTATGTCGTTAAAAGAAAGCGGGATACAAAGGCCTTCTGACCTTTGCGGCAGACGCTTTGCTTCCTGGGATACGCCGCTTGTTACAGCAGTGGTGCGTCATATAGTAGAAAAAGACAACGGTGATTTTGCTCTGGTAAACGTGATTCCCAATTTCGCAACAGATGCTTTCTCCGCATTAAAGACCGATGTTGACGCCATATGGATATATTATGCATGGGACGGAATTGCCGCTGAAGTCAGCAGAATAGAAATAGATTATATTGATTTTGGAACCTTTGACAGCAGGCTGGATTTTTACACTCCGGTACTGGTTACAAATTCCATTTGGGCGGAAGCCAATTCTCAGACAGTAAAAACATTTCTTGCGGCAGTCAGCCGAGGCTATTATTTTGCAATTGAAAACCCTGAGGAAGCTGCGGAAATTCTATTGCAGTATGCGCCGGAACTTGACAGGCGCCTTGTTGCAAGAAGCCAGGAATTTCTCGCGGAACATTACAAAAAAGATGCCGTACGCTGGGGAGAAATAGACCCGCAAAGGTGGGGAGATTTTTACAGGTGGATGTTTGAACACGGCCTGCTTGAAAAGGACATTGGCAGCGGCGGATTTACAAATGAATATTTGCCGTAATAATTTCTTTTGCTGCGAGGGAATAACAAAAAATTATAATAACGAACCTGTCGTTAAGGGTATCAGTCTTGAGCTTCCATGCGGAGGACTCATTTCCCTGGCAGGACCTTCAGGCGCGGGAAAGACCACTCTCTTTAATGTCCTTGCAGGCGTTGACAAACCGGATGAAGGCCGTGTACTCCTTGACGGTGAAGACATCACAGGCATATGCGGCAGGGTAAGTTACATGCTGCAAAAAGATTTGCTTTTAGAGTACCGCATTGTAATTGATAATGTCATTTTGCCTCTTTTAATACGGGGCGAAAAGAAAAAGACATCGCGCGAATTTGCCGCAGGTTTTTTCTCCATGTTTGGGCTTGAAGGCTATGAAAATAAATATCCGAATGAATTATCGGGCGGCATGCGCCAGAGAGCTGCACTTCTTCGCACCTGTATAACAACAAAGGCAAAGGGGCAGACAGATCGCAGCCCTGTAATTCTTCTTGATGAGCCCTTCTCATCTTTAGATGCAATTACGCGCCGCAGGATGCAGTCCTGGTACTTAAGCATTGCGCAAAAATTAAATATTTCTACCATCTTTATTACTCACGATGTTGAAGAAGCATTAATTTTATCTGATACAGTTTATATTCTAAACGGCAAGCCCGGAATAATTACACATAAGATTGATGTTCAGCCGGAGCGTCCGAGAAAATCAAATTTTTTTGTATCAAGAGAATTTGCAGAGCAAAAAAGTTTTATTCTGGAAGCAATAGAAGATTAAGGCTGTGTCAGCTGGAAGCATTGGATAAACAGCATCTTATTTCACGCCCATTGTCATTTTTTAATTGCGGGACAGACTGTCTGCACTCATCCTTTGCCTGTGAACAGCGCGGCGCAAACGGACAGCCTGCTTCCGGATTGACAGGGTCGCTTACCTTCCCGGGAATTGCAAGCAGCCGTCCGTCTTTATAATGACTGCCAAAGCGCGGAGACGCTGCCAAAAGAGCTGTTGTGTAGGGATGGCGCGGCTCTGCTGTAATCTGCGCGGCGCTTCCCGATTCCATTACAAGGCCGCCGTACATCACCATGATCCGGTTTGAAATTTCAGATACAAGATCAATGTCATGGCTTATAAAAATAATGGAAAGATTTCTTTTACTGCGCAGTGTTTTTAAAAGTTCAACTATCTGCTTTTGAATAGTAAGATCAAGAGCTGTTGTCGGCTCGTCCGCAATTAATAGTTCGCAGCCCTGCGCCAAAGCCAGCGCAATACCGATGCGCTGCAATTGTCCGCCGGAAAACTGGTGCGGGAAATTACAAAGCCTTTCTGCGCCGTTACTTAGTCCTGTTTCTTCAAGCAGCGCAGATGCCCTTTTTGCGGATTCATCCCTTGTAATTTCCCTGTCGCTGTTTCTGAATGTTTCAAAGAATACGCTTCCAATGTTTTGAAGCGGATCGTATGATCTTCCCGGTTCCTGGAAAATCATTCCGATTTTTTTTCCTCGGTATTCACGTATTTCCGGTCCGTGCTTCCATTCTTTTCCAAGTTCCGCACCTTCATAGCAAATTGAACCTTTCAAGCTTGCATTCCTTGGCAGAAGCCCCGGAATTGCAAGCGTGCTTACGCTCTTTCCCGAACCGCTCTCTCCTACAATGCCAAGGGTTTCACCTTTTTGCAAATCAAAAGATACTCCCCGCACAGCATGAACATTCAAAATATCCCTGCCGCGCAGAATCGAAAAATTGACATGCAAGTTACTGACTGTTAATAGGGCATTGGAACCTGCCGCAGGCTGAGCGCTGTTATCTGCAATTCCAGAGCCGTTTTTCTTTTTTCTTCTGAAAACAGTGTGATACGGATCAAAAAAGTCCCTAAGGGCATCCCCTATAAAGTTAAACCCTAAAGTTACACCTAACAGGAACCAGACAGGAGTTAACAGCCACGGAAATGCCTGTAAATTCGCCAAAGTTGAAAGATCGCGTTTTATAAGAGAACCCCAGCTTACGGCAGGATCTGTAATACCAAGGCCAAGATATGAAAGAACTGTCTCTGTCATAATAAAACCGGGAATACTCAACGCTACGCTTACAATTAAAAGGCTTGCTATCTGCGGAATTATATGCCTGAAAATTATCACTACAGACGGAATCATTTCCAGCCTGGCATTAAGGACAAACTCTTCGCGTTTAATCGCATGAACCATACCGCGGATTGTGCGGGCGGATCCCGGCCAGCCGACAAGGGAAAGTATAAGAGTTATCATCATATAGGTTTGAGCGGGATCCATGTTAGCTGCTAAAAGCGATCGCAGAAACAGTATCAGGTACAGTGACGGAATAAGCATTAAAAATTCCGCCCCCCTCATGATCGACCAGTCTGTAAATCCCCCGAAGAAACCTGCAAGCCCTCCTGCCAAACCTGCAAGAGCCAGCGATATAAATGTAGCGACAAACCCTATTGTAAGGGAAACACGCGAGCCGTATACAATACGCGAGTACAGGCAGCGGCCAAGATTGTCCGCACCCATTAGAAAAACGGGGTATTCATCCTGTCCTGTTGTAAAAAGATGGCGGTCTGAAGGAATAAATCCCCAAAGAAGATAAGGCTCTCCCCTGCCGAAAAACTTTAACTGCGAGTAATGATCCTTAAGGCGCGCATACGCCCATGTTACGGAGTTTGTTATGCGAAACTCCTGCGCCTGGAGTTTTCCCTGATAAAAACGGACATTGGGCGGATGATAACTTTTGGCGGCAAACGAAGTGTTAGGTGAATACGGCGCAAAGAATTCGGCAAAAAGCATCATAATGTACAGAATTGCAAGGCATGCAAGGGCAATCAGGGCTACAGGCCTGGTTTTTATGTAATTGACAAATTTTTTCATGATTTTTCCCCATCGGCAGGAATGGACATAAAAGCTGCAAATAAACACATACCTTACTCTTTTCCGTATCTGATACGGGGATCAACAAGCGCCAGTATAATGTCAGCCAGGGCCATGCCGACAAGCACAAGGAAGGAGATAAACATAATGTTCGCAAGAACAAGATTGATATCCTGCTGGGTAACGGCCTCATACATAAGCCTTCCGATGCCGGGATAGGCAAAAATTATTTCAAGGATGAGCGAACCTGAAAAAAGCCCCGCAAGCAAATTCGCGCTGCCTGTAATGTAAGGATTCAGCGTATTGCGGAAAGCATGAGCAAAATAAATGCGCCATTCTGCAATACCGCGGGAACGAAGCGATGTAATGTACGGCTGCCCGAGCTGATCCAGCATGGTGGCGCGAATCATGCGCAGAGAGCCGCCAATCCCGCCGAGAAAGGCCGACAAAAGCGGCAGAAAGATATGATGCGCATAAGAGAAAACAAACCGCGCAGGCGCCTCTGAAAACGGAAAAGGCGGGTATGCTGTAACAGGGAAGAGTCCTGAAACAGAGGCGAAAAGCTGAAGAAGGATAAGAAGCAGAAGCCCGGGAAACGCATGAAGCACAAGAGCAAAAAATGTAACTGCAATATCGGCCCTCGTTCCCGCCATGGCGGAAAATATTACACCTAACGCAAAAGAAAAAATGGTAATAAAAACAAGCGACAGTAAATTTAAAACAAGCGAGTTTACAATACGGCTGGAAATTAAAAATGAAACAGGCGCGCGGGAAATAAGGCTTACTCCCAAATCCTGGTGAACAATCACGCGGTTAAGCCATCTTAGATACTGCACATAAAACGGCTGATCAAGGCCAAGTTCCGCCCGGCGGGCCGCAAGCTGATCTGCGCTCATCGCCTGAAAATTCTGCCCGGCCCTTCCTGAACTTTCGCTGAAAAGCTGCTGCAGCATTATCTGATCGACAATGTCTCCGGGCGCAAGAGCCATTAAACCGAAAACTGCAAGCCCCAGCAAAAAGAGCATTATTGTCATTGTAAAAAGTCTGTTAATAATATATGAAAGCAGCGGAAAACGCCGTTTAAACAAGTGCAGGGGTTTAAGGATAATATCTAAAATGCCTTGAATATTTATCAGAGTAATTCCCCCTCCTGATCTCATTTTATCATAGACACCTAATTATAATCCAGTATACAATTAACGACTTAATGACAGGAGAAAAATTATGAAACTAAATAATGAATCGCTGAAAGATAATGCGTTCTGGGAAAAAGCAATTATAACACTGCCCCGTTTTGACCGTGAAAAAATGATTGCAAATACAAAGGCAAGGCCTTCATGGGTGCATTTCGGAGCGGGAAATATTTTCCGCGCTTTTCCTGCAGCTCTGATGCAGCAGCTGCTTGAGCAGGGACATGAATCAACAGGCATTATAGTTGCGGAAGGTTATGACGGAGAAATAATCGACAAGAGTTTTGCAGCATTCGATGATCTGACAATTCTTGTTACATTAAAGTCAGACGGAACAACAAGTAAACAGGTAATAGCATCTGTTGCATCTTCTCTGCGGATGGATACAGAATACGCAGCGCTTAAGGAAATATTTAAGGCCCCGTCTTTACAGATGGCAAGCTTTACAATCACAGAAAAAGGCTACAGCCTGCAGGGACGGGACGGTTCTCTGCTTCCTGATGCGGCAGATGATTTAAAAAACGGGCCGGCAGCTCCAAAAAGTTATCTGGGGCGCATAGCAGGCCTCCTGTATGAACGTTTTAAAAACGGCGCGCCCGCCCTTGCAATGGTAAGCATGGATAATTGTTCGCATAACGGAGACATTCTCTTCGGAGCGATGGAAGCAATTGCAAAGGGCTGGTGCGAAAACGGCGCTGCAGACAAAAGTTTTCTGCAATATATAAGCGACAGGAATAAAGTATCCTTTCCCTGGTCAATGATCGATAAAATTACCCCAAGGCCGGATGACAGCGTCCGCAATATGCTGGCTTCCTGCGGACTTGAAGATATGCAGGGTGTTGTAACATCAAAGAACACCTATGTTGCGCCTTTTGTAAACGCAGAAGAAACCCAGTATCTGATTATAGAAGACGCTTTCCCCAACGGAAGACCGGCGCTGGAAAAGGCGGGCGTTATGTTTACAGACAGGGAGACTGTTGACAGGGTTGAGAAGATGAAGGTATGCACCTGCCTTAATCCTCTGCACACAAGCCTTGCCGTTTTTGGCTGCCTCCTTGGCTATACGCGGATAAGCGAAGAAATGAAAGATGCCGATTTGGTAAAATTAATTAAAGGCATCGGCTATATAGAAGGGCTGCCTGTAGTGACAGATCCCGGAATCATTAAACCTAAGGATTTTTTGGATCAGGTTATTAATGTACGCCTTCCCAATCCCTTCATGCCCGATGCTCCCCAGCGCATCGCAATGGACACATCGCTTAAAATACCCATCCGTTTCGGAGAAACTCTGAAGGAATATAAAAAACGCGGAAAGGATTTATCTTCCCTCAAACTAATACCTCTTGTTTTTGCAGGCTGGCTTCGCTACCTCCTTGGAATTGATGACAAGGGCAATACATTTGAAGTAAGCCCGGATCCTCAATATGAAACACTTGCAGCTCATCTGCAGGGAATCAAACCGGGAACCGCAGATTCGCATTTTAGTAAAAATCTGGAACCAATTTTATCCAATCCGCATTATTTTGGAATAAATCTGTACGATGAAGGACACTTGGGCGAAAAAGTTGAGGAGTTGTTTACCCAAATGCTTACCGGCCCCGGCGCGGTAAGAAAAACGCTTGCTAATTCGGTAAATATGGATTAATATGTAGGGTACTGGAGGTCGCAAATGAAAAAACTCATTTTCGCATTAATCTTATTGGCTTTAGTTACGCCCGTCTTTGCTATGGACGAAGTTTACTATATTAACGTGCCTGTAGAAAGGATATATCCGTCATCAACTGGCTATGTTGTTCAGTACCGCAGCAGTTCAAGCGTGATTGCCACTATTGGCATTCCCAATGACTGGTTCAGCGACTCAGCCGGCAGCGCTGAATTAATCCGCCTGCCTTCAGCGGCTGACTGGCCGACAATGTCGGTATTTTACATAAACGGCGAGTTTAGCCATGTAAGGCTTTATGTACACCGCGTTAAAGGCCATCATACATGGGGTAATATTCCGCAGGGCACAGATGTAAGCAGGTTCTTTACAGACAAGGAATCGTTTAAACTAGATTTCTGATGAATTGCGCGCCGGTTCCGGCTGAACTTATTGAATACATAAAAAAGGGTTCCTGTTTTATAATAGCCGGTCATAAAGAACCCGACGGAGACTGCATAGGAAGCCAGCTTGCCCTTCGCAGCGCGCTTTTACGCCTGGGCAAGAAGGCAATTGTATGCGCCGAAGGCCCCTATAAAAGAACGGAACTTAGAGATTTTATAGGTCAATTAGTATCAAATCCCTTTGACAGCGGACACAATTATTCTGATGCAAGGGTAATTATTGCAGATTGCTCAGGCAGGGAAAGAACAGGAGAGCTTTATGATTTTCTTGATAAATTTCCCTGCGCTATAATTGATCATCATGCGGCAGTGACTCATCCGCCTTCAACCTTGCAGGCTCCTGTCTATGTTGATGCAAACTCTCCTTCATGCACATTGTTAGTATATAAAATAATAAAAGCTCTCGGCCTTGAACTGACAAAGGATGAAGCAACCCTGCTTCTCTTCGGCCTTTGCACAGACACCGGATTTTTCCGGCACATGACTGAAAAAAATGCCGGTGCGTTTGAAGCTGCGGCAGACATGATCCGCAGCGGTGCAAGTCCAAAAGAAATATTTAATATTATTAACGGCGGAAAAAGTCTTAGTTCCAGAATACTGACAGGCAATATTCTTTCCAGAACCGAATCTTATTTTGACGGCAGGCTCCTTATAAGCTGGGAAACTCTGGATGAATATAACACCTTTGGGCTTGAAAGCCGGGATTCTGACATTTTAAATCAATTGCTTTTATCGGTAAAAGGAGTTGAGGCAACTGTAATTATCCGCCAGGAGTGTGCCGATAACTGTACTGTGAGTTTAAGATCTATTGATAAAATTGATGTGTCGCAAATAGCATCTTCCTTTGACGGAGGCGGACACAAAAATGCATCAGGCCTCACAATGAAAGGAACCATTTCATTTGTAAAACAAAATATGTTAAATTCATTTTCCGCCTTTTTCACCCGTTAACATAAATACTTTTAATATGACTTATATCACATAACATAATATTCATGCGCATGATTCTGCATCTGTAATTTAACAGAACCGATACCTGTGATTACAGAGGTTAATCATGCATCAGACAATAAACGAATTATATTTAGGATATCTTGCCGGCAATATTGACAGGGCGGATTTTGAAGGATCTGTTTACATTCATCTTATGAACAATAAGGAAAAAACATGCCTTGCCCACTGGAAAAACGATGAGTATGAGGATTTTATATCATGGTTTTATCCGCGCCTTAGAAAATCCATCGATTCATACAGGGAGACAGGAGCGTCATTCGAAGCCTTCATGAACAAGTATCTGCTTATATCTTCCAGGGAATATCAGACACGCACAGCAACAAATGCAATGACAGAATACTCGGCCTGGAGCGCGCGTATTCCTGAAATGTATGCCCGCGAAGAGCCTCCTGTGTATGCGCATAAACAAGCCGAAGATTTTTTATCGCTGCTTATTATTGATAAAATGGGAAAAAGAAATTCAAAGCGTATTTTGGCGCTTGTTCTGAAATGTTATTATTACGTATCAGCGGACTTTGCGGAAAGAATCGCTCCAAAGATTGGATTAAAAAGCGGTGAATTACTGGAGATGCTGGATAAAATACGGAAGACAAGAGAGAAAAAAGACGATAAAATCTACCGGCTTAAAGAAAGAATCTATTGCCAGTATTACAGATGCATTATCTATGATAAAAGACTTTCTGTTATAAAGGAAAATTCATCTGCTTATAATAAATTAAAACTCCGGCGGGATAAGGCAAAAATAAGACTTGAAAAAATGCGAAACCGCATGATGAACATACGTACAGAAGCAACAAACAAACAGGTAGCGGATGTAATCGGCATTAAAAAGGGCACTGTAGATTCAAGCCTTCACCAGTTAAAACTAAAGTGGGAAGAGATGGCGAAAAAGGCGGACTTAAATTAGCAGATTGAAACTGTTAAATGTTTACAAAAAAGAACTCTCGCAGAGACGCAGGAACGCAGAGCTCGCGGAGTAATTACCATGAAAATGAAAACACTGCTTTTTCGCTGTAGTCCTTGCCCGGAGATGCAATACACGGCGGAAAACTTTTCTGATTCGGCGTGTCAGGGAAGTGCTGTGTTTCCAGGCAGAAACCGGAATATTTATTGTAAACAGAGCCCTGTTTCCCGGTGACTTCCTTAAGGTGTTTGCCGGTATAAAATTGAACGCCGGGCTGGGTTGTAAATACCTTCATGGTACGGCCGGAATCAGGCTCGTATACTTCGGCGCAGGGCCGTAATTTGCCGGGCACTCCATCCACAACAAAGCAATGATCATAGCCTCCAAAAAAATATCTGTTGGCGCTGATACTCCGGCGTTTTCTAAAATCAAAATTTGTTTCATTAACCGGAATCAGGCGGCCTGTCGGAATACATTGCCTGTCAACCTGCACATATAACGAGGAATAAAGAAGAACTTCATGGGATAAGATACTGCCCTTCCCTTCTCCGGCAAGATTAAAGTATGCGTGGTTTGTCAGGTTGACAGGGCAGCTTTTGTCAACGCTTGCATGGTAATTGCAGATAACTTCATTGGACTTTGTAAGTCCATAGCTGACAGTTGCTTTTAAATTACCGGGAAAACCGCAGTCACCGTCTGGGCTTTCAAGTTCGAACCGCACATAGACGCCGTCGTTTTCTTCGTAGCTGTCAGATTTCCACAGAAGCCTGTCAAAACCGCGCGGCCCTGAATGAAGAGAGTTTCCGTTATCATTCGCAAAAAGAGGGAAAGAGTTTCCAAAGATATTAAAAGATGCGCCTTTTATACGATTGGCAAAGCGCCCGGCTGTAACGCCGATATATGGTTTGTTATCCAAATAACCGTCAAGACCTGAATAGCCAAGCAGTACATCATTCATTATGCCTTTACTTGAGGGAACAAAAAGGCTTGTCCATGCTGCGCCGAAATTTGTAAGTGAAAGTTTTAAATCTCCCGCGCTGAGAGTATAAAGCTTAACTTTTCTCCCGTCAGACAGAATTCCGAAATTTTGCTTTTTAATTTTCATAAGCTGATTATATCCCTAATCAGCTTAAAATCTCAACCTGATCCTTGCGGTGCATCTGAAGTAACTGCCAGCGTTTGCACCTGGCCGTATTGGGCCGAACTCTCCGCGGTTTTCATCACCTGTAACGAATTGCGATCAAGGGGTATCTGCGCGGAGAGCATTAAAGTTGCTCCCTGAAACAATTCGTGATTAAAACTTAAAATTGGCGTAAATGAAATGTCATCAAGGGCGCAGACAAGAGCCAGGTTTATATTTGTAAAATCATTAAAACGCCAGGTAAAAGCCGATGATAAATAATTGTTATTCATAAAATCGCCGCCTGTTTTTACTGAAGTTGATGAAAGCTTGCCGCTATACAGGTATTCTGCAAGTAAAATTAAGTTGCCGTCAAAAAATGAATAATCAGCTCCTATACTGAAAGAAAGCCCGTCAATTTCAGTGCCTGCTTCATTGTTGTATGTGTAAAGCGCATCCATTACAAGGCCAACTTCAACATCGGCCTTTAGTGAAAGTCCCGCGCGGTGTATTCCGCCGGCAGAACCTTCTTTTGGCGTTTCAAATGAATACAAAGTCTGCACACTTGCCTTGTCCCAGTGCCTGTCAAGCGAGAAGCCGGCAAGCGTGCCGCTGCCGTCATTGGATAATGCGTTGCGCGGCGCGGCATAAAACCCGAGCAGTTTTATTTCATCTATTGGAAACCAGCTAAAGGCGGCTCCCAGTATAGCCCGCAGACGGGCATCGGGCTTCAGGGGATTCCTTGGATTAAGAAAATCAGAGGGGCCCCACACATTTCCGTAGCCAAAGGGAAGGCGAAAAAGGCCGCCGTCAAAATCAATGTGCTCGCCGCGCAGACGAAAATGCAGGCGTTCAAGTTCAATGGCTGCGATGAAGTTTTCTCCAACCGGAGCTCCCGTATGCGCCAATGCTGCCGCATAATCACCCGAGGCGGCGGTAAAGTTAACAGCGCCGGAAATAGATCCCCTGTCCCGTATCCTGGATTGAAAGCGCAAATTTGCATACTCTTCTATACCGTAAGAGAATGCATGAGCATCCTGCGCTCCGGCATTCATGGATACTGTAGAGTCAAGTATGCCGGAAACTGTCATTTGCGCCGCAAGACTGCTTACTGCAAATAAGGCAAGCGCTGTCAATGCAATGATATTTTTCATTATTACTCTCCAATGCAAAGGATTGCTATCTCTCCAGGTTGCGCATGCTGAACACTGAATCTGCAATCGGCCTGTCAAGCGTTACATTTCTCATAACAAATGTTGTTTTTGAATCCCGGCGCAGAAGGTCGCGCATTTCACCCTCTACAGGGAAGCGCCTGCCGCCAATAACTTCTACCCTGCGAAGGTTATAATCTTTAAGCATCGCGCCGGAGAGAGCAAAAAGTTCATAGCGCAGAACATCCTCCGTTTCCTTATCGATCCAGAGTTTGCGCTTCGGATAACTTTCTGTGCGCCTTATTGCGTTAAGTTCCAGTATCCATGCATCGCGTCCGTTTAAAATTTCCGAGCCTAAAAGAACCGGATTATAACGGCTTGATAATGATTCATTATTGATGGTGTCTTCGTAGGACATGTCGGAGCCCATCATGGATTCACGCAGCATGTGTCCTGATATCAGCATAACGCCTTCGTTATCCGGCGAATAAACCATCAGCCTTCCGTCTCTTCTTAAATACCTTGTTCCCCTGTCTTCGGGATTTGTAAACTCTATAAAACTGTGCGTATTGCCCCTGCCCCATGCCTTGAATGTTTTTATAAACCGGCGGCCGGAGTGTTCGATAATAATATCGCCTTCATATTCTATTGTGGTAAATATTTCATTATTATCTACACGGCGCAGCAGTTCCGGCGCTGTCTGGGAAAAAACAGGAACGGTGTTTATTGCAACTAACGCAATCAATAAAAATCTTTTTAACATATTAATACCTCCATAATATTTTTACCGCCGCAGAGCTTCCACAGGTTCCACGAAAGCGCTTTTTAACGACGGAATCAGCGTAAAAATTGACGCAACTACAACACCCATTATCCATGCGCGCAGTAATATAAAAGGACTGAACGCCAGAAATATTGACTGGCTCATCGGCATTTCCGAAAATGTATTTCCGTACAGGTCTCCCATGCGGATCGGATTCTGTGAAAAAAATCCGGCAATAAGCCCGCCGAGAATTACTCCTGCAAGCGCCCCGAATGCGGCCATAAAGATCGATTCAAAGAAAAATACTTTTACAATCTCGGCGCGGGTCATTCCAAGGCAGCCCATCATTCCGATTTCCTTGATACGCTCATGAATTATCATTACAACCGTATTAATTATAAGGAAACTTGCAACAATCAGAAAAACAAGAAACATCACCGAGTATACAGGCCCAACCATTCTCATCACAGCTACCCAGTAATTGTCCTGCCACATGGTAACAACGCTGTCTTCACCTAACATATTCTGCACGGCAAAGGCAATATCTGCGCTTTGCGTTTCATCGTCAGCGTAGATTACAAGGGACTGCGTGCCTCTGGAACGGTTAACGCAATCACACGGCGCCTCGCTGCGTCCGCAGCCGCAGTCTTCATCAAGCGATAAAAGCCGCTGCAGGCGTTCGATATCTACGATAATGTACTGCTCGTCAATCTTGATATAGTCAAAATTGATTATGCCGGTAATCTGCGGGCTCCAGAATCTTTCCGAAAAGTTAGCCGAAATTGTTTTTAAGGAAACGCGATCTCCGATGGTTAATCCCGACTTTTTTGCAAACACATGGCCTACAACGCATTCATTTGCATTCGAAGGCCAGCTTCCTTCCAGTAAACCGTCATTGCGGTTAGTCATGTTAAAATTATTTATTGCAATTTCTTTTTCTATGTCCAAACCCCAAAGCACAGCATGCTTAATCGTGCTCTCCTGCAATGTGGCCATAGCGGTTATCCGCGGCATAACAGCGCGCACGCCGGGGATTTGATAAATATCATGCGCCATCTGCTTCCAGCTTTTTCCGTCCGCTACAGGATACTGCACAGGCATGAATTCACTTTCCGCTTCATACTGCGATGACACTACCCTGACATGTCCAAGCTCATAAATCTGCACAGTTTCATTTATGCTTTTGATCATCCCTTCAATCATGGATGAATAAACCACTATAAAAAATACAGCTATTCCTACAGCGGTAAAACAAAAAAGCGTGCGTCTTTTGTTACGCCAAATATTACGGAAAGCGATTTTTATCAATGTGCCTGTACCCTGAAAACCAAACCGCACGGATTTGACGGGAATTCCGCTTTGTTTATTATTGTTTGCCATAAAATCTCCTTTATTCAAACCGCAGGCTTTCTGTTATTGGTTTTTTCACCGCTCTTTTTACCGGGAAAAATGCCATAAATGATGAAAGCAGCGTCGCTGCAATTCCGGAACCTATAATTACAGGTATATCCCACATGCTGCGGAAAACCGCAGTTGTACGAAAACCTATGCCGCCGTCCATTAAATCTCCCATAGCGCTGAAATCAATTCCTGTTTCAACAAGGGGATAATTTATAATGCAGCCAAGAATTATTCCCAGAACAGAACCTATAAATCCAAGAAAACCTGCTTCCAGCATATATGTCATGATCATCTGTTTGTCTGTCATGCCCATTGCGCGCATCATGCCGATTTCTTTTGTACGTTCAAGTATCGCAAGCAAAATGGTATTGGAAATTCCAAGGAAGGAAAGAAGCAGCAATAAAACTGCAACTACCTGAGGCGCGCCTGTCTGCAGCGCTTCAAACCCAAGATAGTCTGCCATTTGATCTTCCCATGTATAAATGCCAAGTTCACCCTGCGGAAAAACATGTCCCATCGATTCCAGACCGCGTACAAGCGCACCTGTAATTACAGCGCTGCTTTCGCTTTTTCCGGGAAGCCTTGAATCCGGCACACCCATTTCCCTGATGATTAGTTCTGTTACCGCGCCGTCCAAAGCCATGCCTCTGTCATCCTGCAGAACATCCAGGGGAATAAAGGCTGTATTGCCGTTCGGAAGCGGAGCCGGAGAGTTTATTACTCCGACAACAACAACATCCATTAACTGGTTTATATGCCGTACAGCCCCTGCATAACCTGCGCGGATCATTGCAGTTAACACGCTGTCAAGCTGCTGAGGATCTTCCTCCGCAAGAAGGTACATGTTTAAAAAATCAACATGCTCGTATGCAGATTCAACCAGAGCCCTGTCTTCCGGTCTTAGGGCAGGTATTAATTCTCCGTTCCACTTGTCATCCCTAATCATTTCCGGCACAGCTTTTATATCGATTACAGCATTAATCCTTACATCGTTGCGGCCGGAAAGAGCTGTCAAATTCCAGTATCGATCCAGGTCTGCTTTCGGAACATTTCTTTTCAGGATCATCCGCTCATTGCCCTCTGTTATTTTTTCCTCCGGAGAAAATATATCTCCTCCGCTGCGCGGCGATGGTGCAAGATCATAAAGCGAGCGGATAAAATCCGCATCAGCCCGGTCATTTGCAATAGAGGCAATCAATTCCTCAAGCTCAAGGCGGAAGGGACGTGTTGGTATTCCCACTTTCAGGCGTTCTGCCGCAACAGTACCGATGGCAATTTCAAATTTGCCGTTTTCCGCAAACCGGCCAAAATCCACATATGGCACATAACGAAGCACTTCTCTTTCAAGTTCAGGTTCAACGCCGAAAAACATCATGGGCGCAGAACCGGATGCCGAAAACAGGGTGCCGGAAAATGTAAAACGCGGAGCGGAAACATAGCCTTCGTGCAGCAAAGCCTGTCTGTAGATTTCCCAATCCTTAAAATTTTCATAACTTGGCATCTCGTCTTTTCTTTCAAAGTAAAGATTTGTCTGCAATTTTGCGGCTCCAAGCTCGAAGTTGACAATATTTCTGCGTGATTCTATTTTCATGCCGCCAAGCCAGCAGCTAAGGAAAATATACATCGCAACGCTTACCATGATTGCCATCGAAGTAAGAACCGTTTTTACTTTGTGACGCGCAAGATTGCGGAACGCCATCTTTTTTAATTCCCATATACCGGATAGTTTCATGGCAGCCCCGCTTTCGCGCAGTCATAATACAGCGCTTTATAATAATGATGTTTCATAATCACACCCCTGGTTCCTTTACTTCATCGCTTTCGATCTGTCCGTCGCGGATACGTACAAGGCGGCGGGCATAGTCCATTACCATCTGATCATGGGTTGAAAAGATGAATGTAGTTCCTTCAGACTTGTTCAGTTCCAGCATAAGCTCAAGAATTTCGCGGCCGATTTTGGAATCCAGGTTTGCCGTCGGCTCGTCCGCTAAAATAAGAGCCGGTTTTTTTACAAGAGCGCGGGCGATTGCAACGCGCTGCTGCTGGCCGCCCGACATTTCCTTGGGACGGCGTTTTGCCATATCTTCAAGGCCGACATCCCTTAGAACCCTGGCAGTGCGTTCCTTCATTTCTTTTTTTTCAACACCCATAAGAGTAAGAGGAAATGAAACATTCTCTTCTACAGAAAGCACCGGAATCAGATTATATGCCTGAAAAATAAACCCGATACTGCTGCGTCTTAAAAGAGCCAGCTTGTCACGCGGCATGTTTGCCGTACTGGAACCGCCGATTATCATGTTTCCGGAAGTAAGAGTGTCAAGGCAGCCTACAAGATGCAGGAATGTCGATTTCCCGCTGCCTGAGGGGCCTGCGATTGCCGAAAACTCTCCCCCCTTGAATTCCAAATTTACACCGCGCAATGCATGCACTGTTTGTCCATTTAAACCGTAATCTTTTACTACGTTTTCAGCTTTTACTACCGTCATATTTTCCTCCAAAATTATTTTTCTTCATTTTTCATTCTTTTAACTTCATTCAGAGCCTTAAGGCCGAATATGTCTTTTGTTTCAAGCTCTTCAGCAATGGAATTGGGAACCAGCATCATTGAGTTGCCGGCTTTTAATCCCTCATTTAATATTGAAAGAATTTTCAGCTTCATTGCAGGCTCGTTGCGTAAATAAACTTGCGCAGCTTCTTCCAGTTTGCGCGCAATTTCAATTTCTGCTTCAGCCAGCAGAATGCGTCCTTTCTTCTCGCGTTCTGCCTGGGCAATCCGTGAAAGGGAATCCTGCAGAGCTTCGGGTATCTGAATATCGATGATCTCGATATGCAAAACCGTTATTCCCCATTCGGTTGTTTTTTTGTCAACTTCTTCCTGTATCTGTTTTTCGATAATATCACTGCGTTCAAGAAATGTAGAAAGATCGTGACTGGAAATCGAAGTGCGAAGGGCTGTCTTGGAAGAAAGCACAACTGCATCAACATAATTCTCAACTTCTAAAATTGCCTTCTGCGGATCCCACACAAGCCAGAAGCAGATCGCATCGACATTGACGGTGACAGAATCGCTTGTTAGCGTTTTTTGCGTGGAAAAATCGGAAACTCTTATTCTGATATCTACAACTTGCGCAATCCTGTCGGCAAAGGGAATTATAAAAAACAATCCCGGCCCTTTTACCTTGCGGAATTTTCCAAAGCGAAGCACTATGGCCCGCTGCCATTCATCGGCCTTGCGAAGCGAAAAAACAAGAAGCAATACAACAAGAAAAACGGCGACGCCTGCCATCATGTCTTTTATGTCCGCCGGCTGCCATTGAGGGTTCTCCGGTATTTGGTAAACAATGGAAATAATTACTATTGTTATAACAAGCACAATGAACCTTAAAAAGAAAAGAGAATAATCCGCCTTCTTTTTCGCTGGAGCTCCTCCGCTCAGATTAAGTAAACTCATTTTTCCTTCACCTCCTTAATATATGCATCTATTAATTTGACAAGTTCCCTGTTTTCAACTCCAAGGTCGTGCAGTTCCTGGATAAAACGTTTTAGCACTTCACGTATCTTGCGGTTTAAACTGTCATCGCCGTAAATGTCATCTTCCATCACAGGTTTTTTATCCGAGATGTAAGTTCCGCTGCCCACCTGCGTTTCAAGAATCCCTCTTATTTCCAATTCACCGTAGGCCCTGGCGATTGTGTTAGGGTTTGTTTTAAGCTCAACTGCAAGGGATCGAATAGTAGGCAGTTTATCGCCGCTTTTCATGCGTCCGGAGAGGATGGCATATTCAATCTGCTGGATTATCTGCCTGTAAATTGGCGTCCCGTTTGCAGGATCCAGCGAAAAATTGATTACTTCCTCATGGACTGCAGTTTTGGCTTCCCTGGCAGTCCTCATGATTGTACTATTCATCTAGTACAAATATAAATGTACTAGTACAATATGTCAAGAAAAAAGATCAAAAAAATGAGTTTTTTTTTAGTGATTTTTACAATGAAAAAAGACCTTAATTCTTCTTTTTAATCACGTCAAATCCGCAGTAGGGTACAAGCGCCCTGGGGATTCGCACAGAGCCGTCCGCCTGCTGAAAGTTTTCCAGAATGGCAATGATGGCACGGGAAACTGCGATTGCAGTCCCGTTCAGCATATGTACAAACTTATTTTTACCGTCCGAGTCTTTAAATTTGATATTCAGGCGCCGTGCCTGGTAATCGGTACAATTTGATGTTGATGTAATTTCGCCCCAATCGCCGCCATTGCGTCCCGGCATCCAGGCTTCCAGATCCCACTTGCGGTAGGCCGGCGCACCCAAATCGCCTGTGCAGGTATCCACTACCCTGAACGGGATGTTAAGACCTTCAAAAATCTCTTCTTCTATAAGGCGAAGTTCCTCGTGAAAACGGCCGGATTCTTCCGGCAGACAAAAGATAAACATTTCAAGCTTTGTAAACTGGTGAACGCGGTAGAGTCCCTTGGAAAATTGCCCTGCCGCTCCTGCCTCGCGTCTGAAGCAATGGGAAAGACCTGCCATACGCAAGGGCAGTTTATCCCTTGGAATGATTGTATTGGAATAGTATCCGCCAAGGGTTATTTCGGCGGTACCTACAAGGCAGGCATCCTCGCCTTCCAGTGTATAAACATTGGACTCATCTCCCCTTGGATTAAAGCCAATGCCCTCCAGGATTTCTTCGCGGGCAATATCGGGAGTTATAAAAGGAGTAAAACCCTTCTTTTGCAGTATATCAAGCGCATAACGAACAAGGCCAAGTTCCAGATAAACGCCTTCGTTTTTAAGGTAGTAAAATTTGGTGCCGGATACTTTTGTGCCGGCATCAAAGTCTACGATATCAAGGTCAACGCCGAGCTTAACATGATCTGCAGGTTCAAAATTAAATTTAGGAACTACGCCGGTTTTTTTTACTTCCAGATTATCCTTGTCTTCTCTGCCGACAGGCGCATCAGGATGCGCCATGTTTGGTATCTTCCGCGCTTCCGCCAATAACTCTTTTTCAATTACTGTGAGTTTAGCTTCGGCTTCGGCTATTTCTTCCTTGAGTTTTTTTCCCTCTTCTATTAAATCAACACGCTGCTGCGGAAGCAGGTTTTTAACCTTCATTGCATCGGCATTTGTATTGCGTTTTTGCTGCAATGCCTGCAGGCCGGTTGTGAGTTCTGTTCTTTTATTATAAAGACGGGAGACTGTCTCGGCATCGGCTTTCATAAAACGATCTGCAATATTTGCCTGTACTGCCGTCATGTTTTCTACGATAAATTTATAGTCCAGCATAAAGGCAGTATAGCAATCTTTAGCGGTTTGTGGCTAGTGGATTGACGAAACACATTATATAAGAACATATTTATATACAGGAGGAAACACAATGCGTATATTGATGCTCTGCGATGATTATTACCACCCGGGACAGGTTCCCATTGACGGCATTGCTCCGCTTTCTCAGCAGGGTTTCCGGTTTGATGTTATTAAGAATGCAAATGATTTTTCCTGCGGTATTTTAAATCAATATCCCGCTGTCCTCCTGTGCAAGATGGATGAGATTTCGCAAACCGACAAAGGGACATGGAAAACAGCAGCTGTACAAGACGCTTTTAAAGACTATGTTGAAAGCGGAGGCGGGATTTTGGCTGTTCACAGCGCAGTTGTTTCAAGCAGGGAAATTGCAGCCCTTGATAAAATGCTTGGCTGCCGTTTTCTCGGCCATCCTAACAATAGCCCTGTTACAGTTCAGCCTGTAAAACAGCATCCTGTAACAGAAGGCGTCGGCATGTTCTGCGAAACTGATGAACATTACAATATCGAAATATTTGCGCAGGATGCTGATGTTCTTTTGGCGTCATATTCGCCTGCGCAGGGTGAAGAAAGCAAATACAAGGAAGAGCCGTATTTTAATGCGCCGGCGGCGATTTACCCTGCAGGATTTGTGCGGACACAGGGCAAGGGACGCATCTGTGTTCTCTCCCCCGGTCATCTGCCGGATGTGTGGAGTAATCCGCATTTTCAAAAGTTATTGTCAAATGCATTAAAGTGGTGCGCAAACAAGTAAAATTGTTTTATTTATATTGATTCCCTGCGCGTCATACAGGCCTGTATATCTTTGCCGATAACGGCATCTATCAGCGCAGGCCTGCCGCGCTTTAATATTTCCATACATTTGCAAAGAGCTTCATTAAAAGACAGTTCATCTGTTACGCGAAAACCGGCAACATCATAGGCATTTGCAAGTTTGATAAAATCGGGGCAGTATCCGTCAAGATCAGTTTCGTAATAGCGCTCTTTATAAAAGGAAGCCTGCCACTGACGGAGCATTCCAAGGGTTTTATTATTAAAAATAATGATTAATACAGGAAGCCTGTATTTAACAAGCGTTGACATTTCGGCGCTGTTCATGCGAAAGCATCCGTCGCCGGTAAAAAGGACAACAGGCTTTTTTGGATTTGCGATTTTCGCTCCCGCTGCCGCTCCAAGTCCAAAACCCATTGTTCCCATGCCTCCGGAACTTAAAAAACTGCGCGGATGTACAAAGGGATAATACTGAGATGTCCAAATTTGATGCTGGCCTACATCGGTTACAATTACCGCGTTTTCACCCAGGGCTCTGGCTGTTTCCTGTATGACAAAACGCGGATGAAGAGCCGTTTTTTCTAAACGTTCGTCTTTTACCCCGTTTTTCCATTTGTCAATATCGCCATTCCACTGCGAAGAATAACTGCCGGGTATTTTTTTTATGAGTCCTGTTAACACAGCTTTTAAATCGCCTGTTATGCAAACATCAGCTTTTATGTTTTTATTTATTTCTGCAGGATCAATATCTATATGGATAATCTTCGCGCGTTTTGCAAAATCCTTAATGCTGTTTATGACCCGGTCTGAAAACCGCGCTCCCAGAACAATTATTAAATCAGATTCCTGCCCCGCTTTATTGGAAGCAATTGTACCATGCATGCCTATAAGGCCTGTGCATAAGGGATGTTCGCCGGGAAAAGCTCCCATACCCATAAGAGACAGCGCAACCGGCGCGTTTAAAAGTTCCGCAAGTTTTTTTACATCATCGCCTGCGCATGAGCGGATAACGCCTCCGCCGGCGTAAAGCATCGGACGCCTGGATTCTTTTATAAGGGATGCAGCCCTTTCAATATCATCATCGTTAAAGACCTGCCTTTTTATTGTCCGCACATTAACTGCCGGGACGATATCATCACAGCGGGCGCCGATAATATCCTTTGGAATGTCAATGAGTACAGGACCCGGCCTGCCGGAAAGAGCTACAATAAAAGCCTCGTCAATAATTTTGGCTAACTGCTTCACGTCTTTAACAATCCAGTTATGTTTTACAACCGGCATTGTAATTCCTGCAATGTCAACTTCCTGAAAACTGTCCTTGCCCAGAAAGGGGATGCCGACGTTGCCGGTTATCGCTATTACCGGAACAGAATCAGCAAATGCCGTTGCGATACCTGTTACAAGATTTGTAGCGCCGGGACCGGAAGTGGCAAGGCAGACTCCTGCCCTGCCGCTTGAACGCGCATAACCGTCGGCGGCGTGCGCGGCGTGCTGTTCGTGGCTTACAAGAATATGGCGGATATGTTTTCTGTATTTATAGAGTTCATCGTAAATGTCAAGAACAGCGCCGCCGGGATAGCCAAAAATGGTATCCGCGCCGTTTCTTAAAAGAGATTCAATTAATATCTTTGCGCCTGTAAGCTTCATTAAACCTGATCCCTAATCAACATGTATTCAATGGAGTCCACAAGCGCAGCCCGGCTTGCGTCTATAATATCATCGCTTACTCCAACAGTGTTCCAGCTTCGCTGGCCGTCTGTAGACTCAATCAATACGCGCACATGCGCAGCAGCAGCATCCTTGCCGTCTATTACGCGCACCTTGTAATCCTCAAGCCTTACCTTCGCAAGCCCGGGAAAAAAGCCTGTCAGCGCGCGGCGCAGAGCAATATCAAGCGCGCCTACAGGGCCTACTCCCTCTGCGGCGGCAACTTCCGAATTCTCCCCTACAAGCACTTTTACCCAAGCGTGCGAACTGACAGCCGCAGGGTGCTCGCTCATTACCCGGTATGCTTCTATTTTAAAAAATGGCGAATAACGTCCCAGCTCGCGGAGAATCAATATTTCAAAACTTGCATCCGCTCCCTCGTAAGCCCAGCCGTCAGCTTCAAGCTTTTTAAGTTTTTCAGCCAGCGAAATGATTACAGGATGATCCTTGTGCACAGAAGGCTCTATCTTTTTCACGCGCTCTGCAATCGCGGCGCGCCCCCCGACTTCGCTCATTAAAAGGCGGCGGTTATTGCCTACTTCTGCGGGGTTTATATGTTCAAATGATTTTTCTATTTTTAAAATACCGTCGGTGTGCGTTCCCGCCTTGTGTGAAAAAGCATGCATTCCAATGTAGGGCATATCATCGCTTAGTATTACATTTGCAATTTCTGCGACCCTTCTTGTCAATTCGCTTATGCGGACAAGATTCCCCTGCGGAAGGCAGCGCAATCCAAGCTTTAGTTCCAAAGACGGAATCAAAGCCGCAAGGGATGTATTGCCGCAGCGTTCGCCGAATCCGACAAGAGTGCCCTGCACATGAGAGCATCCCGCCTGTACAGCGGCAAGGGAAACAGCAAGGGCAAGGCCGCAATCGTTATGCGCATGTATGCCGATTGGAATACCGGAATTTAAATTAATAACTTCCTTCACTGCGCGGGCAATCACATCGGGAAAAGTTCCGCCGTTTGTGTCGCATAACGCAATGCAGTCCGCTCCGGCGTCAAGCGCGTGTTTTACGGCGCAAAGGGCGTAAGAAGGATTCGATACCCAGCCGTCAAAAAAATGTTCCGCATCGTAGATAACTGTGCGCCCTTCGGCTTTTAAAAAAGAAACTGTCTCTGCTATCATGTCAAGGTTTTCCTGAAGCTGCGCCTTTAATACCTCTTTAACATGCAAATCCCAGCTCTTTCCGAAGATAACAATGCCTTCTGTACCCGCATCAAGAAGAGCGCGAAGATGAATATCACTTGATGTTTTTATACCCTTCTTCCGCGTTGAACCAAAAGCACATAACTTTGAGTTTTTTAATTTTAATGAAGATGATGCAAGACGGAAAAATTCCATGTCTTTGGGATTGCTGGCAGGGTTTCCCGCTTCTATCCATGCTGCGCCAAGCTCATCCAGCGTTTCCGCTACAGCAAGCTTGTCGCGCAGCGAGAAAGTAATTCCCTCACCCTGTGCGCCGTCCCGCAGCGTGGTATCAAGAATCTCTATATCGGGTTTATCATTTTCCATTTTCAATTCCCCAAAAAAGAAGCTAAAAGCTTTTCCTTATTATATGTTTATTTTAAAACTTCATCTACATTAAAAATCCCATTCCCGTTTAAATCAGAATACTCTGGCGGAAGTGTTAGATAACCATTAGCACAGTTAAGAATTTGTTAGTAATCATTAGAAAACCGTTAACGTACTTTTCACTTACGCATTAACTCTGATACTTAAGGCATATGTTTGCAGGAAAGAAAAAATTGGTCGTTGACTCAAGTCTTTCCAATAAAGCAGGAGGATCTATGAAAAAGTTAATTGTAATTTTATTAGTTATGGCAATGGCAGCAGGAGCTGTCTTTGCGCAGAACCTTAGCCTGGGCGGTTATTTCAACAGCGGCATCGGAGTTATTATTACTGATGGTGATGAAGACCCAATGATTGGCGCTTTCGGCGTTGATTCAGAACAGCTCGGCTACAGGTTCAGGTTGAACGGTTCATATCAGAATGAAGAGCGGACATCAGGTTTCAGATTCAGGATTCAGTCACAGAATGAAGTTGCAAGAAGGCAAAACGCCTATTTATCCATACCATTTGCGTACGGATTTATGAATTATCTTGACAACAAATTAAGCTTATCTGCCGGCATTGTAGATGACAGTGCATGGCAGACAGCAGACTGGTGGATCAATGATGATGTTGGTGAGGGTCTTGGAACCTTAATCAAGCTGAACAGTCTTATTGACGGTTTAAATCTTGGTTTTGGCGCCTATCTTGTTTCCCAGGAAGGCGGCGGCAGAAATAACCAGTTCAGCAGAACGCTCAATTCAGGTCATTTCATTGATGCCTCTGATGCAAAATATGTAATCAGCGGTTCATATGCAATGAAAGATACCTTTTATCTGGGCGGCTCCTTCCGTACCGCAAACGATGCCGGTGATGATACTATTAATAACAACAATGCGGGAAGACAGGAAACAAGCCAGTTCATTGGCGATTTAAGAATCCTCGCAGTAAAAAACCTTACCGCAGTTGTTGCCATCAGTATGGACAGACTTGATGACTTCGATAAAACAGGATTGATGACATTTTCTGAAACCTTTGGTTATAAGGTAAACGATGAAATTAATATCGGGCTTAACGCCGTACAGTTTATTAACAACAGGGATAATACCGATATGAGTATGCTGTTTAATGTCTGGGGAAGTTATGCTTTAGACAGTATTGTACCGCGCCTTGATATAACATACCTGCTTGGCGGAGATCTTCACAGTAATTTCCATTTCCGCAGAGGCTATGTTCCCACTTATAACAGCAAGGAAACAGTACTCAGCTTAAGGCCGTCTGTCAGAATAAACCTTGATTCAAGAACACATTTTGAAATCGGCAATGTCACCCATTTACTCAATGATGATGGCAAAGATTCAATGCTTAATCTTTTCTATCTCGACTTCAGATGGAGCTTCTAAAAACAAATATTTAAGCTGCCTGGAAAACCGGGCAGCTTTTTAATATCATGCAGCATCGCATTAACAGCGGACAGATATGCTTTTATGGATGATTCAATCACGTCTGTAGAAACTCCGCGCCCGTTCCAGCAGCGCCTGCTTCCATCTATATCCAGCGCAATCCTGACCATAGTCTCCCCCTGAGAAGATGATCCGTCAGCATCCATGCCGTCTGTGATAGCGCCAAGTTCGTATAACTCAAGTTCCGGTTCAACCCCTGTAATTTTATTTACCGCTTTAAAAATTGAATCAAGAGGACCATCGCCTTTTACGCTGAATATTTTAGATTCACCGTCTTTATGCAGCAGGCGGATTTCGCCAAAGGCGGCGCTGCGGCGTTTGCTGTCTGCGCCTGTAGTAACAGTCCAGTGATCCAGCCTCCATGTTTCCGGCACTGAAACTGTATTATCCATTACAAGCGCTTCAATATCGCGATCGCTTACAGTTTTCTTTTTATCAGCCAGATCCTTAAACTGAGAAAAAACCTTTTTAAATGTTTCTTCATCTATATCGATATTTAATTCCTTCAGGCGCGCTTCAAATGCATGGCTTCCCGAATGCTTTCCAAGAATTATTCTGCTCTTAGGAATGCCAATCGCTTCCGGCCTCATTATTTCGTAGGTTTGGCGGTTTGCAAGAACTCCATGCTGATGTATTCCCGCTTCATGCGCAAATGCATTATCGCCGACTATCGCCTTGTTCGGCTGAATTTTAATTCCCGTTACCTGCGACACAAGGCGGCTTGCAGAATAAACCTGCGTGGTATCGATCCTTGTGTCCGCATTAAAATAATCGCGCCGGACTTTAAGAGCCATTACAATTTCCTCAAGCGATGCATTACCGGCGCGCTCACCGATGCCGTTTACAGTACACTCAATCTGATCCGCTCCGTTTGCAATTGCAGCAATACTGTTTGCAACAGCAAGCCCCAAATCGTTATGGCAATGCACGGATAGGCGCGCCCTTTCCATACCGGGAGTATTTTCTTTCACATAACGGATGCGCCTGCCAAACTCATCAGGCATCGCATAACCTACAGTATCGGGAAAATTAACAGTAAGCGCGCCTGCATTAATTACAGCGCCGAACACTTTGCAGACAAAATCAGGATCGCTTCTGAAAGCATCTTCTGCGGAAAACTCAACATCATTGCAAAATTTTTTTGCGTATTTAACGCAGAAGACGGCCTGTTCCAGAACCTGCGCTTGCGTCATTTTTAATTTGTGTTCCATATGAACAGGGCTTGTCGCAAGAAAAACATGAAGGCGCGGATTTTCCGCTTTTGAAAGCGCCTGCCAGCCTGCATCAATATCCTTTTCAAGACAACGGCAAAGACAGGCAACAGCGCTGTCTTTAATGCACGCAGAAATTGCCTTTACAGCCTCCATATCTCCGGCACTTGAAACAGGAAAGCCGGCCTCGATTATATCAACGCCGAGTTTTTCAAGGCGTTTTGCAACCTCAACTTTTTCATTCAGATTCATGGAACAGCCGGGAGCCTGCTCTCCGTCTCTTAAAGTTGTGTCAAATATTTTTATTATGCGCATTTTATCATTCATGTTAACTTTTATACTATTCTTTACATCACTGCGAATATGACTCTATTTCTGCCAGGGTTGGAGGCTCCACTCCGTTTTTTGTGCAGACAATACCGGAAGCTTTGCTCGCAAATAAAAGCGCATTGTATAATTCTTCTTCGCTTAAACCGGCAATGCCGTCATGCGACAATTTGCCGCGCTGTTCCAGCCAGACAAGGAAGGCTCCCTGGAAGGTATCGCCCGCTCCTACAGTGTCGGTAAAATTTTTAACAAGCAATGCAGGAGCCTGCACTCTTGTTATGTTTCCATTATCCCGCCGCAGCAGAGCTATAGCTCCATCAGAGCCAAGAGTTACAATTGCAAGACGAGTGCCAAGTTCCAGCGTTTTTCTCAACGCCTCTTCCGGCTCTATGCCGGGAAAGATATATTCAAAATCTTCGCTTGAAATTTTTGCGATGGTACAGACGCCTGCCAATCTCTTGAATCTTTTCATGTAGGCATCGCGGTCTTTTATAATGAACGGGCGGATATTGGGATCAAAAGCGATAACCTTATTGGCGGCAGCTTCTTTTAATACAAGTGTTTCTATTGATGTTGCAATCGGCTCCATCGCCATGGAAATAGATCCGAATGAAATACATTTAACACAAGAAGGATCAGCTGTCTTGTAACAGGCTTGCAGCTCATCAATTGAAAGCAGGCGATCTGCTGTTCCTTCATCATAGAATGCATATTCAGGCTGTTTGCCTTTTTCCGTTTTTATAAATGCCAGAACAGGATTTTGCTCACAGCGAAGAAGGAGATCAGATCTTACATTATTTTCACGCAGTCTTTGCACCTGCAGATTGCCGAAAAAGTTTTTCGATATTCTTCCAATGAATGCAACCTGCGCGCCCAGCCTTCCTATTGCAATGGATGTATTGTATGAACACCCTCCGGGAAAGGGAAAAAATACTTCGTTAAGATTATCAACCGGCTCGCTTAATGTTTTGTGAAACATATCAATTACAGCTTCGCCGATGCACAGAATCATCGTCTTACACTGTTTCTTTTAAAGATAAAACGCTTGCGCCGCGTTCAAGGGCAACCATTCCTGTACGCGCAAGTTCAAGGATGCCGTAGGGCCGCAGAAGCAGTAAAAACCCGTTTAATTTTTCCATGTTGCCCGTAGCTTCAACTGTAATTGTTGTCTGGGAAACATCGACAACGCGGGCGCGGAAGATCCCCGCAATTTCAAGCACTGCAGGGCGGTTTGTCTCATCCGCTGCGATTTTAACAAGCATAATCTCGCGGCGCAGACAGGAAGAACTGTCCAATCCGCGCACCGATATTACATCAACAAGTTTTTCAAGCTGCTTAATAATCTGTTCAAGTATCCGCTCTTCGCCTGTAACGGCAATTGTCATTCTGGAAATTGAAGCGTCTTCTGTCTCGCCGACTGTAAGGCTATCGATATTAAACCCGCGCCGGCTGAAAAGACCGGAAACCCTGCTAAGCGTACCAGCCCTGTTTTCTACAAGCACTGCGACAACATGCTGTTTTATTAACCCTTTTTTGGCCATTTCCCTGCTATTTTTTCCTGACAGTAACCGCAGATGCGATTGTCTGGTTTATATCCGTGAGTTCCGAGCGCACGACCCTTGCCCTGTCCAAAGCCTGCTGATACCTGCCCATTGCCTGATCAACTTCCGCCTGGTCGGCAGTATCATATGCGTCTACAATCGCCTTATCCAGCGAATCATAATCAAGATCCAACTGTGAGTAACGGGCGCCGTTTATATTGATGCTTGTTTCTTCAATTTCTGTTTTTAAGGTTGATATAAGTGAGTCTGATTCACTGCCTGCCCTTTGAAGGCCAGCCCTGCCGTCAGCTATTGCCCTTTCTGCCGCTGCAATTGCATCCGCCGCATGAGCCCTGGCTGCATCATATCTTTTGGAATCGGCTTCCGCCTGCATGCGTCTTAGGGAATCTCTGGCGCGAGCCAAAGTGCCGCCTGCATATTCAACAGCATTGGCATCATTTTCGGCCCTGAAAACCGCTTCTCTGGCATTTTCCATCTCGGCTATGGGAGGCTTCTCGCACCCAATTATAAGAATTGATACAACAATAAAAATATAGAATAGGTTTATTTTCATATTATACTCCTTGGCAAGGCTCCTTTTATTAATTCTAGTATATTTATGCTTTTTTTTCCAGTATTCCGGGAAGGAATTACACCGTATTCCGGAAGGCAGGTAAAACGAATATATATGACCAGAAACCCAGGAAATGCCTTTTATTGGAAGCTGCCTGTAAATTGAAGTTTCCAAATTACTATATTACAATAATTATGGATGAAAAACAAAGATTTAAAAGCGTCTCTTGTAGTGATTTTAGTTATTTTCTTTATTCCGATAAGCGGCGGTATAATAAGCATTTTTCTGAAATTCTCAGATTTTATCGGAAATACTGCCTTTGGCAGAGGTTTACATAGTTTTTTATCACCTGTTTATAAATTATTCGGAAATGATTTATTTGCTGATATTTTATACGGAATAATGACTTTTATCGGAATTGTGATTATTATAGCAATCCCTATTGCATTCATTATTTTCATAGTATTGGCATTAAAAACACTCAATAGTTTATTTGGCATAAAAGGAGGAACACCAAAAGAAATTTATAACAGCATTATAGAAAATGATATATCAAAAGCAGCAGACAAAATAATGTTTTATCAAAATAACGCAAAAGACATGGATATTGCCGGGCAGCTAAAAATTGAACATAAAAAAATAAACAAGACAAAATTTTTCTTTCTGCCGATTGGACTTAACAAAGATCCATGGGCCTTTTTTAACATACCTAAAGACATGGAAATAAAAGAAGAAAACAATGAGATAATAATTTACTATAAAAATTTTGTTTACAACGTAAATAAGGGAAAATATATTTAGGCTGTCCTGTGGAATAAATCCCGGACAGCCCTTTTTTTTACTTACGTCGAATTAGTATCAGAGCTTTCTGCCTGCGTTAGACGATTTTTAATTTCTTCCACAGAGAGCCCCTGAGCCATTAATTCAAAGACTTCTTCTCTGCCCTCGGCTTTGCCTTCTTCACGGCCATCTTCCCGGCCTTCTTTATATCGAATGGCTCCAAGCCTCTCAACACTTATTTCTTCAAACAGCATATTTATTACCTCATCTATTCCGATTTCATACCAGAGCTTTCTGCCTGCGTTAGACGATTTTTAATTTCTTCAATCTCATCTTTTGATAATCTTTGTGAAAGTAATTCAAAGACCTCTTCTCTGCCCTCAGCTTTGCCTTCAACCTTGCCCTCAGCTTTGCCTTCAGCTCTGCCTTCTTCTATGCCGTCTTCCCGGCCTTCTTTATATCGAATGGCTCCCAGTCTTTCAACACTTATTTCTTCAAACAACATATTTATTACCTCCGAACCGTGTATTCTAAGAAAATCACCTAGAATGCCATTTTCTATGCAGTATTTTATCGCGGCTTTCATAGATTCATCAAGCGATAATTCCTTATTATACTCCCATATCATGGATATGAATACGCTGTAACTGTCCAGCGTCTTACTTTTTGCCAGTATCTGCGTATTACAGCCGTGGTTTATGTTGTATACATGCACCACAAGTTCAAGAGGAAGGCCGCTGCCTTTTATCAACTTTAAGTCTTCAATATCCTTAAAAGCGGCGGATAGCTTTAACTGATTATATTCAGGATAAGGCTCCTTGCCGTTATATAAAACGATAAACTCCGGTGTGGGGATTTTTACAAGTTTTCTCTGATATAAATTATCCTGCTCAAGAATTTTTTCGTAAACACGCCCAATATACATCAGCAGCCTGACCGGGACATTGTTGTTTATGGAGCTTTGG
>WQXU01000021.1 GCA_009781635.1 Treponema sp.
AATACGTTTTTTGCTTCTTATGAATTTATCATCGTGAACTTTTACAAAGGCTGTCTCATCAACTCCTGATAATTTTACTCCAGTAGTGCGGTGTGCTTCATCACAGATTACAAGGTCAAAAAGAAAACTGTCGCCGCTACTTGTTGCGGATTTTTGTTTGTTTATAGATTTTTGAACATCGCTTATTACATCAATGGATTGGTATGTAGAGAAAACTACGATATTACCGCTGTCTGTTTTTTGCGCTAATCGTGCCGCTTCTATTTGCCTTTTTATGTTTTTATCATGAGTAGATGCCGGAAGAGCAAGATCAACGACACTTGCGGATAACACATCTTCGGTTTTAGATACTGCGGAATCAGAGCAAATACAAATAGCGTGAATTGGTTTTTTACATTGATTTTTCCATTCTCGCAAGGTTTGCCCCAATAGAGCAATTGAAGGTACAAGGAAAAGTACCAAACCGTTAGCATCGGTTTCTTTCTCGGCAATGCGTAAACTGGTAAATGTTTTTCCTGTACCGCAAGCCATAATGAGTTTTCCTCTATCATTTACTTTGAGGTAATTGTGAACTTCATCTATGGCAGTCTGCTGGTGCAGTTTGGGATCGTATTTTAAAACAGTAGTTTTTTTGCCTTCGTCAAGTTTTATCCAGTCTACTGTTGAGTTTAGAAGATGATGAAAGCCTAATCGCCCTAGTTCTGGAGTAAGATTGTGTATAGTTGCTTCTGCGGCTGAATTAAAACCTTTTTTTGTAGTGTCAATCCATAATCGGAATGAGAAAGTTACTTTCTTTCCTGCTTCATTCACATCATAAAATGACTTGGCTGATGTCGCTATAAATGTGTCTACTTTGGGTTTGTCAATTACGGCATCTTCCTGATAACACTTGCATTGTATTGCCCAATAATCGCCGTTTACTGTTTTAGCTACAAGGTCAATTCCTAAGTCTTTATCGCCAGATCCAAAATCTGCTCTTGAAGGGAATTCATTCCATAGCCAGATAGAGGCAAACTGCCCTGAATAGTAGGGGTCTGTCTGAAGATAGGCTTTCATCAATTTTTCGAAGCGGTATCCTTTATCACGTTCGGAAAAGGATGTTTCTCGGTATTTTTGCAGGACTTGTTCAAAAGTAGTCATTAGCTCTATTTTAACAGAGTAATGAGCGTGGGTATAGCTGGAAATTTCTGTGTTTTTTGAAGAATTTACAAATATTCTTTAAAAATTATTACTATTTGTGTCGCCAGTGGTGACACAACCAAATTTATTGTTATAAAGACTGACTTTCCCTAAAAATTTTGTCCTTGTTGTTTATTATCTGTTCACCTTAAAACCAATTGACTTATATCCCTTCAATCGTTTTCCGTACATTTTTGCTAATACTGGTTTTTTAAATATCCAAATGTTCGAGGCGTTCACTTAATACAAGGCATTCACGGCCTTCTCTGTACACATCAAGAATATCCTGAGCAATTAGTTTGTTTCTTAAGGTATATACCTTCCAAAACACTATTCGGTCAATAAATTTTTATTTTCTTGCCATTTTGCCTATTTAGGTTATGCCAAAAAATGACGCTTTAATTTTTACATGGAATTTGCTATTGTATTTCCAGGAGTAAATGCATGCAAATTGACGATAAATTGATTTCCTGCCTTGAGGATTTATCCTGCCTTGCGCTTTCAGAAGATGAAAAAAAACATATTGCAAAGGATCTGCAGACTATACTGGACGGCATTTCAAAGATAGGCGAACTAAATACAGGCGGCGTGCCGGAGTGCAGTCATCCCTTCGATAATGTAAATGTTTTCAGGGACGATATTGCGCTCCCTTCCTCTGACCGTGAATTAATTCTGAAAAATGCGCCCTTAAAAAACGATGAAATGTTTATCGCGCCTAAAACGGTAGAATAAGAGCAGGAGAAAATATATGACAGCTTTGGAATTATCAGCGGCTATCCGGGCGGGAAAAATTGGCGTGCCCGAAGCGGCAAGCTCGTACATAGACAGAATCGAGCAAAGCAACAATAAATACAATGCTTTTATAACAATAGCAAAGGAAAACGCTCTGCGGCGCGCGCAGGAAGTACAGGCGCGTATCGATAATAAAGAGGAACTTTCACCTCTTGCCGGAGTGCCGGTCGCCCTGAAAGACAACATATCTACAGCCGGTCTGGAAACAACATGCGCATCAAAAATGCTTAAAGATTACAAGCCAATATACAACGCCGCAGTAACAGAAAAACTGGAACGCGCCGGAATGATAATGATTGGAAAACTTAACATGGACGAGTTTGCGCTGGAGCAGTCAGTGTCACTTAACGCAGCCCGCAATCCCTGGGATGAAAATTGCCCGGCGGGCGATGGCAGCGCTGCGGCGGTTGCTGCCGGAATGACACCCATCGCTGTTGGTTCGGATACGGGCGGCAGTATACGCAGACCCTGTTCGTACTGCGGTGTTACCGGAATAAAACCAACATACGGCTCTGTGTCCAGGTTTGGCATAGCAGCTTGCGCTTCATCTCTTGATCAGGGCGGGGCAATAGGGCAGGACATTGATGACTGCGCCGCCTTGTTGCAGCTTGTTTCCGGGCCGGATGAAAGAGACAGCACCTGTATTATTAAAGAAGCCTTTGATTTTAAGGAGCAGGGAAAAAGTCAGGGAATAAAGATTGGTTTTTATTTTTCCGGCGGTATAGACGATGATGTAAAAAAGGCAGTTCTTGCGGCGGCGAAAGAGCTTGAGGATGCAGGCGCGTTAGTTGAAGAATTTGAAATGCCTTTAACGGATTACGTGATTCCTGCGTACAGTATTATAAGAGCGGCTGAAGTATCCTCTAATCTTGCGAAGTATGACGGCCTTAAATACGGTCACCGCAGCGCGGATGCAAAAACGCTTTCCGAAGTTTACAGGTTTTCCAGAAGCGAAGGTTTTGGATTTGATGTAAAAAGAAATATAATGCTTGGCTCCCTTGTGCTTTCATCGGATTATTACGATACCTATTACAGAAAGGCACTGCAGGTGCGCTCTCTTATTAAAGACGCATATAATAAATTATTTACAAAATATGATTTGATACTTTCTCCTGTTACACCATACATGTCTGGCGCGAACTCAGACGACCCGATGCAAATATACATGGACAGTATTTATACAGCTTCTTCTGATCTTGCGGGGCTTCCCGCCGCTGCGCTTCCCTGCGGATTTAATAATCAGGGAATGCCCCTTGGCTTTCAGTTAATTGGAAATGCCTTTTCGGAAAAAATTATTGTCGATGCAGGGCGGGTTTATCAAAAGCGCACTGAGCATCACAGAAGAAGACCGGGAGGCGTTCAATGAAATGGGAGACTGTAATTGGCCTTGAAGTTCACGCTGAACTTTCAACTAAATCCAAAATATTCTGCGCCTGTTCAACTTCCTTTGGCTCAGGGCCGAATACCCATGTGTGCCCTGGCTGTGCCGGAATGCCGGGCGCGCTGCCTGTACTGAACCGCGCTGTTCTTGAGTATGCGCTGCGCCTTGGAATTGCGCTTGACTGTGAAATTACACGCTACAGTAAATTCGACCGTAAAAATTATTTTTACCCCGATCTTCCGAACGCATACCAGATATCGCAGTTGTATGCGCCAATCTGCCGCAACGGTAATCTGGAAATAGAAACTGAAAGCGGCAAAAAGAAAATAGGCATCCATCAGATACACATGGAAGAAGACGCAGGTAAACTTGTTCATGATCCCCGCAGCGGAGATACATTCATGGACTTTAACCGCTGCGGCATTCCGCTTTTGGAGATTGTTTCCCGTCCTGATTTCCGCAGCGCAGATGAAGTAATTGCCTACCTTGAGAAGTTACGCGAAACTCTTTTATATCTTGATGTGTGCGACTGCAAAATGCAGGAAGGCTCAATCCGCGCCGATATAAATTTGTCAGTGCGTCATCCCGGAGACGGACTTGGCGTACGCACAGAAACGAAGAACATGAACTCGTTCAAGGCTATTGTACGCGCTATTGAATATGAGAGAGAACGCCAGATAGAAGTATTGGAAGACGGAGGAAAATTAATACAGGAGACCCGCCGCTGGGATGATGACAAGGGTATGTCATACGGAATGCGGGCAAAGGTGAATGCGCAGGATTACCGCTATTTTCCGGATCCCGATCTTCTACCTCTGAGTATTGATGAGGACTGGCTTGCGCGTATCAGGGAAAGTCTTCCGGAACTTGCGTATCAGAAACGGGAAAGATATATACGCGATTTTGGGATATCCGAATCTTCGGCTGTTGTTCTTACCGTACATAAAAATATTTCAGGTTTATTCGAGACTGTGTCGCAGCAAAGCGGAGCCGCAATCGAAGCTGCCAATTTGATAACAGGTGAAATAATGAGGCTGATGAACAATTCAAACTTGCTGCCGGAGGATCTCTGTATTGATGCCGGAAAATTATCGGCTCTTATAAAGCTTGTTACTGAAGGAAAAATAAACCGCAGCGCATACAAGGAAACTGTAGAGGCTGTTTTTTCAGATAATGCGGATCCGCAAGAATACATTAAAGAAAAGGGACTTATGATGGTCAGCGATGACAAGGCGGTAACAGAAGCTGTAAACGCAGTCATAGCAGAGAATCAGAGTTCTGCTGCGGATTACCGCGCGGGCAAGGAAAAAGTTTTTGGCTTCCTTATGGGACAGGTTATGAAAAAACTCGGCAAGGGCGGAAATCCGGAGCTTGCAAAAAAAGCGCTGGAAGCTGCGTTAAAAATTATTTAAGGCTGCCCAATATTCCCCGCATAATGCTGTTGGCTGCGGTTCGCGTGGCAGTTTTAGCGGCAGCCTGAATAAGGCCGTCCCGCTTCCCGCCTCTTGGACCTGTTGAGCCAAACACAAAATCTTTCATGGCACTACCGACACCGCTGTTGGCTGGTTTTTTTACAGCAGGTTTAACCGCAGCATTGTTTGGTTTTTTGGCTGCAGGCTGCGCAGGCTGCTGTCCTGCCGATGTCTCAGTGCGCTGTACCAAAAGCTCATAGGCGGATTCCCTGTCTATTGCTTCTTCATATTTTCCGTAAACGGCGGAATGATTAATAAGGCCGTTTAGTTCATCGGATGTAATGGGACCAAGCCTTGATCCGGGAGCAATGACCCAGCATCTTTGCACAATGGAAGGACTTCCCTTTTCATCAAGGAAGGAGATCAAAGCTTCTCCTGTACCCAAGTCCTGAATTGCCTGCTCAGTGTTGAAAGAAGGATTAGCTCTCATTGTTTGCGCGGCTGCTTTGACAGCTTTTTGATCTCTTGGTGTAAATGCGCGAAGAGCATGCTGGACGCGGTTGCCCAATTGTCCCAGTATTTTATCGGGAACATCAAGCGGATTTTGTGTAACAAAATATATACCCACTCCCTTGGAGCGTATCAGCCGCACTACTTTTTCGATCTTGTCAATTAAAGCAGGCGGAGAATCGGAAAAGAGAAGATGCGCTTCGTCAAAGAAAAAAACAAGTTTAGGTTTATCAAGATCGCCTGCTTCCGGCAATTTGTCAAAAAGTTCCGACATCATCCATAAGAGCGTAATTGCATATAACTTCGGATAATTAAAAAGTTTGTCTGCAGAGAGGATATTTATGATTCCCTTCTTTGATTTATCGGTGCGGATAAAATCCATTAAATCGAGCATTGGCTCTCCCAGAAAAAAAGAGGCCCTCTGCTCTTCAAGAGTTAATAAACCGCGCTGTATTGCTCCCGCGGAAGCCGAAGCTATGTTTCCGTAAGTGGATGAAAATTCACCTGCATTTTCAGTAACAAACTGAGTCATGGCCCGCAGGTCTTTCAAATCCAATAGCAGCATTTCATGGTCATCAGCAATTTTAAAAATAATCTGCAGGAGGCCGGTTTGCACTTCATTCAAATTTAAAAGACGCGACAGAAGCAGCGGCCCCATATCGGATACTGTGGCGCGTACAGGATGCCCTTTTTCGCCGAACACATCCCATAAAACAGATGGATTGCCATGCGGTTCCCAGTCTGTTACGCCTATTTTTTCCAGCCTTGCATCAAGTCTCTCGCTGGGAACTGCCGCCATTGCAATACCTGTAAGATCCCCTTTGACGTCCGCTACAAATACAGGAACTCCTATCGATGAAAACATTTCCGCCATTTTTTGAAGGGTTACAGTTTTACCTGTTCCCGTGGCGCCTGTAATAAGTCCATGACGGTTTGCTTTATCCGGCAATAATTCTATGTTTCCTGCTTCAGTATTTTTGGCTATACATAAAGGCTTACTCATCTGATTCTCCTGTTTAATGAATGTTTATCAATGCTATCACAAAAAGTTATATTTTGCAAATAATATGACTTAAAACGCCTTTTTCAATTCCCCTGACCACTTGCAAGCAAATGGCCAGACAGGCATAATAAATCTGGAGATAAAACATGAACCAATACCGGACGCACACCTGCGGAGAATTGCGTGAAGAAAATGTAGGGCAGACAGTAAAATTGTCGGGCTGGGTAGATACCATCCGCGATCACGGCGGCGTAACTTTTTTTGACCTAAGGGATCAATTCGGCATTACGCAGATTGTTCTGCATGAGCCTCAGCAGGACGATAATCAATCCTCCGATGAAAATTCCGTAAAGCATATAAGCAGGGAAAGCGTCATTACAATTTGCGGCCCTGTAAAAAAGCGGGCTGAAGAAACAATCAACTCAAAAATAGAAACAGGAATGGTGGAAGTCCACGCTGACAAAATAAACATACAAAGCAGGGCTGTGCGCGCACTGCCGTTTGAAATAAACGAATCCAAAAACACACGGGAAGAAATCCGCCTGCGTCACAGGTTTCTGGATCTTCGCAACCCCGCAGTCAGAGACAATATTCTTCTGCGCGCAAAAGTTATAAGCCATTTACGGACAAAAATGCAGGAGCTTAAATTTACGGAATTTCAAACGCCCATTTTAACTTCGTCTTCGCCGGAGGGCGCGCGGGATTATATTGTTCCAAGCCGCAAACACCACGGAAAATTTTACGCGCTGCCTCAGGCCCCGCAGATTTTTAAACAGCTTTTAATTGTTTCCGGTTTTGACCGGTATTTTCAGATTGCTCCCTGTTTCCGCGACGAAGATTCGCGCGCAGATCGTTCTCCCGGGGAATTTTATCAGCTCGATTTTGAAATGTCATTTGCGGAGCAGGAAGATGTTTTTAATGTTGCAGAGACTGTGATGTACGATACCTTTAAAACATTTTCAAAAAAAGAAATCGGTCCTGCGCCCTTCCGCCGTATTCCATACGCCGAGTCAATGTTAAGGTACGGAACAGACAAGCCTGATCTGCGCAACCCCTTATTAATTGAAGATTTAACTCAATTTTTTGCGGATGTTGATTTTGCGCCTTTTAAAAATATTCCTGTCCGCGGCATTGCAGCTCCTGGAGCGGCAAAACAGCCAAAGTCCTTCTTTGAAAGAATGCTTGTCTTTGCAACAGACATCGGCATGAAAGGTCTTGGTTATATATCAATATCAGATGACGGCACTTTAAAGGGTCCTATTGTAAAATTTCTTTCCGGAGAGAAGCAGACAGAACTAATAGAAAAAATGCAGCTTAAAAATGGTGATACATTATTTTTTATTGCAGATAATCCCAAACTGGTTGACGGTCTTGCAGGGCAGATTCGTACTGCGCTTGGCGCTCAGTTGAATCTTGTCAGTAAGGACAGGTTTGAGTTCTGTTTTATTGTGGACTATCCGATGTTCGGTATAAACGAAGAAACGAAAGCGGTAGAATTTACACACAATCCTTTTTCTATGCCGCAGGGCGGATTAGAAGCGCTGGAAAATAAAAACCCCCTTGATATTCTTGCATGGCAGTATGATATCGTATGCAACGGCGTGGAACTTTCTTCCGGGGCGGTTCGTAATCATCTGCCGGAAGTGATGGTAAAAGCTTTTGAAATTGCAGGCTATACGCAGGATGTCCTCGAAGCAAAGTTTCCTGCTCTTTACAACGCATTCCACTACGGCGCTCCGCCTCACGCAGGCATGGCTCCAGGCATTGACCGTATTGTAATGCTGCTTGCGGAAGAAGAAAACATCCGCGAGGTGACTGCATTCCCTATGACAAGCAATGCCCAGGATTTATTAATGGAAGCTCCCTGCGAAGTTACAGAACATCAGCTGCGCGAAGTGCATATCAGGATACGGCAGAAAAATTAATTAACCATCTGTGGTAAAAAATTGGTTAAGAACATTGACATATTTTTTCTTTGCAGCGTTAGCTGAAATTATATACTTAAAGAAAGCGAAAAAGACATTTGCATAGCATTAGTAAAGATATAATTTTTTGTTATATTAAGAAAAAATAATGCGCTTGACTTATCAAACAAAGAATGAGATAATTCATGTTAAAAATCAAAGCGGAGTAAAAAAATGAAAAAAAGCAGATTATGGGGATTAATTGTTATTATGATGGCAGTGACCTTGGTATTTTTTGCATGTCAAACGGATCCTAAGTCTTCTAATGTTTATACTGACAGTGTTATGGATAATATCACCAACAATTTTGGCCAGGATTCATCCCGTGAACTTTTGGTACAGTGGCATAAAGCCACAAATGTGTCTACGCAGATACTGCAGATTGTGCCGGAGGAAGGCAGCTTTGATGATGCAAAAAGCATAACTGTAACAGGTGTACGCTGGAATCCGACAAGAAACCCGCCGGCTCAGAGTGTTGGAAGTTATACGCCCAGAAATATTTTCAAGGCGCATGTGACAGATCTTAATCCGGGTACGCGGTATAAATACCGGGTGGGCAATGCAGGAGACTGGTCAGAAACTTTCTATCATTTGACATCAGGCGGAGCCAATACAAATTTCAGTTTTACAGTGGTAGCTGATCCGCAGGACAATGTTTTTGACGGTATGCGCGTGACACTAAGAGCGGCAAATGAGTTTGATGCAAACAACAGATTTTTCCTTATAGCCGGTGACATCTCAGATTATCCCCAGGAGAATACTCTTGAGTTTATAAATTATACAAAAGCCGCAAATGAATTTAATGTGCGTAGACCTATCGCTGCAACCCAGGGCAATCATGACACCTACATCAATTCCAATCCGGAAAACAGAGATCATTACATGTTTGGTTCGGCTGAAGTTTTTAACTCTTTTGTAACCTTCCCTGAAAACGGCTGGAATCAGGGGTCGCATCACGGCCCGCACAGGAGTAAATCATATTATTTTTACTACAACAATGTTCTTGTTATCATGCTTAACACTTTTGCTACGCAGAATCCCACAGGTCCGTCAGAACCCAATCATACAGCCCAGGCTAACTGGTTAAGGCAAATCCTGCAGCACGACCGTGATAATAAATTGAGTAAATACACCATTGTAGTTACGCATATTCCTTTCTTCGCAGGCCGCGGCAGCAGCAATAATAATGAGCCATGGCTGGTAGCGCCGACCCGTGAAGCATACGGAAAGATTTTGACTGACTTTGATGTTGATATTTTATTTTCCGGACATGATCATGTGTACGCCCGATCCAATCCGATAAAGATCGGAACAAATCCCGACCTTACAAATATTAATTTTAATCCTACCGCTAACGGAACAATTTTTACGATAGCAAGTTCGACAGGACCAAAAATCTATACATTCAGAAACCCCGAGGGAACTACCAATACTTTTATTCCGCGCTCTTACCCAGTAAGAACAGATACCCAGGCGCCCGGTGTATTCTGAAATGTTAAAGTAACAAATGAAAAAATGGTTGTGACGGCTATGCGTGTAGGCACTGCAACGCCGATTGACAGCTATGAAGTAATGGCAAAAAGGTAATTTAATTTTTCCGGTTATGCGTTTAAGCGCATAGCCGGGAAAACGCTATCAATTATCAATCTGAAATTCTTTTCCCGAATCATAAAAAAGTTCTAATTTCCGCTTCCTTGACAAACTATGCCTGCTTTACTATTGTTATCCCCTTGTTATAATGATGATTAGTACAGCGCAGATTAGGGAGAAAACATGAAAGAAATAACAAGTCTGTTCGGCAGCATGGTCTTCAATGACACAGTAATGCAGGCGCGTTTGCCCGAAGATATTTATAAGGCCTTAAAAAAAACAATTTTGCAGGGTACGCATCTGGAACAGGGTATTGCAGATGCTGTTGCAAACGCAATGAAAGAATGGGCTGTTGAAAAAGGCGCGACTCATTATACGCACTGGTTCCAGCCTATGACGGGAACAACTGCGGAAAAACATGACAGTTTTATTACTCCTGCTCAGGACGGCAAAATTATAATTGAATTTTCCGGCAAAGAGCTTGTCCGCGGAGAATCGGATGCATCCAGTTTTCCGTCCGGCGGGCTGCGCGCTACTTTTGAAGCGAGAGGGTACACTGTTTGGGATATAACTTCCTATGCATTTATCAAGGACGGCACGCTTTGCATTCCCACTGCTTTCTGCTCTTACTCAGGGGATGCGCTTGATAAAAAGACGCCGCTGCTTCGATCCATGGAAGCAATCGACAAGCAGGCTCTTCGCATACTCAGGCTTTTCGGAAACACATCGGCATCCAGGCCGGAGGCAAAACGTGTAATTACAACTGTCGGGGCTGAACAGGAATATTTTCTTATAGACAAGGATATGTTCCTGCGGCGTCCGGATTTAATTTTTACAGGGAGAACTCTGTTCGGAGCGCGTCCGCCAAAGGGGCAGGAACTTGACGATCACTATTTTGGCTGTATAAAACCAAGAGTTTCCGCTTTTATGAAAGAGCTGGATGAAGAGCTCTGGAAGCTGGGTGTTTATGCCAAAACCAAACATAACGAAACAGCTCCCGCGCAGCATGAACTTGCGCCTGTTTTTACTACAACCAATATCGCAACCGACCATAACCAGCTGACGATGGAATTAATGAAAAGCATTGCGAATAAACATGGTATGGCATGCCTTCTTCATGAAAAACCCTTTGCCGGCGTTAACGGAAGCGGCAAGCATATTAACTGGTCGATCACTACGGACACGGGCGTCAACCTGCTTGAACCCGGAGACACGCCGCATGATAACGCCCAATTTCTGCTGTTCTTTGCGGCTGTAATTAAAGCTGTGGACGAGTATCAGGATTTAATGCGTTTGTCTGCGGCAAGCGCGGCAAACGATCACAGGCTTGGCGCGAATGAAGCGCCGCCTGCAGTTGTGTCAATGTTTATTGGCGATGAATTAATGAGTATTCTGGAAGCCCTTGAATCAGGTGCGGCTTACAAGGGAAAAGAAAAAGTGCAGATGGAAATTGGCGTAACGGCGCTGCCGCATTTTCCGAAGGACTTAACCGATCGCAACCGCACATCTCCCTTTGCTTTTACCGGAAACAAATTCGAGTTTCGCATGCCGGGCTCGGCGCTTTCAGTCGCAGGTCCCAGCATTGTGTTAAATACAATTGTCGCCGAAGTTCTTGGCCAGTTTGCAGATATTCTTGAATCCGTGCAGAATATAAGTTCAAAACCAAATGACTTTACGGCAAAATTGGCGGAGCTTATAAAAAAGACATTTAATGAACACAAAAGAATAATCTTTAACGGGAACAATTATTCAAATGAATGGATTGAGGAAGCGCAAAAGCGCGGATTATCAAACCTGAAGACAACAGTTGATGCGCTGCCTGAGTTTATTTCAAAAAAGAGCGTAGAGTTATTTACAAAGCACCATGTGTTTACAGAAACGGAGATCCGTTCGCGTTACGGGATATTAATGGAAGCTTATTGCAAGACGCTGCATATCGAGGCTCTTACAATAATAGACTTGGTCAAAAGATATGTAGCTCCGGCCTGCGTGGATTATCAAAGGGAACTAGTGGATCTTTTCAGGCAGAAGAAAGCATACGGCGGTTTTGATGTTTCGCTTGAAGAGCATTTTCTTGTCCGTATTACAAAACTTTCAGCTAACCTGCTGAAAAAATTAACTGTTCTTGAAAACGCGGTACAGGAATCCCCTAACAGAAAGTTATCTGAAACCCGCAGCGGGGAGGATTTGAATCAGATTCTTGAGCAGGCGGGCTTCTGCCGTGACAGGATTAGCGCTGCAATGTCGGAATTACGGCTTATAATTGACGAGCTTGAAACACTTGTGGCAAAAAAGCACTGGCCAATTCCCACCTATGCGGAAATATTATATAGTGTAATTTAAATGACAGATAATGATAAAAGATTGTGCAATTTCTGATTTGTTTGTTGTTTAAATTAATAGAAACAAAATCACAGGAGGCAAAAGATGAAAAAGTTTCTAGTTTTTTTATGGGTGCTGGTCATGATTACAGGACTGGCTGCCGCAGAAGGCATCGGTTTTACTGCCGGTTTGGAAGCAGTTATTTATGATATAAATAAACCGAATGAAAAAGAAGATGCAGAGCCGTATATTCAGGCCAATATTATTTACGAGAATGCTTTCATTGATGAAGCGCTGGATTTATACGTAGAGCTGGCTTATGCTATCGGTCTTACAAAAGATGAATACGATGATAAAAATCCTCAGGAATTGTATTTTGATATAATGGCCGGATACAATATCGGTTTAGGCGATTCATCAATATTAACTGTAATTCTGGAAAACGAAAATTTTATGTTGCTTTCACAGGATGAGGATAATGCAGCAGGTATTTTACGGCCGGGCGTCAGATTTAATCAAAGCCTTGATGCAGGCGATATTTATATCCAGGCGGATGTTCCCTTTGCATATATGTATTTCGGCCTTGATTCATTCATGGGTCTTGATATTACCGCAGGCTGGGAAAGCGAATTTGGCTTGGGTCTTAGCGTTACAGGTCATATGCTGTTTTCGGATGTATGGGGCGATGACAGCAATGGTTTTACAGGTCTGAGCCTGGCTGCTTCATATGAAACCGGCCCTTTTTATATGGAGTTACTCGCTACAATCCCGGTGAAAGAAGAAGTTGCCTATACTTACTTCGATTCAACAATGATGTCATTAATTGAAGGTATTTCAATTACTCCATTGTTTAAATTTACCGTTATGCCCGGGCTTAAGATTTATGCAAGCTGCCGGTTTGATCAAATTAACGTAGAAGGTGTCGATATGGGTATAAGCCCTGGTATAGGAATTACCTTCAGCTTCTAGATTATACGATTAAGACGGCGCTGCGCTTGCCACCTTTGCGGGGTACCATTTTGCAAACCATGCTGTAAATATGCCGAGTAATGCAATTGGTATATTGGCTATGATACCCCAAAAAGGAACAATACTGCTTCCGGCAATAAACAGCGCCGCAGTTCCTGTTAATATGTTAGTAATACCCCACATAACTGTTAAGATTCTGTTTGTTTTTATAAAAAGAGGATTTTTGAATGCGTCCTCTCCGCCGTAACTATTGCAGGAGTAATAGGCGGAAAGCGGGATGCGGAAAAATGCCGAAGCAAGCCATAATATGCCAAAAGTAAATGAAGCAAGTGATATGCGCCATTCACCGGCGCCGGAAATTAATATGTAAAGGCAAATTATTGTTATTATAAAGGCGCCGGTTCTTTCATATGGAGTTGGTTTCAGCCAAAAGTGCAGAAGACATGAAAATGCAGCAGCGCCGATTGCAAGCATAGCTCCAATATGACTGCTGACAGGCAGAAAAATCCAGAGCGCCAAAAACGGCAGTAAAAGAACAAGCATGTTGGATTTTTTATTGATGCCGGAACCTGTCAGTTTGTCCTGCCTCTTTTTCCCGAAAAGTTCATCCATTTTTAACATTGTATTAAAATCGCCCAGTGTTCTGTATTGACGATCCATCATGGCCTGCGGGCCGCTTTTTCTTCCTTCTGAAATATCCAGCCAGACATCAAAGGCAGTTTCTATTTTTGTTGTGTAGGGCGTAAAATTATCAGTTTTTAAAACACATTTTTCTTTTCCAAGCAATAATTGATAAGTTTTATCAAGATCTGAAAAATGTATTTCCAGGCAGATATCTTTTGTATATGCGTCCGGATTGTAAACAGCCGCCATCTGGCGCATGAACCTGTACGATTTGTCCGCCTCCTGACTGCCGGATTCATCTGTTTTTGCGATATTCCAGCTTGCATTTGCCAGCTCTGTAAATATTTCCGGCGGATATAAAAGCTCATCCAGTTTGCTCTGCGTTTCCGCAGAAAAACTTCCCTTCAGTAAAAACTCATTCCCCGCTTTTTTTACATAAGAAAGATATTCATCTGTTCTTGCGGATAACTGCGGAATGCGGAAAAGTTCTCCTTCCGGGCAGATAATCTTTGTTAATCTGCTGCCGAAAATAATTTCAAATTGACGCAGCAGCGCATCATAATTATTTTCTGTTCGGCAGAAACCGCAGGTAGATATTAATACATGACGCTGATGCGAAAGATCGTACCGCGGGGGATGACTGCCCCTGTCATTAATTTCAGGTAAACTAAGCGGCAGCAGCCTGTCAAGAAACCCCTTGATTTTTGACGGCATGCCGTAATAATAAAGCGGAAAACTCCAGATTATTAAATCAGCATTCATATACTGCTGTAAATAATCCTGCATATCATCTTTTATGCAGCAAATGCCTGGTGTTTTCGTCCAGCATGTATAACATCCAAGACATGGTTCTATTCCCGAATCGCCAATCGTTATTGTCTGCACGGGGTTATTCTTGTTTGGATTTAAGCCGTCCAGAAAGGCATTAGTCAGCTTTAAGGTATTGCTTTTTTCTTTTTTTGGACTGCCGTTTAACACAAGTATTTTCATATTTACTCCGCCGGTTTATATTTTTTGATTATAGGAAGTTATATATGTTCAGGGAATAAAATAATTACCAAGATGCAAAATTGCTGTACCAAGATGCAGATTAGTCTTGTTTTTCTTTTCGTTTTTGCAGAAGTTCGTTTATTTCTTTTGTTTCTTTATTTATTTTTGTAATACTAAGTATTATTGCAAGCATGTAAATCGCAATTGCCATAACGACAAGAACCCATACGGGTATTGAGGAATACCAGTCAAATATTAATCCGAATGTGACAAGGACAGCGATTATATAGCATATATCTATCAGGTACTCCAGAATTAAATATTGAATTTCAAGTTTCTTAAGCAAATGGAGACCGGCAATAATAACTGTGTTTGCGCCGAATATCTGAAAAATAGTTTCTGTAAAGATTGTTTCAATTTTAAAGAATGCAAAGAAACCGGCAAGAATAACCAATGCAGCGCCGTTTATAAACATTATGTAAATAACTATTTTTTTCATTTTTCCATCCTGTATTTCAAAATAACCTCAACTCAGGGCAATCCTATGTTTCAAGAAGTATTTGTTTTATATTGGCAAGATATTTTCTTGTAACATAAAGGCATTTTCCGTTTGAAAGAACCGCTTCCAGGTGACTGTTTACAAGCGGTTTTATTCTTTCAAGCTTATTTATATTGACAATGCAATATTTGCTAATCTGTACAAACCCGTTATTTTTAATTTTCTCGTGTATCTGATATAAACGGTTTTTGTTTTGATAATTTTCATTCTCGCAGCAGACAATTGTTTTTTTATCCACGCTTTCTATGTAAAAAATATCACTGATATTAACAAGTTTTAATTCATCGTCTGAATAACATTCAATTTGCATTTCAGCGGATTTTACCAGTGAGACAATGCGTTCAACAATTTTATTCTTTACAGGATACGTAATTAATACTTCGATATCTTTTTGCGCTGTATTTTGTTCAAGTTTAATTATCATTCTGAAATGCTGTTCCTCAAAACCGGTAAGTAACTACGGCGGCAATCCTGTAAAATTCCAGATGCACGGGATTTGATGTATCAACTGTCCGGCTGCGGTAATACAGATCATTCCAGTTTGATTCAATAAAGTTTCTGCGCGTCCTGCATTGCGTAAGAAGCGTAATGTCCAGATAATTTGTTACGGAAAAATTAAAAACGCAGGAAAAAATCCAGCGTACAATGTCGTCTCCCCATTTCTCGCGTCCCGGGGTATCGTACAGGTAAAGGTCTGCTTCTGCAAGAAGCGCCGCCATGCTAAGAATGATGGGCATTTGATACCCGATTACAAAATTACCGTAATAATTCAGTCCGTTGCAGTTTTCTCCGTCATTTTCAAAGTACCATGCTTCGCCTGCTTTTGCGCGCGTATTGCCGTGTATGTTAATTTCATGATACGTCCGCGCAATAATATTGTTCCAGTCTCCGGGAAAAATTGCAGCTAAACTGAACTGAAGCGCGGCTCCTGCATAGGCTTTCCAGAGAAGGGCGTCAAAGGCGCTGCCCTCATGTTCATTGCCGGGAAGATTTAATCCGATTCCGTATAAATTACTGCCAAAAAGATTTACCGGCCAGCCGGAACCAAGCCTGCCTCCGGCGGATAATTCTGCAAATGCAACCGGCGTCAATATAAGGTCCAAAAGCCCGTTTACAGAAATGGGAGTCAGCTGGCCTGACAGCGTAAACTTTATATTGTTATCCGCCATTAAAGGATTATCGCTTTGTAAAAACGGGTATATAAAATGCCTTTTATATTCAAGTTTTGCTTCCGGCATTGAAGTAGCCTGCAGTACAAGCTCGTTTGCAGGCGCAGTATTTTCGTTTGCAAATAGCGCCTGTGCAAAAAAAGGAAGGATTAATAAAATTGCAATTTTTTTCATGGCATTCCTCCTTAATGATGTTTACAGATCAAAGTATGTTTCAAATTCAACCGGATGAGGAAGCTGCTTGTAGCGCACAGCTTCCTTTTTTTTATTTTCGATCCAGATATCGATTAGCTTCTCTGGAAATACGCCGCCCTGGGTTAAAAAACTGCGATCCTTTGCAAGCGCATCAAGGGCTTCATCAAGGCTTTGAGGCAGAAATTTTATTTTTGCCTGATCTTTTTTTGACAAATTGTAGAGGTTGAAATCATAGGGGCCGTAGCCTTCTTTTTTTGGATCGATTTTATTTTTAATGCCGTCAATGCCTGCCATTAATATCGCAGAATACGCATAATAGGGATTGCATGTTCCGTCCGGGCTTCTAAGTTCGAAGCGCTTGCTGTCAGGCTCTTTTGCATAGGCCGGTATGCGGATAACGGAACTCCGGTTTGATGTAGCGTAACCGATTGTAACCGGCGCTTCGTAACCGGGAACAAGTCTTTTGTAGGAGTTTGTGCTGGGATTTGTAAATCCGCACAGCGCGCGGATATGTTTTAAAATTCCGCCGATAAAATAAAGGGCAGTTTCGCTAAGCTGCGAATAACCTTTTGCATCGTAGAACAGGGGTTTATTGTTTTTAAACAGATGCATGTGTACATGCAGGCCGTTTCCGGCTTCTCCGTAAATTGGCTTTGGCATGAAGGTAACTGTTTTATTTTCCGCGTATGCTGCGTTTTTTAAAATATATTTTGTCAGCATTGTTTTGTCGGCCATTTCAAGAAGGCCGCCGAATTCAACTTCAATTTCTACCTGGCCGGGACCGGCCACTTCATGATGATGGTACTTTACAAGTATACCCATATCTTCCATTATCATGGACACTCTGCTTCTGAAATCTCCGAGCCTGTCCAGGGGCGGAGCGGCATGATAGCCGCCCTTTACAGGTATCTTGTAACCAAGGTTTGCAGACTTTGAACTTGTATTCCACTCAGCCTGATCCGCATCAATTTTAAAGCTGGATGAATGGCTGCGGATGGAATAGCTGACATGATCAAATACATAAAATTCAAACTCCGGCCCTATTCTCATTTCATCGGCAATTCCGGTAGAGAGAAGATATTTTTCTGCGTTAATTGCAACATTGCGGGGATCCTGATCAAAGCGCCTGTTTTCCGGAAGGTCGATCACATAGACATCGCCAATCATGTAAAGTGTTGGGACTTCCGCAAAAGGATCAATTTGAGCGCTGTTTAAATCCGGAATGAAAACCATGTCGCTTTTTTCTACAGGCGCAAATCCGTAATTTGAACCGTCAAAGCCGACTCCGTTTTTTAATGTCTCTTCGGTTAACCTGCCGATGGGCATTGTAAGATGCCGCCAGCGTCCGGTTAAATCTGTCATCATAAAGTCTGCCATCTTTATTTTGTTTTCTTCGCAGCGTTTCTTAATTTCATCAAAAGTTACCGGCATTATCGTCCTCCAATGTTTATATGTTAATCAATAATCAAATTTGTCAAGTCTGAATCCGGCGTTATAAAACGCGCCTTCCTGTTATTCTCCCATTATTTCTTTACGGAGCGCAAGGGCAATATCCGGTCTGTCTGTAATTATTCCGTCTGCTTTGCAATGAAGCATCATCCTTATTGCATCCGGATTATTAACAGTCCATACATTTACCTTAATGCCGTTTTCATGGCAGCATCCGACAGTTTCCGGGAGCGCTGCGATTACATAATAGTGCGGGTGAATTGCATCAGCCTTTACATAGCCGGCATAAACCCAGGGGTCTACAATTCCTGATTCGTATAAAAGCCCTGTTTTTACCGAAGGTTCTATTTGCTTTAAATGCTGCAGCGAATAATGGTTGAATGAGGAATATATAATTTTGTCTTCCATTCCGTGCTTTTTTGCCATGTCAATCAATTTTGCAGGCAGTTCCGGATACAGGCGCTCTGTTGTTTTTAGTTCTATATTAACGGTAATCCCAAAGGGTTTTATGAGCGAGAAAACATCGGATAGCAGGGGAATACGGCATGCCGGTTTTTTGGGAAACTGTTTGCCGAAATTCAATAAGCTTAATTCGTCTAAGGTATGATCGTTTAAATAACCTGTCCCGTCTGATACCCGTTCCAGCCTGTGATCATGCGCAACAACAACGTGACCGTCTTTTGTAAGGTGCACATCAAGTTCAATGCCGTCAGCTCCCATATCAATGGCGGCGGAGAACGCTTCCATTGTGTTTTCCGGGCAGCATTCGCAAGCGCCGCGGTGCGCCTGTATAAGGGTTTTCATAACTCTTAATCGCCCGATACGCGCACATGCACCTTGCGTGTTCTTGGCCCGTCGTACTCATTGAACCAGATTCCCTGCCATGTGCCCAATAACAGCCTGCCGCCTGTAACAATCAATGTGATTGAAGGCCCTACAAGGCTTGTTTTGGTGTGCGCGGCGGAGTTGCCTTCACCGTGGCGGAATTCGCGGCGATCCGGAGAGATCATGTTTAAAGCAAAATTTACATCGCGGGACACATCGGGGTCTGCATTTTCGTTAATTGTTACTGCGGCAGTTGTGTGCGGTATAAAAACTACGCAAATCCCTTCGCGTATGCCGGAAGCGGCGACTTTCTTTTGCACATCGCCTGTAATATTAATCCAGTCAGTTTCACCGCCTGAGCGTACATTGAATTCAGATAATGCTGTCATATCAATTCAGATTAAAATGATACAAGGCTATTGTCAAGAATATTGTCAAGAATTAAAACCTGCGGAAAATCATGATAAAACCGCATTTTTACTTTTGACTTTTAATCAATCTATATTATAATGTACCAAGGCATTTTAATTTAAAAGCTTTATGAATAAAATAATTTGTTTTATAAGGAGATATTTTGATTATTCAAAATACATGGTTATTATGAAAATATTTAACAAAAAAAGTTTTAACTGCATTGCAGTTTTTTTGATTGTACTGTTCTGCATTTTTTCTTCTGCATGTCAAAATCCCATAATGGAAAAATGGTGGCCGGAGTCCGAGTCCGAAGCCGAAAGCGAAACAGAGGAGCCTGCAGAACCCGGAGGAAAGGGAGATAATTTCGGCGTTGTGCGTTTTGATCTTGGTTTTGAGCCGAATATTTTGTTAGGTGAAGGGCCGCAGCCAAGAGACCTGACAATAGCCTGGGACAGCATAATCGGAAGGCTGCGCCCGGTAAACAGAAACGGATTTGGTTTTCTTGGATGGTTTGACGAGAATAATATCGAGTGGAATGTTGAGACGCGGCCTGTAACGGAAGCAGACGACACAGACAGTGACGGATATATAACTCTTACTGCCGTGTGGAGCGTTGATAAATATATTGTCAGTTTTGTAACTGAGCCATCTGATGCTGAAATATTTCCTCAGTTAGTGGCTGCAGGCGGAAGAGTTATTCAGCCTGTGAATCCGCCGCAGCTTCCGGACAGCCGAGGTTTTGCCGGCTGGTTTGCAGATCCGGAATATACCGCCGCATGGAACTTTAATACTCCGGTTAATGATAACATAACTCTTTACGCCAACTGGGTTCTTGATATACGCAATGTAAAATTTGAAACTGACGGCGGAAGACGCCCCGACGGCTCATTATTAACCCGCACAGAAATTGTTGTGCCTTATAACGGCTTTGTTCAGGATCCCGGCCCGGTTATAAAAACAGGTTATTCATTCGACGGCTGGTACACGGAAGATACATATCAATATAAATGGAACTTCTCAAATTATCCTGTTCAAAACGATATGATTCTTTATGCAAAGTTTGTGCAAAACATTTACATTGTCAGTTTTATAATAGCTCCTTCGGCATTAGTTGCACCTCACCCTCAGACAATAGCTCATGGAGATCCGGTTAACCGGCCTGACGATCCGGCTAAGCTCGATGATGGCCGCGTTTTTGCCGGCTGGTATACAGTCAACGGAGAAACACATGAAGAAGGATGGCATCTAAAGTATCTATGGAATTTTGATACGCCGGTGACAAGTAACAGGATACTTTACGCAAAGTTTGTGCAAAACGTATATAATGTCAGTTTTATAATAGTTCCTTCGGCATTAGCTGCGCCTCCTTCTCAGACAATAGCTCACGGCAATACAATTGTCAGACCTAACGATCCGGCTAAGCTCGATGATGGCCGCATTTTTGCCGGCTGGTATACAGTCGACGGAGAAACACATGAAGAAGGATGGCATCTAAAGTATCTGTGGAATTTTAATACGCCGGTGACAGATAACAGGATACTTTATGCCAGATGGCTGTCTCAGACAGAGCCTGTTGAACCTGTTATTCCTGTTGAGCCTCCCGTAGAACCCGGAGGAAAGGGAGAAAACTTCGGCGTTGTGCGTTTTAATCTGGATTTTGAGCCTAATATTTTACTGGGAGAAGGGCCGCAGCCAAGGGATTTGAATATAGCCTGGGGCAGCACAATTGGAAGACTGCGTCCGGTAAACAGAAATGGCTATGGTTTTCTTGGATGGTTCTGCGAGAAAAATACAGAATGGGATGTTGAGACGCGGCCAGTAACGGAAGAAGACGATGTAGATGATGATGGTTTTATTACGCTTACTGCCGTATGGAGAGTAAGCAGATATGTTATAAATTTTGTAACGATTCCCTCTGACACTGTTATATCTCCCCAGGTAGTGGCAGCCGGCGGGAAAATTATTCAGCCTGTCAATCCGCCGCAGCTGGAAGACACAAGCGGTTTTGCCGGCTGGTATACGGATCCGGATTATACTGAAGAATGGGACTTCAGCGCTCCGGTTAACAGCAACAGAACGCTTTATGCAGGCTGGGCTCTTCATACCCATAATGTAAGATTTGAAACTAACGGCGGAAGACGCCCCGACGGCTCGGAAATGTCGCGTACGGAATTTGCCGTGCCTCATGACGGCCTTGTTCAGGATCCGGGCCCTGTTGTCAGAACAGGTTATTCATTCGACGGCTGGTACACGGAAGATACATATCAATATAAATGGAACTTCTCAAATATTAATTACCGCGTTAACGAAGATATGGTTCTTTATGCAAAGTGGGTTATAAACATCTATATTGTTAATTTTGTGATAACTCCTTCTGCCGCATCCGCTCCTGCAAATCAGTCAATAATACACGGCAATTTTATTTCCCAGCCTGGCAATCCGCAGTCAGGAGACGGCCGGGTCTTTGCCGGCTGGTATACAGTTAACGGAAGCATGCACGCAGAAGGGTGGCATTTAAAATATCTATGGGACTTTAACACTCCGGTCACAGAGAACATGACGCTTTTTGCAAGGTATGCGCCTGTGACCCGCACTGTTGTTTTTAAAGTAAACGGCGGCAATGATATGCCGCGTACTAATTTTACAATTCCCATAGGCAACTCAATCTTATATCCTGGCGCGCCGTCAAGGCCGGGGTATAGTTTCAGAGGCTGGTTTTTTGATCCGGCTTGTACTCCCGGCAGTGAAATTAATTTTTCAGCATACAGAATAGAAGAGCCCGATGAAATTATTGGAATTGATCCGCTGTATCTTTACGCCGGATGGAGCATGAATCCGTACAGAATTACTTTCAATTCAGATGACGCTGATGATGTTGCTGAACCTCAATATGTTTATCACGGTGAAATGATTCATATGCCGGTTATCACCGCTCCTCCAAGACCTGGTTACTATCTGAATGGCTGGTACACGGACACAACTTATGCCGATGAAAGACGCTGGGACTTTAACGGTATAGTGACATCTAACAGAACTCTGTATGCCAGATGGGAGAGTTCAGATTATGTTGTCAATTTCTTTTTAGGGAATCCAAGCGGAGGATCGCCTCACCAGGTTTATATTGATGCCTTGCTGGAAATACAGCATCATAATTTCCAGGATAAGGTAATTGAACCTTTTATGCCGCCTCTTCCGGCAGGAGATACATCAAACTGGTCATTCCTGCGCTGGGACTATCATCCTGATCGCAACGCTAATCCTGTAAATGTAAATAATCCGGCTTTCCGCTCCGTTCTTGAGCCCTGGGATTTTGATACCGGATTAGACGATAACAATACAAGCGATCCGACAGGCGAAGGCGCCAAGATTCTTAACCTCTACGCCAGATGGGTTCCGCCTGAACCTGATATGGTTTGGGTTCCAAGAGGAAGTTTTATCATGGGCGATTCAGGCGTAGCAGGCAGCCCTGTGGCTTATCATTCCTACCCGGTACGCAGAGTAACCCTGGATGGTTTTTATATCAGCAGATATCCTGTGACTCAAATAAATTCGCCGGATACAAACAGAGGGTATCATTATTTAATGAATGTTAACCCCAGTCAATTTAACAGAAATACTTTCCGCCCCGTGGAGAGGGTGTCCTGGTATGATGCAATTGAATACTGCATTGAACTTACAAGGGTAAATGCCGGGCTTGATCAGGTTTATACAATGACAGGCATAAGCAGGCCTTCTGCAGCTCTGCCCGGAACTCCTCCGTATACGATTTATCCGATAAACGATGCTGCTGTGACTTGGAACAGCGGCAATCCTAACGGTTACCGCCTTCCGACAGAGGCAGAATGGGAATATGCGGCAAGGGGAGGAAACGGCACACCCGGAAATTACATATATTCAGGCAGCAATAATGCAAGCGATGTAGCGTGGTACAATGAAACAGTCAGAGCGGAGCCGTCAGGTTATCAGGCTACTCAAACGGTAGGATCGAAAGCTCCGAATGCCCTGGGCATATACGACATGAGCGGGAATGTGTCCGAATGGGTCTGGGACAGATTTATTTCATATAAAGATTATATAGCTTCAAATCCTGCTGATCTTCACGATAACCCGAGAGGCCCTTCCAGCGGAGCTGAACGCGTAAGGCGCGGCGGAGGCTGGAGCAATGCTGCAGGTAACGTGCGAAGCGTAGTCCGGAACAGTGACAATCCCGGTTCAGCTAACTGGGTAATTGGATTCCGTATTGTCCGCGGCCCAATGGAAATTTACTAGAAAGGCAGCTGTTCTATTTTTGGAACAGCTGTCAATATTTTTGGTTTGTAAATTAATCATCAACATATTCTCATAAAAATGGTGTAATATAGTAAAAAGAAAAAATAAATACAGGGAAAAATGTAAACTGTATTAAAATTTTTTAGGAAGGTATGAAATGAAAAATAATGCAAATTTCGCTATTATCTTTGTAGGCTCAGTCTTTATTTTTTTAGGTTCGTTTCTTGCTGTAATGGGTTTTAATTTGATAAAAACCAACGCCCGTTTCAATGCTGAAGCCGTTTCAGTCGAGGGTGTTATTGTTGATATTGGAGTTGAAAGATACCGCAGCGGCAACGAAACACGCACACGCCGTATTTTAAGCGTTGATTATGTGGTAAACGGCGTGAAATATGAAAACACAGTGAGCTTCCAGTCGGGTGTTAGTATAGGCGATGAAATCACCCTTTATTACATTCCGGGCGAACACTGGAATGTCAAAACCGGATCGAAGGGTGATACTGCTGTGGGACCCTTCTTTATCGGTGTAGGCGGTTTTTTCTTTATTATGGGGCTTTTCTTTCTTAATAATGTCAGGAGGAAAGGAGCGCTCAAAAAGTATCTTAAGCAGCATGGCAAAACGGTATATGCGCAGGTAATTGCTGCTGAAAAAGACTATTCAGTATCGGTATCTTACGGGGGAGCGAGTACCCATCCCTACTATTATATTAAATGTGCAGTTATGGAACCGGTCACAGGTGAAATTAAGGGAACCTACAAATCATGGAGCATTAAGAATGATAACCTTGAAATTTATATAGGAAAGCAGGTAAAGGTTTATCTCCACCCGCAGGATGATAGAAAATATTATGTGGATTTAGAGGGTTTGACCGGGAATTAAAAAACAAATTCTTATAGAAATAGTGTAATATATTAATGGCGAAAGGAGATTTTATGAAAAAATATTTAAATATAACAACAATCGCAGCAATTGTAGCAATTGCAGTTATAGCGATTTTACTAATGGCTTGTACGCGCAAGGCTGCGGACGCAGATTTCAGCATCTACGGGCAGTGGCGTTACACAGGAAGCGCCGATGTAGAACACGATGAAACATGGCACGAAGACGGGTTAAACATAATAACCATACACGACGGCGACGGCAGTTGCATTATCGAATTCGCAAACTCTGTTTATTACGGGCTTCTTCTGGGAGGCAATGATAATTGGTATCAATTTAACGCTTATTCCCGTTTAGATTTAGAGAGCGGAGAAATATTTAATATTGAAGGTCAAGGCCCTTATACATTTATTTTTGGATACGATGCGGTAAAAAAGCGGCTCATTGAAGCAGACCATACAGTGGAACGATATTTTGAATGGGCGGGATATGCAGGCTCTCCCCCCGTAGCTCCTTCCGGAACTGCAGCTTCTGCAAGTGCGGCCACTAGCGACTATAATATCTACGGTGAGTGGCGTTATGTTATAACCGGATTTAATACCGGAGATATTTACGCAGAAGACTGGAAGCACGGGTCTGTATTACGTATATTTGAAAACGAAAGTTCCAGTGCAATAGTCGAATTTGTAAGAGGCGAAAATATTTATTACGGGGATTTAACGGAAACAGGAAATTACGTTTATCGTTTTACTTATTTGTCGGTAAGTGAATACGGTGAATATGTAATGACCGATACTCTTACATTCGATCCGGCTACCGGGCGTTTCGGTCAGGAAGACGGTGAGAGCATGATGTCTGTATCATATTATGAATGGGCCGGACCTGCAGGCGCTCCGCCTCAGGCGCAAAATCAGAACAGCCGCTTGCATGGAACCTGGGTAAGTGATTTAAATACTCTAATGTTCCTGGAACCGAATATTTTTCATGAGGAAGGAGGGACTTCTGTTGCAGGAGGCAGGAATACTTTTACATACAATTTTGACGGAAGAACACTGACGATTAGCACGGGTAATGATGATAGTTCGCATGCAAAGGCAACAATAAACGGCGATGTTTTGGAAATAGGATCCTTTGAAGGGGACCATGAATGGCATTACAATACTTTCCTGTGGGGAACATTCAGAAAAACACAATAGGGGCAATGGATAAGAGGAAACAGTATGAAAAGGCATTCAATAGCAGCCGCCGCAATTATTTTAATTTTGGCATTAACTTTTACAGCTTGTACGCGCAGGGCTGAACCAGCCGGCGGCGATTTTAGTATCTTCGGCGAGTGGCGTTATATTGAAAGCAGCGATAAAATATCCGGAGATACTTACGAAGAAGAAAGGCTTACATATCCAACTACATCTGTATTGAGTATATTAAAAAATTATGAAGGCGTAGTTTATACTGATATATTCTCTTATGCAGGAATGTTTGTTTATTACGGATTTTTATCCAAAGCGGATAATTACATTTATCATTTTAGCTCCGGTTATATGCAGGAAATTGGCACGGGTTATGCTGAAATGAATAATGAGGCTTTTATTTTTACATACGATCCTGCAACAAGGCGTCTTGCCTGGGATGATCAGAATATGTATTTGATGCGTTATTATGAATGGGTTGGGCCTGCAGGTGATCCGTCTCAATTTTCCTTTACATATGAAAGCTCTGATGAAATTTACTATGAAGAAGGAGACCCAACAGTATTGGCAAGGCAGGCTTTTTATCAAATTATGCGGCAAGGCAGCGTTGATATATTTTTTACAGGAGAGAGCATACCTTTTAATATAGACGATTATTCGATAAGAGAAGGTATTATGCTAAGAGGCTATGAAGGGGATCCTGATATTTATGAGTATCCCTTATATTTGGTTCAAAAAAACGGGCATGATTTAATGAATATCTTCGGGGAAGAGATACTGGTAATATCCGATATGGTTAAAACAAATAAAAGTATTGGAGTTAATTCAACCATAGAAGAATTTGCAGGCGCTTATCCCGATTTTGGTATTTTTTATACATATGTAAGCGACAAGTGCTGGCTGGAAACGGATCAATACCCAAGAATTCAATTCCTATTGGACAAAAGCGATTTTTTGACAGAGTGGGACGGAAGTACAATTATGGAACTTGAAGTATCAGATTTTAACCCAGACAGCAGAATTAATAAAATAAGAATCTACGGCGATGAAATGTTGTTTTTACATTAAAAATCACAGGAGGTAATTGAAAATGAGAAAAATCTTTTTAGGTCTGCTTTTATTTGTCTTAATTGCAGGTTTCGCATCAGCGCAGCAAACTGCATTTCCGGAAATAACAATCGTTAATAATACAGGATATCCTATGTACGAAATGTATATCAGTCCTGATTTTGATGATTATTGGGGACAAGACTGGTTAAAAGGCAGAACTGTCAGGAACGGCGAGTCTGTAACTTTTAGAATGGAATGGCCTTTATCTGAAGCAAGCGTTTACGATATTTGTCTTGTTGACACAGATGATGATACATACACAAGAATGGGCGTTAATATAACGCGGGCACAGGACAGAAGGCTTACATTCACTTTTGACGATTTTGATTATGACGACTAAGATATTAAGGAATTTATGAGTGATCAAATTGAACAGGCAAAGAAAGCTGTAAAGGAACAATTAGCTGTCAATTATGCAGGTCAGCCTGATAATATTCCAAACATGATTTTTAACGGTCTTGAAATCCAGGGTGATATTTTCCCTGCTTCTAAAAAACTTGATTTTTGGGTGAATGCGCTGAAAGGCATTGGCGGTACACCCGGCGCCTGGGCAGCGCAGGAAGAAGCGGTAAAAGCTGCAGCTCCGGAACCTGCCGCTGCTCCGCAGGTTAAGTATGTTCCAGCAGTATGCAACTGCGGAAAAATGCCAACAGAAAAACAATGGTTTTGCAGTGAATGCGGTGCACGAACAGGTCTTGCAGAACCATTTGTTGATCCGTCACTTGATCCTTCGAATTTATCTGATAAATGGAAAATAGGAGATGCAGAAAGTCTTATAAAGAAATTTGAAAAAGAGAAAGCAGCAGCAGGGGAAACAGCCAATAAGTACAATGCTGCGAAAGTATATAAAGACGGATTCTGGTTATACAAAATAAGCGGCAACTGCGCAGTAATAACAGGTTATGAGGGAACATCAGCCTCCGTTGAGGTACCGCCGCAAATTCAGGGAATGCCTGTTTTTGAAATCGGCGAAAGCGCATTATCAAAAAAAGGACTTACAGGCGTAACAATACCTGCAGGCATTACATCTATCGGAAAGTGGGCGTTCTATGATAATAAACTTACTGCTGTAAATATTCCCGGCAGCGTCGCATCAATTGCCGAGAGCGCGTTTGCGAATAACGAATTTGAAAACATAGTCCTTGGAGAGGGAATTAAAGAAATCGGCGAAGAGGCGTTTACAAATGTCAAAAGAATAAATGATGATAAAAGTAAAATCGCCAATATTGTCATACCCGGCAGTATCAAAAAAATCGGAAAAAAAGCATTTTACAGTATCAGCGCAGCGAGTATAACAATTTCATCCGGCGTGCAGAGTATCGGTGAAGATGCGTTCAGGAGCAATCAGCTTAAGGAAGTTACAATCCCCGAAGGCGTTACCGAAATCGGAGATGGCGCGTTTTTTGCAAACTTTATAACAAAAGTATCTTTTCCAAACAGCCTGACAAAAATAGGTGAGTCGGCATTTGCAGGCAGCGGCAGTAAAAGTCTCGGTAACAAGATTCCTTCTCTTGCGCTCCCTCCCAATCTTAAAACACTTGGCGAGGCTGCATTCAGGGAAAACAAGCTGACAGAAATTACCATTCCATCCGGCGTAAAAACTATCGGAAAAAGCGCGTTTGAAAGCAATGAACTTATGCGCGTAACGATTTGTGACGGTGTTACAACCATAGGGGCAGGGGCATTCAGAAGAAATAAACTTGCAAATATAACGCTTCCGGCAAGCGTCACAACAATTAAGGATAGCGCATTTTCGGCGAACGAGCTTTCCGGCAATATAACAATTCCAGAAACAGTTAAAAAAATCGGAGAAAATGCGTATATAGACAATAAACTTACCGGAGTAGAGATCAGGGGCGCAACGGAAATCGGCAAATCTGCTTTTCCGGGTCTGGAAATAACTAAAGTTATTTTAGGCAGCCGTGTAGTGTCCGCCGGCAGGTTTGCGTTTTCAAGCAAGCTGCTGATTGGCGTAACAGTTCCCGCCGGCGTAAAGCTCGATGAAAATGCCTTTCATGACCAGGTTTATGTAGCAAGAGGAGATACAAAAGAAATTAGTTTTGGCAATACAAAATACTGGCAGGATCTGGAAAAAATGGTTAAAGCGGATAAAGAGGCAAGAACACCATCCAAAGAAACATCAATTACATGCCATGATGCAAGCGGTAATCTGATTGGCTCGATAAGCAGCGGCGATTATAGGGGCTGGCAGAGCAGCGGGGATCCTTTCCGCACCAGCGAAATTACTTACAGAAACAGAAGAGGCCACGTTTATATTTTCGATACAAATCGCCACATACGTTATCAGGGACAAATATTTGTTAATGCTCCTTTTAACTTTGATGATGATTCCTGCGTTATTAAAAACTTTGCCAGCATGACTGCCATGGGCGGTGAAATGGTTCAGATTGACAGCGCTGTCACATCAGACGGAGTTGTTTTGTTCAAAGGTGATAAGAAAGGGTTTCCGCGCGACGATATGATGTCGGCAGGCATTTGTAAAACAGAGGCAAAAGCGAAAGAGCTTATCGAAGAATATAAAATAGGCACTGTTAAGGTAGAGGGTAATGTTGGGGTAGCGTATAACAAAGCAGGCGCAAAGGCAGGCGAAGTAAGAAACGCCAAAGAGTTTGCGCTGGTTTGCGCAGGAGCGCTGCTGAGATTCCTGATAAAACAATAAATTGCTTTTATTTATTGTTCGAGCCTCTGCCTGGCTCTTTCACGAATTTCGTGATCTGCAGCTTCATCTCCGTCTGCGAACCCCTGCCTTATTTCCAGCCACAAATTCTCACTGTTTGTTGTTGAGTAATTCGGCGTTAACGAAGGAAACACGGACGAAGATGAGGAATCAGATGATGATGCCGGGGAGGAAGATGGAGCCATCTCGTTTTCTTCCGGCGTTAATTCTGTACCGGCAATGACTTCCGCTGTTTGTCTTATTTTTGTAAGAAGCGATTGAGCCTTATCATTCGAAGAGACAAATAAGGCTATCAATACTAATGCAATAATCCCGATAATCTGCGTAGATTTTTTCTTGCCTTTAAAAAAACTAATTTTATTAAGAATATTCGATATATTCATTTTAATCCTCCTTAATATACGCGCAATTCATTCTATTATACCCCTGCATTGCCGTAAAGTACAGCATACTGTCTTCTGTTAACAGTTTAATATTGACACATCAATATTAATGCAATATACGTGAAAGTAATGAAAGAAAAACCGGAGAACTTCACCCCAGGCATTCATAACAGCGATTATGAAAATGAGTATCTGCAGTCCCGCCTTACAGCTTCGCAGCTTGTAAACATTACCGGGCGAAGGACTGAATCCCTAAACGGCAAATGGAGATTTGCAGCGGATCTCTACGACACCTGCCGCAGACAAGGCTGGTTCAGACAGGGACGCTTAAACGCAGAGGGACGCGAGCTTCCTCTGGATTTTGACTGGGAAAGCCTGGAGCAGATTACTGTTCCTTCTTCCTGGAATTTATTAAAACCGGAACTTTATTACTTTGAGGGCTTTGGAGTTTACACAAGAACTTTCAGATATTTTGCGCAGGAAGAAGGAGAGCGCTTGCTGCTTCGTTTCGAAGGAGCGGCGTACAGGACAACGGTTTTTCTTAACGGGAAAATTGCGGGAACGCACGACGGCGCTTCCACTCCGTTCAATGCTGATATTACAGATATTGTAAACCGCGGAGACAACCGCATAGTAGTATCAGTTGATGCCCGCAGAAGTCCTTTGCGCCTTCCCATGGAAAATACGGACTGGTTTAATTACGGCGGCATTTACAGGGACATTTATCTTGTCCGTCTTCCGCCTGTTTACATTAAGGACTGGTTTGTCCGGCTTGATTCTTCTGCAATATCAGCGGATGTATATATTGAAAATACCAAAGATGGGCAGCTTAACGCAAACCTTCGCATGGAAATCCCCGGCCTTAATATATGTAATGATATTCCTGTAATAAACGGAAAAGCAAAAATAAAAATTCCTGCCAGTCCGCAGTTGTGGAGCCCTGAAAATCCAAAGCTCTACGATGTCACGTTTACCCTGGATGCAAATGCGCACAGCGATACTGTAAATGATAGAATCGGCTTTAGAATAATCGAAGCGAAAGGACAGGAAATATTTCTTAACGGAAAGAAAATATTTTTAAAGGGTGTCTGCGTTCACGAAGATCATATTACTCTTGGTAAAACAACCACAGAGAAAATAATCCGTAAGACAATCCGCGATTTAAAAGAGATGAACGGCATGTATCTGCGGCTTGCGCATTATCCCCACGATCCGCGTTTCGCCCGCATTGCCGATGAAGAAGGCGTGCTGTTATGGGAAGAAATTCCGGTTTATTGGGCAATAGCCTTTGACAACCCGGACACATATAATGATGCGGAAAATCAGCTTGCAGAACTTATACTAAGGGATCGAAACCGCGCAAGCGTAATAATATGGTCAATAGGAAATGAAAATGCCGACACCGATTCGCGCCTTTCATTTATGTCACGCCTTGCGGAAAAAGCGAAGGCACTTGATGAATCCCGCCTTGTATCAGCGGCCTGTCTTATCAAACATGAAAAATTAAAAATTGAGGACAGGCTTATAGATCACCTTGATGTAATAGGCATAAACGAATATTACGGCTGGTACGATCCGGATTTTGATAAACTGCCGAAGATGCTGGAAATTTCAAATCCGGAAAAACCTGTTGTCATATGCGAGTTTGGAGGCGATGCCCGCCTTGGACACCGCGGAACCGCAGAAGAACTGTGGACAGAGGACAAGCAAAAACACATTTACGAAAAACAGGTTGAGACATTTAAAAAATGCCCGTACATTGCCGGAATCACCCCGTGGATACTCTACGATTTCCGCTGCCCGCGCAGGTTCAACCGCTATCAGGAAGGTTTTAACCGTAAGGGTTTGATAGACGCAGATCGCAAGTCAAAAAAACCAGCCTTCTATGTCATGCAGGAGTTTTATTCTTAAGTTATTTTGACAGCAGGCGGTTCAGCCGTTTGACAAAATCCGCAGGGTCTTTCAGTTTAACGCCTTCAACCAAAAGCGCCTGATCGAATAACACTCCGGAAACATCCGCAATGCGCTCTTCATCTTCAATGTCCCTAAGGCTCATAACAACAGGATGCTCGCCGTTTACTTCCAGAATTGGCTTTATTTCCGGCATCGAAGTCTGCCCCATTGCCTTAAGCATCTGGGCCATCTGCATTGACGGATCGTTTTCATCGGCCACAATGCATGAGGGCGAATCATGAAGCCGGCGGGAAAGTTTTACATCTTTTACGCGGTCTCCAAGGGCCTTCTTTATTTTTTCAATAACAGGCTTTGCTTCTTTTTCAGCTGTCTTGTCCTTCTTTTCACCTAACTCTTCGTCGGCGCCCGCGCGGTTAACAGCTTTTAAATCCCAGCTCTGGCTTTCTGTTTTGTTATCTTCGCCGGGTATTTCCTTACGGTAGCTGTGAAGCGTGGGAATAATAAGATCGTCAATATCATCATCCATAATAAGGACTTCGATATCTTTTGCGCGGTATGCTTCCAGTAACGGAGAAGAGCGGAGGGTTCTTTCATCGCCGCCTGTTATGTAATAAATGTGCTTTTGATCGCTTTTCATGCGGTTTACATAATCGGCAAAACTTGTCCAGCCTTCGGTTGTAGTGCTTTTGAAACGTACAAGTTCCTGAATGGCTTCGCGGTTCGCAAAATCCTGATAAAGCCCTTCTTTGAGCGGACGGTTGAACTGTTTAATAAAAGTTTCCCATTTTTCTTTAGCCTCATCTCCGCCGGAGACTGCGTTATCCGCCATGTGCCTGAACTCGGAAAGCAGTTTTTTTACGGAAGCGTTCTTAATATTATGAAGTATTTTATTCTGCTGCAGAATTTCACGGCTTACATTGAGGGGAAGATCTTCAGAATCGATGATGCCGCGTACAAAACGCAGATATGTCGGCATCAATTCCTTGTCGTCGTCTGTTATAAATATCCGTTTCACATAAAGTTTAACGCCGGGCTTGTAATCAACATTGTATAAATCAAAAGGCGCTTTCTTCGGAACATAGAACAAAGTGGAGTACTCCAGGGTTCCTTCGGCTTTTGTATGAATGTAGTGCAGGGGAGCATCGCTGTCATGGCCGAGCTGTTTGTAAAATTCATTGTAGTCATCTTCTTTTAATTCCGACTTTGCGCGCCGCCATATAGCTGTCCCGGAATTGATTCTGTCAGTTTTTGTTTTGCTGCCTTTTTCGCTGCCCTTATCGTCCCACTCTTTTTCATCATAGGTAAGGTAAATGGGGAATGCCACATGGTTGGAGTAGCGTTTAATAATATCCTCGATTGACCATCTGTTAGCGTATTCTGTTCCCTCATCTGTGAGGTGCAGAAGCACTGTTGTGCCCTGGCTGTCCCGCTGGGCGCCTTCAATCTCAAAACCCTCTCTGCCGTCGCTTGACCATTTCCAGGCAGTATCTTCATTTGCCTTGCGGCTTGTCACTTCGATTTTGTCCGCAACCATAAAGGCCGAATAAAAACCCACGCCGAACTGCCCGATCAGGTTGGAATCTTTTTTTGCATCCTCGGCAAGTTTTTCAAGGAATGCCTTTGTACCGGAACGCGCAATAGTTCCAAGGGAGTCGATAAGATCAGCCTCATTCATGCCGATTCCGTTATCGGAAATGCTAAGCGTTTTGCCTTCTTTATTGAAGGAAATATCGATTCTGGGATCGAAATTGAGCGATTTGTAAGCTTCATCCGCTACGGTAAGATATTTAAGTTTGTCCAGCGCATCTGATGCATTGGAAACAAGCTCCCGCAGAAAAATTTCCCTGTTGGAATAAAGGGAGTGAATAATAAGGTGCAGCAACCGGCTCACTTCGGTCTGAAATTGATACGAACAGGGTTCGCGCTGTGCCATGAGAGGGCTCCTTAAAAATTTATTATTGGTATTTAGTTTCTCAAAACCAGGTTCATTTTATTTAATTAATAAAAAAATGTCAAATATGAAGATTCTGTACAAAAACGGCCATTCATCATTATAATGATAATTATGAATTTTCAATTTCCTTTTAATAATCCTTCTTTACCGCTTAAGGAACGCATTTGCGATTTAATTTCCCGGCTTACCCTTGAAGAAAAATCCGGCTTTATACCGGTTCATAACCAGGCGGTAGAACGGCTTGGTATTGCAGCCTGGAAAATCGGGGCTGAAGGCGCTCATGGTTTTGTGGATCGCGAAGGGCACAATACAACTTTTCCCCAGACCATAGGGCTTGCCGCCGCATGGGACAGGCAGCTGCTAAAAAAAATCGGCGAGGCAGCCGCAGTCGAAGCCCGCGTTTACTACAAGATCCATGACAGATCGGGCGGGCTTGCCATTTGGTCGCCTACAATAGATTTGGAGCGGGATCCGCGCTGGGGCCGCACGGAAGAAGGTTACGGAGAGGATCCCTTTCTTACAGGCGAATTATCATCTGCATATATACGCGGCGCTCAGGGAGACGATCCTTTTTACCTGCGTGTAAGCTGCGGGCCAAAACATTTTTTTGCGAATAACAACGAAAAAGACAGGGGAAGCTGTTCATGTTCCATCCCTGTGCGCTGCATGCATGAGTATTATCTTGCTCCTTTTAAAACAGCAATAAAAGATGCAAAGGCAGTTTCATTAATGACAGCTTACAATGAAGTCAACGGTATTCCCATGATGCTTCATCCCATGTTAAACAGCATTGTAAAAAATGAATGGGGACTTGAAGGGCATGTTGTAACCGACGGCAAAGATTTTCTGCAGACTGTTACCATGCACCATTATTTTGATGCTCATGCGGAAACCCTGGCAGCATCTCTTAAAAACGGTGCGGATAACATGACAGATTCACCTGAACATGTTCTGCCTGCCGTAAAGGAAGCGCTGGACAGGAAATTGATTAGTGAAGAAGATCTGGATGAACATTTAAAGCGAATACTTTCCATCAGGTTCCGCCTTGGTCATTTTGATCCGCCCGGACACTGCCCCTATGATGCGATTGATGAAAGCAGTCTTATGAAGGATGAGTACTGCAGGCTGTCACGCGAGGCTGTCAGAAAATCTGTTGTACTGCTTAAAAATAATGGCATGCTTCCTATAAAGCCGGATTCTGTAAAAGGAACAATCGCTGTAATCGGGCCCTTGTCCGGCGTTGTTCATCTTGACTGGTATACAGGTTTTCCAAAAAGCGTTGTTACTCCCCTGGAAGGCTTGCAGGAATTGTACGGCAGGAACAGGATAATCCATGCCGATTTCCGCGATATTGTTTCCTTTTCTTCAAGCGACGGAAGGCCTGTTGTGTTAGCTGACACCGGCAATAAAAAAGGCAGGCTGCTGTGTATAGGAAAGCAGGGGCAGACTCCTGCGCGTTTTTACAGGGAAGACTGGGGCTGGGGTGCGCAAACGCTTACCGATGTTGAAAGCGGCCTGCTGCTGGAATCTCCTTACTGGCGAAGGGACCCGGGAAAAGCTGAGCCTCCGCCGGTTCCAGAGCAGGTGCTTAAGAGTCTAAGCAGGGATGAAGATCAATGTATAATTACAGCCAGCGGAAAAAGTTCTCATTCATGGTTTAATTTTTCGATTTTTAATCTGGTGCCTCAGGAAGACGGCCTTGTGCTGCTGCGTACATTTGACAACCGCAGCCTTGCCGCGCCGGAGCATGAGGGAAAAATTCTGTTACACGATGATCCTCTGCCGGCTAGCGGTGAATTGTTCAGGATGAAAACAGAACATGAATGTCTTCCCGGCATTGTTGAAGCTGCGGCAAAAGCAGAGCAGGTTATATTTGTTACGGGAAACAATCCGATGATAAACGGCCGCGAGTGCATAGACAGGCCGGGCATGAATCTTCCTCCCAGACATGAGGAACTTTTAAATCATGTTCTGGATGTTAATAAGAATCTGGCGCTGGTGTTGATTTCCGGATATCCGTATACATGCAAAGATATTTCAGAAAAAATTCCTGCGATAATATGGATGGCTCCCGGCATTCAGGAGACAGGAGGCGGCCTTGCGGATATTATCGGCGGCAGCCATTCTCCCGCAGGAAGGCTTCCCCTTACCTGGTACGAGGATGAAAAACAGCTTCCGTCTATAATGGAGTACGACATTATCTCCGCCGGTACCACGTATCAATATTTTACAGGAAATGTTTTATGGCCCTTCGGCCACGGATTGAGTTACAGCGATTTTACCTATTCGGATTTGGTTCTGGATAAAACTGCCGCGGGGGAAAATGATACTGTTGCCGTTTCTTTTAAATTAAAAAACAAGGGAATGGATGCAGAGGAAGTTGCGCAAGTTTATGTCAGCATTTCCGGCTCTGTTTTCCGCCGTCCGAATAAAAGCTTAAAATGTTTTGACAGGCTTTTTCTTGCTTCAGGCGAAGAGAGGATTGTCCGTTTTGAGTTAGCTGTAAAAGAACTTGCAGTCTGGGACAGTTACCGCGGATGTTTCTGCGTTGAATCATGTTATTGTACAGTTCTTGCCGGCGCATCATCACAGGATATACGCTTGACAGGCGGCTTTGAAATTAAGGGTGAGAATTTATTTCCGCGGAAAATTTCCGGCCAAATTTATGCGGAAAGATTCGATGATTACTCAAACTGTTTTCTTCACGAAAAACGCGGCAGCGGCATTGCCGCTGTGTTTAACAATGAACGCGAGAAAGCAAGCGGCTGGATTCGTTATGCAAAACTGGATTTTTCTGCGGGTGTTTCGCATTTTTCCGCCATTGTTCAGGGCACAAGCCGGATACCCGGTCTTGAAGCCAGCCGCATAGAGATTCGCCTTGATGCGCCGGACGGGGATCTTGCAGGAACCGTAAATGTTCCGGACACAGGTGAAATAAGCTTTTATGAGTTTGATCCCAACAGCCCGCGGCGCCGGCCTGTTTGGGCCTATGCCGGAACAAGCCTGAAGAAAATTTGCGGCATACATGATCTTTATCTTGTATTGTACGGAAAAACCGGCATCTGGCGTTTTGGTTTTTAATGGCTCCCGTATACTATTTGCTGATTTCTGGACATAATGTTACCGGATATGTTGTTTGACGATTATAAGAGGAGATACAATATGATAGCGGTAATAAAACCGGAAGCAACGGAGCAGCAGATAGAGGGCCTGGTGTCATGGTTTCAGGCGCGCGGATTAAAGACGCATCTTTCCGAAGGGGAATTTCAGACAATCATCGGTTTAATCGGAGACACAAGCAAGGTTGATGTTGATCTTGTAGAAGGACTTGATATCGTAGAATCCGTTAAACGAATCTCGGAACCGTTTAAAAGCGCTAACAGAAAATTTCATCCCAGGGATACTGTAATAGAAATCGGCGGATATAAAATCGGCGGCGGTAATTTTCAGGTGATTGCAGGTCCCTGTTCGGTGGAATCGCCTGATCAGATTATAAGCGTGGCTGAAAGCGTTAAGGCTTCCGGGGCCGCACTGCTGCGGGGCGGAGCTTTCAAACCGCGCACATCACCCTATGCCTTCCAGGGCCTGCGCTCCGAGGGTATCGAGCTTTTACTTGAAGCCAAAGCCAGAACCGGCATGCCGATTGTTACGGAAATTATGAATGCTGTTCATCTGCCCTTATTCGAACATGTTGATGTAATCCAGGTTGGCGCGCGCAATATGCAGAACTTTGAATTGTTAAAAGAACTGGGACAGGTTAAAAAACCGATTCTCCTGAAACGCGGATATGCAAATACGCTGCAGGAACTTTTAATGAGCGCCGAATATATCATGGCGGAAGGAAATAAGGATATAATTCTGTGCGAAAGAGGGATAAGAACTTTTGAAACATATACAAGGAACACGCTCGATCTGTCCGCAGTCCCCGTGCTGCGCGATTTAACGCACTTGCCTGTAATAATTGATCCAAGCCATGCGATAGGCGTGTCCCGTTATGTGAAATCACTTGCTCTGGCCGCTGTTGCATGCGGCGCGGACGGACTGATTATCGAAGTGCACAATGATCCGCAGAATGCAGCGTGTGACGGCGCGCAGTCTCTTACGCCGGAACAATTCGCGGACCTTGCCGAAGGAATCCGGCGGATACGCAAGGTGATCGAAACATTATGAACATAGGTATTACAGGGCTTGGGCTGATTGGCGGTTCTTTCGCCAAGGCATATAAGGCTGACGGGCACACGGTATTTGCGCACGACACTGATAAAAGTATAATGGATTTTGCAGTTCTTTCAGGTGCAGTTGACGCTCCTCTGGACAATGATACGCTGCGCAAATGTGAACTTATCGTTATAGCGCTGTATCCGCAGGCTGCGGTAGAGTACTTGAATAATACTGCAGATAAAATACCGCCGGAAACGACAGTCATAGACTGCTGCGGTACAAAGAAAAATGTATGCAGCACGGGGTTTCAGCTGGCGGCGCGGTATGGATTTACCTTTGTCGGCGGTCATCCGATGGCAGGCACAGAACAGTCAGGATTTAAACACAGCAAGGTAAACATGTTTAAAGGCGCATCCATGATAATTGTACCGCCCGTGTTTGACGATATCCTGTTTCTTGAGAAAATAAAAAATCTGCTTGCGCCGGCGGGTTTTGGAAAGCTGACCGTTACCACTGCGGAAAAGCACGATGCAATGATAGCGTTTACTTCGCAGATGGCGCATCTTGTATCCAATGCGTTTATTAAAAGCCCGACTGTATTTAAACACAAGGGTTTTTCCGCAGGGAGCTACAAGGACTTAACGCGCGTTGCCTGGTTAAACGAAAAAATGTGGACAGAGCTTTTTATGGAAAACCGTGAAAATCTATTAAATGAACTTGATTTGTTTATTGCATCCCTGACGCAATACAGGGACGCGCTTCTGTCAGAAAATAACGATATGCTTCAATCCCTGCTATACGACGGAAAGTGCCTGAAGGAAGATGTGGACAGACGTTAAAAACAAGAATATAAAATAAACAAATGCTGGACAAAATCCGGTAAACCATGATATACTAACTATCATTTCAATAAGGAGAAGCCATTTATGTTAATTAACAAGGCGGACAAATTAGTAAAAAAGCTTGATTTTCGCGGCACAAAAATTGAGTACCTCGACAAGGTATCGTCGAAGGATTTGCTCTTGATAGTAACTGCGATGGAGCAACAGGTTAACGTGCTGGAAAAGTTTAAGGCAACAGACCTTACACCCAAAGAAGGCTGCTGGTCACAGACCGTATACAATCCCATTATGGAAGCCTGCAAACAGTGCGTAAAAGAACCGGAAAAAGCAAAGAGCAATGCCAACCGCTTGCTGGGAGTTATTATAAAATCAGCGCTTATAATGTCACCGCTTTTATTCCGCCAAACAAGTGAAAAAGAATTCGAAGGCGCTACATACGCAAGAGAAGCGCTGGATATCTAAAATAAAAATTTTTAATTGAGGCTGTCCAGGGAAGTAAATCCTGGGCAGTCTTTTTTTTATGCCCGAAATGCTGCAAATATTTAACATATTTATGAATAACCGCCATTTGCCTGCAGGTTTTTGTTTAAAATATAAATTTTTGTTTTATTCTTCTTGAAAAATGTTGCTTTATCGGTTATCATAAAAAGGTGTTTATTAAGAATAATCGCAGAAAACCGCATGTATCACCCTATTTTATTATCTCTATTTTTATAATAGCGGCGCTGCTTGTCGTAATTCCCATGATAACTATTTATATACTAACTCAGGCATATGACAGTCAAATCAAGAACGAAACGCGCAAGGTATCTGTCTCCATTCAGCAGACAGTGAATTCCTTTATGAAAGGCGCATATAATTTAAGTTATGAGCTGTCATTAAACCGTAATACGCTTCATGCGCCTGCAAACGGTCCCAACGCAGGGATATCTCCGATACTCGCATACAGCGCAGAACGCAATGATTTTTTGGAACTTTTATATGTAACGAATACAATGAGGGACTCGTTAACCCATAATTACGGCTTTCAGGTTTCCAGATCGGAAGGGACATTGGGCGACCGCAGCAACCGGTGGTGGTTTTTGCAGATAACAAAAACCATGCAGCCCTTTGTCGCACGTTCATATATATCCGTGACAACAGATATGCCGTGTACGTCTGTTTTTATTCCCATGTACAATGATCATGGCGAGATGACGCATATTTTCGGCGCTGATATAAGCCTTGCGTATATGCAGGAGCTGGTTAATAAATTTGCCAATCCCGGCGGCGGGATGTTTTCGTTTATAATTGACGGCGAAGGCGTTGTGATTGCGCATCCTGATGATAAATATCTGGAGACGCTTACAAACTATAAAACGCTGGTTCGCACATCTGCTGTAATGGATGCGTCGGGAAAAGCGCTCCGGGGTTCGGACGGAAACATTATCACTGAAGATGAAGAGTTTTATATCTCTGATGGTTTTAAATCTGTAATTACAACAGTAATGAACGGGAACCGCGGTCTTGAATTGGTTAATTATAAAGACGTAATTTATTACATGAGCTATGAGCCGATTACCCTGCCAGGCTTTTCGGATTCATGGTCTGTTTTAACGCTGCAGGACAGAGATGCTGCAATGCGCGTAATATCGCAGCTTTTTATTCAGGTGACCCTGATAATTATAGTTGTGCTGATAGTTTTTATTATTTTGATTTTTAGATTTCAGGAAAAACTGGCGGCGGAAAGCTCTACGCTCCAGATGATGTTTGATTCCATTCCTGATTTGTTATTCTGCAAGGATCTGGATTTAAATTATTCGCGGTGCAATAAAAGTCTTTTAAATTATTTTAACATAAATGATAAAAATGATCTTGTTGGAAAAAATGATGAAAGCGGACTTGGGATGCCGGAAGTTATGGCGGATGAATTCAGGTCTATGGATCGTAAGGTCATACAGGAGAATAAGGTACATAAATATGAGGAATACGTTACAGCCCATGACGGAACTGTCCGGCTTTTTGAAACAAATAAAATTCCTCTTTCATTAAATAGCAAGCTGGTGGGAATATTGGGAATTTCCCGTGATATAACAGAACGAAAATCGATGGAAGAGGCCGCGAAGAAAGCCAATAAAGCAAAAAGCGCTTTTCTAAGCACAATGAGCCATGAAATCCGCTCTCCCATAAACGCCATAAGCGGAATGACAACAATCGGCAAATTATCCGCCAGCACAGAAAAAAAAGACTATGCCTTTGACAAGATTGAAGCGGCTTCAAAGCACCTTCTTGGCATAATTAACGATGTTCTTGATATGTCCAAGATTGAAGCTGATAAACTTGAGCTTTCGCCTGTCAGCTTTGAATTTGGAAAAATGATACAGACTGTTATTGACATCAGCAATTACCACGTTGTCAAGCGCAGGCAGAATTTTTGCGTAAACACCGATGAAAATATACCGGCTGTGCTGATCGGCGATGATCAAAGGCTTTCGCAGGTCATAACAAATCTTTTGTTTAACGCTTTCAAGTTCACGCCGGAAGAGGGTTCAATTCAGCTTGATTCGCAGTTAATAAAGGAAGAAGACGGCAATTGCTTGCTGCAATTCTGTGTTTCAGATAACGGAATCGGCATAACTGAAGAACAAAAAGAAAGGCTGTTTTGGTCTTTTGAACAGGCCGATGCCAGCACATCGCGAAAGTACGGCGGTACGGGTCTTGGACTTCCCATTTCAAAGCGCATAGTGGAATTGATGGACGGCAAAATATGGGTTGAATCCGAACCCGGAAACGGAAGCAAATTCATATTTACAGTTATGCTGAAACGCGGCGAAAAAAACGAGGCGGATAATGATACAAAAACTGCTTTCGTTCATAACGGTTCTGCTGATGATTTATCGGCTTATACAATACTGCTTGCAGAGGATATAGAAATAAACCGCGAAATTATTCTTGAATTTCTCAAACCGACTAATTTGAATATTGATTGCGCAGAGAACGGAGAAGCGGCAGTTCGTTTGTTTTCCGAATCGCCGGATAAATACAATATGATTTTCATGGATATACAAATGCCTGAAATGGACGGGTATAATGCAACACGCGCAATAAGAAGCATAGAGGCGAAATTGGCGGAAAGCGGAATTAGAAAGCAGATTCCCATAATAGCAATGACAGCAAATGTTTTCCGTGAGGATATTGAAAAATGCCTTGAAGCCGGCATGAACGGGCATGTCGGAAAGCCCGTTGATTTCAGCGAAGTGATTTACCACCTGCGGCAGCATTTGCATTAAACATTCAATAATGGGAGGCTGCGTATAGCTTTTATCCCTTCATAATCCATATACCGTATAGGTTTTTCTTTTGCTTTTTTCGTGAAATAGTGATATAAAGAGTAATGTTAACTCTTGTAAATGATAAGTGCATTCCTGCCGATTTGCCGGAAATTCATATCTCCAGAACAGAATTAATGAAAAAACTCAAAATAGCGGCTCTGGGTCTTTATATATATATCGGGGCTCCGGCAGGTTCCGGAAAAACGGTAACCGCGCTTCTTTGGAATTCTATCTGCGGGCGGAAACCGCTTTGGATTAGCCTTGATGCCTATGATAATGCGCCTTCTGTGTTCTACAGGCAATTATCTGCGGTTCTGTGTTCTACGCAGCCCAAAAATAAAAACATGCTTTCTATTCTGGAAGATACCGCTTTTTCATCATCGCCTGTTGAAAATACAATCAGGATAATTGCGGAAATGCAGTTAGATGATAAAAATTTATACACATTAACCCTGGACGATCTTCATCTGATAAGCAATATGGATATACTTAATTCTCTTCCTGCGGTGCTAAAGAGGCTTCCCCGGTCTTTTATTGTATTATTTTTATCGCGTAACGCGCCGCCTGAATCTTTTTTTAATACAAAGACAGGAATATTAAAACAGGAAAATAGCGTTATAAACATGGAACACCTGCGCTTTTCGGAAAAAGAATTAAAATCCTATTTTTTAAAACTTGGCCGTGTTATTACAGAGGAAGAGACAGCTCTTGTTCTGATGGTAACAGAGGGGCTTGCTATCGGCATTAACGCTATCGCAAAAAGCAAAAAAATAGAAAGCGGCAATACCGAATATGAATTTGCAAATTATATACGCGAACATCTGTGGGAAAGCTGGGACAGTGATTTACGCGATTTTATGTTAAAGACTTCGATTGTTAGTGAAATAAACGAAAAACTTGCAGTTACTTTAACAGGACTAAAAAATGCAGAGAAAACATTACAGAACCTCTGCGCCGCAAATATTTTTATAAGTCATGTTGGAAAAGATATGTACCGTTATCATCATCTGTTTCTTGCATTCCTGCGTGATATGGCAAAAGAGAGTAAGATTAATCTTGCCGGTTTAAATAAAGCGGCGGCAAAATATTACCTTGATGCGAGACAGTACCTTCTTGCCAGGCATTATGCTGTGCAAAGCGGAAATGATAATATGATTTTCAAGGTTATACATCAGTTTAATCAATATACAAACCCTGCGTTTGACGAGTATGAGGCATTTTCCAGATTGTTCAACCGGAGCATCCTGGATAAAGGAATCTGCGACAGTCATCCTTATCTTTATACATCTATGATGGAAGCGGCATGGATTTCCGGTGACAGAGAAGCAGTAGAACTTTACTGGGACAAGCTCAGGCACTACCTTCCCGTAATTGCCGTGAAATATCCAAAAATTCTGGAAACGGTAATTTTAGAACTTGCCGCAGATTATCGTAAACCTTTTCCCCAGCTTGTGGATGAATTCAACAATATGCCGCCCATCCCCCGCCTTGACAAACATTATCAGGTTTCTACCTTTTCTCTTCAATTGCCTTTTATCCACCGCAGCCTGAGGGATTTCTCTGATTTATCCGAATATGCAGACAAGGGCATGATGGAAAAACTTGATAAAAGTTTTGGGCTGTTGTTAAAAGATATGTATAAAACGATAATGTCAAGTTTTTTTTCCGCTATCCTTCTGGAAAGAAACAAGATTGAGGAAGCCTTAAAGCTTGCCATTCAGGCTAATGAAGAAGCGGCAAAAGTAAAAAACCCGGAAGCGATTTTTACAGCTTACAACCATCTTTCTGCCGTATATTTTGCAATGGGAAACGAAGTTTTACTGAGAGAAACGCTGGCAAAAACAGAAAATTATATAGCGCAGTCAGGCGCAAGATTTTTGGATCGTAATTTTCTTGCATGGAAAACAAAAATAAAACTGATGGATGCGGATAAACATGCGGCCGAGGAATGGCTGGATAATTATTTTGTCAATGATGATGATGACAGCAAGCAAAGTTCAACTGTTCCCCTGTATAAAATCTTTCAGTGTTTTACTACTGTCCGCGCTTTAATTATTTTAAACAGGGGCTCAAGGGCAATGGCTCTTATTAACAGGATTATTCAATTTGCCCGCGACTATCGCCGTCCCATGGATTTAGCCGAAGCGCTTACATTAAAGGCCTGCATGGAGTGGGCGTCCGGCCGCCGCGCCGAAGCTGCCGGCATTCTGGAAGAAGCGCTGCTCCCGATGCAGGAAAAACGTTTTATCCGCATAATTGCCGATGAAGGCGCGGCAGTTGTTCCAATACTTAAACGCATCGCTTCTTCATTGGGTGAAAGTCCGGCTGCTCTTGACAGAACTTATATAACAGAAGTAATTTTAGCGGCCAGCGAAGTTGCAAACCGGTGCTGCGGCATTTTGGCTTTTTTCAAAAAAAGCGGCAAGCCTGTAAAGCTTTCCAAACAGCAGACAAAAATGCTTGAACTTTTGGCAAAAGGATATAAAAATGCGGAAATCGCCAAAATGACAAATGTTTCCGTCGCAACTGTAAAGTGGCACTTAATGCATGCCTACGAGAAACTGGATGTTAATAATTCAATAGACGCTCTTTTAAAAGCAAAGTCGCTTGGCTTGCTGAAATGATACCATCAAAATAATAAAAGAATTTATCTGTTTTTCAAATGAACGGTAAGCGTAATGCGGGTTTTTGAATGATGTTCATTTACCTTTAGGCAATAATAATCTATTATCTGCTTCAAGTAAAACTTTTAGCTGTTGTCTTGCCATTTCATTAAGTCTAACAAGCCGTTCCTGTTGTGGTACTTTATCATTTATTAAGATTGAGTTGTAACTTTCCATATTCGCAAGTACAAGTAATTGATGTACTGTTGAAAAATCTCTGATATTGCCTTTTTTATCTGTATTTTTTTCACGCCATTCTTTTGCGGTTTTGCCAAATAGAGCAACATTTAATAAATCCGCTTCATCAGCATATATAAAAGATTTTTGTTTTTTAGTAAGGGTTGGAACAATCAAATTTTCTTTGATAGCATCCGTGTGTATATGATAATTGACTTTCGCAAGTTCCCGTTTTGCCGACCATTGTAATTGTGCCTGTTCTTGTTCCTTTAACCGTTGAAATTCAATAATCATGTACATTTCAAATTCCACAGAAAGCCAGCTTGCGAATTTGAAAGCAACATCCTTATGTGCAAGTGTATCGGCATATCGGCCCATACCGCCTGAAGTTATACCTATTGCGTTAACAGTCTCGCACCACCTCTTTGGGGTCATAACAAAACCGTTTCGGCCTGCGTCCTTTTCAACTCTCTCAAATTCGAGGGAGTTGAATTTTTCATTATGTAAACGTTCCCAAATTCCAAGGAATTCAATTGTGTGTCTGTTTCTTAACCAGTCGTTTATTACATCGCTTGGATACTCATTTTCCCGAAAGCGGGCAATATCACTTATGGAAATGTAATCGTTTTCGTTAAGACGTTTGTGCTTTATAGAAATTCCCTTGACTTCAAACTTCACACTCATATTTCATTTTAATAAAGTACTTGTTTTTTGTATAGTCGCTTGGACTGCTGGCATTAAATCAAACCCTGAAATGATACAGCATACCGAAATGAATGTTTCGATATAAGGCAAAAAAAATAAATAAAAACCCTATACCGTATAGTTGTAAAACATTGCAAGCGGGTTAATAATATACACATGAAAAGGATAGTAATATTTTTGTTATTGTGTCCGCTGCTGCTTGCAGCCTGCGAGCTATTCGACGG
>WQXU01000022.1 GCA_009781635.1 Treponema sp.
AGGCCTTGTATGTGATCTTGTCACTTTTTCCTTTACTCATAAAGGAATTCTATCATGTCTTATGTACTTTGTAAATTTTGACCATAAAAAAGGCTGCCCAAGATTACTTCTCGGACAGCCCCTTTTTTTTCTGCTGCTTGTTCCATACCGGCCTTTATTTTGCTATAATAATTTAATGGAAAATCCGGCAGCACCGCGCAGTTTTAAATTAAGCGAGTTTGAAGGTCCTCTTGATCTCCTGCTTTACATGATCCGCAAAAACGAAATTAATATTTATGATATCCCAATATCTCAAATAACAGAGCAGTATATATCCTGTCTGCGCAGCGCCGAAACACTGGAACTTGAAGATCTTACAAGTTTTCACACAATGGCAACGATGCTGCTCTACATAAAGAGCCGCACCCTTTTACCGGTGAAAATGGACGATGACTTTGGCGAAGACCCAAGAGCTGAACTTGTAGAGCGGCTTATTGAATATCAAAAGTATAAAAAACTCTCCGAGCTTATGGTTGAGAAAGAAAAAGAAAATGAGTGGATGATAGAAAGGCGAAGATTGCAGCACAATCTTCCTTTCGCAGAAGGCGATATGTGGGAAAAGGTTGATATCTGGGATCTTGTAAAAACATTTTCCTCTCTTACATTAAATCTCCCTGCGGAACGTATTATTGATCTTTATGAAGAAGTTACTGTAAATGAAAAAACAGCTCTGCTTTTTGAGTTCCTTGAAAACCGGGGTGAATGCAGATTTACAGATCTTGTTATAAGACAGGGAGCGCTGGATGTTGTCTGTTCATTTCTTGCGGTTCTTGAGGCGGCTAAAATGCGTCTTATCGAACTCTTTCAAAACCGCCTCTTTGGTGATATTCTAATCAGGGCCTTGAAAGAACAGGGAGAAAATTGTGACTGAAAATATAAAAAAAGAAATTGCCCTTGTAGAAGCAATTCTTTACATGGAAGGAGACCCGATAGACGAAGGAGCTATTGCGCGAATCTGCGGCCTTTCAAAAGATATTGTAAAAGCCGCCCTTGACAGTTTAAGTGAACGTTATACGTCAGCCGACTGCGGCCTTGAGTTATCGCGCATTGGCGGCGGTATTGTAATATCCGCAAAACGTGAGTTATGGGACAGCTTAAAGGAACGTTACGGTAAAAAAAATGAAGGAAAAATTTCCCGCGCCGCCATGGAGACGCTGGCCATCGTTGCATATTCCCAGCCTGTTACGCGCCTTGAAATAGAAAAAATCCGCGGCGTGTCCGCCGATAACATGATTAGGCTGCTTCTTGAAAAAGGCCTTGTGCGCGAAGCCGGTAAAAAAGATATCCCCGGCCGTCCTGTAATGTACGGCACTACAAAAGAATTTTTAAAACTGTTTCATCTTAACTCAATTGCTGATCTTCCAAAACTTGGAGAAGGTGACATTGAAAAGTTCGAGCTTGAGGGGGACAAGTATTAGGCTGCAGGTTTATCTTTCTCATGCCGGAATTGCTTCAAGAAGAGCGGCGGAACAAATCATAGCTGAAGGAAGAGTTTGCGTTAACGGAGTTGCAATTACATCTATGGGGAGCAGGGTGGAAGACGGGGATCTTGTACTCCTTGACGGCAGGCCTGTCCAGTTGGAAAGCCGCATGCTTCATCTTGCCTTGAATAAACCTCCGTGCTATCTTTGCAGCTCAAGCGATCCGCAGGGGAGAGATCTGGCTCTTGGGCTTCTTCCGGCAGCTATAAAAGAGAGGCTTTACAGCGTAGGAAGACTTGATTATATGTCATGCGGCCTTATCTTTTTCACAAACGACGGAAATTTTGCAGGCCGTCTTGGACACCCAAGTTCTGGTCTTGAAAAAGAGTATATTGTCGAGGCTACAGGGATAATTCCCGATACTGTAATTGATGCTTTTAACTGCGGCGTAACAATTGATAATGAGCATTACAAAGCGAAAATGGCCGTAAAAACAGGGCGTAAATCCATGAAAATAATTCTTGTAGAAGGTAAAAACCGCGAGATACGAAGGGTTTTTTCCCATTTCCGCCTGCATCCCTGTCTCTTGCGCAGAATAAGAATCGGCTGTGTTTTACTTGGAGATTTAAAGGAAGGAGAATCACGTTCCTTAACAGAAGGTGAGATTTCCAAACTCTTAGGGCAAGGAGAAAAAAATGGTAATAGCGATTGACGGGCCTGCAGGATCCGGAAAAAGCACTATAGCAAAGATGCTGGCAGAAAAATTAGATTTTACTTATATAAATTCAGGCAAATTGTACAGGGCAATTACCCTGGGCTGCATTCGCATGAATATTGACATCACAGATAGTGAAAAAGTGGTTGAATTTGCCAAAAATACCGATATTTCCTATGAAAAAGACAGTGTTCTTCTTAACGGGGAAAATGTAACCGGGCTTTTACATACCGATGAAATGGACAGGTTTTCCGCTCCCTTGTCTTCGATTGTTCCTGTAAGGCATATTGTTAACGATATTATCCGCCGTCTTGCAGGCAGTTGCGATATTGTGGTGGAGGGAAGGGATATGACAACTGTTGTTTTTCCGGATGCCGAAAAAAGGTTTTACCTTGACGCCTCTGCAGATTCCAGGGCAAAAAGGCGTTTTGACCAGGGGGTCTCTAACCTGTCCCTGGAAGAGATAAAAACCGCAATTTTACAGCGTGATGAGATTGACAAAAACAAAATTGAAGGAAGCCTTAAAATTGCCGAAGGTGTGCATTATTTGGATACCAGTGGCTTGACCATTATTCAAGTTTATGAGAAATTGATAAAGAATATAGATTTTAAATTAAGGAAAAAAAATGGCCCAGAAGGAAGTGCGTACGGGAACTGCAGCTGAACGAGCGAAAGCAGGTGCTGGTTCTCCTTCGGACACTAGTCCGGCAAAAGACACAGAAAACATTCAAATTCAATTACAGGAAGAGTACTTAAAATCGCTTGAGCAGCTTGAAGAAGGCCAGCTTATAGAAGGAAAAGTAATCCAGGTAACTTCAGATCAGGTTTTTATTGATGTGGGTTACAAGTCGGAAGGAAAAATTCCCATATCGGAATTTTCAGAAATTCCAAATATTGGAGATCCTGTATCGGTTATCCTTATCGCAAAGGAAAACAAATACGGGGAAGTAATTGTTTCCAAACAAAAAGCGGATGCAAAACTTTTTTGGAAAAATTTGCGTCAGGCATTTGCAGATAAAAAGGCAGTTGAAGGAAAAGTAGAAAAGCAGGTGAAAGGCGGCTTTGATGTAAATCTTGGAGCCGGTGTACATGCGTTTCTTCCTGTCAGCCAGGCTGATGTTCAGAAACTTGACAAGCCTGAAAAAATATTAAATACAAAAATCAAGGTATATGTTGAGCGTCTTTATTCCGACGGGAAAATTAATATCGTTGTTAACAGACGCAAGTTCATGGAAGAAGACCTGGATCGCAAGAGAACTGACTTTTATGAGAACACTCCAATTGGCACAGATGTAAACGGCGTTGTAAAAAGTTTTACATCATTCGGCGCTTTTATAGATCTTGGCGGGTTTGACGGACTTCTGCATATTAACGATATGAGCTGGGGCCATGTTACGCGGCCCAAGGACTTTGTAAAAAAAGGCCAGGAAATAAAATTAAAAGTTATCCGCATTGACAGGCAGGAAAAAAGAATTAATCTTTCACTCAAACATTATTCTGATGACCCCTGGGTTCACTTTGAAGAAAAATATCATGTTAATGATATTGTAAAAGGCAAGGTAACAAAGCTTACGGATTTCGGCGCTTTTATCGAGCTTGAAGAGGGAATTGAAGGCCTTGCGCACATTTCAGAATTCTCCTGGTTAAAGAAAGTTCAAAAACCCCAGGATATGTTAAAGTCCGCAGACATGGTTGAGTGTATGATCCTTGGATACGATCTTCAGGCAGGAAGGGTGTCGCTTGGACTTAAGCAGGTTCAGGATAATCCATGGGAATCAATCGAAGAAAAATATCCTGTAGGCGCAAGAATAAAACGTAAAGTTGTGAAAGTTACAAATGCGGGCGCTTTTGTTGAACTGGAAGAAGGCATCGACGGATTCCTGCACGCTGATGATATGTCCTGGACAAGAAAAAGCAAGAACTATGGTTTACAGGCCGGCCAGGAAATCGAAGTAATGGTTATATCCATAGACACCGACAGCCGGAATATTAAACTCGGAGTAAAGCAGCTCTCAGAAGACCCCTGGAAAGATTTTAACGAAAATTACAAACCAGGCTCTCCTGTAGAAGGAGAAATTGCTTCAATCACAGATTTTGGATTATTCCTTAGAGTTCCGGGCGGTATAGAAGGACTTATTCATAAAACCAATCTTATTGAAAACCGCGAAGAAGATCCGGAAGAAGCGCTTAAAAAATACAAGGTTGGAGACAAATTAAAGGCAATAGTCCTTGAAGTGCACAGTGATAAACAGAAAGTTGCATTCTCGCTTCGCGATTATCAAAAGAAGGTGCAAAGAGAGGAAATTTCCCGTTTTATGTCAAGTGAGGAATCTTCCGATTCTACATATACTCTTGGGTCTGTCCTTAAATCCAAAAATTCAAAACAAGAGAATTAAGGATTTAAAAGATACCTTCACAAGTATTTTTATAAGGGACGGCAATGCTGTCAAAGATCGATGTAAATAAATTCAAAACTCTAATTGAAATTAATTCCTTAATTAATTCAAACTATAAAGACACTAATGTTCTTTTGACAAAGATTATGGAATCTGCAACACTGCTTTCCGATGCGCAGGCAAGCAGCCTTTTACTTCTCAACAAGGAAAAAAACGCCCTGCATTTTGAAGTAGCGCTTGGCTCCAAGGGAGAACAGATAAAAAAATACACAATAAAGTCCACAGAAGGTATTGCAGGCTGGGTAGTGCAGAATAATAAAGCGATTATTGTAAATGATGTCCAGAAAGACAATAGGCATTTAAGCAGTATCGGAGAAGAAATAAATTACAAGTCAGAAACGATTATGGCAGTTCCCATGAGGATAAAAGACGATTGTATCGGAGTTCTTGAAGTTATAAATAAAAACGGGAACGAAGGCTTTTCGCAGGATGATATTGAGTGGCTTGAGATCTTTGCAAACCAGGCGGCTTTGGCAATTGTAAATGCAAAAAACATGGAAGAGGCAAAAGGCGAGATTCAAAATCTGCAGGAAAGGCTGCATAAGGATCAATACAATACAGTAATAATAAAAAGCCCCTGCCTGCTTGAAAAAATGGAAATTATTGACAAGGTGGCAAAGACAGATTCTTCCGTACTGCTTTTGGGAGAGAGCGGAGCAGGCAAGGAAATTTTCGCAGAGCAGATACACCTAAGAAGCCCGCGCAGAAACGCCGCCTTTATAAGGGTAAATTGCGCAGCTTTGCCGGAAGGCCTTTTGGAAAGTGAATTGTTCGGGCATGTTAAAGGCGCGTTCACAAATGCAATCGCAAACAGAAAAGGAAGATTTGAACTTGCAGATAACGGAACGATTTTTCTTGATGAAATAGGGGATTTACCCCTTTCCTTACAGGCAAAAATCCTTCGTGTAATACAGGAAAGAAAGTTTGAAAAAGTGGGCTCTGATATAACAATTACAGTGAATGTCCGTATTATTGCCGCTACGAACAAGGATCTTGAGGAACAGGTAGAGAACAAGAAGTTCCGCCAGGATTTATACTACCGCCTGAATGTTTTTCCGGTTACCATTCCGCCCCTAAGGGACAGACCCGAAGATATTCACGAACTTGCCTTTTTCTTTCTTGATAAATTTATGAAAGAGACAAAAAAGCAGTTTGAAGGATTTACACAGGATGCGCTTAAAGCTATGCTTGCCTATCCATGGCCAGGCAATGTACGCGAGCTGCAAAATTGCGTTGAGCGTGCCTGCGTAATGGGAATGGGTAAGTTTATAAGGCGGGAAGATTTGTTTCTTAAGCCGGGCAGCGGCACAGAAACGGAAATTAATGAGCGCAATTTGAAGAATGCGATAAATGAATTTAAAACAGGCTTTATTTTGAAGGTGCTGGAAGAGAATAACTGGAATCAGACAGAGACCGCCAGGGCACTTGTCATACAACGCACTTATTTGTCAAGATTGATAAAAGAGCTTAATATAACATCCAAGGAGTAAAAATGCAAAACAACAGGGAAATGCAAAACCAGCAGAAGGACAGTGACAGCGGGAAAGTGCCCGCCGGAGAGAAAATCAATGATTTTATCCAGAATAACAGAAAGGGAATAATTGCAGCATTCGCCGTATTTGTTCTTGTGTTTGTTGGTTTTATTGCTTATTTTTTTATAAGCGATAATCTTAACAAGCAGGCGATTGCCGAAGTTGAGGAATTAAACCGGAGATTTATAGATCTGCAGCAGGATATCCAGGAAGGATCTTCCACAGATATGACAGAAAAGCTGCTTGCGGATTTAATTGAATTTGCCCAGAAAAAGAGCAAATTTCCCGGCAGTAAGGCATGGTCTTTGGCTGGGCAGATATACTCGCAGAGAAAAGATTGGGCGCTTGCAGAGGAGGCATGGTTAAATGCCGCAAAATCAGGGGAAAAAACCTACCTTGGACCGATAGCCTTATTCCAGGCTGCCGCAGTCTGCGAAGAGCAGGGGAAGTATGAAAGAGCAATTGAGCTTTACAGGGAATGCGTTTCCCATCCTTTTGAGTTTCCGGCAGCCCCCCGCGCTCAATTTTCCATAGGAAGGCTTAATGAGCAAATAGGAAATTTTCCTGATGCAATAGAAGCATACAGAGCGGTAACTATAAACTGGCCTGAAATTCCTGTCTGGCAGAACCTTGCAAGAAGCAGAATTACAGCCATCGAGATTAGATGAATATAAAAGTCATCTCTTTTTTTTCAGCATGTGTTTTACTTGCAGCCTGCGGAATAGATGAGTATTATTATCTTCCGCAGGTGAATCCTTCTTCTGTAGCAAGGGTTATGAATACCGATGCTGAAATTAGAATTCCGTCCATAACAAGTTTTAGTTATGCAACTGGATACATTATTTTTTATAAAATATACTTGAGTAGTTTTGATGCAGGCTCATGGGAAAATCTTGGACTTATACATTCAACCCTTGTTAGTGATTATAATGCGCTTTTGCCATTTACAGACCCTGCAAATACAACATTAATTACATCCTTGAATACATTTACAAACCGCAGATACCACGAGCTTGAGTTTCCGTTAAACAGGGACCAGGGAATACTTGATATAAGATTTCCTACACAGGATTTGGAATTTCCAACAGGTACTTTTACTCTTCCAAATTCAAACATAACAGGGGAGCCAGTTCTCCTTGAACGTTCTTCAAGGCTAATTTCTCCTGAACCTGACGGAGACCCGTATTTTAGAAATACATCCGGCCTTAATAATTCAGTTAATACCGATGTTGCCCTTGGAGCAAATAACGCATCGCAGCATGCTTATGCCGCCATGTATATTTGTGCTATAGGGCAGAACCCTCAGAACTTTTCCAGAATATACAGTAAGCCAACCTTTATCAGCGTCTTTAAACTTCCTAATGCATATTAAACTCTAGCGGGCATAGTAGTCTCCCATAAGCATTACTAATCATAATGTATATTCTGTCTACCATTGTATTTAAAGCTTTTTATAAAGAAAGCCGAAAACATCAAAATATGAAGCGTATTCATTCTTATCATCAATAATATTGCGCGCAAGAACTTCCCTGCGTCTTAACGAAAAAAGTGATTCATCTTCTTTTAAGCGGCTGTTTCTGTAAACCTTCTCATCTTTTGCCTTAACAAAATCAATTCCAGATTCTTTGACATAAGAGAAACCCCATAATAAAGATGTTAATGAATGTTTTTTAATGCCTGTATCTATATAAAAACAGTTTGCGTTATTTATCTTTATTCCCCCAGGAAGACTTTTATTTAAATCATTGATAAATTTTAATCCGTTAAACTCTTCTTTTAAATCCACTGATGCAATCTCGCAGTCTGCGCTGATTCCGGTTGTTAAGGGTGAAGAAAATTCCATTTTAACAAGAGGATTAAAACCCTGTGTATAAATTACTGGAATACATGCCCTCCTTAATGACATTGAAAATATCTCAATAATGCTTAAATGGCCGTGAAATACTGCGCTTCCTTCTTTGGAAAAACTGAATATCATTCTGTAAATTACAGGATCATTCTTTACAGACATTTTATCGTTAACGCAAGTATCCGCATGGTTAACGTTAATATCCTCTTTATCCTGTTCATCCAGGCCGGTTTCTTTTTTACAAACCCCGCACGAACTGCATTTAACTTTACATGAAGGTGTACGAATACAATTAATGGATTTTTCATATTCTATTTGCAGATAATTTTTTGAAACACCGGAATCAATATCTGCCCATGGCAGAGGATCATTTTTGCCGGAAAAGACAGACTCTGCATAAGATGAGTTTTTTTCAAGCACGCAATGCCATGCCTGTCTGTCAATAAACTCATTCCAGGGATCCAGCCTGCTTCCGCTCTTCCAGGCTTCTTCACAAAGAAGGCCTGCTCTGTAATCACCTCTGCTTAAAAGACCCTCAATTTTTAGAATAAGGGTATCGGATGTGCTTACTTTGTGTCCCAATGGTTTTAACTTTGAACGGATAAAAATCATTTTTCTTTCTGCTGTTTCACTGTCCATCTGGGATGCGCATTGATAAGGCGTATGTGGCTTTGGTATAAATATTCCTATGTTTATATTAAAATGCATTCTGGTTCTGCGTCCGACATCTGTAATAAAATTTACAATTTCTTCTTCTTCATTTTTCATCTGCATCTGATTGCTGCATGCAGGCGGAAGCCCAATCATAAAATAAAATTTGGCTCCTCTCCAGCCGCTTTCTTTTGCTTTTGTCAGAATAGAAACTACGCTGTCATAAGTTACTTCCTTATTAATTGCAAGCTGCCAGTAATCAAGAGGGGTTTCAACAGCAAATGTAAGTCCGCTCTTTCTTGTAATTGAAATTTTTTCAAGAATTGGCAATGAAAAGCCTGACACTTTAAGCGACGGCAGTTGAAAAGAAACTTTCTTCTCTGAGAACTTTTTATTCAGGCTGTCTATGAGCTCTCCAATCCCATTATAATCTCCGGAGGAAAGTGATGAAAGGCTTATTTCCTGCCATCCGCCCAATTCAATAAAATCATTAACATGCGAAATTATTTGTTCCATATTTTTCTGTCTTGCAGGCCTGTACCAGAATCCTGCATGACAAAACCTGCATCCGTTCGGGCAGCCGCGCATTATTTCCATCGAACCGTGATGCTGTATTATTTTCATACTGGGAATGGGGTATACGGCTGCGGGCATGTTATTAAAAGCAAAACCAGATGTAATAGCTCGCTTTGCTCCACTTTTTCCTTTTACCCAGATATTCGGATGACATGCAATTTTTTCTCTTTGAGCCGCTCTGCTCTGCCCTTCCTTTTTTAACAGAGCCAATTCTGATACTAAATCAAAAAATCCGCTTTCAGCTTCTCCCATCCAGAAAGCATCTATAAATGGCGAATACGGCGCTGGATTTGATACAGCAGGTCCCCCTGCGATTATTAAAGGATGATTTTCATCCCTTTCATCACAGTGCAGCGGTATCTTTGAAACATCAAGCATAGTAAGAATACCGTTTAATCCCAATTCATAGCCAAGAGTAAACATTAGAAGATCAACGCAGAATAAAGCAATTCCCGTATCAAGTCCGTAAAGAGGTATTTTATTTTCGCGTAACATTTTTTCAAAATCGGGAGCCGGCGCAAAACTGCGATCGCATGAAACATCTTCTAAATTATTTATGCAGTTATATAATATTCTTACAGCCTGATTACCCATTCCTATCTCGTAGAGATCCGGAAACGCAATCAGCGTTCTGTAGTTTTTTTCAACTTTTGCAATTCTGCCTGCTTCGCCGCCGGTATAACGGCCGGGTTTTTCAACATTCAGTAATTTTCCGCCCAGCTCTTTTACAGGATCAATATAAACCGTCAACGATTATACCTTCTTATAAAAATGCTCAAAGCAAGGCCGATGCCTATCATCGAAGTCATTACAGAGGAGCCGCCGTATGACATGAAAAGAAGCGGAAGTCCTGTAATGGGCATAATACCCATAGTCATGCCTACATTAATAATAAAATGAAAACTGTACATTCCGGCAAGCCCTGCGCAGATATATCTTGCAAAGGGATCTACAACGGTTTTCATGATGGCTAAAAGCCTGTTGCAGATTAAAAGATACATGGAGAAAATGAAAAGCCCTCCCAGAAAACCTGTCTCTTCAGAAAAAATTGAAAAAATAAAATCCGTGCTTTGCTCAGGTAAAAATCTGTAATGGCTTTGTGTGCCCTGCAAATATCCTTGCCCTGCAAAACCGCCTGCTCCTATTGCAGTTACTGACTGAATAATATTCCAGCCTGCGCCGCGAGGGTCTACATTTGGATCCAGAAAAACAATAAGCCTCATTATCTGATAATTTTTTAATACAACACGGGCAACATAGGAAACGCTTATCGAAAATACAATTATGGCAGAAATATAAACTACCCAGAAAAAATATCTTTTTTTGTATTTAATATATCCAAAGAGCGCAATGGCTGCAATTAATACAAAGAAAAGAACAGTAATAATTACAATTCTTATGCTGGTAAGAACGGCAAGAAACGGCAGGGTTCTTTGCAGTATAAAAGTCTGCCATAAAGGCAGAACAAGGAAAATCCCTGTCAGCGCAATACAGGAAACCATAAACATCACATAACGCATTGCAATTCCTGACATAAACATCATTGTCAGCAAGATTGCAACATAGACAAGCGCTGTTCCAAGATCCGGCTGAAGAAGGACAATGCCCATTGGTATAAATACAATCACGCAGCTTACCAGGAAACGTGAAAATGTTTCCCGGTTCCGGTCGGTATCAGCAAGATAGCGCGCAAGAAGTATGATGACAGAAATCTTTACAAATTCCGACATCTGTACACCGAATGAGCCAATGCGAAGCCACCGGGCGGCATTATATATAACATGTCCGAATAACAAGGTATATAAAAGGGGAATCAGGGAAATTATATATATGTATATTGAGAAATTATAAAATTTTCTGTAGTTAATCAGAGAAAGCGTAACGGCTGCAGTCAAACCTGCAAATGCCCAGATAATTTGTCTTAGATATTCATTTGAAACAAGAACACCGTCAGAATTTACTCCTGATGAATAAATAAAAAGTACGCCCAATGTCATAAGAATCAGTACAGGAAGCAGAAGTAAATAATCGATTCTTAAAATATCACGCAGATTCATTATTATACATTGCTCCTATAGCCACAATGCGCGTCTTGCTGTTTCAAAATCCTGATTCGCAAAATACCCCTGAAATATTATTGCCGCAACCTGAGTCGGACTTGCAATCTGATATGTAGTAGATTCAAAAATTACCGTAACTACAATCTTGTCTTCCGGATTTGTGCTGTTAAACGGAGCATAAGCTGTAAACCATAAATGCCAGCGATCATCAAGGCCAATTTGCGCAGTTCCTGTTTTCCCCGCTACCTGAACAGGAATAGCTCTGGAATTTAAAAGCTGGGCAGTTCCCATGCTTACAACAGTTCTCATATCCTGCCGTACCGCTTCAAAGACTGCAGGACTTATATTGCTCTCATGCAATATTTGAGGCGTTACAACGCTTTCAATTGCATTTGTTACAGGATCACGGACTTCTTTTAATACATGAGGTTTATATATAATCCCGTCATTTACAAGCATGCAGATCATATTGCTCATTTGCAGCGGAGTAACAAGAGTATAACCCTGTCCTATTGACATGTTCATTGTATCACCTAACACCCATCTTTCATGGAAACGGCGCTCTTTCCATTGAGGTGTCGGAACAAATCCGGGTATTTCCTGGGGAAGATCAATACCTGTAAGGGATCCAAACCCGTAATCCAGGGAATAATTTACTATTCTTTCTGCTCCTACATTATCTCTTCCCACTGTCATGTAGTAAATATTGCATGAAAGACTAAGAGCACTTCTTAAATTAAGCCTGCCATGTCCGCTTCTTCTTTCATGGCAATGCCAGGGGCGCCCTCCGTAATTAATTAATCCGCGGCAAAGAATTGTCTGCTCTATGGGAAAAACATTGTCTGCATGAATTGCAGTAGACATGATGGTTTTAAATGTAGAAGCAGGAGGATAACTTGATTGAATTGCCCTGTTTATAAAAGGTTTTGCAGGATCGTCAAGCAGAGCCCTGAAGTCCGCAGCAAGCCCGTCTGTGAAAATATTTGGATCATACCAGGGGTGCGAAACCATAGCCAGAATTTCACCTGTTGAAGGCCGCATAACAACAGCAGCGCCGATACGCTGTCCGATTGCCTTTTCTGCAAGGGTTTGCAGCCTTGCATCAATTGTCAGAACAAGGTTCTTTCCCCTCTCCGGAGGAACGCGCACAATGTTTTCCCTTCCGGCAATACGCCTTCCTCTGACATCTACCGTTCTTGTTTCCCAGCCCTGTTTTCCCCTTAAAAGTTCGTCATACTGCCTTTCAATGCCGGATTTACCTATCATATCACCCTGCTGATAGCCAAGATTGTACAGAGTTGTCAATTCATCGCGCGTAATATCCCCGACATAACCCAATATGTGTGAAAGGCTTCCCACATCGACATAGTTCCGCACGGATTTAATATGCCATGAAATCCCGGGTAATTCATTTTTTCTTTCTGCAAGAGATGCAATTGACGAAAATGGAACGTTAGATGCAATTTCAACAGGCTGGTAAAGCTGCAGGTACTGGTTTGGAAGTCTTCCTGTTATTTCATCAGAGGGTATATTTAAAATGCCGGATACGTAATTTATAACTGTGTCCATGCTTCCGCGCGGAACTTCCGCAGGCGTTATATTTACAGCAAATGTATCCCTGTTTATTACAAGAGGATTTGTAAAACTCCTGTCAAATATTTCGCCTCTCTGGGCAGGAATCGGATAAGTTCTTCTTGATATATCCTGCGCGCGCATGCGGTGGACTTCCCCTGAGAGAATCTGCATGCCAAAAAGCCTTGCGGCATAAACAAAAAAAACAATTACAAGAATTACCCTGAAAATTATTATTCTGCTTCCGTTATCATCATGCATAATATTATCCCCTTCCTATAAGAATAGGTTTGAATTTTCTTAAAAGAAGAAATAACAAGGGTGCGCTTAATGCGTTATACCCAAGCTCAATCCAGAAAGTTGATGTTATAAATGAATAAACAGGAATTGCAGGGCCGATAATAAGATGAAGTACTAATAAAAGCAGCGCCTTTATAATTGTCGCAACGGCGCAAAGAACGGCCGGCATAAAAATAACATCAAGAAAGAAAGAGCCCTTAAAAAGGCCTGCAAGCGCGCCGATTACAGTGCGTATAAAACTGTTTAGTCCAAGCGGGGCTGCTGAAAGAAAATCCAGCAAAAGCCCTGAGAAAAAACCTGAAACCTGTCCTGTCATTGACCCGTTTACATATGCGGAAAAAACCACAATGCAAAGGGCTAAATCCGGAACGACCTGGAATAGCGCAAAACTGCCTATTATTGTTGATTGTAATATGGCGGCAATGATACTAAAGATCACTGTCCAGATAATGCTTCTAGCCATCGCTATACTCCGCCTCTTCAGCTTCAATTACAAATACATATTCAAGTCTGGAAAAATCGGTCATTGGAACAATCTCAATTAATAAAGTAGTCTCGTACTCAAGCGTATTTATACTGTTGACTCTGCCAATATTAATTTCCGCAGGAAATATTCCTCCCATGCCGCTTGTAACTACAACATCGCCGATATTTATTTCTTCTCTTGCGCGTCTTGGCACAAAGTTCATTATAAGAGGCGCCTCCCAATTTCCATGCCCTTCAACGATACCTTCAAAACGGGAGACGGAAAGACGCGCAGAAACAAGGGAATTATTGTCGAAAATCGGCATGACAAGGCTTTCAAAAGCGCCGGTTTGTATTACCTTTCCGACAAGCGCCTGGGTGCCGTTTTGCCAGGCAACAACAGCCATGTTATTTGAAACACCGGAGTAGCTGCCCTTGTTAATTACAACTGCGGAAAAAAGATTATCAGGATCACGCCCTGAAATCTGGGCTGGAATACGGCGGTACCTTAAGGTCCTGGAAAAATCAAGCTGTTCTTTAAGACGTATATTCTCCTGATAAATTTCTGCGTTGCTTCGTTCAAGTTCTTCAAAACGATCAAGCTGCCTTAGGAGATCTGCATGCTCTTTTCTTAAATTCGCAAGCTCCCTTATGGAAAGCACAGTTCTTGATGTAAAAGAAGACACCTCGTAAATGCTTCCCCTGATGCCTGAAAAAATTGACAGCCCTGTATTTTTTACGCCGGAAATAAAATCCCTGCTTGAAAGCAAAAGCAAAACTGCAGAAATTATTATCAGAATTACAAAAACAAACACGGATGAATTAATCTGCGCTCCCGGAACTTTGCCTCTTGTGCGTGATTGCTTGCTTAAAATTCCGCGGCGCATAATACTATCCGTTTAGTCTGTCATAAATATTCTTTGTAAGGTCAGCGCCCTTTATATAATCAAAATATTTGCCCGCACCAAGCGCAACGCAGATTTTAGGCTGTTCTGCAATAATCGCAGGAACGCCTGTTTCTTTCTGAATAAGTTTATCAAGCCCTTTAAGAAGAGAGCCTCCGCCTGTCATAACAATCCCGCGATCCACAATATCCGCCGCAAGTTCAGGGGGAGTCTTTCCAAGCACTGTTTTTATTTCATCTACAATTTGAGTTATCGGATCACGCAGCGCTTCCCTTACTTCAACTGAATCAATTTCAAGCCGGCGCGGAAGGCCGGTAATTGCATCATTGCCTTTTACTTCCATTTTTTCGATTATTCTGTCCGGAGATGCGTTGCCTATTTCTATTTTTAATCTTTCCGCCATCTGCTCGCCGATTATAAGATTGTGAACGCTGCGTATGTGTTTAATAATGGAATCATCAAACTCATCTCCGCCGACCCTTATCGCGCTTGTTACTACCATGCCTCCAAGAGAAATGACAGAAATTTCGGTTGTGCCGCCTCCAATGTCAAGAATCATATGTCCTGCAGGCTCTCTTATCGGAATATCGGCGCCGATTGCTGCGGCAAGGCTTTCTTCTATTACGCGCACTTCCCTGGCTCCCGACTTGTACGCGCCCTCTTCTACTGCGCGCCTTTCCACTTCTGTAATGCAGGAAGGAACTCCTATAACCATTCTTGGTTTTACAAAACGATAACGCGGAAAAACACGATCTATAAAACAACGGATCATCTTTTCTGTTGATTCAATATCCGCTATAACCCCGTCACGCATCGGCCTTATTGCAATAATATTTTCCGGTGTTTTCCAGAGCATTCTTTTTGCATCAGCGCCGACAGCAACTATTCTTTTTGTACCGCGTTCAACCGCAACAACCGACGGCTCATCAAGTACAACGCCTTTGCCCTTTATATAAATGAGGGTATTACAAGTCCCAAGATCAATTCCAAAATCCGACGAAATGTTGCCAAACATGCCATTCTCCTTAAAACACTAATTAAGCCGCGCTCTTGCCCTTGCATGAGACGGATCCTGTCTAAATGCCATTCTCCATTCTGAACGCGCTCTTGTTGTGTCGCCTTTCATATTGTACAGTTCACCTAACTGAAAACGGACTTCCGCGTTTTCACCGGAAGTTTCAAGTATTCTGTTATATTGACTTTCAGCGCTGTCATAATCATTATTTTTTTTATGGATTTCAGCTAACAAAAGACGCGCTGTAATTACAGACATGGAATCAGGCGATGTTTCAATGCAGCGCTGCAAGTAGCCAAGAGCCATGGAATATTCATCCATTGCCATGTAAGAGCGCGCAATTGAAAGCAGTAAATTATCTGACACAGGTTTCCCCGGAATAAGAGCCTGTGTAAAGGAAATTACGCTGTTTCTGTAATCGCCAAAGGCAGCATACGCAAGACCAAGATATTCCGGAATATCCTGCGCATCATAATTTAGAGCATTCGCCATATTTAAATATTTAACCGCCAAATCAGCGTATTCAGCGCCTTTATTTCCGTATGCTTTTCCCAAAACATAATAAAGACGTCCGTCTTTTAACGCTTCTTTCTGCATGATTGCTTTTCTTAATGAGAAAATGCATATGTTAATAAAATTAAGCATGCTTTGATTATTAATCTGTGAAACACCCATCTGATATGCTGAAAAACCATTTATTGTAAGCAAAAAATAATCCAAAGGCCTGTCTATAAGCGCATTTTTACTGATTTCATATGCCATTTCATAATTTCCCTCATTCCAGACATGCAAAAGTTCTCTCCTTTCATTTCCTGCACCTCTATTTATCTGAGAAAACACAAAAATTGAAACGATAATTGCCGCCAAAGACAGGAAAACTATACCAAACGATCGAATTTTTTTGAGAAGATATATATGACGTCCATAATCGGACCATGTATTATTGCTTAACATTGCACCACAATTGGAATTCTACATAAATTTCTGATAAGTGTCAATTATTATCGTGAATTTTAAGTGAATTTTGCTTAATTTGTATTGAAAACAAAGAGAAAAGGATATATATTTTACTGGTGATGAACCAGGCTGCCGCCTTATCTGCCGCTTTTGCTGCATGATTAAGGAGGAAAGTCCGGGCTCCGCAGGGTATGATGCCGGGTAACGCCCGGGACTGATTTTAAAAAATGCAGGTCATTTTTTTTAATCAGGACAGACAGCGCCACAGAAAATAAACCGCCTGACTACTTAAAATGATACAAATATGCAGTTAATTCAGCTTATTATTTGTCATTTTAAGTAGTCAGGTAAGGGTGAAACGGCGGGGTAAGAGCCCACCTCGGCATTAGCAATAATTCCGGAGAAGGCAAGCCTCATCAGGAGCAAAGTCAAACAGCGTACAAACCAATGACCCGTTGGAAGTGCGCGGGTAGACTGCTAAAAAAGCGTTTGTAAAAACGTTTTAAGACAGATGGCAGCGCTCTGAAATTCCGGCCGTTAAAATAATGGTCAGGGTTTCAGATAACAGAACCCGGCTTATGGTTCATCACTTTTTTATTCTTCTGAATCGATGTTTATGATTTCCTCATCTTCATCGTCATCTTCGTATTCTTCATCTTCCATCTCATCAAGATCAGAGAGGGCTCCTGTATCTTCGGTATTGAAGTAATCTTCTTCGCCGTCTGCGGATTCTTCATAGTATAAAATGCGCGAACAATAAGGGCAAAAGACAAATTCCTCTCCAATCCGAACTTCGTTAGCAAACTGGACAGGAAGTATCATATGACAGCCCATGCATACATTTCCTTTAATCGCGATTATGCCAATACCCATCTTGTTTTTAATAATCCTTTCAAATTTAAAGACAACTTCGGTATCAAGATTTTCTGTAAGTTTACTCTCTTTTTTTCTCAGGGTTTCTATTTGTTTATGTTTGTCATTTATTTCTGCTTCTATCTTTTTTCTGCGCTCTTCAAGTTCCTTTTCCTGATTGTCAATTAAAGAAGCCTGCTGTTTAATCTGCTCATCCAGTTCTGCAAGAATACGCTCTCTTTGCTGCAAGTCTTTGCGGTACTGCTGCTCTTTTTCAAATGCATCCTTAATTTCCTTGTCAAGCGCTTCATATTCTCTTTGGGTGCTGACGCTATCCATGTTTTTTTCTGATTTTTCCCTTGCAGATTCAGCTTCAAAAAGCCTGTTTTTGTAATCCGCTTCTTCGGCTTTTACTTTTTCGTAGTCGGAATTTTTTTCGATGAAGGTTTTCTTTAACCTGGTTAAAAGTTCTTCCTGGGTTCCAAGCAGCTTGGGTATTTCCTGAATGCTTTTTTCAAGGCCGATTTTTTCATAGATGATCTCCTGCAAGGATCGCAGTTTATCTAAATCATTCTCAGTTACCATAGTCTAAATCCCTCCACAATAATTATAATGTCCTATACTTGTATTTCGTCCGTTCTACAGACAGATTCTGATTAATGGTCTAAATAATCCTTTAACCTGCGGCTTCTCTTCGGATGCCTCAGCCGCCGCAGCGCTTTTGCTTCTATCTGTCTTATCCTTTCACGTGTTACATTAAAATACAAGCCTACTTCCTCAAGAGTAAGTGAATATCCGTCATCAAGGCCGAAGCGCATCTTTAAAACTTCCTGTTCGCGCGCAGGAAGCGTGGAAAGAACGCCTCCAAGCTGTTCCTGAAGCACCTTAAAGGCCGTCTGGTTTGCGGGGTTTTCTACATCCTTATCTTCGATGAAATCGCCCAAAAGCGAATCTTCTTCCTCGCCTATCGGGGTTTCAAGGCTAATTGGTTCACGCGCGACATTTTTTACAGATTTGACCCTCAGCGCAGTCCAGCCGAGTTTTTCTGCAATTTCTTCATCGGTAGGTTCGCGTCCCAGGGACTGCAGAAGCTGCCTTGATTCTCTTACAACCTTGTTGATTTGTTCAATCATGTGTACAGGTACGCGTATTGTTCTTGCCTGGTCAGATATAGACCTTGTAATTGCCTGCCTTATCCACCATGTTGCATATGTAGAAAACTTAAATCCCTTCTGGTATTCAAACTTTTCTACTGCTTTTATAAGGCCGATATTCCCTTCCTGTACAAGATCAAAAAAGTGAAGGCCCCTGTTTGTATACTTTTTTGCAATTGAAACAACAAGCCTTAAATTTGCCCTTATAAGCTTGTCTTTTGCGTTTTTCATCATTACTCGGCCGTGGTAAATCTCGGCTGCCATCTGATTTATGCTGTCAATGGATTCTTCAAACTCGGCTTCCATGGCCTTAAGCTTTTTCTCCGTTACCTGCACAAGCCTTATTTTTTCTTTTATCTCATCTGATGAAAGGCCAAGTTCATTTTCAAGTTTTTCCCTTTCTACTTTGATTGTAAGGAATCTTCCGAGCGTGCGAAGCTCTTTTAATGAACCTACTTTAAGGTGTTTTTCAAGGCGTTCCTGTTCTTTTATGTAGCGTTTTATTTTTTTTGAAGCGATTATAAATTTGTCGGAGAATGCCTGTATTTCATCCTGATGCAGCTGCGTATTTTTTACCGTTTTCATAATACGCTTTCTGATGTTTGAGCAGTCCTTGTCTTCTTTATAATCCAAATCCTTTGCGATAAGCTGTTTTTTTAATTCCATGTAATTTCTTAAATCAACCTGTATTGCGCGTAAGGTATCCTTGTAAAATTGATTTAATCTGCGGTACTCTGTCATGTGCTCTGTTATTTCTTTTTTTGAAAGATTAAGTTCACGCATGTCTTTTTTGGAAAATGCCTTTTGCGCAATTACATAAAACTCGGGTATTACCATCCCTGATCTTTTGATTACATTTTTTACAATATTTTCGCCTTCTTCCATCTGCTTTGAAAGTTCTATTTCCTGCTCGGCAGTCAATAAATGCTCTCTTCCTATTTCACGCAGATAAAGTCTTATAGGATCATCAACAAGAGATGATTCCTTGTCAGTTCCGGCGGCAGCCCTGCTCTTCTTGGCGGATTCCTGATTCTTTTTTGCATCAGCCTCATCTTCTTCAGATGCGTTTTCCTCTTCTACAAGCTGGACATGATTGGCTTCAAGAAGGGCAAGCACTTGCTCTATTTTATCCGAGTTTGTTATGTGCTCAGGAAGAAAATCAGAAAGTTCTTCATATGAAAGAGTCTTTTTTATTTTTGCGAATTCAAGCAATTTTATAATGGCAGGATCCATAGCTCCGGCTTCACCGTCAACCAATGAAATACCATTATTTTCTTCTGTCGCATCCGGTTTTATTTTTATGTTTTTTCTTTGTACAGGCTTACTGTAAAAATACTTTATAAGAGGCTGTATATTTTTGCATCTTAATTTAATAAAATTCTGCATTAACTATTTCCCTTCCAGCTCCCTGATCTGGGAATCGATATGTAATTTTTCCGCAAGTAATTCATCAATATAGATTAAATTTCCATCTTTGCGCTCGCTTTCCCGCATCTGCGCATTAATCTCCAAAAGTCTTTTTTCAAGTCTTTTCTTTTTTATTTTTTTTATTCCATCCTCCATGAATTTCTGCGAATCACCCTTGAACTCGCCGGATGTTCCCCTCTCTGCAATATAATTGCGCAATGACTCATCATTAATTCTGGCCAAAAGAGAGTCTGTTCCGCTCTGGTCATGTATATAACATTCTTCCAGAGCGATAAAAAGTTCCTTAGCCGCAGGATCATCAATTTCCCTTATCTCCAAAGCACTGCGCAATTGCCTGTACAATTCCATATTAAATGCAACGATAGTAAGAAGACTAAGTTCGGCATTTCTTTTTATTTTAAAATTATTCTTTGCCGAAGATTCAGTTTTATTTATATTAACGTCCTGGTACTTTTTGGAATTACCCCCTGATTTCCATTGTAAATAATCCTTTTGCACCGCACTGCGCTGTATTTTATAAATATCTGCGATCCTTGTGATACTGTCAGATATTTCAACTTCAGAATCCAGCGAATCAAGATACGGAAACATAAAAGCTGCCGCACGATTAATATCACCTTCTGTTGAAACATACTGAAGCTTGCCGCGCAAAATAAGGTACTCAAAATCATTTATAGTAAATTCCAGGGTTTTTTTCAATACCTCAGGGCCGAATTTTTGCAAAATATCCGCAGGATCCTTGTAATTAACGGTTTTTTCACCAGAGATTTCATCTTTTAGGCCTTCCTGTAAATCAGAAAGCATACAGGAAAGACCATTTTTACGGCATGTAATTATTGCCTTGTATGCGGCTTTCTGGCCTGCCTCATCACTGTCAAAAATAAGAATAACTTTATCAACCCAGCGTCTTAGCCAGCCTGCCTGTTCATCTGTAAAGGATGTTCCTAAAGGCGCCACAGCATTTACAATTCCCGCCTGATGCAGTGCCATTACGTCCATATAACCTTCCGCAAGATAAACGCTTTTTTTCTGCCTCATTTCATTCTTTGCAAGATCTATCGCAAAAAGAGTCTGCCCTTTTTTGTATATCTCCGTTTCCGGCGAGTTTATATATTTTGGAGGCTCTCTTCCGTCAGGCTGAACGGCAGCTGGCAGCGCTCTTCCGCCAAAGGCAACGATTCTTCCCTGTCTGTCTGTTATTGGAAACATCAATCTTCCGGAAAACAATGAGAATGTTTTGTAATTGGAAGAAAAGAGTCCTGATTTTTCCAAAAAATCATTTGAATATCCTTTTTGCCTCAGAAAATTATGAAGAAAATCCCTGTCTACAGGAGAAAAACCAAGTTTGAAAAGACTGATTATCTCCTGCGAAAAACCTCTTTTTAATATATATGAAAGCGCTTCTTTCCCGGCTTCTTTTTCATGTAAAAAATGCATGAATGTATTTGTAGTTCTGCGGTACAATTCAAAAAGCTCTTCTTTTAAAGAGCTGTCATTTTCAATCTTACTATAGCTTCCTTCTTCGTAAACAATTTCTATTCCAATTTTACGCGCCAGACTTTTTATCGCCTCCGGATATGTAAGCTTGTCCATTTCCATAACAAAATTGATAATGCTCCCGCCCTTGCCGCAGCCAAAGCAATGGTACATTTTTAAATCCGGATCCACTTTAAATGAGGGCGTTTTTTCCTGTCCTCCGCCGTGAAAAGGACATCTTCCCCAAAAACGTCCGCCTTTTTTTTCAAGCCTTACATAATCGCCGACAACAGAGATTGCATCAAGGCGTGTATTTACTTCATCAATTGTTGATTTTGCTATCACAAAATAAACCTCTTTATCAGGGCCATGAAGGTTTTGTAAATAGCTGGCCTGCTCTTATATGTTCATCATGAGTTCTGGAAAAGTAATGCCTTCCGCTTGCAACATCCGCAAGCCGGAAATATAAAAAGTTAGTTCTTTCCGGATACATTGCAGCGTTAAGGGAAACAAATCCTGGAGCTGAAATCGGCCCCGGCGGCAAACCGCGGTGTATGTATGTGTTGTACGGATTACGTATCTGCAGATCCTGATTTAGAATAACATTTGGATGAGGTCTGCCGAGTATTTCTGTAATGATATACTCTACAGTCGCGCATGATTGCAGCCCCATATTTATTCTTAAACGGTTAAAAAAAACACCGGCCATTAAAGGCGCTTCATCCGGAATTCTGTATTCACGTTCAACAATGGATGCTATTATTACTTTTTCGTTTAGTTCCAACGCAGTAAATACATGATATGAAGGATATATGGTTTCCAGCCTTTCAAAAAAGTTATCCGCCATTTTTCTTACAACCTGATCCGCGGGAAAATCCTTCGGGAAAAAATATGTATCCGGAAAAAGATAGCCTTCCATTGTCTGATTCGGTATACCGTATTCTCTTACAATCGAAAGGTCTCTTGCCGAAGCAATAAAACTTGAAGCTGAACATATGCCTGCATCTTCCAGTATTATTGACGCTCTTCTTATCGTTACTCCTTCCGGAATTGTAACGCTGTGAAGTATTTCTCTCCCGGAAACCAAAAGACGGTGAATTGCAAGTATGCTTGCAGGCATTTCAATTCTGTATGTACCCATTTTAATATGCTGATTACTGATACGGCAAAGTACATTCCAGATATGCCTGTTATTTATAAGGCCTGTTCTTTCCAGCCGAAGTCCTACAGACTGGGAAGTTTCTCCTCTTCTTACTTCAATTAAATAACTGCCGTCTTCATCCTGTTTTATGGCATCAAAATCTGATATATTATTATTCCTTTGCATATTCTGCGAAGGATAGTTAAAATACATTACTGCGCCCAAAGCCAATGTTATAAAAATGACAGATAACGCAACCAGAAAGGAAAATATTCCGAAAAATACCGAGAAAAATGATTTTTTTTTCTTTTTATGTTTCACTTTTGCCAATTTCCGCTCTCCCTCCCCGGATTGCTCCAAAGAGCGTTTAAATTGATATTTCCAAACCCTCATAAGCGAGGGTTAATTCGATTCCTTTTAGATTCATTCTCTCCAAATACCATTTTGCAGACTGTAGAATCCCGTAAAGTTTCTGATCATCGTATGTAGGATCATGATGAAACATTACCATGTGCTTGATATTCCAGTTAGCTGAAAAGTCTACAGCAAGGCTGAATGCGCTGTGACCCCAGTTGTATTTTTCGATTGCTTCTCCAAGTGTGTACTGGCAGTCAATGACAATCAGGTCGGCGTCTTTAAAGAAGGCTGTGTTTTCTTCGTTCTTTATAAAATCCCCTGATGTCAGCTCTGTATCTGTCGCATAAATAAAACGCTTTCCGTTTTCGCAAACGCAGTAAGCGTAAGATCCGCCAGGGTGGTTCATTTTCTTTGCGCTGACGCTGCGCCCGCAGATATCAACATCATTTTCCATGTAATGAAATGTTTTTGCAGACCCCATAAGATCAAGATGAACCGGAAAATAAGGAGGAAGCATCTGTCCTCTTAAGACCTGTTCAAGACCGCCAACAGGTGAATAAAAATCAATTTTCACGGCAGGATTATAACAGGGCGCAAAAAACGGCAAACCCTGAAGATGATCCCAATGAAAATGAGATAGAAAAACATGGAATTGATTTATCTTTCTTTTTTCATGCGCCTGCTCCATTCCAAGTTCCCGCAAGCCGGAGCCGCAGTCAAAAACAATACAACTGCTGCTATTGCTGTCTTCAAAATCGACGCTCACACAGGGGCTGTTTCCGCCTACAGTGCCGAATAACCATGGAGGAAGCCCTGCAAGAAAACGTTCTCTTGTTTCTGCGTTTTCAAGGTCTTCAGGCGTTATTTGCTCCACAATCGCAGATATTTTACTTTTGATCCGGGAAGGCGAAGTTGGTGTGGGAATAGAGCCGCGAACTCCCCAAAACTTGATATTCATTATTCTCCCCCTGTACTGCGGAAACTTCGCTTTTCTATACCGGATTTAAACGCTTCTCTTTTAATTATCGGCTGCTGATCGCGCATCTTCATATTTTCATTTATTTCATTTTTGGTATGCAATTTCCCCTGATTTATCCCCGGACAGCCGGAAGCTGCCAATTCCCAGTTTTCGCAGGAGGATACGATTGATTCCCAAAACGGAAAAGTAACACACTGAAGAGGCCTTGAATCATAGACAGTACAGCCGCAAACTCCCCATAAAATGCAGTCTTTGTTGGATTTTTCCTTTAAAGAAAGGACTTCTTCCCCCCTGAAGTCTGTAACCCAGCGGCAATAAAGATTTAAAAGCACATTTGTGTCAATTTTTAGCGCTGAAGCAAGACTATTCATATCATTTTCTGATAAAAATACAAAACCTGCGTCATACCGGCAGCAGGATGAACATCTTTTACATGAAAATTTTAAGCCTGATGCATAAAATGGCAATTTTTTCATTAGTAGGGCGATTATATCACTGTGTTTAAGTTTTATCAATATGCGTACAGGTATTTTATTTTACAATTATTTATTATATAATTATAATAAGCAGTTTAATGACTTGCTCCGGCCTTAACACAGGAGATTCCATGAAAAAAGTGATTCTGTTTTTTATATGTCTTAATATTACAGCTCTTTTCAGCGCGCATGCACAGCCGCATTACAATCACTTTGCCCTTGAGCATTTAAGAAACAGTCTTGATTACCTTATGCAGGGTGATTATTATAACGCAGTAATTTCAAGCAATCAGCTTATAAGAATAGATCCCAATTCGGCCATTAACTATATAATAAGGGCCAGGGCCTTTTATGAAATGAACGAATATGACAGGGTTATTTTAGACTGTAACCACGCTATAAGGCTTGACAGAAACAATGCTGCAGCTTATACAATTCGCGGAAACGCGCATGGTAAGAAAGGCGATTTTACATTGGCTATTTCAGACTGGCAGGCTGCCATAAGAATAAACCCGGGTATTTCAGAAGCTGCGCATAATATTGAACTGGCGCGTCAGCAGCAGGAAAAACAGTAATTTAGTGCCTTCCAATATCCTTACGGTAATGCATTCCCTCAAAGGAAACTAAACCGGCCGCCCTGTAAGCTTTTTCAAGGGCAGTTTCCAAAGACGAGCCTGTTGCGCAGACACCCATAACTCGTCCCCCCGATGTCAGAAATGTCCCGTCTTTGTATTGTGTTCCCGCATGGAATATAAAGGCATCGCTTTCAATTTGTCCCTTAGCGTTTAATCCCTTAATTGCAATTCCTGTCTTAAAATCCGAAGGATAACCGCCGCTTGCAAGTACAATGCATGCAGAATGCTCATTCTTCCATTTTATTTCTATTTCATTCAATCTGCCGTCTGTAACAGCTTCAAAAATGTCAAAAAGGTCCGTCTCTAAAAGAGGAAGTATTGCCTGTGTTTCTGGATCTCCAAAACGGCAGTTATATTCAATAACATAAGGTCCTTTTTGTGTAAGCATAAGCCCAAAGTAAAGGCATCCCTTAAATAAAATACCCTCATTCTGCAAAGCGTTTATGGTTGGTTTAATTATTTTTTCCTCACAGACAGAGGCAATCTCCTTTGTGTAATAAGGATTCGGCGCAATCACACCCATTCCTCCTGTGTTTGGTCCAAGGTTTCCGTCATTAATGCGTTTGTGATCCATCGAAGAAATCATTGGCTTGATTGTTTTCCCGTCTGTGAATGCAAGTACTGTAACTTCCGGCCCTGTAAGAAACTCCTCTATTACAACACTGGAACCGCTGGAGCCGAATATCTTTTTACCCATCATTGATTCTATTGCATCCAGAGCTTCCCTTTGATTTTCCGCTATTATTACTCCCTTGCCGCGGGCAAGCCCGTCCGCTTTAATTACAAGAGGAAAATTTACAAAAACCGATTTTATATAATTGCATGCATCATTTGGATCTGTAAAAACTTCATAAGAGGCTGTGGGAATATTGTATTTTTTCATCAGGTTTTTTGAAAATATTTTGCTTCCCTCGATACGGGCTGCGCTCTTTGCGGGGCCAAAACAGCGAATTCCCTTTTCTTCCAGTGCGTCTGTCATGCCAAGAACAAGAGGATCATCAGGAGTTACAACAACATAGTCTATCGAATTCTTCAAAACAAAATCTGTCATACCATCGATATCAGTATCTTTTACAGGCACGCAGTGTGAATCGCATCCTGTTCCGCCGTTTCCCGGAGCACAGTAAATTGCGCTTATTCTCTTATTTCTTTGCAATGATTTTATTACAGCGTGTTCACGTCCTCCGCTTCCAATAACAAGTACTTTCATGTTATTTCTCCCTTGCAGAACATTTCAATTGCTTCGCTTAGCAATACCCACTCCCCTTCCTGCATAACCCTTTTTTGTAAAATCTCCGCGCTGTCCTGCGGAAGAACATCAATTGCTTTTTGCAGAATTATTTTACCGCCGTCTATTATTTCATTTACAAAGTGAACGGTAGCTCCTGTTACTTTTACGCCTCTTTCCAAAACAGCTTTATGAACACGAAGTCCGTAAAAACCCTTTCCGCAAAAAGAGGGTATCAGGGAAGGATGCACATTGATTATCCTGTTTTTATAAGATTCAAGCACTCCCGGCCCCAAAACTGATAAAAATCCTGCAAGAACTACAAGGTCTATTTTATTTTCAGATAACGCTTTTGCAATTGCCCTGTCGTATTCAGGAAGATCTTCATATTTTTTTCTTTCTATTGTGATGTTTTTAATGCCTGCTTTTTCTGCCCGTTCAAGCGCCTTTGTGCCTGCTCTTGATGAAATAACCAAAGACAGTTCTGCGTTTGCAAACTTTCCTTCTCTTTTAGAATCAATTAAAGCCTGAAGATTTGTACCGCCTCCGCTTACAAGCACTGCAATTTTTATCATTTAAAAATAACTCCGCTTGTTACTTCGCAAGCTTCTCCGATAATAAAAGCGCTCTCACCGCATGCTTTCAAACATTCAAGAGCTTCATCTGCATTTTCAGGTGATACTGTTACGCACATGCCAACGCCCATATTGTAAGTGTTAAACATATCGCGTTGATCAATATTTCCTTCCCCGGCGATTATATTAAAAACCGGCTGTGTTTTAACGGCGCTTTTAAATATAACAGCGCCAAGATTATTATTAAGCATGCGCGGAATATTTTCCTGAAAGCCGCCGCCTGTTATGTGACAAATTGATTTTAAATTAGTTTTTTCAAGCGCTGTCAATATTGATTTTACATAAATTCTTGTAGGTTTTAAAAGTTCTTCTGCAAGCGTCATTCCAAGATCTGCATAATGTTTTTCCAGTATTTTTTTATCCGTGTCAATCTTAAAAACCTTGCGCGTAAGCGAAAAGCCGTTGGAATGAACGCCGGATGAGGCAAGCGCGATTATTATATCGCCGTGTTTTACACTGTTTTTATCCGGTATTTTTGATTTTTCGGCAATACCTACGGAAAATCCTGCAATATCGTATTCATTTTCATCCATCATTCCGGGATGTTCTGCTGTCTCTCCGCCGATAAGAGCGCAGCCTGCCTGCACGCAGCCTTCAGCAACTCCCTTAACAATCTGCTCAACTTTTTCCGGAATATTTTTACCCATTGCAATATAATCAAGAAAAAATAATGGCCTTGCCGAAGCGCAGACAATATCGTTTACGCACATGGCTACGCAGTCTATGCCGATAGTATCGTGTTTATCCATGTACATTGCGATTTTTAATTTGGTTCCAACTCCGTCTGTGCCGGATACAAGAACAGGCTCTTTTACAGAGGCATAAGCGTCAAGAGAAAAAAGTCCTCCAAAGCTTCCGATTCCTTCAAGAACTCCTTTAATCCTTGTGCGTTCAACGTGCTTTTTTATCAGTTCGACAGAGCGGTATCCGGCAGTAACATCAACTCCTGCTTCTTTGTAGCTCTTACTGTGACTGTTTTGCATATTACTTGCCTATTTTTTTTTCATATTTGCTTTTTGGAATTATTTCCGGCTCCGGCACAGGATAATTTCCTGTAAAACAGCCGTCGCAAAACCGGCAGCCTGCATTTTCCGCTATTTTTGTAACGTGTTCCTTTGCAAGGAATCCCAGGCTGTCCGCTTCAAGATATTCGCAGATTTCCTTCTCGCTCATTCTGCATGAAATCAGATTATCGCGGCTGTCAATATCCGTGCCGAAATAGCAGGGGTTTACAAAAGGCGGGGATGAAATACGCAGATGAACTTCTTTTGCTCCTGTTTCGCGAACAAGTTTTACAATTCTTTTCATGGTTGTACCTCTTACGATAGAATCGTCTATAAGTACAACACGCTTGTCTCTTATACTGGCTTCGATTGTGTTTATCTTTATTCTTACTGCGCGATCACGCTCTTCCTGTGTTGGCTGGATGAATGTCCGCCCTATATACCTGTTTTTTATAAAACCTACACCATAGGGAATACCCGATTGACGCGAATATCCAAGAGCTGCATCAAGGCCTGAGTCCGGCACTCCAAAAACAATATCAGCCTGAACCGGGTGTTCAAGAGCAAGAAAAGCTCCCGCCCTCTGGCGGGCAGTATGAACACTGGCTCCTTCAATGACAGAATCCGGGCGCGCAAAATATATAAACTCAAAAACACACATGCCGCTCTTTTTTCCGCAGTGCGTAGTAATGCTGCGGCAGCCTTCTTTGTCTACAACGACAATTTCGCCGGGCTTTATGTCGCGTACAAAATCCGCTCCGATACTGTCAAGCGCGCAGCTTTCAGATGCAAAAACAATATCCCCCTGTAATTTACCCATACACAGGGGGCGGAAACCATGCGGATCGCGAATTGCTATCAGTTTGCTCGGTGACATTATTACAAGAGAATATGCGCCTTCAATTTCGAACATTGCCTTGTCTATTGCATCTTCTATTGTATTTGTGTGTATTCTTTTTTTTGTAATTATATTTATGATTATTTCGGTGTCGTTTGTCGTATGAAAAACTGTACCTTCCATTTGCAGTTTTTCGCGCAGCGCCTCAGAATTGGTAATGCTGCCGTTATGCGCAATGGCCATTGCGCCTTTTATGTGCCTTACAACAAGCGGCTGGGCGTTTGAACGGCTCTTTTGATCCGTAGGCGAATAACGCACATGGCCGATTGCCATATTACCCTTGCCAAGTTTTGACAAGGTATCCTTGCAAAAAACATCGGGGACAAGGCCAATATCACTGTGATACTGCATAAGTCCCTCATTGCATACTGCTATTCCGCAGCTTTCCTGTCCGCGATGCTGCAAGGCATAAAGAGCCATGTAGGCCTGAGCTGCAACATCACAAGATGCATTTGCCGAGTAAATGCCGAATATTCCGCATTTCTCCTGCATTCTCCCCTGAAGGCGGTCTTCCCCAACCATATTTCTCCCAATTACTAACTATATTGCATGAATTGCCCTATTCGTTCAAGTAGCCGGGAACTCTGTTTCCATTTTTTTTGCCTTGATCTCTACTTCTGCTTCCATGTTTTTCATATACTGTTCAAGCCACAAGGATATATTTTTATTTTCAATGGCAAGGATGCGAACGGCAAGAAGGCCTGCGTTTTTTGCGCCGTTAACAGCAACTGTCGCAACGGGGATGCCTCCAGGCATTTGCACAATCGAAAGCAATGAATCAAGCCCGGAAAATGCTTGTGTTTTTACAGGCACTCCAATTACAGGAAGCGCAGTTATTGAAGCTGTCATACCAGGAAGATGAGCGGAGCCTCCTGCGCCTGCTATAATAACTTTAAGCCCGCGTTCCGCCGCAGTCTCTGCGTATTTTACAAGACGCTTTACAGTACGATGCGCAGATACAATTGTCATTTCGTATGAGATACCGGCCTGTTCAAGGATTGCGGCGGCTTCCTTCATTACAGGAAGGTCAGAATCGCTGCCCATAATAATTCCAACATGCACATTTTTCATTTTGAATCTCCTTCTGTGTTTTCACCGCCTATCTTTAGCAAATTACGTATATATTCACTTTTTTCTATAGCTTCATTAAGGGTGCCGGATGTCACGGTAAAATGACCCATTTTCCGGTATGGCCTTGATTCAATTTTTCCGTAAAGGTGCAGGGAAAGCCCGGGAACATTCAAAGCTTTTTCAAAACCTTCTATAAGCATTTTTCCTCTGCTTTGTTTTTGCCCCAGAATATTTAACATTACAGCAGGCCTAATAAGGCTTGTATCTCCAAGCGGAAGCCCTGCAATAGAACGAATATGCTGTTCAAACTGACAAGTTACACAGGCTTCCATTGTATAATGCCCTGAATTATGAGGACGGGGAGCCACTTCGTTAACCAGTATATTTCCGTGGTTATCAAGAAATAGCTCTACTCCGAAAATGCCAACTCCATCCAGAGCTTCAACAACACTTATTGCAATTTCATGCGCGCAGGAAGCTGTTTTTTCATCAATGCGGGCAGGAGCTATAACTGTATCGCATATGTTATGATCGGGGTTAAAGGCCATTTCTGTTACGGGAAAAGCAGCAACAGAACCATCCTGGGCGCGGGCTACCATAACTGCAAGTTCCTTGTTTATGTCAATCATCTCCTCAAAAATCGATGGAGAGTTCATGGGAGCATCTTCTTTATTTTTTAAAACACGAACACCTCTGCCGTCATAACCGCCCCTCCTTGTTTTTTGCACAAGCGGAAATTTATTCGCGGAAAAATCGAAGCTTTCAGGCTTATCACAGGTAAAGTATGATGATGTGGGGATTCCCTTTTTTACAAAGAGCTCTTTTTGAAAACCCTTATCCTGAATTATTCCAAGTACAGAAGCACAGGGATACATCCTGTATCCGCGGGATTCAAGATTTCCAAGGGCATCTATATTGATATGCTCTATTTCATAGGTCATGATATCTGACACACCTGCAAGTTTTTCAAGCGCATCAGGATCTTTAAGGCTTCCATTTATAAATATATCTGAAAGTGATTTTGCAGGCGCATCTTCAGAATCAAGAACCGCAAAACGAAAACCCAGCTTTTTTGAACGGTATATCATCATGCGGCCAAGCTGACCGCCCCCTATTATTCCGATAGTACCTGGTGGATAAAGAACCGGCATAACAAAATTATATCAGGTAAAAATACAAAATGAAACAAGCTAAAAATACATAATGATTAATAATGTTCATAATTTTATCATTGAATATATGTATAATTTTTTATATCATAATTTATAAGGAGTTAACTATGGCAGTTAAAAATTACCGGTTTGAAACAATCCAGGTTCACGCCGGACAGGAACAGGCGGATCCTGCAACAGGTTCACGCGCAGTTCCCATATATCAGACGACATCCTTTGTTTTCCCCGATTCAAGAACCGCTGCCGCCCGTTTTGCCCTTACAGAACCGGGAAATCTTTATTCAAGACTTACAAACCCGACATGGGATATATTTGAGCAGCGTATGGCGGCTCTTGAAAAAGGGGAGGCAGCCCTTGCTGTCGCTTCAGGACAGGCCGCCATCTGTTATGCGATTCAAAATATCGCAAGGACAGGAGATCATATCATAGCCGATACTCAAGTTTACGGCGGCACATATAATCTTTTTGCAAATACCTTCCATGACATGGGCATAGAAACAACCTTCCTTGATTTAAATGATTTACAGAGTTATAAAAATGCAATAAAACCGAATACCAAGGCAGTTTTTTTTGAAACCCTCGGCAATCCCAATGCCTCAATTATTGACATAGAAGCAATAACACAGATTGCGCACAATCACGGAATCCCTGTAATTGCAGATAACTCTCTTGCCACTCCTTATTTGTTAAGGCCAATAGAACACGGCGCTGATATTGTTGTTCATTCTGCGACGAAATTTATCGGAGGACACGGCACATCTATAGGAGGCGTAATTGTAGACAGCGGCAAATTTGACTGGAAGCAAAACGATAAATTCCCTGGTTTGACAAAACCAAATCCAAGCTATCACGGCATTGTATTTACAGAAGCTGCTAAGAACCTTGCCTTTATTGTCAAGGCGCGCACTACCCTGTTACGTGACACCGGCGCCTGCCTTTCGCCCTTTAATGCCTTTTTATTCCTGCAGGGTCTTGAAACTCTTTCACTGCGCGTAGAGCGCCATGTAGAAAACGCCTTAAAGGTTGTTAATTTCCTTAACGCCCATCCCCAGGTTGACAAAGTAAACCACCCCAGCCTTTCAGAGCATCGTGATTATGAACTTTATAAAAGATATTTTCCCAATGGGGCCGGAGCCATTTTCAGCATAGAAATAAAAGGCGGCAGCGAAAAAGCGCAAAAGTTTACAGAAAAGCTTAAATTATTTTCGCTTCTTGCAAATATGGCTGATGTAAAATCCCTTGTTATCCATCCTGCTTCCACAACGCATTCTCAAATTAATGAAAAAGAACTTCTTGAATGCGGGATAAAACCTTCGACCATAAGGCTTTCCATAGGAACAGAACACATTGATGATATTATAGACGATCTTAAGCAGGCCCTGGATGCGGTCAGCTGAACAGGCCGCGGCAATTTTTTTTAAGGATTGATTTTGATTGCGGAAAAAATAACAGATTTAATCGGTAATACTCCTTTAGTCAAATTAAACAGGATAAATAAAAGCGATGCATTAATTTATGCAAAGCTTGAAAGTTTTAATCCCCATCACAGTATAAAAGACCGTATTGCCCTTGCCATGATCGAAACTGCGGAAAATGAAGGAAAGTTAAAAAAAGGTGATGTAATAATTGAGCCAACAAGCGGCAATACGGGAATTGGACTTGCATATATTGCCGCAGTCAAGGGATACAAAATCATTCTTACCATGCCTGATACAATGAGCGAAGAAAGACAAAAACATCTTCTTGCACTTGGAGCGCAGCTAGTACTTACAGACGGAAAAAACGGAATGAAGGGTGCAATAGAAAAGGCCCGGGAAATAGCAGCTTCGATTCCCAATTCATTTATACCTCAGCAATTTGAAAACCCTGCAAATCCCCTTGCTCACGAAAAGACAACAGGCCCTGAAATCTGGGATGACAGCAAGGGGAAAGTTGATTTTCTTGTAGGCGGCGTTGGAACAGGCGGCACTCTAAGCGGTGCAGGCAGATTTCTAAAATCAAAAAAAAGCGGGATACAGATAATCGCTGTTGAACCTGAAGGCTCTCCTGTATTATCAGGCGGCAATCCGGGAGCTCATAAAATTCAGGGAATCGGTGCAGGTTTTATCCCTGCCGTTTATGACTCATCTGTAATTGACGCAATTTATAAAATTGATGATGAAAAGGCAGCCCTTACAGCCCGCAGGCTTGCAAGGGAAGAAGGAATTCTTGCAGGAATCTCATCCGGAGCTGCTTTGGAAGCTGCTCTTGCAATCGCAGAACGCCCTGATAATAAGGGAAAAATGATTGTTGTTATTTTAAGCGACAGCGGGGAGAGGTATTTATCAACCTGGATGTGGGAATGAGCACTTTTAATCATTGACCTAATATTCATTTCTTTTTAATATTAATAAATGAAATACATTTCCATATTAATGGCTGTTTTCCTGCTGCTCTTTTTTTCCTGTCTAAGGCATGAAGAATTATCACTTGAACATTTTGAAGATTTCAGCCCTGCAGGCCTTGCAGAGCTTCTTGAAAAAACAGTAAGCAAACCCTGGCGCGGAGAAGATTTTATTCCCGGAAAGCTCGGCGGAACATGGTTTTCTGTAATAAATAACGATCCAAAAAGTTTTAACCTTCTTATTGCAGAACAGGACAGCGCAACAGCCTCTGTAGTACGCAGGATGACAGAGTATCTTATTGACTATGATGTAATAAAAAGAGAATGGAAACCAAATGCAGCCTCTTTTGAAATTGTTGTTGACGAAGCAAACGATACATTGCAGGTAATTTATACCCTTCGCGACGATCTTTACTGGAGTTACTATAATTCAAACAGAAGGGTGAAAGTAACAAGCGATGATGTTATTTTCTGGTACAATGAAATAACAGGAGACCCCTTGTTTAACAGTTCAGGTTACACAGGGCAGTTTCTTGTAATGCCCGACGGAAGCTCTCAGCGCATCAACATAATAAAAATTGATTCTTTGCGCTTTGCTTTTCATTTTCCCAGAATTATTGCAGAGCCGCTTTTATCTACAAATATGGATTTCGGTCCCAGGCATATATTTGAAGAAGCCAAAATTAGAGGCGGTATTGAAGGAGTAAGAAACCTTTTTAGCGTCGCAGTTGATCCTGTTACAATTCCCTCCGCAGGCGAATGGTTTTTGGTTGAATACACTCCGGGGCAAAGGCTTTTGTATAAGCGTAATGCCGATTACTGGAGAAAGGATTCCAGCGGCGTATCACTTCCATATGTTGAAGAAATTGTATTAAGAATTATTCCGGAAGAAAATACCCAGCTTCTTCTTTTCAGAAACTCAGAGATTGAATCTTACAGCCTTCGCCCGGAAGACCTTGACGCTCTTGTAAACAGACAGGACGGAAGATATACGGTCTTTAATTCCGAAGGTTCCCTTAATGCGTCTTTTTGGACTTTCAACCAGAATCCTTTAAACAGCGGGAAACCCCAATATGACTGGTTTACAAAAAAAGAATTCAGACAGGCAATGAGCTGTCTTTTAAACCGTGACAGAATAAACGCGCAAGTTTACCGCGGTCTTGCAGAACCAAAGCTCTCAATTTTTCCGCAGCCCAATCCTTACTATAATCCTGAAATAAAACTGCAATATCTTTTTGATGCAGAACGCGCTGTAAAACTTTTATCCTCTATCGGCATAAACATGGACAGGTCAGGAACAATGCGTGACAGTGAAAACCGCCAGATTGAGTTTGACCTGACGATAAGATCTGAAAGTTCGATTCAGCAGGATACAGCTCTTATAATTATGGATGAGCTTTCAAAGATTGGAATTAAGATTAATATCCGCGTTATAGATTTCCAGAAACAGGTTCAGCAGTTATTCGAAACTTTTGACTGGGATTCAACATTAATCGGGCTTTCAGGCTCGGGTATTTTTCCAAGCCAGGGCAGCAATGTATGGCCCTCATCGGGTAATCTGCATATGTGGCATCCGAACCAGATAACACCTGTAACAGAATGGGAAGCAAGAATTGACTATCTTTATAACGAAGGGCAATTTACGCTGGACAGAGACAAGGCAAAATTGATATGGGATGAGTTTCAGTCTATTCTGCTTGAACAAAACCCCATGATTTATCTTATGCGCCCAAGAGGTTTTTGGGCATTAAACAACAGATGGGATTTTACCAATGTTTATTTTGACAACATGAACGGCCCAGAAACAAAATTCATTTTTCTAAAGCAATAATAAAGGAGTATCCGGATGAAATCATCTAAAGAACTGGGAATTGATATCACTCTTATCGACTTGGTTGAATCATTTAACTTATCAAGAAATGTAATGAAGTGTCTTAAGCTTTTGCTTGCAAGCGATGAAATACAGGCGGAACAGGAATTTGCAAACACCGTTTCCATTATAAGACTTGGTTTTAACGATCACGGTCCTGTACACATGAGGACTGCAACCTATAATGCGCTTTTAATGATGTCTCTGCTTAAAAAAGCGGGAATTAAAACCAGCATTGAAAAAGACGGATGCGGCGATTTTGAAGACAGCCTTATAGCGGTTATGCTGGCTGCAATGTTTCATGATCTTGGCATGCAAATGGGAAGGACAAATCATGAACTTCACAGTACAATTTTTGCATTGCCCCTTATTAACAGTATACTGGTTCAGGTTTTTCCTGAAAATCTGCAAAAGAGAGTGATAATCCGCGCTGTAGCGCTTGAAGGAATTGCAGGTCACATGGGTACAATCAGCATTTCATCTCTAGAAGCCGGAATTATTCAGATTGCAGACGGATGTGACATGACAAAGGGAAGGGCCCGCATTCCTATTTCTCTTGCATCGTCTACGGGAATGGGACATATCCATCAATATTCAGCTAACGCGATTGAAACTGTAAATATATCACAGGGAGAAGAAAAACCAATACGCATTGACATACACATGACAAATGAAGCTGGTGTTTTTCAGATAGAAGAAGTACTGATGCATAAAGTATCGGGAAGCACAGCGAAAAAATACATAGAGCTTTACGCAAGCGTAAGGGATGAAGCTGCAAGAAGGTACCTGTAAAAAATGGCAGGAAACTCATTCGGCGAATTATTCAGGGTAACAACATTCGGAGAATCACACGGAAAGGCTATGGGTTGTGTTATAGACGGCTGCCCTGCAGGCCTTGAAATATCCCTTGATGACATAAAAAAAGAACTGGAGCGCCGCCGTCCGGGCGCAAAACACGGCTCACGTGATGAGGAAGACCTGCCTGAAATATTATCTGGCGTGTATGAAGGAAAAACCCTTGGCAGCCCGATTGCAATAATAGTCCGCAATTTAAATCAGAAAAGCGAAGATTATAACGAACTTAAAGATATTTACAGACCGGGACACGCTGACTATACCTGGGAAGCGAAATACGGCTTTCGTGATGCAAGGGGCGGAGGCAGAAGTTCCGGAAGAGAGACTCTTTGCAGAGTCGCAGCTGGAGCCGTAGCCAAAAAGTTTTTATCTTTACATGGCATTACTGTCACATCCAGCGTTGATGCGCCTTTAAATATTGATGAACTTAAAAATGAAAAAGACAGCGCAGGAGGCCTTGTTTTCTGCAGGATTACAGGAATGAAAAATGCTGTAGGCCTTGGAGAGCCTGTTTTTGATAAACTTGATGCACGCCTTTCCTCTGCGATAATGTCAATCGGCGCATGCAAGGGCATTGAGTTTGGAGCAGGTTTTGCCGCCGCTGCAATGAAGGGAAGCCAGAACAACGATGAGCCGGCCTGCAGCGGAGAATATAAAACAAATAACTGCGGCGGCATATTGGGAGGAATTTCTACAGGGCAGGATATTATTTTTAAAGCAGCATTTAAACCCACTCCTTCCATTGAGAAAATTCAAAAAGCATATACACGCGACGGCAGTATTAAGGAAATTTCAATAAAAGGAAGACATGATGTTTGTATAGTTCCAAGGGCCGCGATTGTTGCCGAAGCAATGACGGCATTAGTAATTGCAGATTATTTACTGCTTTGCCGCTGTTCAAAAATATGATTTTAATTTTGCTGGTTTTGATTGTCCTTTCTTATATAAAGAGGTATTGAGCCTGCTTCCTTGTTATCTATAAATAGTACAAAATTTGTTAATCCCGGATTCTTAAAATGCAAATTTCCAATACTAAATACAAGATGTGAAACAGCGGATGCATTATCAGCTCCGTTTATTTCCAGGCTGCCGTTTATGTCTTTAATACTCATATTCCCTTCAAGATCCCGGGTTTCTATCCGGAATGAGTGCTTTCCAAATTCCCAGATATCAAAGCGCAGTCTTATAACAACAGACAATTGCGGATGAACGCAGGGAAAATTCCTTGATACTATTGTATCGAAGGTTCCCATTATGGTTAATTTTCCCCCGTTCTCCTGTGCGAGATCGCAAAATGTAAAAATTTCTATTTTAATTTTATACCTCAAAATTACCATATAACATGGCTTTTTACTCTTGTTAAATACCTAATTCTAGTACATATTTTAATTGGGGGCAATATGACAAAACAGGGATTTAACCCGTTTCTCCCTTCCTGGGAATATATCCCGGACGGAGAACCTCATGTATTCAATGACAGAGTTTATGTATATGGTTCACATGATAAGTTTGACGGTTATGCATATTGTATGAATGACTATGTTTGCTGGTCGGCGCCTTTGGATGATTTAAAAGACTGGCGTTACGAAGGCATTATTTTCAAGAAAACCGACGATCCGTACAACAAGGATGGAAGCATGCACCTTTATGCCCCCGATGTTACGCAAGGACCGGACGGAAGGTACTATTTATATTATGTTCTTGATAAAATGGAAGTTATCTCAGTTGCTGTCTGCGATTCTCCCGCAGGAAGATATGAGTTTTTTGGTTTTGTCCGCTACGAGAACGGAAGAATGTTCGGAAGACAAGAAGGAGATGTCCCCCAGTTTGATCCTGCAGTTTTTACAGAAGGCAATGTTACATATCTTTACTCAGGTCAATGCTCCGGTAAAACCAAAACAGTGGATGAATACAGGAATCATTCAATAGCTGTTATACTAAACTCCGATATGCTTACAATAAGCCAGGGGCCTTTTACAATAATTCCCGGAATTGGCGCAAGTGAAAATACAAGCTTTAAAGGACATGAGTTTTTTGAAGCATCATCAATAAGAAAAATTGGCGATACCTATTATTTTATTTATTCGTCATTTGCAATGAATGAGCTCTGTTATGCAACAAGCAAAAGTCCTGTAAAGGATTTTAAATTCGGCGGAGTTATTGTAAGCAATGCCGATTTGAATATCGATACTTATAAACCTGCAAATAAAATGATGTACCATGGCAACAACAACCATGGAAGCATAGCGGAAATTAACGGACAGTTTTATATTTTTTATCATAGACATACAAACGGAAACGAGTTTTCAAGGCAGGCCTGTCTTGAAAAAATTTATATTGAAAAAGACGGTTCCATAAAACAGGTAGAGATGACATCCTGCGGCCCGAATAACGGTCCTCTTGCCGGAAAAGGAGAATATCCTGCATATATTGCATGTAATATTTTTTCCATGGAAAATGCGCAAGCTCCTGAGAAGCTTTATTGGCCCAACAGGACTCCGGAACTCCCCTTTATAACCCAGGACTGCAAGGACGGCGATGAAGATACAGGCTTTGTAACCAATATTCTTGACAATTGCGGAGTTGGATTTAAATATTTTAACTGCAGGGGTATAAGGGCAATAAGAGTCAAGATAAGGGGATACTGCCGCGGATTTTTTGAAATTAAAACATCCTGGGACGGACAGCCACTTGGCACAATTGGAATTGTTTCCAGCAATGTCTGGAAGGAGTTTTCATCCGATATTTCAATACCGGACGGAGTGCATTCCATTTATTTTATCTTCAGGGGCACAGGAAACGCAACGCTGGGTTCATTTACTCTGGTTTAAATCTATTCCTCTGTTTTGTTAATTTCATCTATGCAGTCAAGATATGCTTTTTCAAGTTTTGAAATCTCTTCTGCGATTGTTTTTTTTCTTTCTGTTTTATACTGCGAAAGACTTTCACTTAAATTAATTACAGGGGTAGCTTTTATTATCACCTTTGCAGGCTTTATATTTACCCTTGAAGAAAGCGCTCCTCCCATTGTACGGTTTGCAAAATCCCAAAGGTTCTGCACATATTCAATTTTTTTGTGAAGCGCGCTTATATCATCCGGAATACAGTGGTAAAAATACCAGCCAAAATCCGCAAGTTCCTGATGCCTTGCTATATGCCATGCCTCCCCTGCTTTTAAATCCATTACGCTTCGTTTAACAGGATCAATTTTTTCTAAATTTTTTATTTCTGGCACAAATATTCTGTCCCAGCATTCATGGCGCACTTTATAAAGCCTGGAGAAAAAATCCCCTTCGCTTTTTATTCCAAGCATTTTCTCAGCTGTAAAAAGCGCGGCATTTACAACTTTTTCAAGACGTTCTTCAAATGATAGAGATTCATCAATATTAATCCCGTATCTTTTTTCATTAATTTTCAGAATGTATTCTCTGCATCTTCCAAGACGCTGTGAAAGTGAAAGTTTTTTATTTTCCTTATTATATAAACCGCATATTTTTTCTGTTTTCTTTAATAGTTTTTCCATTTCGGATATTTCATGTTTTCCGTAACGGAAATGTATAGATAATGGAAGAATTAATACAGGAGAGTCTTCATTTTTTTCTGCAAGCTTGTCTGCTGCCTGAAAGCCAATTCTTATAATTCCTGTTTCAAGCCGCGGCACTGAATCTGTTGAATATGATACCTGTCCTTCTGGCGCAAGAGCCAGAGGATAAGGCCCATTAATGATGGCGCTGTAAAGCCTGTTCATTCCCTTTGAATCCAGTTTTGTGTGATGAATAGGAAGCGCTCCTATATTCGGCATAATATAGCGCGCAACGGCCCCTGCCCATCTTGCAACTTCATAACCGTAAACAAAAATCGCATGAGGTCTTACAGGGAATTTTATCTTTTTTCTTGCAGCCAGTTTTTTTAACCTGAAAAGGAAAAACCATGTTAAAAGCTGAGGCTCCCTTCCGTCCGGATGCCGGAACGCTATTATAACACGGCTCTTTTTTTCCAGCGCAGACTTAAAAGTTTCGATAAGGATATCATCTGAACGCAGAATAATTTTTGCAAATCCAAAAAGAATAAAAAGGTAGGTCTTGCTTAAAACAGTAACAATAAAAATTATCAGTTTGGAAATTTTGGGTTCCGGTACGTTTACATCCGCAAACGCATTTATAACCGGCTTTTTATAGGGTTTATACAAATTATTTCTCCTTTTTTTTTAATTTATATATACCAATATTTTATTATATAATTTCTATTAATCCATATTCATTTTTTTTTAAATCTTCTATTTTTGATTTAATGTTTACAAATAATTCCATAATTGCTTTACTGCTATTATTTCCGGTTTTTAATAAAACTACTTTTGGCGGAAAACCTTTTAATTCCAGCAAATTTATAAAATCATTATCTTTTGTTATTATTATAAATCCATTATTCTTCGCATATTTCCATATATCTATATCTTGTACAGGTACATTTATGCCTATTAAATCAACATGTTCGCATTCACCAAATATTGGTTTTAACTTATTTATCAATTTATAAGAAATATTTGCATCAAGTAATATTTTCATTTACGCCGCTGCAATTACTCTTACAATTTCTTCCCGCCTTGCCGCAAAAGATAGAGCTGCTTTTATATGTATTTCTTTTAATAATGGATAATCATCCAATATTTCTGATACAGTAATGCCTTCTGATAACCACTGAAGAATATCTCCAACAGTTATTCTAGTACCTTTAATACATGGTTTCCCAAAACGAATTCCATTGTCAATTACTATGTAATTTAATAATTCCTCAATTCCCATTCTTCAGATTATATACTATTTTTTTTATTTTGTCCATTTTTTTTTGACTGTTACCCTATTAATTGGTTTATTACCAGATTTGAGACACTTCGTACTTGACGATATTTTCATCAACGGTAATAAGCGTCATATTCTCGGCAATAGCTGTCGCAATGAGCAAACGGTCGAAGGGGTCTCGGTGGATCATTGGAAGATTTTCAAGGGTGCTAAGGTGTGTAGGTTTTATGGGAGCAAGTATAAAACCGTTTCTTTCAATATCATAAATAAAGCCAGCCACTTTACCACTAAATTCCAGCTTACCCAAACTAACTTTTATTGCAATTTCCCAAGCAGAAACGATGCTGACGTATTTAATATTTGAAGTGTTAAAAATTATCTTTTTAGCAGTTTCAGAAAGCGAATTATCGCCATTAAAAAACCAAATGGCAGAATGGGTATCCAACAAATAGCGGTTCATTTACATATAGTCCTTAAAATCCTCAAGCGGAGCATCAAAATCATCTGCCATACGATATTTACCTTTGGAACAGCCAAAAACAGGAACCTTTTTTGGCTCTGTATTCGCAGATGTAAAAGTAATAATAACGGGTCCAGACGGAATTTCACTAGGCACAGTAACCTGCCTGTAGTTGTCCGTAATTTCCACGGTTTGTGTAATACTCATAAAGTAAATATAGCGTGGAAAACAAAGAAAAACAAGCCTATTCTAAACTATGCACCGGCTGATTTTTTATAATTATTTTATGGACATGCTTATATTTGAATCTACAGTTGTAATTTTATCTCTTATTACTACTCTTTTTCAAAATAATTAACTGATGACAATCCTTTAAAATGTTTATCTTGTGTCCATAAAGTACATTTATATTTAATATTTGTTGCAAAAATAATACTGTCTGCCATTGGTATTTTATATTCATTGCTAACCATTGCTGCTAATAAAGACAATTCGTCATTTAAGTTAATAACTTTTCCCTGTTTAATATGGGCAATGGCATTCAAGAGGTCAGGGGTTCAATTCCCCTTAGCTCCAGGTAATTAATTCCTTATGTTATAAGGAGTTAGCCCACCCGAAAACGGACGGCATATCACACGAAAATCTGAAAGTTACACGAAAAGTTACATTTCAGATAAAGGAAGTTCGATATGCGTAGTTCGTTTTCACTTTTTAAGAAAAAAACTGGAAATGGTCTCATGTGGTATGTTCGCTTTTGGAATGAGAAAGCGAATGATTATACCATCTTTCGTTCTACTGGTATCCTTGTTGAAGGTAAAAGAGAACGAAGAAAAGAAGCAGAACAAAAAGCACAGGAAATGTTATCTGAAATCCGTCTTGATATGGAAGCAGTTGATCGCCCTCTCATTACATATCTTGAAGAATTTTGGAAACCTGATTCACCTTATGTAAAAGAATGCGCCAACATTAAAAAGAAGCCCCTCTCTACATATTATGTGCATCAAAATTCTGTTAATGTAAGACTTCATATAAAGCCCTGCCCTTTGTTTAATAAAATAACTCTGCGAAAACTAACCGCAGGACTAATTAAAGATTGGATGTCATGGTGTATTGATCAAAAAATGTCTGGGCGCAAAATTAATTCTGTTTTAAGTTCCATGAGAGTAGCTGTCCATTATGCTGTTGAACGTGAGGAACTTGATAAAAACCCATTTAGGAATATCAAACCAGTAACAGAAACCCCTAAAGAAAAGGGTGTTTTAACTTTTGCTGAAAGAATGAAACTGTTAAACACCATTCCTCCTGACCCTTTATCCAGATTAGCAGTTCTTCTTGGCTTGCTGTGTGGAATGAGAATGGGTGAGGTACGGGGCTTACATTGGAGCGATATTGATAATGGACTTATTCATTTAACTCATAACTTTGTCCACATGGAAGGATTGAAAAAACCAAAACGAGGCAAGACAAGAACTGTTCCATATCCTGCCATTATTGAGAAAGTGTTTGAAGAAGTCCGAGAAATTGCGATAAGCCCTGCAACCAATAATTATATATTTGAAAGTATTAAATGCCCCGGACAACCAATGTTCGAAATATTTTTTAAGAACGCCCTTAGGCGAGAACTTTCAAATATTAGTATTTCTCTTGATGAACAAAAAAAACGTAATATTACCTTCCACAGTCTGCGCCATAGTTTTATTACCCTTAGTCGATTGGATGGTATCTCTGATCTTGAAATACAGGCTGTTGCTGGGCACTCCTCCAGAAGGATGATGGAACATTATACCCATGCTGATAAGGTCATTGATTTTACTGCTGTGAGAGAAAAAATGGGGAGAGTTGCGGGACTGTAAGAATCTTTCAACTGCATACCTGGTATACTAAGCCCTAACAATACCTCTTACTGAAAATCAAAAGGACTTTTTCGCATCCTTGGCTGTCTGGTTACTATTGAACTCGTTATGTCGTGCCGAATACTGTCTGCTGGCAGCTGTGCTGAGCCTGTTCTCTGCCTGTTGATGACTACTTGCTCTTTCTTCCTGCCAAGTCTATGCGCTCTAGCACAATGAAGATATCGACCACTTCGAACAATACCCGATTTAACCTCTACCAATGAACTAAATAAACTATCAAACATAATTACCTCTTATGAAATATAAGCCCTACAAAATAAATGACGGGATTAGGGCACAACCCAAGGGCAAAGCGTCAACCTGTTATAACCACTCTGTTTTATAAACTGAGCGATTGATAACGCAAAACATGGTGAGAAAGGGGTACATTGTATCAGGGATTTTTTGTAAGTCGAGTTCTGGCTGAGGGTGCAATTAAAAAAAACAGATCTGGGGCAGGTTGCCCCAGAGAACTCAATGCAAAGCCCTTCCAAATAAGGAAGAGCCTCTAAATACTCATTCTTCAGGCCATAGAATGTTGATGTTCACTTCTGGCATCTTAAATAACAAATCTCTTTCAAAGTTAGATCTTATTTCAAAATTC
>WQXU01000023.1 GCA_009781635.1 Treponema sp.
CCGCTCCGGTAAAATCCCACACAGAGCCGTTCCACGCGGAAAAAATATAATTTAAAAGCGCAACAGGAAAATGCCTGTCTGTAAAGGTATATGTAAAATTGCTTTCCATGTTTTTATAGACATAGAGTATCTCGCTTATTTTGACTTCTTCATTGTTGTTTGCAAGGGTGAAAATAACGCGGTACTCGCCTGCATCAAGGATAAATTCTTTTTCAAGATTTTCATCCTGCGTTTGGCTGTTATTTATAAAAACGACTGTATTTTCACCTAACAAGGTGTCGGGGTTCCCACCCTTGCCTATGCGCCAGATTTGCATTTCGGTGATTACAAAATTGCCATCAAAGCTTATGTTCCAGCTGAATTTTCCTTCTCCGTCTTCTAAAGGAAGAAGCTCTATATTTACAGGATCATTATCTCCTGCGTTAACAGTAAAACTCTTTGGCTCGCTTCTTGCAGCTTCCAGTAATTCGCCCAGGTTTTCACCTTCAAGAAATGCGCTTACCGTTAATTCCCATTCTCCCACGGCTAATTCAAGAGTTCCAAAACCATCTTCCCATGTTATGGAAAAGTTTGTATTCCCCTGTGTTTTGGCTGTAAAATCCAGTTCGTACTGGATAAAATCACTTAGTATTGTAGAGGGCATTATGGTTCTTTCGTCCTGCCCGTTTATGGATATAAGGATGGTTCCTGTTTCGCTGCCGGGAACAAGAAAATTCGGACACCCGGATAAAGAAAGCATAACCATAGTAATTATTACAGTTAATAATTTAGTAAATTTATACATAGTTTTCCTCCTGTATAAAATTTCTCAAGACAAAGATACGCCCTCGTATAATTTTGCGTACTGACGAGAAAAAATTTTGTTAAATTCGTTTTTTAGAAATGAAGTACTATACGAGAGAGAGAGAGAGAGAGAGAGAGAGCAAGAACCGTGCCAAGTGGCGCAAAAATCGTAATATTTTTGAAATATTTTTTATTTTGCATTGCTAGTATTTTATCATGTCTTTGTGAGTTTTGTAAAGGGAACGCACGTAAGGTTGACACAGGTTATAGATAAGGTTTATAATAGATATTGATAAGGTTTACATGGAGGCGACCATGCCGGGAGTTCGAAAACGAGGCGAGGAAATTAGAGAGTTTATTCTTGCCAATATAACTGACAATAAAAATATAGCCGCTTTAACATCTCAGCAATATGCTATTTCGCTGCCTGCAGTATACAAACATATTGACAGATTGGTATTGGAAAATCAAATAATAAAAAAAGACGGGAATTTTTTCTTACAATCAAAACAATATAAATATGTATACGATAATAACAAGACATTAAGCGAAGATGTTGTTTGGGAAAAAGATATAAAAAAACATTTCTCCGGGGTTCCAAAAAATGTTTGGAATATTTGGGTTTATGGATTTATGGAGATGTTTAATAATGCCCTGGAACACTCAAAGGGAAAAAAAATTCGTGTAGTTGTTGAAGAAAATAAGTTATTCACCTGTATATTTATCTCTGACGATGGAATTGGAATTTTTAAAAATATCAAACTAAATTTTAATTTACTTGATGAAAAAGACGCTTTACTTGAATTAGAAAAAGGGAAACGAACAACTGATACTGCAAAACATTCTGGTCAGGGAATATTTTTTACTTCCAAGATTTTTGACAATTTTATGATTTTTTCCAACGGGATTACATTTGATTCAAAACCGGAAAAAAAACATCAAATAAATACTAATGCGGTAAAATTTTCCACTTTGGTTTATATGCGTTTAGAAAAAAACAGCTTCAAAAAAATAAGGGATGTTTTTGATGAGTATTCAACAGAATCTCCCGGAGATTTTGATAAAACAATTGTTCCTGTACGTATGGCAAACACAAATGATCTTGTATCCCGTTCACAGGCAAGGCGAATTCTTGGCGGGCTGGAATTATTCAAAGATGTAATATTGGATTTTAGCGGCATTGAAGATATTGGACAGGCATTTTCAGATGAAATATTCCGCGTTTTCCCAAAAATGTATCCATCTACTTCGATAACAGCAAAAAATGCAAATGAGAATGTTCAATTCATGATTAATCGCGCGATTAATACAAAGTTATAGGGTAATATGGTGTAAAGACTACTAATGTGCTGCACTAGTGTCCTGTCTTATTCTGTTTCCAGCATAACAAAATGTGTTAATTCCTTATTGCATAAGGAATTAACGTAACATGTTATTGTGTCATTTGAATAAGACAGGACACTAGGCTCTTGCAAAAACAGCAGTATATAATATACTAATAAATAATGAAAAGCAAAAATGAATTAATAGTATGGTCAAGCACGTTTGCATGCGGTATTAAATTGATTGATGAGCAGCATAAGGGACTTATTGAGCTTGTTAATGATATGTTCAATCATGTTACCGGTAATGAGGCGCAGGAACGCGAATACCTGAGCAGAGTTCTTCAAAAAGCCGCTGATTACATAAGGCAGCACTTCACAACAGAGGAAAAAATCCTTACTGCGACAAAATTTGCCGGTTATACAGAACATAAAAAAGCCCACGATAATTTTATCCTTAAAGTAGCGGAAAATGCAGTGCTTTTTAATTCCGGAAAGCGCGTCTCCCTTACATCCTTTTCCAATTACCTCAAAGATTGGGTTATGTCCCATATCGCAGTAATGGACAAGCAGTATTTTCAATACATCAGGGAAATTGCTACACGCAAGGCTGATGGAAGTCTAAGCATTCCTCATGCAGATATAGAGTAAAAGCTCCCTATTCCCTTTCCTTTAAAAAGTCAGTAAACTTTCCATATATAGATATGAAATTTACAGAATTTAACTTACATCCTGATCTTCAAAAAGGCATTGATGAGGCCGGATACAAAGACTGTATGCCTGTCCAGCAGCAGGTTTTATCCAGCGCCTTTGGCAAACAAGACAGTCTTGCTTCGCATGACAGTCATGCTTCGCAGGACGGTCTTGCTTCGCAAGACGGTCATGCTTCGCAAGACTTGTATGTTCAATCTCAGACAGGAACCGGAAAAACCGCCGCTTTTTTAATAGTTATTTTTCAGCGTATGCTCACTGATGAAGCGCTCTTTAAAAGAAAAGCGCTTATTATGGCGCCGACAAGAGAGCTTGCTGTCCAAATCGAAGAAGAAGCAAAAATGCTTGGGAAATATCTTCCTTTTAAAACAGGAGCTTTTTACGGCGGTGTCGGATATACGCAGCAGGAAAAACTTCTGCGTAATAACGCGCAAATCCTTGTTGGAACTCCCGGCAGAGTACTCGACCTGAACAAATCGGGCAGGATGAATCTTATGGAGATTTCATTTCTTGTTCTTGATGAAGCCGACCGCATGTTTGACATGGGCTTTTACCCGGATTTGCGCAAGCTGATAAAAATGGTGCCTTCCGCAGACCGCCGACAGACAATGCTGTTTTCCGCAACGCTGAACGCATGGGTAAAAAATCTTGCATGGGAGTATACAAAAACGCCGTTTGAAATCGAAATTGAACCGGAGATTGTCACCGTCGAAGAAATCACGCAGATTCTCTACCATGTTCCGTCTCAGGAAAAATTTCCGCTTTTGCTTGGTATACTCAGGCGGGAAAAACCGGAAAGCGCAATTATTTTCTGCAATACAAAAAAACACACGGAGATTATTGCAAAACGCTTAAAATTAAACGGGTTTTCCTGCGAGTTTATAATCGGCGATTTGCCGCAGGTGAAACGGCTCAAGGTGATTGACGATGTAAAGGCCGGAAAGATCAAACTCCTTATTGCTACCGACGTTGCGGCCAGAGGTCTTGATATTGAAAGCCTTGCAATGGTTGTTAATTATGATGTTCCTGCAGAAGCGGAAAACTATGTTCACAGAATCGGAAGGACAGCGCGTGCGGGTAAAACCGGAAAGGCCATTACGCTTTCAAGCGAGCAGGATGTATACGGTTTGCCTGCCATTGAACGCTACATAGGAAAAAAAATTCCGTCAGAGATTGCAATGCAGGAGCTTTACGAAGAAGACTCAAGCGCAGGCCAGAAGATACACACCGATTTCTCTCTTTCTGCAGGAAGAAATGAAGAAAGGCGTTCAAGCGGGAAAAAATTACGCGACAATAAAAGAAAGACAAGCTCTCATGAACAACATAAACACAAGGCAGCCGGGTTTGGAAAAAATAAAAAATCTCCGGCGCAAAAGCCCAACGGACTTGACATGTCACGCCTTCCCATGGAAGAGCGGATGGCAATATATAAAAAGAAGTACGCAGGAGCCGAAGCGGCCGGCGGAAAAAAGGAACATAAAAGAAGGCAAAAGCATCATTTAGCCAAGAAACCTGCCGCGCAAAACGATACTTCACGCCCGGAAAAAACTTCCCCGAAAAAGGGATTATTATCTAAACTATTAGGAATATTCGGAAAAAAATGATTACTATTACAGATCTAAGCCTTGTCTTCGGAGAGAGGACTCTTTTTAAAGATGTAAATTTGAAATTTACTCCCGGCAACTGTTACGGGATAATCGGAGCAAACGGCGCCGGAAAATCAACATTCCTTAAAATTCTATCCGGTGAGATTGAACATGACAAGGGAGATATCTCCATTGCAAAAAATCAGCGCATTGCGGTTCTTAAGCAGGATCACTTTGCGTATGAAGAATACCCCGCGCTTGAAACTGTAATTATGGGTTATCCTAAACTCTATAAAATACAAAAAGAACGCGAAGCAATTTACGCAAAAGAAGATTTTACAGAAGAAGACGGCCTTCGTGCAAGCGAACTTGAAGCGGACTTTGCAGAGCTTGGAGGATGGGAAGCAGAGGCGCAGGCAGGACAGCTTCTTTCCGGTCTTGGCCTTGATGAAGATGATCACAGCCTTCTTATGGCGGAACTTGATGAATCAAAAAAAGTGCGGGTTCTTTTAGCTCAGGCCCTTTTCGGCAATCCTGACATTCTGCTTTTGGACGAGCCTACAAACGGTCTGGATTTGGAATCGATTTCATGGCTGGAAGAATTTTTAATTGATTTTCCCAACACGGTAATTGTCGTCTCGCACGATCGTCACTTTTTAAACGCGGTTTGCACAAATATCTGCGATATTGATTACGGCAAGATTGCTCCGTATTCGGGCAACTACGATTTCTGGTATCAGATGAGCCAGATTCTTCAGCGTCAGTCAAGGGATCAGTTAAAAAAGCGCGAAGAGAAGGCAAGGGAGTTAAAGGAATTTATCCAGAGGTTTTCATCTAACGCAAGCAAGGCAAGGCAGGCTACAAGCCGCAAGAAGGTGCTTGAAAAACTCGACCTTGATAATGTTCCAGTAACAAGCCGCAAGTTTCCGTATGTCGGGTTTAAACCGGATCGGGAAATAGGCAACAATGTCCTTCGCGCGGAAAAATTAAAATTTTCTTTTGAGGGCAAGGCCCTCTTGAATGATTTCTCGCTTACAGTTAACAAGGGAGACAAAATTGCCTTTGTAGGTCTTGAGCATACGGCAAAGTCCGCTTTTTTTGACATTATTGCAGGTGAGAAGCAGGCGGAAAGCGGCGATTACTCCTGGGGGCAAACAACTTCATTTTCCTATTTTCCAAAGGAGAACTCATCCTTTTTTAATTCCAGCTTGTCAATAACAGACTGGCTGCGTCAATATTCACCGGGTCAGGATGAGACCTATGTGCGCAGTTTCCTTGGGCGTATGCTTTTTTCCGGCGAGGAAGCCCTTAAACCTGTAAATGTTTTAAGCGGCGGTGAAAAGGTGCGCTGCATGCTGTCAAAGATGATGCTCTCAGGCGCAAATGTCCTTATTCTTGATGAGCCGACAAACCATCTTGACCTTGAAGCAATCACCGCTTTAAATGACGGCCTTGCAGCCTTTAGCGGAGTTATTCTTTTTAACTCGCATGATCATGAGTTTATTAATTCGATTGCAAACCGCATAGTAGAAATCCTGCCGCAGGAGAAAACTCCGGGAGCCTTAATAGACCGCATGATGCAATTTGATGATTATCTTAAAGACGCAGGCGTCAAGCAGCTGCGCGGACAGAAATTAAGGCTGTAACAGTTTTATTTCCGCCGTATAAATGCCATCACTCAAGCGATACTTCCACATTAACTTTAGTTCCTGATGAACGCCCCATACTGTCAACAACGGAAATGTCCCAGGTCCCGGGACTCGGCGTCCAGAGAAATCGTTCGCCGGGGCTTGCTCTTCCTAAAAATTTTGTATTTGCAAACCAGAAAAGTTCTTTTGAATCCTGATCAGCTGCGGCAAGAAGAACGATTTGATTAAAACGGCCGTCAGCTGTAAGAGAGGGTCTTAGAATATACGCAGTATTTGCAAGCGGGGAGATAATTGCCGGCGGAAAACCTGTATCAGGCAGCGCTCTTGTATCGGGCGGATAGGGAGGCGGCGAAAATCGGGGAAGGCCGGCCTGCGCGAATATTTCAAGAATATCAGTGGGCCAAAACTCCCTTACTTCACTGCGGATAAAGGGGCCTTCGCTTTCGTTAGTTCTGTATCCTGTGCGGGTATCTATATATATTCTTCTGTGTATACGGCAGCGGTTAATCGGAGATACGCCGGGAATAAAAAGCGTCTCTGTTATCCCCGGGCAGTCTTCGTTGTATATGTCGCCTGAAACAGCGCAGACTTCTACCTGCCTTACATCCGGAGGCAGGGGTCTTTGCGCCAGCAGATTTTCAGAAGGCTTTTGCGAAAGTATTGAATCAATGATACTAAAACCCAGCGGAGCTGCGCTTCTCCTGCCGATAAATACGCTGTTCCCCTCCCCGCTGAAATTCCCCAGCCACACGCATAGCACATAACGATCAAAAATCATGATTGACCAGGCATCTTTAAAGCCGATGGAAGTGCCTGTCTTGTAGGCTACGGGCACAGAGCGGTTAATTCCGAAGCGCGTGTCATCCGGCGCGGGATTTCTTTCCATCATTCTTGCTGTAATGGCTGCCGCAGCAGGCGTCATAATACGTTTTCCCGCCTGTATATTATCCGGCCCCAAAAGAAAGCGAAGATCATTTTTAATTCCGTTATTGGGAAAAGCCGCATAAAGGACAGCCAGTTCAAGCATTGTAATATCCGCGCTGCCCAAAACAATAGAAAGACCGTAATGATCCTTGTCATTTAATCCTGAAATGTCAGATGACTTTAAAAAGTCATACAGATCGGGGGATCTGATCTCACGGGCAAGCTGTATTGCAGGAATATTGCGGCTGTCCGCAAGAGCATACCAGGCGGAAACAGGCCCTTTAAATGTACCTCCAAAATTGTCAGGCATGTATTCACTGAAAGCCGCAGGCGCATCTTTAAGCATTTTCTCCGGGTGTATAAGCCCCTGTTCCAATGCCAGAGCATAAATAAAAGGTTTAAGAGTTGAACCGGGAGAACGCTTGGAAGCAAATCCGTTTACCTGCCCCTGAATATCATTATCAAAATAATCGGCGGAACCTACCGCTGCCAAAACTTCCATGCTGGTATAATCGACAAGAAGTATGCTGCCGTTTCTAATACCCCAGCCGCGGTTCCTTATAAGGAAGGACTCAAGCTCACGCTCGATAATGTTTTGCAATACCAGGTCAATTGTTGTCCGGTACCGGGCAGCCTGTGTCTTGCTTTGTTTAAATAATTGCGTATTTAAATATTCTGTAAAATGAAGAAGCCGCCGCGGAAAATTGTTTACAAGGTAAGGGGGTAAGCCCATTTCCGTTTCCAGCAGAACATCCCCAGGATGTTCATTCACCCATGCTGCATATAATGTTCTGCGAGTGCTGACAAGTTCTGTGATAGCCAGACTGTTTACAGGCGCGCGTTTTGCAGGATTCTGCGGAATGACAGCAAGGCTTAGAATTTGTGATAGTGAAAGTTCTCTGATATCCTTGCCGAAATAATACCAGGCTGCCGCAGGGAAACCTTCGATATTGCCGCCGCAGGGAACAAGGTTTAAATATGCTTCAAGTATTTCCTGCTTTGAAAGACATACTTCCAGGAAAAGGGCAGCAAGGCTTTGGTGAATTTTCCCTGTTATGTTTTTTGTATAGATCTTATATCGAAGCTTTGCAGTCTGCATTGTAATTGTGGAAGCGCCCACTCGCCTCTCTTTCTTTACATATGTTTCCCACCCTGCTCTTAACATGGACATCGGATTAATTCCAAAATGCCCGTAAAAGTAACGATCCTCCTGAAGCAGTACCGCCTCAATCAGTTCCGGCGGAAAATCAGCAAGGTTTGCCCTAAGCCGGAACTTGTCGTCTGCTGTCAGAAAAATATTTAACAGTTTTCCGTTCCTGTCAAAATATGCGCGGGAAAAAGAAACATCTTTTAAAATGTCCAGAAAAACGGCGTTTAAAATCAGAAAGACAGCAATGACAATCAGGAGGATGGCAGGAATAATCCATCGATGGTTTACCAAAGAATTATTCATTGGCGCTTGCCTGAATTATTTTCCAATCCTGATACCCGCCTGGGGCCGCAGCGCCCAGACAGATCTGTCGTACAGGGCCTCTGCAAACAGAGCAGGTACTGTAAAGCTGCCCGAGTTAATTGCCCTTGCCTTATAACTGAAAGTTGAAATGCGGTTTGTTACAGTACCGTAAACCACAAGCCTGTCTTCACGGATATCAACATAATCCGCTGTCCATGCGCCGCGCTCTGTCCGCCTGATTGAATCAATGTCCGCTTCCAGTCCTGCAGGAAGCAAATCAACAATTGCAACATCGCGGTGCTCACGGTTTGATAAACTGCGGAAGTTAAGCCTTACTGTAACAATGTCTCCCACTTTAATATTTGAAGCAGGCCTTCCTGCTTCATCAAGGAACTCCCTGAAAACTTCGATACCGTTTTTGATTTCAGCAGTTGGCAGCTCCCTGTCAAAACCTGCGGCAGTTACCTGATAAAACAGATTGAGGTTATCCCTGTTTTCAAAACTGATCCTTGCCGCGTTTGCGGAATACGGAGTTCTAAACAGGGCTGCGCCTGCAGGCGTAAGCTGCCTTCGCTGATTATCTTTTGTTACTTCCGTAACTGTAAACCTTCCCGTTTCCGCCGCCGGCGCCGCTTTTATGTAACCGTCCATCGCCATCAGTGACAGATTTGCAGACAGCGAGGTATAAGACTGTCTTTCCAATTGTCCTGCCATGTCAACCAGCAGGGATTCTGAAATATCACGCAGACGCTGCGGGAAATGCCTCGATATTATATTAAGATAAACGGCATGGTACATAAGATCGTCAACATAACGTATGCTGTCATCCCTGTCCATTACTCTTTTTATCTTTCCCAGCAGCACTGACGCATCGGCTGTTCTCTGCAATAGCGCATAACTGCCGGCAAGATAAAGCCCTGCAAGGCCTGTTTCTGCGTTTACGTTGCGGCCCATATCCCGTTTAAGCGATTCAATCAGCGGAGTTGTAACAATCTCATTAAGGGTAAGAATATAAATTGCATACGATCTTGTATAAAGAGTTTGCAGGGATGTTCCGGATATTGAAGCAATATCTCTGCAGGCATGTAAAATTCTATCCATCAAACTTGCAGGTACAAAGTATCCTGCATTCCTTGCTTCGGCCAGGAAATGAGCTGCATATACTGTAAGCATCGGATCATCATGGGAGTTGGAAGTCCATATGCCAATTGCGCCGTTTTCTTTCATCCGCGCCTGAAGTATCCTTATTACCCTGTTTATGCCTTCATCGGCTTGAGCCCTTGTAAACTCAAGTTCCCTGAAAAGCTGCGGATACAGAAACGGAAAAACACCGCTTACAAGCTGCTCGGTGCAGCCATACGGAAAGGTGTTAAGGTAGAATGAAAGACCCTTTGCCATTCCAACCGGAAGATACGATAACGATACATCTCTTGTATGGAACTCCTCGTAGAGATTGCGGTCTATGGTTACTTCGGCAGTTCTGTTTCTTACAACACCGGTATAGAGAGACACGCGGTACGGGACTGCAGGACGCACACTCATATATGCAGAAAGTTCCGATTCCTGGCCTGCGTTAGATGCAATAAAACGTATTTGAGCGGCTCCCAGCGGGCCATGAGCCCTTACAGGTACGCTTAAAGTATGATCTCTGCCTTCCGGAATCTGCAGATTAAACTCGTTATTTCCAATAATAGCAAGATGTTCAGACGGAATAGCCCTCAGGCGCACCCTCTCCCCTGCGCCTCTTTGGTTATTTGTAACAGTAACAGAAATCTCAAACTCATCCCCCGGAGCCGCCAGCATAGGCGCGTTAGGTGAAATTATAAAAGCGCTGCGGACAAGGGAACGGTCTTCTATTGAACCTACCGCGCTGCCGCTTACCGCCACTGCCATTACGCGCAGAGTTCCGTTAAAATGATCCGGCACTCTGTAGCGAAGCTCTCTTTGCTCGGGGCCTGAATCAACTATACCTGACCAGTAAGCTACAGGAACATTCTGTCTCCTCTTGAAAGGATTAAGGTTGCGCGAAAGCTCATCGTAGCCTCCGCCTCCTCCCATAGCAGCAAGGCTTTGAAGCACTGAATACGCAGGAAGAACCATATCAAGTATCTGGGCAGTACGCACTTCAAGCGCACGTTTTCTGAAGAAGAAGGCAAGCGGATCAGGGGTTTGGTAGGAAGCTAATTGAAGAATGCCCTCGTCAACAGCAAAAACAATAATCTTACCCCTGTCAGATGTGGAATATTTAATTATAAAATCCTCTGCAGGTTTTGCCTCATCCGGAATATCCAGCGTGATATGGTTGGTGCGGTTTTCCCTGCTGATGGAAAAGGGAACTGCTCCGTAACTTAAAGGCGTCATAAATATTTCAGGAGAGTTCTGCGCTCTTAAATAATGGACATTAACGTATGCATTGCCTTCAAGGTCTGCCGGAACTGTTATGCGCTGCATGGATGTTTCTCCGCTGCTTGTAAACCAGCTGTAAGCGTAAACCCTGTCCCTCTCTATAGTAATCAGCCCGGAACCTGCATAAGGCGCTTTAATCATAAGTTCGATTTCTTCGCCGTTTCTAAAATCATTTTTATTCAATGTAATTTCAAGCTGCGCAGCTCTGTTAAGACTCCGTTGAATATTGGCTGTTCCCGCTACAGTATAATTCACCGAGTTAAATTCCATGTCATTGGAGCCTGTTATAATAAGCCTGTAATCTCCGGGCGCATCTGTTGGCAGGCGGTACTCAAGCCCGGAAGCAGGGATGGAAACTTGCCTTGAGAAGACAGGATATTCTTTTTGAATTGACTGGTACTTGTATACACCGTTAGGTTCGCGGACAAGAGCAGAGACATAGCGCAGTTCCATAAGAGTAAGAGTTATATTATCAACGCTTGTCCTTTGCGCATTCGGAGCAATTGCAATAAATGATAACTGGCGGACATCATTTTGATTGATATAGGACAGGCTGCCGTCAGGTTTGTAACCGATAAGGTAAGGTAAAGGACTTACATATATAGAAGCTTCTGCAGAAACATTTCGTCCGCTTCCTTTTTCAAAGGCCTCTGTATAAAAGGAAAGACGGAAAGTAGCTCTTTCAAATTTGGCGATGTCAAGATCGAACTGGGCAGTTCCGTCTGCATTTGTGTTTTTACTTCCCAGGAATTCTTCATAACTGTTTCTTGTAGAAAACGGATCTCTAAAATGATAATCCCGGTACTGGCGGAAATATTGATGAGCCGGCGTCAGATTTATCTGAGCCTTAACCTCATTACCCGCGGCAGCGGTGCCAAAAAGATTTCTGACATCTACTCGCGCTTTTAAATTCCCCGGAGCAATCCATCCCTCCTGCGGCGGAGGATCAAAGGCAACTGTAACATTTAAAGTGTCGGGAAGAAACTCTTCCACTCTTACAGTTTGAGAGCCAAGAAAAATCTGCCTCTCCCTTAATTCATTCCCCTGACGGAATTCCTGGATCACAAAAACCGTGGCTGTATATGTTCCGGTGGGTGAAAAGTCGTGAGTGCTAAAGCGGATATCTTCTATACCTTCAGCTGATAACATAAACCGCCTGTTGTAAATTTCAGCTCCGCGCGGATCTGTAACCTTACATTCAAGAGGCGTACCCCCAAGATTTACAGCCCAGTCTCCGCTTTTTACAACAAGGCCAAGTCTGACTTCATCTCCCGGGCGGTATAACCCGCGGTCAGAAAAAATAAAGGCGTTTAGTGTTCTTGGATCTGCTGCGCCTCTTACGCCCCCGACATCAAAAAAAGAATAATCCAAAGTGCGTCCTGCAGCATTAAAAGCCATGAAGGACATATCTTCTCCAACACGGACAGTAAAGACACTGGGAGCGCGCTCATTTCTGAATTCGTTGCCGAAGGCAGGAATCCTTGCGCGGCCTGTGTTATCAGTCTGGGTTGATATAAGCGTATTGCCGTTAAGCCCCAGCACCTGTACTACAGCTCCTGCAACCGGATTTCCTGTAGCTATGGACTGCACAAAAATATCCCGGCTTGAATCTGCGCCTGTTTTAACAAAGAAGCCAAGGTCTGTAACCATAACAAGCCTGCGATCCGAAAAAGCTCCGTCCCTCGATCTTACAGTAAAGATAAAAAAGCCGTGGCGTAAATTTCTGTCGGGAATATTATCCAGATACCGGGAAAAATCAAAAGAAAAATATCCAATATCACGATCGCCTGTTACAGGCGCAAGGCCGGCGCTTGAGAATTGTTCTGTGATGTTGTACTCATTAAAGTTATAATTACTAAAATTAATATTTTTTACATCTCCCCAGGACTGGGAAACAAGATGATTTAAATCATCAGGCCTGATACGGCCTACATCGAATACAACATCCCTTATTCCGCGGCTCATAATCGAAAGCCGTTTATCTCCGGAAAAAGATAGAATCGATCCATCCGAGAGTATCTGAAGTTCGCGGGGAAAATCATTTACTCTTATAATTCCTTCATAAGCTTCATCAAGCACATAGCCTCCGAAGAACCTTGTGCCTTTATTTAATTTTATATATATGTACCTGCCGGCTTCCGCTTCAAATTTCCAGCTATTGATTGAACTGAATTTTAACTCATTGGGAAGCGCTTCAAGATTGAGACTTTCAGAAAGACGCAGCACTTCCGGAACAACTTCATGCGTACTTCTCCAGTCATAATCCTTCTGCTCTCTTAATCCCGGCAGCTGCGGAAGATCGACAGGCAGCACCCAGGCGCTGATGTTTTTTGCAAGCTCATCAGGTTCAAGCGCACCCTGCGTACTCATAACCAGAACCTGATCAAAAACCTGTTCTTCATTTTTTACAAGTTCATATACTATTTCGTAAACTTGTGCAAAAGTATTCATACCGGGGATTTCAACAGTTGCAGTTTCCCGCCGCGTTGTCCTTCCAAATCCGCTTGAATCTCTGACTCCCTCATTTATCCTAAGCTGCATCTCTACAGGCCTTGCCGGCATTCCCAGAGGTTCAGAAACAATGTAGACGGCTGTATTATCATCGTTATAACTCACCGTAAACTGATAAGACCGCCTTCTTAAGGTGCCGGAGTCCGCGTTAATTAAGGGTTCCATATTTAAATTTCTTTCAAGAGAGGCTGTGTCTACAGGATAATTTGTGCGTACTGTAAAGAGCGCCCGTTTAATTGAGCCGTCTTCAGGATCAATGTAAAATTCCCTTTCGCTGATCTGCAGGGATAGATCTTCAATGTCAAAATTAAAACTGCGGCTTACTTTGATATGTGACGGGAAAAAATCTTTTGCAAAATTGACCGTATACCTTCTGCCCGTTTGCCAAGACTGCTCTGTGTGAAAAATTAAAACAGAATCTCCATCCCATTGCCAGCTTCCTTCCATCGGAGGATTTATGCTTATCATCCCCTGAGGAATTTCCCTGTCTTTCATTTCCACAGCCGCAGCCGAACCATGGAAATGAACCGAAAGCGGACGGCGCATCGACGGATCCCCTGTAGTATCAGGGGGTGAAACAAAGAAATCAACCGGAATCGGCTGGGGTTTACTCAACTTGTAAAAATTAAAAACAAGCAAGCCTGCGGGAATTAGGCACAGAACAGCAATAACAGCAATGCTGCGGATACGATGGCTCTTCCATTGATTCGCAATAAAAGCAGCAGCAGTCGCCGGGATTTTACTTTGTTTAACAGAAGATGCAATAGCTGTTATAAATCCTGGCGGTTTGTATAAACCAAGAAAAAAACTTGTAAATTTAGCAATGCTCTGTTTATTTATTTTTCCGGATGATCTTAAAATTAAAAAACTTACAATATCAAGGACAAAGAATATCTGCAATAATACAAGAATTACGGCAGAGCGGGCACTTATTGATTTTTCATTATATAAAAGTTTTATATAGGCAATGCTGAAAACAGATGTTCCAAGTAATAATATATATATAAATATAAGCGTCAGAATTACATCGCTTCCCCAAAGATAAATTTGCGAACTTATATACAGAACTGCAATCCAAAAAAGAATGGCGCCTATTTTTACAATACATGCCAGTTTTAAAAGCCTTTCTTTATCCTGAGCTTTAAGCAGTTTTCGTGAATAAAAAATATTTTTAACTGATAAAACAATATAGATACAAAATAAAAGCAATATTACAGCGGCAATAACAAGAAAGCCCGTAGTGGTAATATAATTCTTTTCTATTATTATCCCTGTAATAAAACATGCTGCAATTGCATACAGCGCTATCAACTGAGTCTTGGCCATCCTGTCTTCCTCTACCGTATGTTTATGAAAAACCTCTCTAGATATGCGATTCTCCGGCGCGCGTCATTAAAGCGTCTGCTCTGCGGATATTCATTTACAAGGCGGCGGTAGTAATCAAGCGAAAGAAGTATATTTCTTGCCGGAGTGTTCGCCTCATAAAACTGGCCGAACATCCAGTACGCTTCATCGCTGCCTCCGGGATAATATTCCATATATTGATCGAGTAATGCTATTGCCGCCGCGGCATTTCCTCCGTCAAATGTTTCCTGCGCTCTTTGCAATATGGTATCGGGAGACATTCGTTCAGCTATCGCAGAGCTTGAATCGTTGTTTTGCGCAGGCGCTGTTGTTACAGGCGCTGTTGCCGCTGGTGTTGTCGTCGCAGGAGCTGTTGCCGCGGGAGCCATTGGTACTGGAACTGTTGCGGCAGGAGCCGTTGGTACTGGCGCTATTGCTGCAGGAGCTGTTGTCACAGGAGCCGTTGCTGCGGGAGCCGTTGGTGCAGGGCTTGCTTCAGGAGCTGCCTGCGGTTCTGGCTGACTGGAAGTAACAACAGGTTCTGAGGCCGGCCTTGTGCCTGCGCGTATCTGCGCTTCATCCAGAGCGGAGGGCCAGCGCGGCTGCGCAATTACCCTGCTGCGATCCAAAGGCGGATTAAACCACCCTGAAGTTGCAGACTGCGCTTCTCCAACAATTACCTGTACATGATCATTAACAATATAGTCTCTTATAAAATCCTGACGGTAAAACTTTAAAATATAAGTGCCGGTTTGCTCCAGCGTAAATATAAAACTCTGTCCCTCAGGATCAATCCGCCGGGAGTTATATGCAATTCCGCGCCGGGATGCAAGCTCGCCCAAATAAATCCAGCCGGTTCCGCGAAAGGGAACCTCAAGAATCTGTCCGACTGTAGCGCGTACTATACGCGAAAAGGCAAGATCTCCTTCATGGGGTGGAACGCTCCCCATTTGAGTTAATGAATCCAGCCTTGTTGCGGGACCCTGCCGGAAATCTTGTCTATAGGAAGGTTCATCACTTTCCTGCAGTGTTTCAACTTGCGGCGCTGGTGGCGTTGGCGTTGGCGTTGGCGTTGGCGTTGGTGTTGTTGCCGGTGGCGTTGGTGCCGGTGGTGTCGGTGTTGGTGCCGGTGGCTGAATCACAGGCGGCGCTGGTGCCGGCGGTGTTTGGACTACAGGTGGCGGTGTTTGAACTGCAGGAGGCGGTGTTTGAACTGCAGGAGGCGGTTGAATCACAGGAGGTGTTTGTACTACAGGCGTAGGTTCTTCTGAAATTAAGATTGAATCTGTACTGTCAAATCTGCCGATATAGTCATCCGGTTTTATTTCTGCAATGTACTCAGTAATATCAGGTTCTTCTTCTTCTACTGCAAGATTCTCTTCGTTGTTTTGCTCTTCTGCTATGCCGCTCTCATCCTCACTTGGAATCTCGGCTAATTGTTCAATATATATATATTCATCATTTTTAGATTCATCCTGCGCTTCAGGTGTTCCGGTACACGAAATTGCAAATATAAAAAATATAATAAAAATTATGCTTTCTTTTTTCATATACTCCCAACCCCTGATATAGCTGCAATCTTCATGGAACATGCTCCAATAACTTGTCTATCGCATCTTCTATTATTTCACGCCACGGTTCTTCGCCGAATTTTAACGGATCCTGCCAGTACTCTGATGCATCCTGCAGCGTCCAGCTTGAACGCCGCTCCCGCTGGAGAATCACTCCCGGGATATAATCCGGCTCATCAGGGTAAAATATCTCCCCTGCAGGAATTGGAGAAGAGACGGCCAATCTTTCCGGGGCATCGGTTTTTTCATTTTCACTAAAATCTATCACTGATATTAATACAGAGATTGTAAGAAGCGCTGAAAACACCGCAGTACATATAAGTATTATTTTTCTTTTCTGTTCCGCATTCAGGCCGCTTAGCCAAATTTTAATATTTTGTATATATTTTTCCAATTTCCCCTCATGAAAACCGCAAGGCGGGTTTTTTTATTATATCATAATGAAGAGCATATTGATACTATTATCTTGTTCTAAGCATGCATTTCTGTTATTATTAGTTATGCTTGTAGAAATGAATGCGCGGGGAAACGGCGCCTGTCCGTTTTGCTCGTTTGCAGGAAATTGTCATGTCCAGGAAACGCTTATAGAGACGCTTGATAAATTTTCAAGCGAAGATAATCCCATGGAACTTGTGATCTACTCCTGTCCGTATTTTGCTGAAAAATAGCCGGCTGCAGAAAGCGGGGCTTGGCACAAGTTAAAATTGACTGATAATTTACCGGAAGTACAATATTTAAAGATGCTTTTTCAAAAAAATCTAAAGAAAGCATGTATAAGGCAAAAATATGAACGAAAGACTTAATTCCCTTCTTAAAAGATACGCAGAGCTGAATCAGTTGATACAGGATCCTGCGCTTGTAAAAGATCAAAAACGTTACCGCGATGTAATGAAAGAACATTCTTATTTAGATGAGATTGCGCAAACGCACGGGAACATTGAAAAACTGGAAAAGACTGTAAGCGACACAAGGCTTCTTGTACAGGAAGAGAAAGACCAGGAAATGCTTAAGCTTGCCCGGGAAGAGATTCAGGAACTGGAAAACAACCTTGAAAAATACAGAGAAAATTTAAAACTCCTTTTAATTCCAAAAGATCCCAGGATGAAAAAAATATAATAATGGAAATACGCGCAGGAACAGGCGGAGAAGAAGCGGCGCTTTTCGCCGCGGATTTATACCGCATGTATTCACGCTTTGCGGAAACCAAAGGCTGGAAGTTTGAAATAATGAATTCCAATGATACCGAGCTTGGCGGCATAAAGGAAATTGTTTTTTCAATCAGCGGTAATAATGTTTATGAGAACCTGCGTTATGAATCCGGAGTACACAGGGTACAGAGAGTTCCTGCGACAGAGGCTTCCGGAAGAATTCATACATCGGCTGTAACTGTGGCTGTTTTGCCGGAAGCTGATGAAACAGAAATTGATATAAAACCCGATGATCTGCGCATCGATGTAATGCGGGCAGGCGGCCCCGGCGGGCAATGCGTTAACACCACCGATTCTGCTGTGCGCATAACACACCTGCCCACTGGCCTTACAGTGCATTGCCAGGATGAAAAGAGCCAGATAAAAAACAAGGCAAAGGCAATGCGCATTTTACGCGCGCGCATTTATGAGCATGAAGAAGCTAAAGCCGCCGCGCAGAGAGCCGAAGCGAGGAAGAGCCAGGTTGGATCAGGCGACCGTTCTCAGCGGATAAGAACATACAATTTTCCGCAGAACCGCCTTACAGATCACCGTATAAACCTTACGCTCTACAAACTTGATCTTGTAATGCAGGGAGATACTGCGGAACTTTTTGATACATTAAAACTGTCCGCCAAAGAAGAGCTTCTGCACAGCAGCTCAAGTTCAGGTGATTCAAATGACTCTGACGATCTTACAGACGATTCATAAGTCTTATGCTGATACGTGAAGCATTGGCCCAGGGAAGCGCCGATTTAAAATATGCCGGCATGCAGTCTCCCGGCCTTGATGCATCCCTGTTACTTGCACATGTTCTAAACACTACCCGCACAGCTATTATCGCCGCAGGACCTGAAAAACTTTCAGAAAAAAACTGCGCCCTCTACTGCGAATTAATAGAAAGAAGGGCAGGCGGCGAATGCGTTGCGTATATAACCGGAAAAAAAGAATTCAGGAGGCTTGAGTTTTTTGTAAATAAATTTGTACTGGTGCCGCGCCCTGATACGGAGACACTGGTAGAAGCTGCGGCAGGATTGATACCCGTGAAGCGCAGAGAAGAAATAAATGTTTTGGATTTATGTACAGGATCAGGTGCAGCTGCAATTTCATTAAAGTATGAAATGCCGGAATTGGAAGTTTCCGCCGCTGACATCTGCGCCAATGCGCTTGAAGTCGCAAAGCAAAATGCAGATAAATTATTGGGTAAGAATAAAATTAATTTCTTTCAGGGAGACCTTTTCTGCGCTCTTGTCAAATCTCCATTCCCTGTTCAATATTCCCTTATAATATCAAATCCTCCGTACATTCCATCCGGCGAAATTCAATCCCTTTCTTTGGAAGTGCAGAATGAACCTCTTCTTGCGCTTGACGGAGGCGAAGACGGACTTGATATAATAAGAAAAATAATAAAGGAAGCGCCGAAATACCTGCGGCATAAGGGGTATCTTTTACTGGAAGCCGATTCCCGTCAAATGGACATGATTTCGGTTCTACTTGAAAAAAACGGATTTAACGATATACAATTGTTTAAGGATCTTGGCGGTTCCAACAGGGTTATCGGAGGGAAAAATGAAATTTAAAATAATTTTGGCAGTTTTTATAGTATTAATTTCTTCCTGTCACTCAAAACCTGTAACAACTGCCGTTTACGAAGATATAAAAGAAACCCCGCAAATCATCCCCCTGGGCAGTAAAATTACATTTGTTGCAGCCGGCGACAATCTTTTTCATGAATCATTAATCCGCTCTTCATTAACTGCAAACGGAGTTTATGATTTTTCACCAATTTATACTGAAGTTAAAGATATTATTATCAATGCCGATCTTGCTTTTATAAATCAGGAAACGGTTATGGCAGGCACAAGCTTTGGTTATTCTGGATACCCTACTTTTAATACGCCTCAATCTCTTGCGTATACCCTTGCGGAAACAGGATTTGATATCGTAAATCTTGCAAACAATCATGCGATGGATATGGGAAGAAACGGCCTTTATGCAACGCTGGATTTTCTTGATACAATAGATGAATTAACAGTAATCGGCGCAAGGAAAGAGGGAGAGAACGCAGTTTTAATAAACAAAAATGATATTACCCTTGGATTTCTTGCTTATACATTCAGCCTTAACGGAATCCCGCTTCCAAGAGATAATCCAAATCTTGTTTCAATGATTAACAGAAGCAAAATGACGCAGGAAATAAATGCGCTGCGCTCCTTATGTGATTTTTTGGTTGTTTCGATACATTGGGGAGGCGAATACCTTTTGCAGCCGGACAGATCACAGACAGACCTTGCTCTTTTTCTTGCCCAGCACAATGTAGATCTGGTAATAGGGCATCATCCCCATGTGCTGCAGCGCGTAGAAACCATTGAACGCCCTGACGGAAAGGAAACGCTTGTTTATTATTCCCTGGGAAATTTCGCCTCTCATCAAAGGGAGAGAGAAAGAATAATAGGCGGATTAATGATTCTTACTTTTGAAAAATCGGCGGACGGAGAACTTTCTATTTCCAATTATGGGATGCTGCCTGTAATAACTCATTATGACCGCAGCTTCAGAAACACAAAACTCTATCCCTTATACGCATATACGGAAGAATTAATTGAGAATCACGCCTTGTTAAATCAGGGCGCAGGACTGTCGATGAATTTCTTTAACACTGTGCTTCAGAGGTTAAATACAAAAGTTTTTACGTATAATCCCTATCGGTAATTAAGCTTCTGCTTTGACTTCTTCCGCAGGAGGAACCGGCAGTTTTTTTGTGCCGTTTTTAATCGCTGCCCTGCAGGTTTTGCATATCTTGAACTTCTGCCCTGAGGCTTCCTGCTCATAGATAATTTTTACATTATTTCTTTTGCATACAGGACACTCACCGCGGCCGCGGGCAAATAACTCTCTTATACTTCTGCCTCTATGTGGTTTTGACATTTATTTCCCCTTTGCCTGTTTGGAATCCTTGGCTGCTTTGGGCTTTTCACTGCCCTTTTTTGATTTCTTTTTGTCATCCCCGGTATCAAGTTTATAATCAACCAGTTCCAGAATAACCAGTTCTGCGGCATCGCCTTTGCGCTCACCCAGCTTTATTATGCGGGTATAACCGCCATTGCGATCCTTCATCCGCGGCGCAATATTTGTAAACAGCTTGGCTACAATTCCTTCATCGAATAAACGGCTGGAAACAATCCGCCGGTTATGAACTGAATCTTCCTTGGCGCGGGTTATCATTTTCTCCGCACTCCTGCGAATCTCAAGCGCTTTTGCCTTGGTTGTTTTAATCCTTTCCTGCCTGAAAAGGGAAGTTACCATATTACGGTGGAGCGCTTTTCTGTGCGCAGCCATTCTCTGCAGGGGGTTAAATCCTCTCCTATGCTTCATCTTCTGTTTCCTTTACCTTGGTTTCCATACGGGCATTCTTCAGAACATTTAAATCGGTTATTCCAAAACTCAAATTCCATTCTTTAAGTTTTTCCTTGATTTCCTGAAGCGATTTCTTGCCGAAATTACGCGTTCTTGCAATATCATCCTCGGTCTTGCGCGTAAGTTCTCCTATCGTCTTGATATTTGCGTTCTTTAAACAATTGGAAGAACGAACTGAAAGTTCAAGTTCCTCAACCGGAGTACTCAAAATTTTTCTTATGTATTCATTTACATCATCAAGATCATCTTCAATTCCAAGATTAGTCTCATCAAAATTGATAAAAACAGAAAAATGATCTTTTGCTATCTTCGCAGCTTCGGCAAGCGCATCTTCGGGTTTGACTGTTCCGTCTGTCCATATCTCAAGGACAAGCTTGTCATAATCATTGCGCTGGCCAACCCGTGTAGATTCAACGTTAAACTTTACTTTTTTTACAGGCGAGAAAATTGCATCTACAGGAATGGTATTAATTACTTCGATGTAACGTTCGTTAACTTCGGATGGCACATAACCGCGGCCAAGATCAATTTGAATCTCAAAGCGGATACTGGCATTGTCCATCAGCGTCATTATATGCTGACCGGATGAAAGCACATCCACCTGTCCCGGCCTGGAAAAATCATCACTCTTTATTTCCTGTTTACCAGACCACTCAAAAAGAAGAACATCCTGCTCTGTATCATCAGGCAGCTTTAAACGAATCTGCTTGAGATTATTTATGACTTCAAGGGTATCCTCTACAATATTCGGAATAGTTTCAAATTCGCTGGATACATTATGTGTAGTCCCATTGGCTTCAATTGATTCAATCCTTACCGCGGTAATTGCATATCCCTGAATGGAGGAAAGAAGAACTCTTCGTAATGTATTGCCAACAGTCGTACCAAAGCCAGGCTCAAACGGAGAGGCAATAAACTTGCCGTAATTCAGATTGAGTTCTCCATGTTCAAATGTAAAGCTCTTTGGGCGCTTGAATCCTTGCATAAGGTTCTTACGGGCCATGATAACTCCTATATAACGCAGCAAACCTGTATTTGCAGTACGCGCTGCGCTTTAAGATTAAACATGAAACAACGTTCCATGAAATTCCTACTTGGAATATAATTCGATGATCATCTGCTCCTTAATATCAATAAGGTCTGTTATATCGCTTCTGCGCGGAGATGCGAGGAATTTTCCTTTCATCGAATCAGGATCGAGACTAAGCCAGGGCATAACACCCGACTTGCCGTATTCCCTTAATGCATCTTTAATAACGGTAAGGTTTTTGCTTCCTTCTGCGATACTTATTTCATTATCCGCCTTTACAAGGTAGGAAGGAATTGTGATTTTTTTACCGTCAACCAATATATGACCATGCAATACAAGCTGTCTTGCCTGGCTTCGTGACGCCGCAAAACGCATGCGGTAAACGACATTGTCAAGCCGCCTTTCAAGAAGTACAAAGAGGTTTTCACCCGCAATACCGCTCATTCGCTGGGCGCGGACAAAGAAAAGCCTGAACTGCTTTTCCACCATTCCGTAAATTCTTTTAAGCTTCTGCTTTTCACGTAACTGTACGCCGTAATCAGAGCGCTTGCCGGGGCGGGCTTTTGGATCCTTGCCCGGAGCTGAGCGTTTTTTATTCATGGGACACTTATCGCTCTTGCAACGGTTTCCTTTAAGCATTAGTTTTTTCTGTTCTACACGGCACATTCTGCAAACGGGGCCTGTGTATCTTGCCATATTCCTTCTCCTAATATACCGCAAGGCAATATTATTATACCGCTTTGCGATTTAACTTAACTGCTCGTTATATACGACGAGTCTTTCTTGGCCTGCAGCCATTATGCGGAATGGGGGTCACATCGCTTATTGATTTAACCTTAATGCCCATTACGCCAAGCTGCCGGATAGCCGATTCTCTGCCAATCCCCGGCCCCTTTATAAATACATGCACTTCCCTTAATCCCGCCTGCAGCGCTTTTGCAGCGGCAGTTTCAGTTACAGACTGAGCGGCAAAGGGAGTAGATTTCTTCGCGCCTCTGAATTGCAGCATACCGGAGCTTGCCCAGGAAACCGTATTTCCCATCAAGTCGGTAATTGTAACAATAGTATTATTGAAGGTTGCCTGAATAAAGACATTGCCTTCATAAACTGATTTTTTCTCTTTCCTTTTCTTTGTAGTCTTTGCAGCAGTTGCCACTTATTCCTCCATATCTGAGATTCCAGCCTGCGGAAAATCTTCCAGGGCTGAAAAACCTAAAGGTTCCTAACCTATTTTTTCTTGCCGGCGACAGTTTTCTTTTTGCCCTTGCGGGTACGTGCATTTGTTCTTGTGCGCTGTCCTCTTAGCGGCAGCCCCTTGCGGTGCCTTAATCCGCGGTAACAGCCAATATCCATCAGCCGCTTGATGTTAAGAGCAACTTCGGTGCGCAGACGGCCTTCAACTTTATAATCGCTTTCAATGATGTTTCTCAGTTCATTGAGTTCTTCCTGAGACAAATCATTAATCTTGCGCATGGGATCGAGTTTCGCTTTAGCGACAATCTCATCCGCGCTTGACCTGCCAATACCAAAAATGTAGGTCAATGCAATATTCACATGTTTATTCGGGAGGTCAACTCCCACAAGACGCGCCATTGTAACCTCTCCTTAGCCTTGCTTCTGTTTATGCTTGGGATTTTTGCATATTATACGAATAATCCCGTTGCGCTTAATAATTTTGCATTTATCGCAAATGGGCTTTACGCTTGTTCTGACTTTCATTCTTTAATAATCTCCTAAATCCTAAATACTTACAAGTTACGTCCGCGCAATTTCCCGCGCTTTACTAAACCCTCATGATGATGCATTTTCAGCAATCCCTCAATCTGCGTCATGGTATCAAGGCCGACGCCTACCATAATAAGCAGCGATGTACCGCCCATCAGGTAAGCGACTGAAGACGGAATTCTAAAGGCCAATTGAATAAGGGTCGGTGTGACCGCTATAAAGGCCAGATATAACGAGCCGGGAAGCACAATGCGGTTCAGGATCTTTGTAAGATGTTCTTCTATCCTCTCTGTCCTAATCCCGGGAATGGAACCGCCGTTCTCCCTTATTTGTTTTGCTATTTCTATAGGATTAAGCGTTACCTGCGTATAGAAATATGCAAAGAAAACAATGAGAAGCACATAAATTATATTATATAAAAGGCTCTGAGGACTTAACGCGCTTGCAACTGATGTAAGCCAGTTATTGTCACCGCCGAGAGACTGCGCAATCTGCATGGGGAACATCAAAATTGATGATGCGAAAATAACAGGGATAACTCCTGATGGGTTTATCTTAAACGGAATATAGGTATTCTGCGCGCCGTACATTTTTCTGCCGACAACGCGCTTGGCATAATTGACAGGTATCTTTCTTTGCCCCTGCTGTTCAAAAACAACAAGCGCTACAATCGCTACAAACATGACAAGAACAATAATGACAAACACAGGGTTAATATCGCCGTTTCTCATCATTCTGAACAACTGAAAAACAGCATCCGGAAGCCTTGCGACAATACCAGCATATATCAGAAGCGATATACCATTGCCAACGCCGCGTTTTGTAATCTGCTCGCCTATCCACATAAGGAACATGGTCCCTGTTGTAACTGTAAGTATCGATATCACCGTGAACTGGAACATATTAACGTAAAGAAGATTCTCTACCTGCCTGTCTATGTATCTTGCAAACTGTGAAACCGCAAGCGCCTGAATAATACAGACCACCACGGTTCCGTAACGCTGCCATTTTTGAATTTTCTTGCGGCCGCCGTCTTCCTGTGATATTTTTTTCAGGTTCGGGAACACAATCGGAAGGAGCTGCATAATAATGGACATTGTAATATAAGGCATGATCCCAAGCATGAATACCGAGAAGTTGGAGAACGCGCCGCCTGCGAAGAAGTCAAGATAATCGACTATCGGATTGCCCGTTCCCTGAGACATAAAAAACCGCGACAATTCTCTTACATTAATTCCCGGTATCGGGAACACAGCGCCAATACGGAATACAACAAGCATCCCGAAGGTAAAGAGAATGCGCTCGCGCAGTTCTTTAATTCTAAACATTCCAATTATGGGATTAGCCATTGTTTACTTTCCGCCTGCCTTTTTTGCTTTCTTTACTGCTTTTTTTCCCTGACCCATTTTGTTTTTCGGGCGCTCTTTTACAACAGCAGGAATTACCGATACTTCTCCGCCCAGCTTTTCAATTTTTTCCTTAGCCGAAGCGGAAACTGCATCAACCTTAAAGTTAAGTTTTTTTGAAAAATTGCCGTTGCCGAGAATTTTTACAGGTTCTTTGCCGTTTAAAAGACCCTTTTTATGCATGGTTGCAAGGTCAACAGTTTCACCTGCTTCATAGCGTTTTTCGATTTCGCCGAGATTGACAATCTGCCATTCCTGTTTAAACGGCTGATTCGAAAACCCTCTGCGTGCAAGCCGCCTGTATAAGGGCATCTGTCCGCCTTCAAATCCTACGTATGGAGTACCTCCGCCGGAACGGGCCTGCTGACCCTTGTGTCCCTTACCGGAAGTTGTGCCTCTTCCGCAGCCCTGTCCGCGTCCAACTACTTTTTTGCGTTTATTTGCGCCAACAGGTGCGCGTAAATTAAAATCGTGCGCCATTATTTACATTCCTCTACACTTACTAAATGAGAAACAGCCTTAACCATCCCCATAATAGCCGGGCTTGCTTCCTGTATTTTACTGGAACCAATTTTACGAAGACCCAGAGAACGAACTGTAGCGCGGTGTTTTGGAAGAGCGCCTATGGTACTGCGTACAAGGCGTATCTTTATCTTTGACATGTTTACCCCCACAGCTCGTTCAGGGATTTGCCCCTGTTCCTTGATATTGTCCTAGCATCCATCATCTTGCCGATGCATTCAAATGTTGCCTTGACCACATTATATTGATTCGACGAGCCGATGGACTTTGAAAGTACATCGGTAACGCCGCCTGCTTCCATGATTGCGCGCACAGGGCCTCCGGCGATAATACCGGTTCCCGAGCGGGCAGGTTTTAACAGAACATATGACGATTTAAAGAATCCTTTTGATTCATGCGGAATTGTTCCGTTCTTTACAGGAAGCTTAACCATGTTACGTTTTGCTTTATCGATACTTTTCCGGATAGCTTCGGAAACATCATTTGCTTTGCCAAAACCAAAGCCGACTTTTCCCTTGCGATCCCCGATAACAGTGAGCGCCGAGAATGAAAAGCGTCTTCCGCCCTTTACAACCTTTGCAGTTCTGTTAAGTTTTACAAGTTTCTCAACAAATTCTTTTTCTACAGGTTCGCGATCACCCCTGTCACGGCTGCGGCCTCTGCGCCTGCCATCGTGGCTTCCTCTGCCCTCATGACGGGCTTCTGCTGCTGCAGGCTCGTCTGTCTCAACTTCTTTATCTTCGATATTATCTTCGCTCATTTTTTCGTTGATCATATCCTTTGATTTTGCCATTATTCCCCCTAGAAATTGATTCCCGCTTTCCGGGTTCCATCGGCCAGAGCCTTTACAATTCCATGATATAAATATCCGTTGCGATCAAAAACTACAGAGTTTATGTTTTTATCCAGCAGACGTTTACCGACAATTTCACCTAACTTCGCAGCGCCTGCGACAGTTGTCTTTATTTCTTTTAAATCCTTTTCAAGCGATGAAGCCGAAACAATGGTATGACCCTTTGTATCATCAATAATCTGAACTGAAAGACAGCGGTTGCTTTTTGTAACAGTCATTCGCGGACGTTCTGCAGTTCCGGAAATTCTCTTGCGAATATGCACCTTTCTTCTGAGCCGCTTTCTGTCTTTTTCCAGCATTTTTTGTAACATACTGCCTACCCCTACTTCACGCCTGATTTGCCGACTTTCCGCCTGATAATTTCATTATCATAACGGATACCCTTGCCCTTGTAAGGTTCGGGGCCTCTTAATTTGCGAATCTGCGCCGCAAATTCTCCAACACGCTGTTTTTCAATTCCTGAAATTGTCAATTTGCCGCCCGGATCAACTGTGACAGCAAGTCCGTCAGGAATTGCAACATAAATATCGTTGGAGTATCCAAGGCTCATAGACAGGAGTTTTCCCTGAACTTCGGCTTTGTAACCAACTCCGTTTACAATAAGCGATTTGTTAAAACCGGTTGTAACTCCGGTTACCATATTATTGAGGAGATTGCGGTATAGACCGTGAAACGATTTTGACTGTTTATCCTCATTTATCCGGCTAACGAATATTTCTCCGCCCTTGTCTTCAAATGTGATGACAGGATGGTATTTTTGTTGCAGTTTCCCCTTTGGCCCTTCAACGAATATCTCTTCATTCTGAAAAGTAACCTTGACCCCCGCGGGAACCTTAACCGGTATTTTTCCGATTCTTGACATATACCCCTCTTACCAAACTCGTATTACAATACGTCGTATTACCATACGGTACAAATAATTTCACCGCCGACTTTTTTCTCTGCGGCTTTTTTGCCTGTTGTAACACCCTGTGACGTGGAAACGATCAGGGTTCCGTAACCGTTCAATACCCTCGGCATATTTTTATAGCCCATGTAAACACGGCGGCCGGGTTTTGAAACCTTTTCAATGCCATGAATAATTGGGGCGGTATTGTCATCGTACTTAAGGAAAACCCGGATTACATTTGCACCTTCCTGATTTGCCTTTTTGAAATTCTTAATATACCCTTCGGTCTTCAATATCTTGACTATCTCAAGCTTAAGCCTGGAGGTGGGAATATCAACTTTTTCATGCTTTGCCATGCCGGCATTCCGTATCTTTGTCAGCATGTCTGCAACGGGATCTGATACGCTCATCCTATTCTCCTACCAGCTAGATTTTGTTACGCCGGGAATCATCCCTTCGCTTGCGAGTTTACGGAAACAAAGGCGGCACATTTCATATTTCCGTAAAAAGCCTCGCGGCCTTCCGCAAATCCTGCAGCGGTTTACCTTGCGTGTTTTGTACTTGGGTGTCCGCTGCGCTTTAATAATCATTGCTTTACGTGCCATTTACACTCCTCTATTATGCCCGCACCGCGGGCAATTTACGAATGAGGTTTGTCTAAACCTCTTCTGCTCTATTTTTTAAAAGGCATTCCAAACTTTGAAAGGAACGCTTTTGCTTCCGCATCTGTTTTTGCAGATGTAACAATAACGATATTTAATCCGGCAACTTTTTCAATTTTATCAAAGTCAATTTCCGGAAAAATAATCTGCTCCTGAATCCCAAGTGAATAATTTCCGCGGCCGTCAAACGCATTCTGATTAATGCCATGGAAGTCCTTTACACGGGGAAGCGCGACATTAACAAGCCTGTCAAAAAACTCATACATCATGGCGCCGCGAAGCGTTACTTTTGCTCCTATTTCCTGTCCCTGTCTTATCTTAAAGTTTGCAATACTCTTTTTTGCCTTTGTCTTTACAGCTTTCTGCCCTGTTATCTGAGTTAAGGTATCGATGGCGGCATCCAAAAGTTTTTTATTCTGCAGCGCTTCGCCGACACCCATGCTTACCACAATTTTTTCCAGTTTGGGTATCTGCATGGTTGATTTAAAGTTAAACTCTTTAAACAATTCAGGAGCTATCTGCTCTTTATATATTTTTTTCAGCCGGGGTACATTATTTTTTACCATTACATTGCCTCCCCGCATTTTCTGCAAACCCTAACCTTTTTGCCGCCGTCCAGTTTAAAACCGGTACGGGTAGGCCCGCATTTTTTACAGACGATCATCAGATTGGATGAATGCAAAGCTGCTTCAATCTCGACAATGCCGCCTGCATCGGACTGTTTTCTTTTCTTTTTTGCCTTCTTTACAAGATTCACGCCCTGAACAACAATCCTGTCCTTGTCACGCAGAATCTTTAGAACCCTGCCTCTTTTTCCCTTATCTTTTCCGGCGATTACTTCGACGGTATCTTCTTTTTTAAGTTTAAATTTATGCATTGCTTCAGCCATAATTAACTCCTATTAAACCTGCGGCTACAAAACTTCCGGCGCAAGGGATACAATTTTCATGAACTCGGTTCTTTCTCTTAACTCACGCGCTACAGGCCCGAAAATACGTTTTCCCTTGGGATTTAACGCAGCGTCAATAATTACACAGGCGTTATCGTCAAATCTTATATAGGTACCGTCGGGACGGCGGTATTCCTTGCTTGTCCGCACCACAACTGCCTTTTCTACAGTGCCTTTTTTAATGGTAGATGTAGGAATCGCTTCCTTGACTGCCACTACAACGATGTCGCCGATTCCGGCATATCTGCGCTTGCTTCCGCCCAAAACTTTGATGCACTGGGCTTTTTTTGCACCTGAGTTATCCGCCACATTCAGGAGGCTTTCCACTTGAACCATATTCATCTCCCCCTTATCTGGCGCGCTCTATTATTTCAACAAGCTTCCAGCACTTTTCTTTGCTGATCGGCCTGCACTCAATGACACGAACACGATCGCCCGTTTTCGCTTCATTCTTCTCGTCATGGGCCTTAACTTTTTTTGACCGTTTGACATATTTTTTATAAAGAGGATGGAGGGCAAGTGTTTCGATTGAAACAACAATTGACTTTTCCATTTTATCGCTCTTTACTGTTCCGATAAATTCTTTTTTGCCGCTTCTGGCTTTTTCTGTCTGCGCTGTCATTACTTAGCCTCCGCCGCTTTCTTCTGCTCTGCAATTTCATGCGCACGGATTAATGTATTAATCCTTGCAATCTGACGTCTGAGTATACGCTTCTGCAGGGGATTGTCTACATGACCGATAACCATTTTAAAGCGGAATTCCATATATTTCTTTTTTAATTCTTCCCGTTTAACTTTGAGTTCGGGATATGACAAGTTCTTGAATGAATTTTTCATCCCTTCCTCCTAAGCCCCAAGTTCCATTTCACAGCGGGCGACAAATTTTGTTTTAATCGGCAGTTTGGAACCTGCCAGCGCCATTGCTTCTTCCGCCAGAGTCCTTGATATACCGCCGCCCAATTCGAACATTACCGTACCCGGTTTAACAACCGCTACCCAATATTCCGGAGCGCCTTTTCCCTTACCCATGCGGGTTTCCGCAGGTTTCTTTGAAAAGGGTTTATCACAGAAAATCCGTATCCACATTTTGCCGCCGCGTTTTACATGACGGTTTATGGCAACACGGGCTGCCTCAATTTGACGGTTTGTGATCCACATCCTGTCCAAAGCAACAAGAGCATAATCGCCAAACACAACACTGTTACACCTTGTAGCATTTCCGGGCATATTGCCCCTTTGCACTTTACGGCGCTTTACACGTTTTGGACTCTGCATATATAACCTCTAACTCCTGGCAGGAGCTCTATCCCGTCTTTTGCGGACAAGAGCGCCTGCGTCTTCTTTTTGTTCCTTACCGTACTTCATGCCGTTGTAAACCCAAACCTTTACGCCAATTGAACCAAAGGGAGTATGCGCTTCGGCAAAACCGTAATCAATATCCGCACGCAATGTATGAAGAGGAATGCGTCCTTCCTTGGCTTCCTCGGTGCGCGACATTTCCGCTCCTCCGAGCCTTCCTGAGAGACGCACCTTTACACCCTGCGCATTGCCTTTTTTAATTGCGTTTGTAATCGCCTGTTTCATTGTGCGCCTGAACGAAGAGCGCGCAAGTAACTGCCGCGCGATATTCTGAGCAATTATCTGGGCATTATTGTCGGCGTTTCTTACTTCTTTAATTTTTATCTGGACTTTTTTGCTGACTTTCTTTTGTAAATCGTTGCCTATTTTTTCGATGTTTGCGCCCTTAACGCCGATGATGACTCCGGGACGGGCGGTATGAATCGTAATCGTAATTCTTTGCGGATGACGGATAATTTCCAGCTCCGCTATGTCGGCGCCCTTTGTTTCGGGCATATCCATAATAATCTTGCGAAGCTGCAAATCTTCATGAAGAGCATCGACATATTCTTTTGGATCAACATACCAACGGGAGCCCCATGTTTTATTAATACCGATTCTAAGACCGGTAGGATTAACTTTTTGTCCCATTATTTAGCCGCCTTTTTTAAAGGTTTTTTTTCAGTTTTATCGCTTTCTGACGAAGCGCCTGCCGCCTCATCAACTACCACAGTTATATGACATAGCCTTTTTAACTGCATATCCGCTCTTCCCCTGCCGCGAAACCAGATTCTTTTCAGGCGGGGGCCGTCATCAACATATATCTCCCGGACATAAAGCATATCCTCATCAAGCTTCTTGTTATCTGACAATGCGTTTGATGCGGCTGATTTTACTGTTTTGCGGATAAGCTTTGCTCCCTTATGAGGCATGTTTTCCAAAATGGAAATTGCTTCCGGAAAAGGCTTACGGCGCACAAGGTCTGCGACCGGCCTTATTTTGTAGGGCGATCCAATGAGGAATTTACTTATTGCCCTGTAACCTGTTTTCTCTTTCATAATTCTGCCTATTTTGCTCCTGCCTTTTTATCGGAGCCTGCGTGCCCGCGGAAAATCCGGGTTGGAGCGAACTCGCCAAGCTTATGACCAACAAGGTTCTCAGTGATATACACAGGAACCCATGTCTTACCATTGTAAACAGAAATGGTTCCGCCGACCATTTCGGGAATAATAGTTGAGCAGCGGGAATATGTTTTTATCATCTTTCTCTCTCCCGATTTACTCAATTCCAGTACCTTTTTATAAAGGCTCTTTTCTATAAAAGGACCCTTCTTGACAGATCTTGACATATTCCCTTCCTAACCTCTGTTTAGTGCAAGTTTTTTAACCGCACAGTTTATCGGACATGAAAAATTATTTTTCATGTTACTTCTTCTTGCCCCGGCTGACAATAAACCTTGAAGACGGTTTATTCTTTTTACGGGTTTTATATCCCTTTGTGGGCTGACCCCAGGGAGTTACAGGATGACCGCCCTTGCTTCTTCCTTCGCCGCCGCCATGCGGGTGGTCAACAGGATTCATTGACATGCCTCTTACTGTCGGGCGAATACCCTTCCAGCGTTTGCGGCCTGCCTTGCCCATGTTTGTATTCATATGATCTTCGTTGCCGACATTGCCTATTGTCGCATAACATTTTTTAAATACCATACGCATTTCACCGGAGGGCAGTTTTACTGTTACATAATCGCCTTCCTTGGCTGCGATAAGTGCGCCAACGCCCGCAGAGCGCGCTATCTGGCCGCCCTTGCCAAGGGTAAGCTCAATATTGTATACGTTAAATCCCAGCGGGATATTTTCAAGCGGAAGAGCGTTCCCGGGTTCGATTGGAGCTTCAGGACCGCTAAGAATCCTTGCGCCTACTTTTAAATCCTTGGGAGCAATGATGTAGCGTTTCTCGCCGTCTTTGTAAAAAATGAGGGCAATGTTTGCGCTGCGGTTGGGATCATATTCAAGAGTTGCAACCTTGCCGGGTATTCCGATTTTGTCGCGCTTGAAATCGATGTCGCGGTATTTGCGCTTGTGTCCGCCGCCCTTGTGGCGCACGCTGATGCGTCCAAATGAATCGCGGCCTGACCCGCTTTTTTTGCCTTTTGTCAGGGTCTTTTCCGGTTTTGCGCCTTTTGTGAGCCCGGAGTAATCAAGGCTTACAAGCGTTCGCATTCCCGGTGTTATAGGTTTATATTTCTTAATAGCCATAATTTCCTACCCTACACGCCTTCGAAGATTGCAATCTTCTCATCTTTCGGAAGCCGTACAATCGCCTTCTTCCAGTTGGAAGTATAACCTGAACGGTAGCGCAGTCTTTTTGGTTTGCCGCCTACCACCATTGTCGTACAAGAAATGGGATTCACATTAAACAATCTTCTTACTGCTTCCTTTATCTGTGTTTTTGTAGCTGATGGCGCTACCTTAAAAACATACTTGCCTTCTTCGCGTAATTGATTCGCCTTTTCGGAAAGCACAGGTTCAATCAAAATATCTTCGTACTGCATTATTGCGCTGCCTCCTCTGCGGGCCTGTTATCATCGGAACCGTAAAATTCACTGAGATTTTTTGCGGCAGTTTCCAGCATTAACACCTGACGGCCGTAAAAAAGCTCATGCGCTTCCAGGCGGTTATAGGAAAGATATTTAACCCAGGGAATATTCGCAGCTGCGCGTTTAATTTTGGGATCATCATCTTTTAAAATTAAAACTGTGCGTAAACCGGGTTCAAAATTATCAAGAAGAGAAGCCAGGTCTTTGGTTTTGCCTGACTCTATGGAAAAGTCTTCTATTATTTTTAATGTATCGCTTTGCGCTTTTAAACTAAGAATTGTCTTAAGCGCAAGCCTCTTTGCTTTTTTCGGCATTGAATAGGAATAATCCCTGGGTTTCGGCCCAAAGATTGTACCGCCGCCAACCAGAATGGGTGATTTTTTATCGCCGCGGCGGGCGCGTCCTGTGCCCTTCTGTTTATATGGTCTTGCATTTGAACCATTAACTTCGGCGCGGCCCTTTGTACAAGCTGAACCCTGGCGTCTGTTTGCAAGTTCATTGTTAATTGCATACCAAATTAAATCTTCGTTAACAGGAAGGCCAAAAACATTATCATCAAGAACTATTGTTCTAAGTTCCTTGCCTTCTTTTGAATACACTTTATAGTTCATGGTTACCGTCCCTTCTTGACTGCACAGCGGACAAACACAAGACCCTTATTTATACCGGGAACTGCGCCGCGAACCATAATGAGCTGTTTTTCAGGATCAGTTTTTACAACTCTAAGGCTTAATACAGTTACATTTTCCCGGCCCATGCGTCCAGGTAATTTTCTGTTTTTAAACGTTCTGTGCGGGTAGGTATTCTGCCCTGTAGAACCGGGTTCGCGATGGAACTTGGAACCGTGAGTTTTACGTCCGCCCCCAAAACCAAAGCGCCTTACAACACCCTGAAAACCCTTGCCTTTGGAAACGCCTGAGACATCAACATATCTTATGCCTTCCAGAATTTCCAGGCCAAGCGAATCGCCTACCGCAACTTCTTTTTCAAAATCGCGTAATTCACAAATTCTTTTCTTGGGAGTAATATCTTCCGGGAACTGCCCTGCAAATGCCTTTGTTATGTTGTTTTTCTTTGCTTCGTCTATACCGACAATTACAGCGGCATAACCGTCCGCTTCCCTGGTTTTTGTTGCAATTACAACATTCGGATCCACTCTTATTACCGTTACCGGCATCAGATTCCCCGAATCATCAAAAACCTGAGTCATTCCCAACTTTCTGGCGTATAGCCCTAACATTGTTGTACTCCTCGCCTTGCTTCTTAATCCTTTATATAAGAAGCCAGCCACCGCACGCTACCTGACCACCTGACCATTTAATCGAAGATTAAATGGTCAGGTGGTCGAGCCGTCTACGGCCATTATTTTACCTTGACGGATATTTGCACATCACGTTTTGTCAAACTACTGTTTGATTTCAACATCTACGCCTGCAGGAAGTTCAAGCTTCATTAATGAATCCATTACCTCTGCAGAGGGATTAACAATATCGATCAACCTTTTATGAGTCCGCATTTCAAATTGTTCGCGGCTCTTTTTATTAACATGAGGCGAACGCAAAACGGTCACCTTATTAATTCTTGTCGGCAGCGGAATCGGCCCTGTAACTTTCGCTCCTGCCTTACGTACCGCCGTAGCGATTGATTTCGCGCTCTGATCAATTAGTTCTACATCAAAACCGCGCAAGCGTACGCGTATTCCATCCTTTGCCATCATTCCTCCGTAACTGTCCAACCTGACTACTTGAAAGTAGTCAGGTCAGATAAATCCTTTTACTCAATAATCTCGGTGACCTGACCGGAGGCAACAGTTTTGCCGCCTTCGCGGATAGCGAAGCGAAGTCCTTTTTCCATCGCGATAGGATGGATCAGTTCTCCGATAATTTCCGAGTTGTCGCCGGGCATGACCATTTCCTTGCCTTCCGGAAGAGTAACAGTACCTGTAATGTCGGTGGTGCGGAAATAGAACTGAGGTCTGTAACCTGTAAAGAATGGACTGTGACGTCCGCCTTCTTCTTTGGATAAGCAGTAAATCTGGCCTTTGAATTTTTTGTGGGGCTGGATTGAACCGGGCTTGGCAAGAACCTGTCCGCGTTCAACTTCTTTTTTATCTACGCCGCGAAGGAGAGTACCAACGTTATCGCCGGCCTGCGCTTCGTCGAGCAATTTATTGAACATTTCGATACCGGTAATAACTGTTTTCTTTGTGGGTTTAATACCGATAATTTCAACTTCTTCGTTGAGCTTGAGAACGCCGCGTTCTACTTTTCCTGTTACAACTGTACCTCTTCCCTGAATGGTGAATACGTCTTCGATCGGCATAATGAAGGGCTTGTCGGATTCGCGCTGAGGATCGGGGAAATAAGAGTCCATTGCAGCAAGCAGTTCATCGATACATTTTGTCGCATCTGCATTATCCGGTTCTGACATTGCTTTAAAGCCTGAACCTTTGATAATTGGAATTTCTTTTCCGGGGAAACCATTGGCGGTAAGAACATCTCTTACTTCTTCTTCTACGAGTTCAACGAGATCGGGATCGTCAAGAAGGTCTATCTTGTTAAGGAAGACGATCATGTTGGGTACGCCGACCTGACGGGAGAGAATGATATGCTCTCTTGTCTGGGGCATGACTGAATCCGGCGCTGATACTACGAGAATGGCGCCGTCCATCTGGGCTGCGCCTGTTATCATATTTTTAATATAGTAGGCGTGGCCCGGACAGTCGATGTGCGCGTAATGGCGCTTGTCTGACTGATACTCAAGGTGGCGGGTATTAATAGTAATACCACGGGCTTTTTCCTCCGGAGCATTGTCAATTTGATCATAACTCATTACCTTGTCGCCAAACTTTCTGGCGCAGTGCTGGGTAATAGCCGCAGAAAGAGTGGTTTTGCCGTGATCGACGTGACCAATCGTTCCAACATTCATGTGTGGTTTCGTTCTATTAAATTTATCCTTTGCCATTTGTGTCCTCCTTATGAACACTAAATATATTTTCTTTGTACAGACACAGTCTGAACTTTCCGTACAATGGTACTACCGTACATAAACTGTCCGCATTATAAACGGACTTTAATTAGAGGGGAACGATTAAAAACGGGAAGAAGCAGGTCAACGCCGTACCAGCGTTATGCAAAATCCACATCGTTCCACCTGTTCCACTGCCAGCTGACAAAAGCCGTCAATGAACGGTTTGGAATTACAAACCAAAACCTGACTACTTAATTTAAAAAGCAACCAGGCATTATAACCAATAACACTTAAAATTAAGTAGTCAGGTCACCATCTATAATGAGCGAATGCCTTGTTGGCTTCGGCCATCTTATGCGTATCCTCTTTCTTTTTGAAAGCGGTACCGGTGTTGTTAAAGGCATCCAGAAGTTCTGCAGCCAGTCTGTCACCCATCCCCTTGCCTGAACGGGCACGGGCGGCGTTTATAATCCATCTCATGCCAAGAGCTTCGCGTCTTGTTTCACGAATCTCTACAGGAACCTGATAAGTCGCGCCGCCTACACGCCGGGACTTAACTTCGATTACCGGTTTTACATTATCTAAAGCTTTTAAAAAAACTTCAAGGGGTTCTTTCTCGGTTTTTGTCTGAAGAATGCCCAAAGCGTCATGGACAATGCGAAGACCAAGTGAGCGCTTGCCTTCCCACATCATTCTGTTTACGAACTTGGACACCGTTACACTATTGTATCTCGGATCGGGTAAAATTCCCCTGTCGATGGTTTTTTTCTTTCTTCCCATATATTACACCTATGCCTTGGGACGCTTTGCGCCGTATTTTGAGCGTCCGCGTTTGCGGTCTGTGACGCCCAAGGTATCTTTTGCTCCGCGAATAATATGATAGCGCACGCCAGGAAGGTCTTTAACGCGTCCGCCTCTGACCAATACTACCGAGTGCTCCTGCAAATTGTGGCCGATTCCCGGGATATAAGCTGTTACTTCTGTGCCGTGGGAAAGGCGCACGCGGGCAACCTTCCTTAGGGCCGAGTTGGGCTTTTTGGGTGTTACTGTCATTACACGGGTACAGACCCCCCTTTTCTGCGGGCAATTTTTCAAAGCCGGGGACTTTGTCTTGTGAGTAACCTTCTCCCGTCCTGAACGAACCAGTTGGTTGATAGTAGGCATTCGTCAAAAACTCCTTAACTTGTGTCCGAAGGGCAAAATTACCGCACATAGATCGGACGCTTCTGTAAAACCCCTATAAGAAATAAGGGTGAAACCAAAATCTATCAAAATTGAAAAAAATAGTCAATAGGTTTTCATTTTTTTGGAAAATATTTTTAGACAAAAAAAGCCGCTGTACAGGGACGTACAGCGGCAAAAATTCAGCTATTACAGGCTAATTAGAACCTTGTAAATCTTATCCAGGCAACCTCGCCCTTTGTAGGCCCGTATGGATCACTACCGCCGTCAAACACGTAATTAATATATGTAATTATATTAGCCAATGTCCATCCCGGGGGTATGTCTTCAGGATTAAATTCAAATAATGCATTTAAAAATTCTTCCAAACTATCATAAGAAGAAGCACCACCCATCACATACATAAACTGTACCCATTCAGTAAAGTCCCATAAATCATCATTATCCCAACCTGTAGGCATGTCTAATCCAGGAGGCAGGGGTGAATGACCGCCATTTCCTAAATCAAAAGCCCAATCCAAGAAATCAAAAACCCAATTCCAAATACGTTCTTCATCCCAATTACCAGGGAACATATTAAGGATATCATCTTCATCTGCCTCGGCAAAGAACAAATCAAAAAAGGTTTCGTAATCATCTAATGTCCAGCCTGGTACCCTTAAATGCTCAGGGATATCATTTATATCGAACTCAGGCTCCTCATCTGCTCCCGGCCAGATCCAATGGTACTTGTATTCAAGAGCCGCATTTTTTATTGTATAAAAGTCATACCAAAAATATCTGTATTCCCATGGATCTAAATATTCAAAAGTTTCTACAAGATCTACTATATCGAAGGAAGAAGGCGATGCAGTATTGGGGAATTTTACCTCCGCCGCAGAGAAAACAGTATTTGAACTGACACCATTTTCTGCCGCCCAAGTAAGCCAGTAATTAAGCGAGGCAAATCTTGTTGCTTCATCATTTGTAATGCCGGGACCTGACATCCAACCTCTTTGAGAGTCATCATAAAAAATCCATAAACCATTAAGTGCGTTTATTTCGGCTAATTCAGCAGTATCAGTATACCAACCCATTAATACTCCATGCTGATAATAGCTAAGAGCAGTAATATTTCTACCAATGCACGCGCTGAATGCTTGTGCAAGTAAATCTCCTGTAATCCAGTAATCATGCATGGTAAAATAAAGCCTGTAAGTTCCGCCGCCCTTATCTTCGATATCAACTATGGTTAATATTTCATTTGTTGTTGTGGAATAGCCTTTATTGTCTGTTTTGACAGTAGTTAATGCTATTCTCCAGGGGCTTACAAGGGAATTTACTTTATAGCTTACATTATTGCTTGTATAATTTGACACCCACCAGCCAAGCGCAAAGGAGGGAACTCCCTCTTGACCTGGATCCGCATCATCAAAATCATCAATGGAAACATCTACATCGCCTTCATCAATAATAACAAAAAACGTTTCCCATTGCGGGTCATACAACAAGCCTGTGTTTACGGCAATGGTTGCAGAGGAGCCAAGTGAATTATTATCTGCATCGACTGCTCCGCCCAGCGTAAATATCATCATGCTTGATTTTGCGGATGCCTGCCATGTTCCACTGTTGGGATCGTATGTGCCTCTAAGGCGGTAGGTAATATCACCATCATCAAGTACTCCGAAAAGGGCATAATCGTCTGCGCCCACTGCTCTGTAGGCTGCCGCTACCGCTGTCGGATCGCTTGTAAGCATGAACTGGGCTGTGCCGCTTATTGGCAAATCAAACTCGCCTGAAACGGTAAATGTTCTTCCATCGGGAGCGCCGCCGTTTCCATCATCCGGCGGATCCAATAAATCACAGGCCGAAAATAAAAGACCAATCATCGCAATAAGAACGATAATTACTGATGAAAAACTCTTAATTTTTCTTTTCATTAAAATCTCCTTGAACCAAAATATGTCGTATAATGACGAGGTGAGTCTGCTTGTTTTACTCACTATGAACAATATACACCATAATTAAAGGTTTTCCTACTTATTTTGCAAGAATTTTTAACGGGTTATAAAATACGAAAAAAGCGCTATTACAGCCAGCAGGGCGGTAAAAGTGATGATATATGTCCAAAAAGGGAGGGGTTCAGCCGGGGGAGGCGGGATTGGCGGCGGCGGTTTTATTTTGGGTTCTTTTACTTTCGGCGGAGGAGGCGCAGAATAGCCGCACATGGGGCAGCCGTTCTGGAACATTCTATCGGGGCCTGAGTAAGTGCAGGCCGGACAACGGACAGACACAAAAAGCCTGGCGCAGTAGGGGCATGCTTTTACATTGTCGCCGACTTCATAGCCGCAGTTATCACAGAAAAAGAGAGGCTTTTTTTTGGACATCAGGCGGATTTAATGGCTGCAGGGCACTTCCCGGTGCCGCCGGCTGCAGGGCATTTTCCGGCATCGGGACATGGAGAAGCTTCTTTCTTTTCTGTTGATGCTGAAGATGATTTGCCGCTCTTGTCGGTGACATAAAAGCCGGAACCCTTAAAAATAACGCCTACCCCGCCAAAGATGAGACGGCGAATTTCCTTGCCGCACTCTGGGCAGTCTTTTAAGGCCTGGTCGGTCATGGACTGAAAAACCTCAAAATTATGAGCGCAGCTTTTACATTCGTATTCATAAGTAGGCATGATTGATCTTCAATATACAGAAAAGACATCCAAAAGTAAAGCTATATCCTTTTCGCTCAGAGCGGCGGTCTTGATGTTAATGTCCCGGCCGTCAAGCGCCGGGGGGTTTGCGAAAAGAACAGCCATCATTACCGCCATAAACCCGCTTTCATCGTCCTCGTCATATACGGAAGGCCCCATAAAACTTCTTGCCAGTGAAAATATGGTGACCAGTCCCCTTGCCTGGGATGCGTTGGCTATCCTCAATCTGATTATGGCTTCATATTTTTCTTCCGGGGCAGGGAAGAGGCTGATAAATATTCTCTCTGCGGGAAGCTGTATAGGGAGTTCCATCTGCTCCAAAACCCGGTTGATCCTCGGGCCCGGA
>WQXU01000024.1 GCA_009781635.1 Treponema sp.
AGTTGTATTTACAGCTACCGCAGAAGAATTTGCAGGCTTAGGCAGCGGTGCAATCAGCTTTGGTAATAATGCAGGCAGTATTGATATCATTGTTACTGCTCTTATTATCACTGAACTTGCGCCATAACGGGTTTATATCATCCGGCACTTAAGTTTTAAGCGCCGGATGAATGATTAAAAATCAGCGGCTGATATAAACCGTTATTGCGGTAATTTTGCTGCTTAAATATAAGAGGTATAAAAAATGAAAAGATTTTTAAAATCGTTTATAGCGGTTTTCGCTGTAATTTCACTAATGACAGTTTTTTTCATAAGCTGCGATGATCCGGATGATAACGGAGTCCCGTATGATTATGAATACAATTATGCAGCTGACTTTGTTGATGGTTCGTTATTCCAAATCAGATCGCCTTATGCAGGAGTAAACTGGAATACCTATAATCAATACAGAACCACTCTTCATTCGCACACAACAAACAGCGATGGCTCTGCGTCAATGGAAGAATATGTCGACAGACATTACGAGCTTGATTACGACATCGTAGCCCTTACTGATCACGTTTGGAAAGGCTCCGAAGGCACAAGACGTTATTTGGATCTTGTTAACAAATCCTGGACACAAGCTTCATGGACAACCGCAAACAATAACTTTAATACAGAGCTTACAAGCGATTTAACATTTATTTCACAGGATAAACTTAACGCAGTACAGGCAGGCACAGGCAGAGATGGCAAACCTATGTTAATGATACCTAATACTGCCGAGTTTGCTTTTGCCGACGCAGAAGAGATGAATGTTTTCTTTTTTGAAGGAAACGCTCCTCCGGCATGGACAAGAACTATCAGGCAGGGAATGCAATATACAGTTAATACATCTCCAAGATCGATTTTCTTTATTAACCATCCTGGCCGTACTACTAACTCCATGAATTTCCTTAGCGGTGTTGGCAGTCCGGCAAATGCAGCAAATCCTGCAAACCCTTCGAATCAAACTTCGTGGATAAGAAGATTTGCCAACTTATATATGGAATTTCCAAGAACCGCTCTTGTAGGTATGGAAGTATTTAACAGGGAAGATCAGGATTCACTTCACGATCGTGTGCTTTGGGATAACATTTTAACTCTTACCATTCCGGAAGGACGCTTTGTATGGGGTTATGCAAATGATGACTCGCACAGTGTCAGCGGAGTTGGTATAAATTATCAGATGATGATAATGCCTTCCAATTCAACGTCAAACTTCAGATCTGCAATGATAAACGGTCATTCATATATGGTAACCTGTATGGCAAAGAATGAAGGTGTAAACCGTCCCCGCGACAGCATCGATCGTCCGATAGTAAACAGCGTTGTAGTTAATCATGCTGCCGATACTATTACAATTACAGCTACAAATGCAACAAGCATAGTCTGGATTTCCGAAGGCAAGATCATTCATGAAGAAACAGGAACTGCCAGCACCTTAAATATGGCGGATGCAGCTATAATAGATCAAGTCGGCGGTTATGTCAGAGCAAATATTATTGGCCCCAATGGTATGGCAGCTATTCAGCCTATCGCTACAAAAAGAACAGATGTTCCCTTTGAAGGCGGCGAAGGCCCCCCTCCGGTAATTAAAACAGTTTCTCTTACTGATAACTTCCAGTACGGAGAAGGTTATCAGGGACTTATAGACGGTATATTTGCAGAAGCCAATAACCTGACTGGAACTATCCCGGGTAAAGTCGAAGCAGGTGATGTATTTACACTTACAATTACATTTACAGTAAGCCGTCCGCTGGAAGATAATTTGCAAATAGGCATAGTTGACAGGGATGAATCTGTTGGTTGGTGGAATCCTCTTACATGGGATGAGAACATTGGTGACGGACTGCCAGGCGGTATTTATGAAATACCTGTTGCGGAAATTAACGCAGGAGAAGTTACAAGAGAAATTACACTAACAGCGGCAATTGCAGCAAGCGGAACTCAAGCTATAAGAAATTCACTTGTATTCCAAACCGAAGGAGCAGGAACTCCAGGAACTGGAGGATCTGGCGTAGAAGGCGTTGCACATTTGCGTTTTACAGAGTTTTCATTTGTAAAAGAAGAATAATTTAATAATTGATTGTTGATTGTTGATTTAAAAGCGGGGGGTGATGCTCCCCGCTTTTTTTTATTCCAGCCTTCCCGATTGATGTATCGCAACGCCCTCAAGACTTATATCACTGTAGCCTGAAAGCAATGCAATTTTTCCAAGTACTTCAAGGGGGCGCTCTGTGTTAATTGCTACGGGACTGTAGAAAATAACAGGTACAATTCCTTCAAGAGTTCTGCGCGTGTCATAACCAACAAGAAGATCAAAGCTTGTATATTCATCTGTGACTTCTACATTTGTTGCCATGCCTCTCCAGATAACATGTACATTTCTGTAAATTACAGGTTCATTTTTAACATCAGAAAAAAGGGGATTATCCGCTCTTTTAAAATTGTCAAAACCGGGAACTTCCATATTGTTCAATAAAATAGCTGCCCTGTTTTTAAGCGCCTGGGAGGCATTAGATTCCAGTATACGGTTAAGATTAATTTTTGCAGCCTCATCGCGGTATGATGTAAAAAGAGAGAGAGCTCTCTCGTACTGATTAACAGCCTGATCCTGCGTAAGTATGTATCTGTAAAAACCGTCAACCTGTACAGGCTCTTTTTTCTCCTGGCTTGAAAGCGTATATTCTGATGCAGGTCTTTGTCCCCTTGTTTTAAAAGGAGAAGGAAGTATATTTACTGCGGCAAGAACTATGTAAGAGAAAATTAAAACAGCTGCAAATATTAAAGAAGCGTTAAATATTGTTTTTGAATCAATGGCAGGGGGAGGAATGGGAGGAAATAATTTTGAAAGCCTGTCATATGTCATCCAGTCGGAAAGAGCTTCGCTTGCAGAGTATTTTTTAATGACAAGAAGCGCCCTTTTGGCTATTTTATTGTCAGGATCAATTTCTTGTACATTAAGATAGTAATTCACAGCCTGAACTGTATTCATGCGTTTTAAATTAAGAACGGCAAAGCCAAGCATTGTATTGGGATCATTTATTTTGATTTTTCTTGCCAGATTAAAATACTCATGGGCTTCTACAAAGTTGCCCGAATAAAGGCATATGGCGGCATACAGATAATAATACCTAAATGATCTGTTATACCTGTCTTCTTCGTCTTTTAGTGTTTTTAACGCTCCGTCATAATCACGCTTTTTTGCAAGATAGGATGCTTTATTCAGAATGGGATCAGCTTTCATATAATAGTCTGATTACCTGTGCCTGTATATGGCGCTCTCAATTTCCATTAAGTCCTGTTCTGTAAGGACTACCTGGCCTGCTATAAACATATTTAACAACTCCTGCAGTCTTACAAGGGTATACGTATCTATATTTATACTGTTTCTTATTGCCTGAAGAAGTATTTGACTTTCCATTTCTACATCTATTATGGAAGATCTGTTTTCAGAAATATTTTGCGTAACAGCTGCAGGCTCAGCAGTTTCAGGCGGCCTTTCTGTATTATAATTATAAAAAGATATATCCTCTGTTGTAAGAAAAACAGAATAGCTTATTGTTCCGCCGCCTTCAAGCATTACAGGTTCAAAGAAATAACAAACTGCAGAGTCATTATTTAACGGGCGCCCTTGCGAATAACGTATTTTCCACGGCGCATCGTTTAATCTTTTCCAGTTTGCAAAATGGACAGAATAGGGGGTTTTTTCATCGGGATTTTCCGGACTTATAATGCTTCCCATTAATGCGCCGGAAGGTCCTCTTGATATCCAGAATCTGTCATCCGAGCCGGCTTCTATAAGCAATTCACTTGTAATAACCTGGCTGTTTGTAAGAAAAGGAGCTCTTCCCCGCCCTTCTCCCAATATCGTATCAATTAAAAATTTAAGCCCGACCAATGATGCTCTTGTACCTGAGTTTTGTATGATAAATGTTATTTTAACGCCGTTAACAACATTTGAGCTTGATGTTTTAACAGGAGAAAAAACCTGTCTGATACTCATATCCTGCGATTCAAAAATAAAGCCCGGGTTTCCCTCATGTCTTTCAAATTTTGGCCTGAAAGGCCTGTCTCCCAGACGATAGTAGTTTCCATTCAGAAAAATTGCCGCATAACTTGCTTTTGGCTCACGGCTGTTAAATAATGGCTCATAACGGAATGTTTCATGGTTGGATAAAAAGTAAAGAGAAAAATTACCTGTTTTTTCATATAAAACTAACCTTACATTTCCGTTTTGAATTTCAGGTGTTTCCGTTGCGCTTTCATTTACGAAATCTTCTTCCTGATTATTCTTTTTGGAAGCGCAGCTGCAAATAGAAAATATTATTAAAAAGATTAAAACTAAAATGCGTAAAAACATTTAATTACCGCCTCCGTTAAGAGATTCCCGCGTTTCAACAGTCTCATGTTTTAATATATCATCAACATTAATTCCAAGCTGTCTTGCTTTTTCCATTAAATTGTCCATCGGATTTGAAACCGGAACTTCAACAACAGGAGGGACAATTTCAGGTACAGAAAGTTCCTGCAAACTTACAGTAGCTGAAAGCTCCGCTATCCTTCTCTGGTAGAGATTCAGCGTATGCTCATATGTCCTTATTGTTCTTTGAAATTCCTCGCTTGTTCTTAGGGATTCTTCATGACTCCACTGAAGCAGAGCCAATAACTCGTTCTCGATTTTCTTTTGCTTGATTAAATCGATACGGTATGAAGATGCTTCAATTTTAAGACTTTCAGGGTATCTGCCTATAACCCAGGCATAGAATTTTTCCGCTTCATCCAATTGACCCATTGCAAAAAGGCTCTCTCCCATCCAGAAAAACGCGGCAGCTCTTCGATCTGAAGATTCCCTGTCCGTATCGCCTGTAGAGCTCAAAAAATTATTAAATAAAACAAGAGCATCTTCAAAATAACCCAGATTAAAATTGATCCTCGCGCGGTGATAAACCATGTCTCTTGCATAATGAGAATTTGGAGCTATTCTTTGAAGCTCATCCATATCTCTGAGCGCAGAACCATAATCGGCAAGGGCAAGTTCGCTTAAAATTACCCAGTAAATCGCCCTTGAAAAGTCATTTGTATTTGTTGCCATTTCCTGCGCGCGGCGGAATTCGATTACAGCTTCCTGCCATTTTTGCAGACTGTAAAGCCCTGCGCCGTTATGAAATCTGCGTAAAAACTGCCCGTTTTCATCAGCCGGAATCAAATTACCGCAAAACAAAAACAATGCCGTGAAAATAAGCCAAAATATGAATCTACTGCGCCTCATAATTTAATTATAGCAAACTACGATAAATAATGCCAATATTTTAGATAATTTGAGTTTAGCCCTGCAAACGTCTTACAAGTCCGCTTTTATCGGTATCATGGAAGAAGGCAGACCCCATAACAAGCACATCAGCCCCTTTACCCTTAGCGGTTTCGGCAGTTTGTTCATTTATACCGCCGTCAACTGAAATCCGGAAGCTATACCCTTCTTTTTCCCTGATTTTCGCAAGCTTTCCCGCTTTTTCAAGGCAGTGCGGGATTATAGTCTGCCCTCCGAACCCCGGGTTGACAGTCATTATCAGTACAATGTCGGCGAAGGGGAGTATTTCTTCCAGAGCCGAACATGGTGTTGACGGGACAATTGCAATACCTGATTTTAGTCCAAAGCTGCGAATCTCTTCCAGATATTTTTGGGAATGAATCTCTGCCTCATGATGGAAAGTAATTGCATCCGCTCCTGCTTCTGCAAACTCATGAATAAACCTCTCCGGTTGAACCACCATGAGGTGAACGTCAAAAAAAGCCTTTGTTTTTCTGCGCAGGTCGCGGACAAGCTGGGGACCGAAAGTCAAATTCGGCACAAATGAACCGTCCATTACATCCATATGAACCCAACCGGCGCCGGAAGCTTCAATCTGGGAAACTGCGCCCTGGAAATCCGCAAAATCCGCGGACAATAACGATGGTGAAACAATGATTTTATTCATTTTTGATATCATACAGCTATACGGCACTATTGTCAAACTGTGAAAAAATGCTATACTGAAACAAGATAATGGAAAATGAGTATACCTCGCATCCAGGAAGCGCCGGCCTTTTAAAGGGGGCTTACGAAAAGTTGAAAGCCTCTGATGCTGTTACAGCTCTTGCGATTTTGGAACAGGCTTTAGATTACGACTATGAAAACGAAGAAATCAAGCATGCGCTTAAATGCGTTCATTGGTGGCTTGAACATACCAGGAGGATTGAAGAACTAAAAAACCCTTACGAAAAAGGCGCTTTCATGATTTCCATGTTTAAACAGTATCATGTTTTTCTTGGACAATTTAAAACGGTTTACGAGCAGTGTCAATATGCTGTGCGTTTCTTTGTTTATTCAAGAGCGCTCTTTTTTTTTGAAGGATTACTGAGCAGCCCCGCGAATCAGCACGATCCTGGTTTACTGCTTTTGGTCGGGCGCTGTTACAAGGGTCTTGGAAACTATGATGAAGCGCTGAATTATCTTGAAAAGACTGTCCGTATTAAAAGAGAGGATGCGGAAGTTCTGGCGGAAGTAGCCGATATAAACGCTCTTCTTGCCCAGACAAAAACGGCCAAGGCATTGTTCAGGGAGGCTTTTTTCATAGACCCCTTAAAAATCGATTTAAGGTTTATGGAATCTGCGCTCATCCTTAAACTGCGTGACAGTGTCGGCGAGTTTGGTTACAAAGATGATGAATTGCTGGAATGGATGCCGGTTTACGGTTATTTATGGGGGGTGTTTTCCGTAAAACGCGAATTAAAACAAATGGAATCAGGCAGGCTTAAGCAGTCTATTTTTTCATTGCAGGCGGAGTATGAATCAAATCCCGCAAGACGGAATCTTTTGAAACCCCGTCTTTTAAATCATTATTTCTGGCTTATAGATTATTATGAAATCAGCCGCGAGGAACCTTCGCTCATAGAAGAAACCTTGTTAAAAATAAAAGTTATAGATCCGGATATCCACAAGATGTATGCCGGATAGAATTGAGGAGTAAAAGTTTATGAATAATACTGAAACAACACAGGCTGCATCCCAGTCAGAGGCCGCCCAAACTCTTTTAAAAAATCTTCAGGAAACGTTAAATGAAGAAAAATGGACAAGGGCGAGTCTTGGTAATTATTCGACAAACCAGTTCAAGGAACTTGATTTAATACTGAAAACCGCGCGGCAGGAAAAAGTTCTTGATGAATTAAAAAAAACCTGCGATGAGCATTTATCCCACACAAGAAACAGCATTATTGCGCTTTATTTATCCGGTATGATAGCCCTTTCCCGCCAGATTATCGACGATTCTGCAATGATAAACCTTGTATCAATTTTCCTTGACAATCACAAATGGGGAATCGTCAAGTATCTGTGTGAAAGGATACTCGATCACGGAGAATCAAAGTATGCGCTTAGAACTCTTGCAGACTGCTGTAAAAATGATAATGAAGAAGATAAGGTTTACGAGATTTGGGAAAGACTTGTAAAAGTGGATTTTGAAGAAGCCGATATCGTAAAATCTCTTGCCGAGTATTATGAGAAGCGGGATAACAGGGAAGATTCCATAGATTATTACAAGAAAGCTCTGCACCGCTACATTAACAAGGGTAGCTTTTCTAATATTAAAGAAATCTGGGAAAAACTTATCAATGTAAATACTGATGATATCGATTTCTTTCTGCATATCCAGAAAAAAATAGCCAAGTCCGTAAGTGAAGACAAGGCTGTTATTCTTTTAAATGATCTGTACGCAAAATACAAAAGCAAAGACATTGATATTGCGATCAACATCCTTAAAATTATTCTGGAATATGATGAGAAAGACGTTCACGGACGCAGGGAAATAATTGACTGTTTCAGAAAAAAATACTCATCTCACAGCCAGCTTGAAGAATATATCCGTATCTCCAATCTTTCGCAGAATTACCGCGCAGTGCATCAGGCGATTGCCGATTTTGAAAAACATATCGCCTTTGACAAAGGCAACTTTGTTTATCACCGTACATGGGGCGTAGGACGTATAGCAAACATAGTCGGCGATGAAATAAAAATAGACTTCTCCAAAAAAAGAGGTCATTCAATGGCTTTAAAAATGGCCGTTGACGCTCTTCAGACTCTTACAAAAGATCATATTTGGGTATTAAAGGCGACAAAGAAAAAAGAAGATTTAAGGGAAATGATCTTAAAAGAAAAAGAAAAGGATTCCAACGATAATATAGTATTGACTTTAAAAATAATTATTAGAAGTTTCGGCAATGCCTGTGACATGAAAAGGATAAAAGCCGAAATTTCTCCTGCGCTGCTTACAACGGGCGAATGGTCAACATGGAGTTCAAAAGCTCGTGATATATTAAAATCGAATCCCGATTTTGGCATCAGCGCTGAAAACAGCGATGTATTTATTGTGCGTGAAAGGCCTGTCAGCGTTACTGAAAAATTATATAATGAGTTTACGGCAAAAAAGAATTTCTTTGACAAGGCGGCGGCCATCCGCGATTATGTAAACAATAAAAATGCCGATCCTGATTCAGAATATTTTACAGAAATGTTGTCGTATTTCACTTCATTCATCCGTCTTGCACCTGGCGCAGATTCGAATGACAGAAGAAAAAAGGACAGTTCAAATCAGAATGCCGAACACGCATTATTTTCATTTCTTATAATAAGCGAACTTGCGCTTAACAAAAATTATACACATTTAAAATCGGCTCTCTCATCAGGTTTTGCGGATATTTTTTCCGGAATAAAAGATGTTCCGTCTTTATTTAAGAATTTAAAAGACGCAAAATTAAGAGCGGAGTTTTTAAATAATATAAAATTATATATAAGCCAGTGGCCTGATATTTATATAAAATTATTTCCGTATTCACAACTGCCGTCAATAACAGAACAGCTGGAAGAAGCCGGCTTTTCCGGCAAGCTGTCGGCATTATGCCATGAGTGCTTTGAAAGGCACCGCGATAACCGTGAAGCGGTTGTCTGGTTTTACAGGAATGCAAGGGGAAAACCATGGTTTAAAGATGCAAATATCGGCATAGAAAAGCAGCTTATCACGCTTATACATATAATGGACATTACCTACCGTGACATTGAAAACTCAAAGGACACTGTAGAAAACAGAAAAATAAACAAACTTGTTCACAATATCCTTTTTAAAGACGGCGATTTGGCGTCGTTTATCAGTGAAGCAGACGAAGATGCAATTATCAGAATCTTCACATTTATGAATGATGTAAAAGATCTTGACCCGCAGGATAAGCTTAATCTGCGTTCCAGAATACTGGACAGGTATCCTGGATTCAAATTTTTCGGAGATACCGGAAAGAAAGTATCAAGGGGCCTTATGGTCACAAAAGCCATGTACGAAGAGAAAAAGAAACAGCTTATGCATATCATGGATGTTGAAGTTCCTGCCAACTCCAAGGAAATTGAATATGCCCTGTCCCTCGGCGATCTTCGTGAAAATGCGGAATACAAGGCCGCAAAGGAAAAACAGGAGCAGCTTAATTCGCAGGTTGCCAAGCTTAAGGAAGATATCGACAGAGCTCAGCTTTTCGATCCAAATTCTGTAAGCACATCCAGGGTTTCCTTTGGCACAAAGGTTGTTCTTTTCAATGAAAAAACCGGCAGCAAGGAAGAATTTACAATTCTTGGACCGTGGGAATCCGATCCAAATAACAATATTATTTCCTATCTTTCTCCGTTTGGAAGTGCTATAATTAATAAGACAGCAGGTGAAAAATTTGATTTTACAATTAACGAAGAAAAGGTTTCTTATCTGGTTGAAAATATTACAGCAGCCGTAATTTGACGCTTTTAAAGGGGTGATTATGAAAAGGACTGTTTTAGCGGTAGTATTTATTACATGCGCTTTTTTTGGCTTTTTCTGCGAGCGCGTTTTTGCTCAAGCTGCCGATCCAATCGATCTTGTGCTTGTGTTGGATACATCGACGAATATGAGTTCGTCCTACGAATATGTAAGCGATTATGTTACAGGCGCTTTTCTTAATGAGTTCCTTAGGGTTGGAGATACTTTTCATTTAATTCCTTTTTCAGCAAGGCCAAGGCTTGATATTGCGCGCCGTATTTCCGGCATTGGAGATGTTGAAACCATTATCGGGCGCATGCTGCTGCAGTATCCTGTAGAAAGAGGAAATAATGTTGGAGCAGCTTTAACATATACAGAACAGTACCTTGTTTCCCTTCCCGGGCGTCCCAAAAAAGTTGTTCTTATAACAACCGGCAGCTCTGATACCAATAACCTTGTAACAAGAACAAGATCTTCATTAGCTGCAAGAAATACAACCTTTGATTTTGTTCAGGTAAATCCGGGACAAAGACTTACAAACCTTCCCGTATCAGGGCGCTCCGGAGCAGGCACGCAGCAGCAGGCAGCTTCGCAAGCAGGTACTTCACAAGCAGGTACTTCACAAGCGGGTTCTGCCCAAACAGCCTTCACGCCTTCTCAGACAGATTCGCAAACAGGCTTTACCCAAACAGGTACGTCCGCATTTGACGGCTCAGCAGGCATTACAGTCGATGGCTCGACAGGAATTGCAATTGACGGTTCAACCGGCATTACAGCGCAGACAGATACTTCTGGTGTATCTTCTGCGGCGATTGATTCCGGCGCAGTATCAACAGGTTCAACTGGCGGGCAAGGCGCAGTAACTGCAGAAGGTTCCGGCGAAGATTTTTCCTACAGTGTTACATATATGCGCGGGACATGGTTGTCTTCACTTCCTGTAATAATAGCGATTATAATCGGCATACTTTTACTTCTTGCTCTTATACTTTTTTTGGCCTCGCGCAGACTGGGTTCAAGCCCCAACAAGGTAATGGCGTCAGTTTCATCACCTGCAGCAAGTAAAAAGGAAGACAGGTTTGTTGATCACAGTAAAGACCTTGGAAAATATGCGGCGGCATCAGGAAGCGCAAGGCGCACGACACCTTATGAAAACCGTTTAAGCGTAAACAAGAATACTCCTCCTGTTATAAATCCTTCAGGACCTCTTCTTTTAAATCTATTTGTAGAAGATCAGAGCACATCAATCGGCAAAAGAAATATTCATTCATTGAAATCCGGTTACAGTTTTTCAGTCGGCGGCGGAAGATCAGATGATTATCTTATTTTCCTTGTTCCCTTTCCGGCTCATATCGGAGAGATTCGCAGAAACAGAAGCTCGCTTACATTTATTCCCCGTAAACCAAAATATTTTCCGGACATCGGATCCAATGAAGTGCATAACTGCATAAATAATACAATAAGAATTATTTCCGATAAAAATTATGAAGTGCGTTTCAGGTTTGAGATGTATGAAGATCCGCTTGAAGCGTTAAACCGGATGCTGATGTGCGTTAAAGTGCCGGGCTGATTAACTTTGCATGTCCTTTTTGGCCTGTAAGAACGCCGTCTTTCATGACAAAAACCCCTCTTATTATTGTGGCGACAGGAAAACCCTGTATATCCATTTCATCATAGGGGCTTGTCCTGCTTTTTGAATGAAGAGCATCTGATTTAATTTTTCTTTTTAGATTCATGTCAACAATTGTAATATCCGCATCTGCGCCGCAATTTAAGTTCCCCTTTTGCGGATACACGCCCCAAATTTTTGCAGGAGCTTCGCTTGATAAACTGACATATTCATTTATGCTTATTTTTCCATTATTAATTTCGTTCAGCATGACAGGAACCATTGTCTCAACGCCGCAAAGACCTGCAGGCACTTCCCATACAGGAAGAGCTTTCTCTGCGGCCAGGTGCGGAGCGTGATCGCTTGCAATCATGTCAATAACGCCTTTTTTTATTGCTTCCCATAAACCATTTTTATGGCTCTCCGTGCGGATAGGCGGATATACCTTATGCACATGTTTTTCGGCGTCAAAAACAAGATAATGGGGGCATGTTTCCGTAGAGACTGCAATGCCTTTATTTCTTGCTTCTGCCGCCAGAATGGCGCCGTCAAGCGATGTAATATGGTGAATATGTATTTTTGCTTTTGTATAATGCGCATAACAAACCGCCGTTTGGATTGCAAGCGCTTCAGAAAATACAGGCCTTGCTTCTGAAAGCAGAATACCCTTTTCATTTCCCGCAGCTATAACATTTTTGCATATTGATGTATTAAAGGAATTTATATCGCTTGTTTCGCAATGAAAGCCGATTCTAATGCCTGATGATGCGCATGTTTCCATTTGCTGTATTAAAACAGGCATATCAGGAGCTGCAATTTCCCCTGTAGATGTTCCAAGAAAAACCTTAAAGCCAAGAGCTCCTGCCGCTCTTAAGCCTTCAAGTTCATGCGTATTCTCATTATTTAAAAGCGCGAAAAACGCAAAATCGGCATATGATTTTTCTTTTGCAATTCTTAGCTTTTCATTAAAACGCTCAACTGTAGATGTCACAGGAATGACATTCGGCATGTCGGCAATCATTGTTATGCCGCCCATTACAGCCGCTATGCTTCCTGTCTCAAAATCTTCTTTTTCTGTAAGTCCCGGATCGCGGAAATGAACATGCGCATCAATAATGCCCGGTAATATATGCTTGCCTTCTGCATCGTATACTTCGCAAGCAGTATCCGCCTTGTCAAGTTTCTCGTTTTTTATAATTTTTCCGTCTTTAACGGCAATGTCACTCTGGAAGGAGGCTTCTTTGGTAACAATGGTTCCGTTTTTAATAATTAGATCGTAATGCATAGCTGTTATTTTATCATGGAAATACCGGTTTTTAAAAGCTATTTTGCAGCCTTTAAGCAGGAAAATAATTGCCCGGTTTCATGGTTTAATCATAAAAAAGGCATAAACCGTAAACTTCCTGTACACCGTTTTCTTTAAGCACCTGTGAACATACTTCAATTGTAGATCCTGTTGTTATAACATCATCAATCAATAAGGCAGGCTTAGGCGTATTCCCGCTAAAAAACATATCTTTTTTCTGCGCTTTCTTATTATCAAAAAAAATGCGTCCTTTTAAATTGTCAAGACGTTCCATACGGTTTAAGTTCTTTTGTACTTTGGATTTTAAACGTTTTAAACATTTGCACACAGTTAAATTTATATATATTTTTTCCAGTGTTTTTACAAGTTTGTCTACCTGATCCCATCCTGTTGTCTTTATTTTTGCGTACCTTGGAGGAACAGGAACAATAACCGCATCCTTTAAAACAGGGTTTTCATTAATAAGAGCCATTATTTTTTCCGCAAAAAAGTTTGCAAGGGGAATATTTTTTTCGAATTTATAGGAAGCAAGCAGCTTTCTGTATTTTCCTGTATATGGGTATAAAACCCATAACTTGTTATAAGTTCTTTTTATTTCCTGCTTGCGGCATGAAAGGCATGTATCTATTTCGGAAATAAGGTGTTTTCCGCAAATACTGCATCTTGCCTCATTTATTACTTCAAAGGAATGAATGCAATTATTGCATATACCGTATTTAATTTCATCAGCGTAGAAAAGCGCATTACAGCATAAGGCGCAGGATGCCGGAAAAAGAAAATTTTTAACAAGCAAAAATAATTTATTAATGTTCATTTTTTGTATTACCCTTTGCTGCCCTGTTTTAATAAATTAATCAAATAATGAAGGTTCTGTATTATCTTTCTTTTTTAAAATGGCATTCTTTATTTTCACCTGGTTTTCATTCATACCTGTTTCAATAGGCATGCTTATTCCTGCCTGTACCATTTTTTTCCACTGACAAATAATATTAAGCGCTTCCAACGGCGTCATATATTCAGGGTCAATTTCTTTTATTAAATTTTCAAGCTTGCTTTCCTGCGTCTTTAAAGGATGCCCTGCGTTAACCTTTTTGTCGATTTGGTTAACAAAATCCTTCCCGCTGAAAGTTTTGCTTAAATCTGCATCGCGCTCCTTCAATAAGGCCATGATTCGCCTTGCTCTGTCAAGAACATTTTCAGAAAGCCCTGCAAGCATTGCAACATGTATACCGTATGATTCTTCTGCAGGTCCTTCTTTTAGTTTTCTAAGAAAAATTATTTTTTCACGGCGGCTTGACAGAAACCTTTCAGACCCTTGTTCCATGGCCGGATACTCTGTTGCAAGAACTTCCATTGAACGGTTTGCAAAGCGAGGATGAGATAAAAGTGAAAGCTCATGAAAATGCGTAGCAAAAAGTGTTCTGCATTTAATGCGGTTTAAAAGTTCTTCGCTTACAGCCCAGGCGATTGAAAGCCCGTCGTTTGTTCCTGTTCCCCTGCCAACTTCGTCCATAATAACAAGACTCTTGTCTGTTGCGGTATTTAAAATAAAAGCCGTTTCATTCATTTCAACAAGAAATGTCGACTCGCCCCTTGCAAGATTGTCAGATGAACCAACCCTGCAATAAACGCGATCGCAAAGTCCTATACGCGCCGTTGAGGCCGGTACAAAGCTTCCGGCCTGAGCCATTATTGCGATAAGAGCAGCTGAACGCAGATATGTCGATTTTCCCGCCATATTTGGGCCTGTTATCATTGCAAAGGAGATCTCTGTTTCGCTGTTGTCAAGCAGAATATCATTCGGGATAAACTCTCCGTGGCCTAAATGAGCTTCAACAACCGGATGCCTGCCGTCATAAATTTCAAGCTTTCCGCCGACGTTTAATTCCGGCCTGATCCAGCCCCTTACAGATGCGGCCTTTGCCATTGACTGGGCAACATCAAGTTCTGCAAGGCGATGAGCGGCAGTTGTAAGGGGAACAAGCGCATTTTTAACAGTATCGCGGATTTCAATAAAAAGTTTTTTTTCAAGATCAATTACTTTTTCACAGGCGCCGTTAATTTCAGATTCCAAAGCGGCAAGCCTGTCTGTCGAATAACGCTCTCCTCCTGCAATACCCTGTCTTCTTATAAAATGAGCAGGTACCTTTTCCAGGTTTATTTTTGTCACTTCAAAGAAATATCCGATTAAACGGTTATAACGTATTTTTAAACTGTTAATTCCTGTCAATTTTTTTTCTTCTTCAAGATATTGCTCAAGAATTTGCCTTGAATTGTCTCTCATGCTGCGAAGCGTATCAAGTTCATCATTATAGCCGTCTTTTATAAGGTTGCCCTCGCTTAATAGTATCGACGGCTCGCTGCATATTCCCCTTTCAAGCAGTTCATATATTTCTGCAAGTTTGTTAAAATTTTGATTGTCTTCATTCTCATCACTTTCAAAACAAAGCCTTCCCTGCTTAATCTCATCACTAAAAAGATCCATCACGCACTGAAAAGAATTAATTGCATTTTTTACAGCAAGCAGATCCCTGCCATGAGCCTTGTCCATTGCAAGCCTTGAACATAATCTTTCAAGATCAGAAGTCCTGCCGAATATATCGCGTAAACTGCTTAAACGCCCCTGGTTATTGTACAAATCCTGAGCAATATCAAGGCGTCTTTCTATTTTTTCAAGCTGGCGAAGAGGATGCAAAATACGCCTCTTTAAAAGCCTGCGTCCCATGGAACACTTTGTTTCATCCATTATTTCAAGAAGAGAAAATCTAAGACCGCCTTCCCTCTGATTGCATATTAATTCAAGATTGCGCTGGCTTGCCTCATCTATGCCCATGTATTCGCTGTCATGGTATATTTTCAGTGTTCTTATATGCAAAAGCATGCTTTTGGAAGTTGTATCGATATAATCAAGTAACGCGCCTGCCGATATAATTTCTGCGCTATCATCTTCCAGGCCGAAACTTTTTAAATTTGCAAGCCCAAACTGTTTTTCAAGTCTTGCTTTTGCCTGTACAGGATCAAATAGCCAGTCCGCCCAGCGGTTTAATACAAGGCCGCTTCTTTCATAAATGGCGGCAGCAACATCTTTTTCTTCTTCCAAAAGCGATTCCTGGACAAGCATCTCCTTAATTGACAAACGCTCAAGTTCCTGACACAGGATTTCATCTTTTTCTGAAAAAGATGTTGAGTAAAACTCGCCTGTAGAAAGATCGATATATGAAAAAGAAAGAGAATTATCTTTTTGCGCGCGCGCAAGGCAGCAAAGATAATTGGAGCTGCCTTTTTCAAGGAAATCCTCATCTACTGTTGTACCGGGCGTTATTATTTCAACTACATCGCGCTGGATTACGCCTTTCTTTCCCGGAGGCGTTAGCTGCTCACATACAGCAACTTTTTTTCCGAGTTTTAAAAGACGCGCAATATAGGAACGCGCCGCATGATACGGAACGCCGCACATGGGAAGCCCGGTGCGGCTTGTTAAGGTAAGATTTAAAAGCGATGATACTTCGATTGCATCTTCTGCAAACATCTCATAAAAATCACCAAGACGGAAAAAAAGTATATTCCCTTCCTGTTGTTTCTTGATTCTTCTGTACTGTTCGATCATGGGACTGGGTTTTAAAACGTCCATGGTCGTATTTTAGTTTCTTCTTGTTAAAAGACTTTGAATTAATCTGTCAGTTATATCTATTGTCGGGCTGTTCCAGACAATACCAGGCGTATTTTTAATGTCAAATACAACAGAGAATCCTTCGCTTTCCGCTACAAACCGGATCTCATCCTGTACCTGATTTAAAAATGCGCTTGATTGCATAAGATTGGCTCTTCGCCGCTCAAGATTTGTCATATTTGTCTGATAATAAGTTCTTAATTGTTCGGATCTTGTGTTGATTTGACCTTCAAGCCTTAAAACTTCACTTTGATTATCGCGCGCGATCGCTTCTGCGTGCCTTGTTCTTAGATCCTGTATTTCCCTTGTCTGTCTGTCAACTTCGCGCTGAACCCTGGCGCTTTCTTCCTCAAACTGCCTTACAGCCGCAGAATCACGGAAGAATGCTGTATAAACACGGGGCAGGTCAACAATCGCAACCCTTGTAATCTGCTGTCCAAAACACAATGCCATGCATGTTACATTCAACAATAAAAATACAATAATACGCTTTAACATATAAACCTCTCACCTTTTAATATGATAAAACAAAAGACATAACAAGATCCATTCCCTTGAAAGGATCGTTTGGATCACCGAACAGCGCGCCCGGTTCCCATCTTACAACACCATCGCGTATGGTGAAACGCTTTACAAGACTTAATCTGATTGGGAATTGCGGCAATGTAAAACGCAGCCCTCCGCCGTAACTAAACCGTAAATTCTCCACTGTGAAGTTTGATTTTCCTTCATCGTTTGTTCCAAAGTAATACCCCTGTTTTGTTTCAACGCCTGCTGTATCAAAGAAGAAGTCCCATGCCAAAATACCTCTTACAAGCGGAACACGCAATTCAACCCAGCTGTCTAAAAGCAAAAGCCCCTTGTTGCGGAAGGCGCTGCTCCATCCCCTTCCCACAAACATGCCGTCAACTGAAAGTTTGTTACCGTCTTCAATTGCAGGCGTCAGGGAATTTTCATTGCGTCCAGGCTGTTTAAAAATTGTAGACAATCCGGCATGAACGGCAAAAACGCCTTTAAAATTCCATTTTTCATTTACAGGAATATCAAACAGGGTATGGAAAAACTGAGCTTTTGAGTCGGAGCGCATATAATGTTCTCTTTCCCTGTCAAACAATCCAAAAAGACCCAATCTCTGATAAAGATAAAAACCTCTTGAAGGGTCATAAAAAATATCACGCTGGTCAAGTGACAATGCAAGCCAAACGGAGTTTCTGGGAGTCCACTGGTTGTTTCCTGCTCTTAGAGCCGGGTCGAAGGGTCTGTAAATCTCGCCGTCGTAAAAATTATTTACAATACCAAAACGCACTCCGCCGTTTATTGCGAAAATACCCAAAAAGGTAAACCAGCGGTATCCGGAAAAAAGTCCCATGGACAAATACCACTGTTCATACTGCATTAAATAATCCCTTGTAGGAATTCTGTCATATCTGTCATACTCTTCACGGGAAGTAAAACCATCAGGATAGGCGTATATTTCATCACCGTGAAAAAACGGAGCATGATTGTTCATTGTCGAGTATCTTCTTGAATAGTTCGCAGAAAAATCGGCGCCCAAAGAAAGCGGAAGGCCAAACGCCCATCTGTGCATATAACTTAATGAGAGCGTACTTGAATCCACAATGGAGGAGTTTAATTCCACTCCAAGTTCGTTTCCGCTTCCGGCGACATTTCTGTCATTCCATTTTATAAGCCCCGATATCGGGAATGTTTCAGGATCAGCGCTGCCTGAAAATGTAAGGCCGAATGAAACATCGACAGTCGGCTGTTCCTCTATGGTGTAAATCAAATCCATAAGGTTTTCAGTGCTGCCAGGCAGAGTATCAGGTATGATCATGGAAAAATACTGCAGATTGTAAAGATTTCTAAGTGAATCCATTACCTTGGCTTTTGAGAAAACATCCCCCGGTTCCAGAGGTATTTCCCTTAAAATTACATTTAAGTTTGTTTTATTATTTCCAACAACAAGAATATTTTCTATGTACGCCCTGCCTCTTTCCACGATTGTAACTGCATAGGAAAGCACATTGTTATTCCTGTCCGGCATTCTAATTATCGAATTGAAAATATATCCGTTTTCAAAATACAAATCCGCAACACGCTGCAGATCCGCTTCCACCTTTGTCATGTTTACAATATCGCCTTCTTTTGAAGTTACAAGCCTTGAAAGCTGATCTGTTGTAAATATTATATTTCCTTCAAATGTCACTCCGCCAAAGCGGAACTCTGTTCCTTCTTCTATCATGAAGGTTAAAACAAGATTGGTTCCCTTGTCATCGCTGTCCACTGTGCGCGTAACGTCTCTTACCATCGCGTCAATGTATCCGCGATCGTGGTAGTATCTTGTAATGGTTTCCCTGTCTGCAATAAGTTTCGCTTCCTGGAATGCTCCGTTATTTAAAAGAGATTTCGCTTTTAATGAAAGCTGATTTCTTAAGGTACTTGTAGAAAACCTTGAATTCCCCTGAAACTCAATTCTTGATATCGAAATTTTGTCATTTTCTGTTATATGAAAAGTCAATACTATAGATGAATCCCCTGATTGCGACTCTGAAGAAGTAACTGCAACGTTGGGATAGCCTTTTTCTATATATTTATTTATGATGGCTTCGATGTCGTTGCGGACTTTCGCCTGATTATAAATATCCCTTGCCTTTGAAGTGATTGTTTCCAGTAATTCATTGCGGCGCAATCCGGAATTGCCGGTAAAATTAATCCTGCTTATTACAGGCCGTTCAACCACGGTAAATCTTATTATAACCTCATTCCCGGTGCTGTAACGATGAGTGCTGGGTTCTATCCTATCAAAATATTCAAGCGCATACAGTCTTCCCTGCATTTCCCAGAAAATATTGTAATCAAAAGGACGCCCTTTGAAAGTATTCATTAGCGCATCCAGCTCTGACTGTGAAACGTTACTCAAGCCTGAAAAAACAATATCCCTTATAGGCCTTCCTGTGTACCAGTCATCCTGTGAGTCTTGCGCAAAACCCGAAATTGCCGCTGCTAACAATAAAAAAACAAATACCCTAAATTTCATCAAAACTCCTAAAACGACATACTCCAGCTTAGAGTAATTGAATTATCATTTACCCAAAAATTTTCCGGGTGATACGGGAAAAAATCCCAACGGATAGTTACAAACGGACTTTGCAGTTCGATTCCAATATCCGGTTCAATCTTTAATCCGCCAAATACAATACTGTTTTCGTCATATCTCATTGTAAGCATCCCCTGTATGAACATATGCTGCCCTACATACTTACCAATAAAAACAGTTGTATTGTCGAAATAGTTACCTACACGGTTACTCCTGTCAACAGGGGTTTGAGAAAATCCTGCAGCGCCGGATAAAACCACATTATGCACAAATCTGGTCCTTACGCTGAACACATCAAGCCTCATGGTATCTCTTACTTGCCTTTCCAGCTGCCTGAAAAACACAAATTGAGACAATGTATCCGAACTTGCTATTATTTGAGTAACAAGATCAGTGGTGGAGTTCAGCAAAAACTGCTGAACCAGAACCTCATTATCCTCGCCCTGTAAACTGTTGAAAGTTTGCCCTAAAATCGAATAAATTTCAAGCTGTGTCAAGCTTGGACTTGCCTCAAAACGGGGTTCAAAGCTCAAAAGCGGCTGATTATCAACAATCATTGAGATTGTTACAGGTCCTGTATCTGCGCGATCCTTTGTTTCCGCTCTTACGCTGAATATGGGATTAAACCGGCTTTCATTTTCCCTTAAAATTATGTTTCCCTGGCGGATAAAAAAACTGCGATCGAAGTAATAAATCTCGCCTGAACGAATTCTTACATCGCTGTTTATTGAGTAATGCCCTGACTGAGTATCGCTTGAGATGTTGATTACAGTGCCTCTTTCAGGATAGGCCTTTATTATGGGATTTGCGGCAGGCCAGATAAACTCAACCATGGAACCTGCTGTTATGTTTAATTCAACAAAGGTATTGAATACAGAATTGTTTGAATCGCTCCCTGCGCCGGAAGCAATATTGTCCATATTCATTCCCAGTTCCGCATAATTTGTAAACAAATTGCCTCTTAAATCCAGGTCTTTATTTATACTGTCATATGTAATTAAAAAGTTTCCTGACGCATTTCCCGATGCAAGAAAGCCTGTAATATTAAAATTATACGGAATGGGGCTGTTTGCAGGGATATTAATGTCAATTCCTATATTTACAGGATACCAATTTTGAAAAACAAACCATCCTGAAGCGCTTCCCCCTCCATTGCCGCATAATGTATCAACAGGACCGAATGTCATCTCATGTCCCTCGGCAAGAATACTAAAGGGAACAGTCCTTATATCCTCGCTTATAAAATCGTGAACTTGCAGCCTTATACTTGAACCCCTGCCTGTACCGTAAAACCCCGGACTTAAGATATCACCGCGGACATCCATCTGACCTGTGATATACCCGCCTGCTATGTTAAAAACCTTTCCAAGGTTAACAAGCGAATACAAAGCGGATAAATCTACAAAATAATTGCTGCAATGGATATCAAGCAGCCTTCTTTCTATATCCAGCGAACCTGAAAATGCGCCGCGTATGGGAAAAGGATATGAAAGTCCGAGGAATAAATTACCATCTGGCTCCATATCAAGACGAAGCATTTCGTTAATTCCGCCGGTAACTGACAAGGAGCCGTCTTTTGAGAAAAAATCAAATTCTATTCTTTCATTGAACAGCTCGCCGTATTGCAGATTTTCCACAAAAATATTTCCGCTAAAATCATCAATTACACTGATTATTTCCGGCCATGAATTTATTTTTCTGAAATTTACATCCAGTCCAAATCTTCCTTCAATATTTCTTTCAAAGCCGAACCCCTGAAAATCCGCTCTTGCCCTTGCAATACCGGCATCCCTGTTTACCTGAAACTCCGGTATTACTGTTTTAAAATTTCCAACATCAAGTCTTAAATTTCTTACTGTCAATTCATCGTTGGAGAAATTAATGCCGACAGAGGCATTAATCTGCTCACCCTGTATTCTGGTATAAAACGACGACAGATTTAATTGAGCATTAAATGAATCTATGGAATTCCAGGAAACATCAGCATCAGCGCTAAGTATTACCGGAATATTGCTCTCTATAAAGCGGTTAAGATTCATATTTGAAACTGTCATGCGTACATCTATTTTTTCATCTATAAAGACGCCTTCTATGTCGTAAAACTCCCCTGCCTCATATCCGTCTGTTATATTCATGATTACTTCCAGAAATGAAAAATCCCTGTCCCAGAATAAATCTGCGCTTCCTGCAAGCATGCCTTCGCTGTCGTTGTACACTATTTCCCTGAAACTGGCTCCATCCTGATCCGCAGCCCCTGAGATTCTTAACATTTCCATACCGTCAAACGCATTTATTTCCCGCACCGTAAAATGATTAACATCAAGATTCCAGAAATCAATCGAACTGAAGCGCAGGGTGCTGTAAAAATTAAGGTAAACAGGATACTCGCCTGCCGGAACAGGAAAATCTATTCCTTCTATGTAACCTGACATGGCGCCCTGACTGTCCAGATTCCCGTAAACAAAAAGTCCGTTCGGATCGCGGATTATCAATGTAGTCCTGTCGATAACCTGTCCTTCCACATGCCAGGCAAGATCAAGATAAGCTGCGTTCACTGCGAAAACAAGATCCATAGGATTGGAAAAATTCATGTTAGCTGATAATAAAAGGTCAATGCCGTTATACGAAATAATGCCTTCGCTTAAATTAATCTGATGGCCTGTGCCGGAAAGGGAAATAAACCCTTTTGTACCGCCTAAATTAAAACTTATTACAGGAGCGTTATACACGCTTGAATTAAAATCTGTAGAAAGAAAAACTTCTGTTGATATTAAAGATTCCTGCAAAAATCCCCTGCCTGCGGCCGGAATATCAAAAAAATCGTAGAACGGGCTTATAAATTGCGTTATTTCATACAGGGGCACAGAATCAAGAGCCAGGGATGCTTCAAGATGAAATGGATTTTTGTTTATTAGCGCATCTAAATAAACTGCCGCATCTTTTCCTGAAAATAATCTGGCGGAAACGGCAATATCCCCTTGCGCAGGATAAATAAAAATATCCATATGGTTTATATTCGCATCGGCAATACGGATATCGTCCGCCGATATTTGAATTTCCCTGTTTGTGCTTGTTATGTCAAACACGGCTGAAAAAACATCCTTTGCGCCAAGACTGAAATTATCAAAAAAAAGCGAACCTGATGGTTTAAAAATATCAAACTCTATATAACCTGAAAAACCGGCATTACCCTGAAAAAGGCCCGCTTTTGCAGTTTGGCGGGAAGCGCTTACAAGAAAATCACTTACATATATTATTTTATCAGTTCCGTTAACATCTATAAAAAATGAATCATTAAAGGCTCCGGATGCAGTTTCATCGCTGTTATTTTCACCTTTAATATTAATTTTATAATCCATAAAACCATTTCCGTACCTGAGCCCAAGATTTCCGTTTATATTCATTTCCAGCAAATGACTTACATGTTTTAAGGAATCAGTAAAACTGATCCTGTCTACAGGGCGAAAATCTTCAAAGTTTATTTCTGAATAAATATCATTTGTCTGCGTATTATACTGAAAATAAAAATAGGGTGCATTTTTATTTCTCTGATTTACTTTTAAAGTCATATCCTCATAAAGAAGCGAAGTATTAAAAGGCATAACTGAAAATAATACTCTTGTGTCCCTTAAATTATTCAAAGGAGGCCTGAAAAACGATATGTTTCGTTTTATCTCATCATGCTCGTAGCATGTAATAAACGATACATGTATTTCGGCGCTTCCATCCTGCAGCAGTGCATCGCATGAGCCGTTTATCGTAACATTTGATTTTAAAATTATTGTTCTGTCAAAAAAACCTTCTACTCTATATTCTGCGGATAATCCTCCGTCAAAAAATATTTCTCCTTCATCTTCATGAATATTAAGATTTATATCATCTATCTGGTACAATGTATCTTTGTCTGTAAAAGAAAAATATCCGTTTTTTATCTGATAATGAGCATCCCTTGGGAGAAAATCTGCAATATCGTTAATTGACAATGTTTCGCGCTCTTCATTTCTTGATGTTTCCAGCATAGAAGAAAAAAAATCAAGAGTATCTTTGTCTCTTTCGGTGTTAATTTTAAGTACAGGCCTTTCAATTACTACCGTATGTACAAATGTTTTTCTGTTAACAAGCAATTCGAGTAATGAAAAATTTATCCTTATGCGGTATACGGTGAAAAACGGCTCATCATTTTTGTATAATCTGAAGTTCCTGATATCGAAGGAACCCATGATTGCCGGGCGGATTGATGAATAACGTACATCCATTCCGGTAAGATCTTCCAGTTCTTCGATTAAATTGCTTCGTATATTCTGCATTTCCTGGCCAAGAACGGTTTGTAAGGGCTGTAAACATGCCGCCGACAGGCAAATTAGCCCTATAAATATGAGAATTTTAATATATATTGAACGCAAGAGCGTTTTTTTTCCGTTTTTTACAGTAAAAATTGACATTTTATATATAAATTATAACACATTTAGTATTGATTTGATACTAATTCAGGGGTATATGAGCATAAACACATGGACAAGGTTTTATTTTTCATGTTATCTTCCTGTAAGTGCAAATTATACCCAATTTTTTAGTTTTTGAAGGCTGCGACGGCAGCGGTACAACTACTCAGCTTGCATTACTGGGCGAGCGTTTTAAAAATATCAGTAAACCGTCATTTGTCCCGGCTTTTGAGCCGACAGACGGGCAAATTGGCAGGCTTATACGCCGCGCGTTAAAAAAAGAGATATCCCTTACGCCGGAGAGCCTTGCATATCTTTTTGCGGCAGATCGCAATGAACACCTGTACGGCCCTGACGGCATCACAGAACATGTAAAAAAGGGCAGCCTTGTTGCAAGCGACAGATATGTTTTATCTTCTCTTGTGTATCAGGGGATTGAATGCGGGGAGGAGCTGCCTTCTTCTTTAAACTCGCGGTTTGGCGCTGCAGAGCTTACTATTTATCTTGATATCGACCCTGAAACAGCCCTTGAAAGGATGAAAGGAAGGGATTCTGTTGAAATTTATGAGTACAGGGAATTTCAGGAGAAAGTTCGCGACAGATACAGGTATTACATAGATTTATACCGCACTGCAGGCGCAAAAATAGAGATAATAGACGCAAGTAAAAGTGTTCAGGAAGTTGCAAGGCAGGTGTGGAGCATAATCACAAGAATGCCGATATTTAATACATAGTGAAAGCAATTTTTAAAACAGCCGCTGTCCTCCTTCTCTTTGCTGCAGCAATCCCTGTAAACAGCTATTTTGTTACCTACAAGGAGCAGTATTACAGGCTTTTTCATGTTCATTTAAACCAGTACCCAGATGACACAATGGAGAATATCTACTGGCTTGAACAGGCTATAAAAGCGCCTTTTGCAAATCCTCTTCATGCTCTTGCCCTTGTTGAGAATGAAATTCAATGGGAAAAATACCGCTACCTTTTTAACATGCACCTTCATATAAAGCTGATAGAACAGTATTTATTTTTAGGCAATAAATGGAACAAGCGCAATGCCTATTTCTACAATGCGCCGTGGCGGGATCAAAATCTGGAAAGCCTTGAAATTGCCGAAAACTGCTACCGTACTGCCCTTCTCTACTGGGATGAGGCTGTTGCCTGGGCGCAAAAGGCCAATGAAAGGCGCTTCAGGTGGATAGACCTTCCGCGCGTTCAATTCTGGCAGGATGAGGCTTTCAGGATAGAAAACGGCACTCTTAACTATGCAAGAACAATAAACCGTGAACTGAGGCTTTTGCAAAATGTCCGCGAAAGATTTGAAGCAATGGAAAATTTTTACAGGATTGTAGATACACAGGAAACTTCAGCGCAGTAAAAACTATTAAAATAATTCTCCCTGTTTTGCAGCTTCTTTTTTTTCAGGGTTTGTTTTTAAAAGCTTAAGAAATTCATCCTCGCCGATTATGGAAATTCCAAGCTCTTCTGCTTTTTTATTTTTTGATGAACCTGACAAAGGATCGTTTGTAACAAGATAGGAAAGCCCTTTTACAACAGAAGATTTTGCCTGGGCGCCAAGAGATTTTATTTTATCTTCGGCTTCCGCTCTTTTCATGGATTTCATTTCACCTGTAAAGCAGAAGGAAAGGCCCTGCAGAGGCCGTGATTCCAAAGACGGCGGCAAAGCTATTGTTATTATTCCGGTTTCCAGAACGGCATCCATTTCTTCTTTGCATTCTTTTAATCCTTCTGCAATGATACTTGCCGTTATTTCCCCAAGCCCGAAGATTGCGCAAAAGTCAGTAACTTCAGCCTTGCGTAATTTTTCCAGTGTGTCAAAACCTGCGTCTGTAATTTTTGTCATTGTCGTTTCCGCAATGCCTTCAAGATCAAATCCTGCAACAAAGGCGGAAAGAGAAAGCTCTCTCTTTGTCCGGATGTGGTTAATTACTTTTGAAGCGGAAATTTCACCCATTCTTTCGTATAACGATAGTTCTTCTTTAGTTAATTCATATAGTTCATGGATTTGCCTTATGCCTTTTTCAAATAACTGTTTTAATAATTTGTCTCCCAGTTCCCTTATATCAAGTACAGATACCCACTTCTGGAGTCTGTGCAGCAAGCGCTTTGGACACTGGATATTCGGACAGTACAGTCTTGTCCCTGCGTCTGTAAGAGCTGTATTGCATGTTCCGCAGACACCGGGGAATTCTATTCTTTGCGTCCGCTCTGCTGATGATGATAAGGGCGCAAGTCCTTCAATTTTTGGAATGATTTCTCCGCGTTTTACAACAGATACACAAGATCCAATTTCCAAACCCATTGCCCTTATCATATCCGGATTATTAAGATTTGCCCTTTTTACAATTGTTCCTGCAAGACGCACAGGTTCAATTACGCCAATCGGAGTATAAGTTGCCCCTGATTCACTCCAAATCACCTCACGAAGAATGCTGAACGCTGTTTCAAGTTCAAATTTAAACGCTATTTGTTTTTCCGGACGCGCCTTTCTTAGATCAAACATATCTGTAGTTATATCCTTTACTACAAGACCGTCTATATCAAACGAAAGAGTATCCCTTTTTTTTGCCGTTTCATTGCGAAAATCGATTATATCCTGAGCCGATGTAAATATTTCTGCCTCTGTAATCTGAAATCCCCTGTCCGAAAGCCATTTTAATTTTTGCATCTCATCCAGAAAATATGAATCATCATCTGATGCGCCTGCATCATAAACAATGAGGTTTAAATCCTGGCAGCCCTCCCCATCTTTGCGGCGCATAATCCCGTTTGCGGCATTGCGGCAATTTGCCTTTGTTGAATATTTCTCCTTCCAGATCGCATGGGTCATAATAACTTCCCCCCTAATGCCGCCTGTAAACGGAATGTCAAGTTTTTGAATCATTCCCCTCATGCGCCGCGCATTAGCTGTGATGTTATCGCCCTTTATTCCGTCTCCCCGTGTAACTGCAAAAACAAGATCGCCTTCCTTGTACTGTAATTCAAGGCTTGCTCCGTCAAACTTGTATTGAACAATAAATGTTTTTATATCTCTTTTTTCAGCCCACAAGAGAAATTCCGCAGGATTTGAAGCCTTGTCCTGGCTTCCCATGGGAATTATATGTTTCTCTTTTGGAAATCCGTCAGTACTTGATTCTGTGCCTATATTTTTTAGTATTTCACTTTCCGGAGACAGGTTTTTCAGTTCATCCCAAAGAAGATCAAATTCATCATCTGAAATCTGCGCTTCGGCGCTGTAATAGGAGTCCTGATATTTTTGTATTAATGTTTCGAGTTCTTTTATTCTTTTAGAGCTCATAAGCAATTATATATTATTCAGAGGCGTTACGCGCTACCCTGAATCCCGTGTAAAACATGCGAAATGCAGGGCGGTTTCCAAAGCGGTATGAACTTCGGCACCATGAAGCCTGGAAATCAAAACAGCCGCCGCGGTAAACACGCGCGCCTCTTGGACTGGAAGCAGACCCTGCAGGATCAATCTTTGGTTCTGCAGTATAACTTCCAAACCAGTCCCAGCACCATTCAAGTACATTCCCGTGCATGTCATAAAGACCCCAGGCATTAGGCTGTTTTTGGCCGACAGGAAATGTGGAACGGCTTCTTGAACCGTTAATTATTGTGATTGAGTTATCCCTGTGCCAGCCTGCATCCTCCATAGAGCTGCCGGAATAAAAAGGCGTCTGTGTTCCTGCGCGGCATGCGTATTCCCATTCTGCTTCCGTAGGAAGGCGGTATCCGTTTGCCTGACGGTTCCATGTTACATTTGTACCTTCAATTGTGTAAACGGGAGTAAGACCCTCTGCAATACTGCGTTTGTTGCAGTACTCTATTGCGTCATTCCAGCTTACTCTGTCCGCAGGAAGCTCTGCGCCCCTGTGCTGGCTTGGATTAACTCCCATTATTTCAAGGTACTCAGCCTGTGTTACAGGGAATTTTGCAATATAAAATGAACTGACAGTAACCCTATGCTGGGGGCTTTCGTCAGTCATGTGCCTGCCGGCTTCGTCTTCCGGGCTGCCCATTAAAAATGTTCCGCCCTGTATATGTATCATCTCATTTTGAACCTGTGAATAAGCGGACTGAAGAATAAGGGTCCCAATGAATAAAATTGTCAATATTTTTGCCTGATTTTTTCTCATAAGGCCATTATATACACAATTTTAAATATTGCCAATAGCGTAAAAACCATCAATTTTCATTGAATTTTAACTTTTTGCTCATTTTCTGTTCACACTCTCTTTCACTTACTGTATAATCAGCAATTACTAGAGGGGAATCCTGCCATGAATGTCTTAAAAATGTATGTAGAAAAAAGGCCTGAATTTGCCGATGAAGCGGCTTCTGTAGCATCGGATTTGCGTCTTGGGCTTCAGATTGATAAAATTGACAAAATACGGATCATAAACCGTTATCTTGCGCAGGGGATTTCCTGCGAAGATTTTAATGAGGCAAAAAAAACGGTTTTTTCCGAAGCACCTGTGGATATTGTTTATGATGAACTTCCTTCTTTTGAAAATGCGTATGTTCTTGCCGTTGAATACCTGCCCGGACAATTTGATCAGAGAGCTGATTCCTGCGCGCAATGCATAGCCATCGCCACAGGAAAGGAAAGACCTGATATTCATTGTGCAAAAATATATTTAATTTACGGTGATTTAAATGATGATGATTTTTTAAAGATAAAATCATGGCTTATAAATCCTGTAGAAAACCGCGAGATCTCTCTTGAAATTCCGCAAACGCTTGTTCAGAATTACAATGAAGCATCTGATATTGAAATTATCGGCAATTTTATATTTCTTTCAGATGAAGAGCTTGATCAATTGCGCATAACAATGGGACTTGCAATGGATTTATCCGACATTAAATTCTGCCAGGAGTATTTTAAAAATGAAAAACGCAGCCCTTCTGTTACAGAGATCCGCGTGCTTGATACATACTGGTCTGATCACTGCCGTCACACTACATTTCTTACAGAGCTTGATAATATACAAATAGATGATGAGCATATACTTGAAAGCTATAAAAATTATCTTTTGTTACGCGAAACTACAGGCAGGAAAGAAGCGCCTGTTACTCTGATGGACATGGCGACAATCGGAGCAAAACACCTTAAGCAAAAAGGATTATTAAATGAACTTGATGAGTCGTATGAAATAAACGCATGTTCTGTAAAAATAAAAGTTGATGTTAACGGCAAAAATAAAAACTGGCTTCTGATGTTTAAAAATGAAACGCACAATCATCCTACAGAAATAGAACCCTTCGGAGGAGCCGCAACCTGTCTTGGAGGAGCAATAAGAGATCCGCTGTCAGGCCGCGCCTTTGTATATCAGGCGATGCGCGTAACAGGAGCGGGAAATCCGCTGCAAAGTTCATCTGATACATTGCAGGGTAAATTGCCCCAGCGCAAAATTTGCCGTACAGCCGCCGAAGGCTACAGCTCTTACGGCAACCAGATTGGCCTTGCAACAGGTCATGTCATCGAGATTTACCATCCGGGTTATACAGCAAAACGCATGGAAACAGGAGCTGTAATAGCAGCTGCGCCTTCTAAAAATGTTATACGTAAAAAGCCCGGGAAAAATGATGTTGTCATTCTTCTTGGCGGCAGGACAGGCCGTGACGGCATAGGCGGCGCAACAGGTTCTTCAAAATCGCATACGCAGGTTTCTCTTGAAACATGCGCAGCCGATGTCCAGAAAGGAAACGCGCCGGATGAAAGAAAACTGCAGCGCTTCTTTCGCGATTCCAGGGTTACAAGACTAATAAAGCGCTGTAATGATTTCGGCGCCGGAGGGGTTAGCGTCTCTGTTGGAGAACTTGCAGACGGCCTTTTAATAAACCTTGACAAGGTTCCAATAAAATACGAAGGACTTGACGGAACTGAAATTGCCATAAGCGAAAGCCAGGAAAGAATGTCTTTAGTTGTTGCGAAAAGAAATGCAAAGAAATTCATTGCTCTTGCCGCAAAGGAAAACCTTGAAGCAACAGTGATTGCAAAGGTGACAAAAGAGCCTTTCCTTGTAATGAATTGGCGCGGAAAAACAATTGTAAATCTTTCAAGAAAGTTCATAAGTTCAAACGGAGCCCAAAAACGCGCAGATGTTCATATTAATAACCTGAATGTACAGGAATTAATAAAACAGGATGAGCATTTTCATGATAAAAATGCTCTTTTTAACTTTGCAGGCAATCTGAATATTTGCTCTCAAAAAGGACTTGTAGACAGTTTCGACTCATGTATAGGAGCTGCAACAGTTATATCCCCGTTCGGCGGAAAGTATCAGCTAACTCCTGCCCAGGCAATGGCAGCAAAAATACCCCTTTTAAAAGGAGATACAAATACCTGCTCTATAATGTCCCTGGGTTTTGATCCGTACATATCTTCTGTAAGCCCTTATCACGGAGCTGTTTTTGCTGTTGTCCATTCTGTTGCAAAAATAATAGCCGCAGGCGGAAGCAGAAAAAAATCATGGCTCTCATTCCAGGAGTATTTTGAAAAGTTACGCAGCGATCCTGCGCGCTGGGGCAAGCCTGTATCAGCGCTTCTTGGCGCCCTGGATGCCCAGCTTGGCCTTGAAATTGCCGCAATAGGCGGCAAGGATTCAATGGCCGGCAGTTACGCTGTAAATGACAATGAGGAAATTAATGTTCCTCCTGCTCTTTTATCTTTTGCAATTTCTGTAACGCATACAGACAAAATTGTAACTCCGGAGTTCAAAAAAGCAGGCAGCGCTGTATTCTTATTAAAGACTCCATTTTCAGTTTTTGAAAAATGCGATTTTTCCGCCTTGCGCGATTACTTTGATACTGTCGAAGATATTTTAAGCAAAGAAAATACGCTCTCTGCCTGGGCGGCAGGCTCAGGAGGCATCGCAGAAGCAATCATAAAAATGTGCATGGGTAACAAACTTGGCTTCTGTGCCAAAAAAGATTTATCTTCAGGCCTTGGGTTCAGCGGATTTATCATTGAAGTTGATAATGAATATCTTGCATTTGCAGGAACAAACAGGAACAATTTTAAAGCTGAATTACTTGGCCGCACAAAAACTGAATATACGCTGAAAACACCCTCATTAGAGATTCCCTTTGAAGAACTTCAAAGGGAATGGGAAAAAACGCTTGAACCTGTATATCCCGGTTCAATAAAACAGGAATATAATACTGAAGTTTCTGACAGCAATCCTCTGCAAATTAATGAGGGTCATGGCTTATTACCGCGCAGAAAAAAGACATTTATAAGCAAATTAATAAGAAGGGCTAAACCTCAGTTTATACTGCCTGTTTTTCCGGGAACAAACAGCGAGTATGATATTGCAAGGGCGATTGAAAAAGCCGGCGGAAAAGCGCAGATGTTTGTTATACGCAATTTAACTTCGGCATGTACCGCGCAAAGCATTGCAGGCTTTAAGAAAGCTGTAGTAAAAGCGCAGGCAATTGTAATTCCAGGAGGTTTTTCAGGCGCAGATGAACCTGACAACTCCGGAAAATATATAACTGCTTTTATGAAAAATCCTTTTATTTGTGACGCTGTTATGGAACTTTTAAATAAAAGATATGGTCTTATCTGCGGAATAGGCACAGGATTTCACGCTCTTTTAAAACTTGGCCTTTTACCCTACGGCGAAATACGCGAACAGACAGAAAATTCGCCCACGCTCTCATTTAATGCAACAGGCAGGCATCAATGCGCTCTTGTAAACACAAAGCTTGTTTCAAATAAATCTCCGTGGCTTTCCCATCTTGAGCTTGAGGGGCAATACATGGTTCCGCTCTCCCGCGGCGAAGGGCGTTTTATTGCAAAAGAGGAAATAGTAAGCGACCTTGCAGACAGGGGACAGATAGCAACTATTTATGTTGATTTTGACGGTAATATAAACCGGAATCAAAGTAATTCATCTTCAGTAATTGAAGGCATAACATCTTTTGACGGGCGTATATTCGGGCGAATAGCGCATAACGAGCGTTTAGACGACGGTCTTTATAAAAACATCCCGGGAATAAGAAAAATGGATATTTTTAAGGGCGCTGTAAAATATTTTGATTAAGGAATCTTATTAAACTTTTTCTTAATGTTTAAAGTGACGCGTTCCTGTAAAAACAAGCGCGATCTGATGCTTATTGCAGGCCTCAATTGAAAGATCATCATTTTTGGAACCGCCCGGCTGAATTATCGCCTTTATGCCGTTTTTTGCAGCCTCTTCCACTATGTCGCTGAATGGGAAAAAAGCATCGGAAGCCAAAACCCTTGCAGGAAGACTGTCATTCCAGGGACTGCCTCCTGTGTCATGTGATTCCATAGATGCTTTTTTAAGGCATGCAGCGCTTCTTTCAAGCGCCTGTTTTGCGGGCCAAATCCGGTTTACCTGTCCCCCGCCGATGCCGGTTGCTGACTTTTCTTTTACGATCATGATGGCATTGGATTTTACAAAAGTTACAGCCCTCATGCCGAAGATCATGTCGGCAATGTCCCCTGCTTCAGGAGCAGTCTTTGAAACCACATCCCATTTTTCAATAAATGTGCGATCGCTTTGCTGAACAAGAATGCCGCCGTCAACGGCTGTGTACTCATGCGATTCACAGGGCGCCTTGTTCATTTTTATTATGCGCAAGTTCTTTTTCTTCTTTAATATTTCAAGGGCGTCATTGTCATAGTCAGGAGCAATTACTACTTCAAGGAAAAGCTCTGCGAATCTTATGGCTGCTGCGGCGTTAACTTTTGCGTTACATGCAATTATGCCTCCGAATATCGAAACGGGATCGCAGGCAAATACCTTGTCGTAGGCTTTTAGCAGGGTTTCTCCAAGCGCAATTCCGCATGGTGTATTATGCTTTACGGCAACACAGCAAATTAAAGGCCCGCTGCTGCAGGCATCCGGAACAAGACGGCGCACTTCATCCTCTCCTGCAGGAGGGTTGCCGTTAAGGCCGAAGGCGCAGGCTGCTTTCCATGCAATATCAAGATCTTTTATATTGTTATAACCAAGTTCCTTGCCGCTAATCTGTTCCATGCTGCCAAGCACGCCGGGACGATCCGTGTTAAGATATAAGGCAGCAGACTGATGACCGTTTTCACCGTAACGCAAAGACTGTCCCAATTTTAATGAAAGCGGCAGATACTCATAATACTCGCCGTTTTCAAGCAGGTAGCGGGCAATAGCCGCATCATATGCGGATGTAAGAGCAAAAACTTTTCCTGCAAGGCGTTTCTTAAAATCATATGGAACATTTCCGGTTTTTAAACTGTTTATGGCTTGCGTATAATCTGCAGGATCTGTAAGAACAATTACATCGCTGTGATTTTTCGCCGCGGAACGAAGCATTGCAGGTCCGCCTATATCGATAAATTCAATTGTTTGCTCAGCTGAAAGACCGGACTGAACTTTTTCAAAAAATGGATAAAGATTTACGCATACCAGATCAATTGTTCCAAGCTGCTGCTCTTTTAGCGTTTCAATATGGCTTTGTATATCTCTGCGGGCCAATAAACCTGCGTGAATTGCAGGGTGAAGTGTTTTTACACGCCCGTCAAGGCATTCCGGAAAGCCCGTAACAGATGATACATCCTTTACAGGAATTTTATTTTCTCTCAGGTAATTTGATGTGCCGCCTGTTGAAATAATCTCCCATCCGGAATCGTTTAAAAAGGACGCCAATTCAAGGATACCTTCTTTATTAAATACGCTTATAAGTGCCTGTTTTTTCATCTTATTTAACTATTTGAAACTATAAGCCTCTTCTGTTAATACCGGCAGCTTGGCAGGGTAAGACTTATTTTCAGATATGTCACTCCATTTTACAAGATTTTCAGTGTTAATGAAAACAACATAAGTCCTTACTACATAAGGATTTATGAGATCAAAAATACCTTCTTTACATGATAACATTTCATAGGCAAAGTGTCAATAAAAAAATATCCGGATTAATTTATCATTTTTTTGCCGCTAACATACGATTATTTCATTTTTATAAAAAAATATATTAGTATAAAATTGTATAATCTATATCTTGAATTATTTGTTCATTTTTATATTATTATATGAAATAACATATTTTATTTTAATTTATTTTTGAGGTGTACATGAAAAACAACAGCACAAAAAACATTTTTGCATTGCTTGCATGCATTATGTTTGCATTCGTTTTTTTTACAACCTGCCATAACCCAATTATGGAAAGCTGGTGGGACAATCAGGACAGGCAGACTTCTTCTGAAACCCGTGAATATCACATTGTAAATTTCAATGTGAACGGAGGAGATCCATTTATAGAAAGCCAGTTGATAGTCCATGAAGGCAAAATCTCAAAGGTTCCTGCTATTACTAAAGCTCATTACGGGTTTGCAGGGTGGTTTAATAATACAAGCCTTTCAGGATATGCATGGGACTTTGATAAGGATACAGTATCAAATGATTTAGTCCTGTTCGCCGGATGGGTTCCTGTCTCCTACGTTGTAGAATTTGATGCAAAAGGCGGCTCATATGAAGAAAATGGCGAAGAAAAAATACCTGCTCCTCAATTTCTTCTTTACGGAACAAGGGTGAAAGAACCTCCTGCGATAAATCTTACAGCTCAGGGTTTCGGCGGCTGGTATAAAGATGATGCGTATACAAATGCTTGGAATTTCGCCTCAGACACAATAAACGAAAATATGAAATTATATGCAAGATGGAACAATGTTTACCGTACAGTCACGTTCAATTCAAACGGCGGACTTCCCCACCCTAAGGAACAGCTTATAGCTTTAGGAGGAAGAGTTGTAACGCCGCCGCCTATGAGCCTTGCAGGTCATTTCTTTGACGGCTGGTTTATGGATGAGGATCTTATGCAACTGTGGAATTTCGCTGCGGCTGTTGAAAATAACATGACCCTTTACGCTAAATGGGCTCCCATTCCTGTTTCAGTAACATTCATTACAAATGACGGAATGCCCATCCCTTCAGCTCAGGCAATTTTAGCGGGAACTTCGGCGCACGAACCTGTTCCTATAACCCGTGAGGGACATGCCTTCGGCGGCTGGTTTGATGATATTAGTTTTAATAATGAATGGGATTTTACCTATCCTGTAAATTCAAATTTGATCTTATACGCAAGGTGGGTACCAAGACCATGTACCGTAACATTTGCAGCAAACGGCGGTGAACCTTCACCTCCCAATCAATTGCTTGTTACAGGAACAATGATTAAAGAACCGCCGGTTATGAGTCTTGAAGGGCATGGTTTTGGCGGCTGGTATACAAGCGCAGACTTCTCAGGAAGCGCCTGGAACTTTGCTGCGGATAAAGTGCTCAATGATATAAACCTGTATGCAAGATGGAATACTCTCTACCATGCAGTCTTTTTCAATTCAAAGGGCGGATTTCCTGAACCATCGAGCCAGCTTGTTGCCTCCGGGGGAAGGATCGTAGCTCCTCCAGCAATGAGTCTTGAAGGATATGGTTTTGGCGGCTGGTTTGCAGATGAGGATTATACTCAACCATGGAATTTCATAAGCGGTACAGTAAATAGCAATATGACCCTGTATGCTAAATGGGACACTAATCATCATACTGTTACATTTGTTGCAAATGAAGGCACCCCCGCTCCCGCACAGCAGCTTGTTGCCCATGGTTCGGATGTTACAACCCCTTCTCCCATGACAAGAGAGGGTTTTAGTTTCGGCGGCTGGTTTACAGATACAGGCTTTACAGACGAGTGGAGCTTCACCCTGGGTACAGTAACAGAACCTCTGACCCTTTACGCAAAATGGGACAGGAATATCTATAAAGTACTGTTCGATCCCAAGGGCGGATTACCAACTCCGGAACCGCTTCTGCAATTTGTGGCTTACATGGGAATGGTCACAGAACCCCTGCCAATGAGCCGTGACGGACATGGCTTCGGCGGCTGGTTTTTAAAAGACGGTACTGCAGATAACGACTGGGGAGAGCGATGGAATTTCTTCTCGCGTATGACAGGTTTTGTAACAGAGGATATAGTTCTGTATGCAAAATGGGATTTAAACCGCCATAACTTTACTTTTATTGCAAACGGCGGCTCTCCTGCTCCTTCATCACAAGTTGTTGCTTTTAATTCATACGCTACAAGACCTGCGTCCATGGAAAGAAGCGGCCATCATTTCGGCGGCTGGTTTTTAAATGAGGATTTCTCCGGTGATTCATGGAACTTTGTAAACACTCCGGTTACAGATGATCTTACCCTTTACGCCTGGTGGATTCCGGATCATCTTATAGTTACATTTAACGCAAATGGCGGCTCTCCTGTTCCGGGAGTTCAGCATGTTATTTCCGGTTCCGGAGCAGCAAGCCCGGCGCCCATAACAAGGGATGGCTTTACATTCGGCGGCTGGTTTAGTGATGCGGTTTTTTTAGGCAATGCGTGGAACTTTTCAACGGACATTGTATCAACAGATATGATTCTTCACGCCAAGTGGGAACGAAACCCGGCAGTATATACCGTAACATTTGAAGCTGACGGCGGTACACCTGCCCCGAATAATCAGTTAGTTGTTGAGGGCGTAAAACTTGTTGAACCACTGTCCATGTTAAAACCATTTCCTGGCGGAGGTTTTTACGGTTTCGGCGGCTGGTTTACAAATCCGGCTTTTACAGGCGAGCCATGGGTCTTTTTAAGAGAGACTGTTAATGAAAATATAACCTTGTATGCCAAATGGGGCATGCCTGTCAGCAGAGTAATATTTGAAGCAAATGAGGGAACTCCGGCTCCGGAAGATCAATATATAATTCAAGGTTCCAAGGTAAAGGAACCTCTTGCAATGAGCAGGGAAGGTTATCATTTTGGCGGCTGGTTTAATGCGAATTCTGTTTTTATCGGCAATGCCTGGAACTTCACTGACGGTATTGTTACTACAGATGAACTAAGACTGTATGCAAGATGGATCCCGAATGAGATTCCGCCCACAGAAATTATACAGAGGGTAAGGATTCATGGGGTTTACTATGTAGATTTTGCGGGGAATTCGATTGTATACAATGGTCCTCCCGGCCCCGGCGCTTCCACCTGGCTTACTCAAATACAAATAGATGCAAACAATGCTGCTATTCAAAATGTAGTAAATATTATGCTTGCTCATCCGGATTTCATACTTCAATTATCAGGCCATGCCAATCCTACTGTACCTGGCCCTGGGCAGCCTGGTTATAATCAATCTGTATGGGAGCAGGAACTTAGAGATTTGGAGGATATCAGCGGGAAAAGAGCAAATACTGTACTTAATGTGTTTCTAAACAGGAGTATACCAGAAGATCAAATGATAAACGCAGGTTATAATGACAGGCTTTACGGCGACGGCAGCCGCGGAAGCCTTAACCGTACCGTTGAGATAATAATTATTGAGTATCTGCCTCTTAAATAGATTTTTCACTCAAGATTCAAGGCATGGAAGTCACGAAGCTTTCATGCCTTGAATTACATTTGCGGCCTAGAAGACTTGAAGCCTCCAATGCCTCACATCCTGTTCGGCATTTACGGCCCGCCTCAGGCTGCTGGCGGTGTACATCCTGTACACCTTCCCTCCCTTACGGTCGGCGC